>CP129477.1 GCA_030583825.1 Candidatus Dojkabacteria bacterium | reverse complement strand
CTTTCGCTAACACGACCTGTCAAAGTATATGTTCCTGTATTGACTTGAGTTGTTGGCTTTGAAATCACAACCTGCGGAGGAGTTTTATCAAACGTTGTCTGTGCGGTGTTGCTAAACGGACTTCGGAATCGAAGTACTGTTGCTCGTACTACCGTTGCATTCACGCTGTAGGCTTTTTCGTCCTGAACTTTAAACTGTGCGACGAACTTTCCGTCGTTGCCTGTTCGAGTTTCTGTGACTTTGTCACCATTTGCGTAAACATCAATGATGCTATCTGGGGTTGCTGTTCCGTTTACTTCGATTGTGTCGAGGTTTGTATATTCTGGAAGAGGCTGAATAACGGGAGCTTCGATGCTATTTGACTCGAATGGGCCGAGTCGTGATCCAACAATCAAAAAGACACCACCACAGAGTAACAGTAAGCCTAATGTAAGAATGATAGTAATAAGTCCTGATCCTGCGTTTGACTGGTTAGTTTGGATTTTCTGATATGTCGTAACGCCCGGTGGGTTCGGTGATTTTGATACCGGAGGAGGCGTAATAGTTTGAACTGTCCCCGGTTTGCTGTAATAATTAAGTTGACTCGTTGTGTATGTGGTCATGTTGTTGTTTTAATATTTAACGTTGATATAGTATCATGAAATAGGATATAATTCAATATGCGATATGATACGTGGTTTCACAAAATAGTGCAAGGGTTAGCCTTGGGATTTCCGTTGTTTCTGTTCGCTCTCGTATTGTTCGGATTCCGTATGGAAATTATTGGTGCTGTACAGGCGGTATTTTCGTTTCCTAGTCCAAAAGAGGCATATAGTTCGGTCTTAGAAGAAGTATTTCCGGAGCCACCGACAATGCTTTCTCTTCAGAACAATGACAATAGCGATAGTAGCTCTATTTTCGAAGGCGAAGTAGAGCAGTTTGTTACAGAAGAGCCTCATTACTATTCAATTTCGGAGCATGATTCACGTTTGATTATTCCATCAGCAAATATTGATGGCCCGGTGGTTGGCGGAACAACAGATAAATCAATGAATAAAGGTTTTTGGCACTATCCCACAAGTGCAGCATCGTTTCAATATGGCAATACTGTACTTATTGGACATCGTTACTTAAAGGTTCCTCCGCACAAAGACACGTTTTATAACTTGGATAAAGTGAATCCAGGCGATGAAATAATGATTAGAACACCTGATGGCATTATTACGTATGTCGTTACAGAAAAGAAAGTCATTGAGAAAACATATGTCGAAATTTTGGAACATTCAGCAGATCCCCAGCTTACGCTTATTACTTGTCATCCGTTATGGACATCAAGACAACGGTTGGTTATAATGGCAAGACTTGTATCCACGACCATTAAATTATAACGATTCAGCATAGTGAGTACGCGCACGTCTTCGGACAAGATAATCTACTTCTACCACGGCGTCGTCAATAAAAATACCTATCTTATTCCCCGCTTGATTTCGTCGTTAATTCGTTTGCCATTGTTTAAATCACTTTTCTTTATTTTTCCAGGTATTGATCAAGCAATTTCATTGCAGAAAGGCAGTGTAAAAGAAGGAGAATCCAATGAATTTGCTGTAGAAATTAATCCTTCAATGCTTGGAGTATTTAACCGTAGTTGGGAAGTAAAACAGAAAGTGGTGGACAAAATTAAGCAGGTTGGCGCAAAATATGTATCGTTCCATGCGCCATACGTTGATGACGGTGTTATTTTCCAGAAAGCATCCCAGACGATGCTCGATAACACGTTTGACTTAAGCGAAGACTCATCGAAAACATTGTTTTGTCTTGTGTCACATTTGCAGTTTATTGACCAAGTAGGGCCGGAAAAGAAAGATAAAGTACTTGTGGTACATCCGTTGCCGGCAAGTCCGTATAAAAATGAGCATGAGATCATTAAAGGCATTGCTACTGTGTTGAAAAAAGTCACGCCGTTATTAGAAGATTTAAACATTTTTGTTGCGATCGAAAACATGCCGTGGATGAAGAAAAAGCACGAGCGATATACTTCAATGCTTGGTTCAATTTCATTTTTTGAGCGGTTAATGAACGAAATTAACCATCCAAACGTTGGAATTACATTCGACTGGGGGCACGCAAACTGTTTTTCACGATATATGCACGATCACAAACTTGCTGATGGAGCATTCACATTTACCGAAAAAGATTTAACAACATTTGCATACCACAAAAAGTTTTTGACTGACTTGCAGCAGAAAATTATGCACTTGCATTTACATTACAACGAAGCGCATATTTTGACATCAAAGGCGCCGTTTTATGCGAAAAACTATGACTATCACGCAGACTTAACAAAGCTGCGACCGGAAGAATATCCATTTTACAAAGAATCATTACAGCCAGCACTTGGATCTCCAGTACTGAAGAGTATTGTATTGGAAACAGTTCCAAGCTTTTTAAGCCAGCAATCCCGCCTGACGAAATATAAAGATAGTGTCGAAATTTTGAAATCTATGGTAGAATGAGCAGTTTCGTTTTTTGTAAGTTTAGAAGCACGAAACACTAGTTATTAAGTTTAATCCAGAAATCATGGCAGCATTGTTACAAACTGATACCCCAAACAAAATTATCCAGTCAAAGAAAGTTTTAAAAGAAGAAAACGGAACAATTGAATATGAAGTCCGCATTAACGAAGCATTACAAAAGGATGTTTACGAAAAACTTTTCGCAGAAAAGGCAAAAGAAATCGAGATGAAAGGCTTCCGAAAGGGAGAAGCTCCACGCTCAATGGTTGAATCACAAATTTATAACGACGTTACAAACAATATGGTCAATGCGTTGATTAACAATGCAGTTGGCGAGTTGCTAGAAGAAGAGAAAATTACCGTCATTTTGATGCCGGAAGTTACCAATATTACATTTACAGTTATCGAAACTCCAATCGCATTTGTTGTGAAAATCCAGCCAATCAAGGACTATGCCTTGCCAGATATGAAAAAGCACCAGATTGAAATTGGTGATTTGGCTCCAGCAGAAAAAGAGATTGATGATGCAATGAAAAGCGTGTGGGAAGAGTGGAACAAGCGTGCAAAAGATGAAGATAAAGCACAGTACACCGAAATGAGTGATACATGGGTAGAAACGCAGCTAAATGTTCCAAATGTAACCACCATTGCAGGACTTCGCGATATGGTAAAAGAAGAGTTGGAACACTCTAAACTTCACGAAGTAGAAGACCAGAAAATTTCTGAAGCATTGAAAGCGATTATCGAATCAATGAAAATCGAAGTTCCAGCAGAATTTGTTTCAAAGAATGTTGAACAATCAATCACCCAGCAAAAGGAGCGATTAACAAAAGGTGGTTCAAGTTGGGATGCATATCTCACTCAATATAAAAAGACAGAAGACGAGATTAAGTCCGATCTAACTGAGCTTTACTCACAACAGTACCGAGAAGAAGTCTTTTGGAGAATTTTCATAAAAACTCGAAAGATCGAGATTGATCCAGCAAATAAAGAAGATGCAACATTGATCAACTACGCAGCAGCAAATATAGGCGCACGACCAGAAGACAAGCTTTCGCAGGAAGCAGTTGAGCGAATTCTGCGTACAGCAACAATGTATAAAGCACTCAGAACTCTCCGGGAGGAGCTTGGATTAAAAGAGCATGACCATCATCACCACGATCACGATGATGCCGGTGATGTTGCACACTCTCATTAATCAAACTAAGTAATCCAATACTTATTAGTAGCATATTCAGTCATTGTTAGCGTATAATTGCTTGTGTTTGTACTGTGTCCCCATAGCTCAATTGGATAGAGCAATCCCGTCCTAAGGGAAAGGTTGAGGGTTCGATTCCTTCTGGGGGCACTCTGCAATTGAGTTGAATGCTAATTACTTGTTTCTCTCTAAACTAAAAATTGATTAACGATTGAGCGAAGTCCAGTAATTTACAGCGAGGGAAGCGAGCGTTGTAAATTAGCTGTCACTGAGCGAAGAGTTAATCAATTAGCAGTCTCTTGTGTACTGTGCTAAAATATCCCTATGACAAAATTACCATCACTTAAATCGGCGGTTATCCCGACCGTTTTCGAAGAAGAGCGTAATGGCGTTCGTAGCTACTACGACCTCTTTTCACGTCTTCTTAAAGACAGAATCGTATTTATCACCGGTGCTATTACAGAAGATCTTGCCAACCTCATTATTGCAGAGCTTATTTACCTCGAAAGAGAAAATCCAAAAGAAGATATTCAAGTGTATATTCAAAGTCCGGGAGGAAGTGTGAATGCAGGTCTCGCCATTTATGACACATTTCAGTACCTCAAGCCAGATATTGTCACTATTGGTATGGGATTAATTGCCTCGATGGCATCGGTGCTTCTTGCATCAGGAACAAATGGTAAAAGATTCATTTTGCCACACACACAGGTAATGATTCACCAGCCATGGACACCAAGACTCTCAAACGTTAAAACAACCGATCTTCTCATCTATGCCGAGCAGTCTAAAAAAGAAAAAGAGCGTTTGCAGCAGATTCTTGCAAATCACACAAAACAGCCTTTTGAAAAGATTGAGCGCGATACCGAAAGAGATTACTGGATTAACGCTGAAGAGTCAGTACAATACGGAATTGTTGATAAAGTTCTGAAGAGTTGATAAAATACGGTATAAATATGCAAATATTACGAAATTTCAACCAATCTCGCGGCATTCGTTTGTTCTTCGCGAATCAATTGTTAGTGGTGACCGTTTAAGTCACATGAACTTACTTCTTTCAGATTACCAGCTTCAACGTTCGACGGCAGCTTTCCTGCTCGGTTCAGTTATTGTCAAAATGTACCCTGATGCCCAGCTTGGATCTGTTGGATTTACAGAAGAAGGCTTTTACTACGATATTGACCTTGGTGGCTCAGATGTCAGTGAATACGATCTTTTGTCACTTGAAGAAGAAATCAATCAGCTTATTCAAAAAGCGCTTATTATCCGAAATATTGTTAAGACAAAAGATGAAGCACGAGAATTCTTTGTTGTAAAAGAAGAAGCGTACAAGCGTGAGCGTATCGAGGAAATAAAAGGTAACCGTGTAGCGTTTACTTCAATGGATGACGGCGCATTTCTTGATCTCGGCAAAATTGAAGGCGTAAAATCATCGAAAGATGCTGGAGTTGTAAAACTTCTTTCAATTTCCGGAGCATACTGGAAAGGCGACGAGAATCGTCCGATGTTAACCCGTATTTTCGGTGTGGCATTCCCAACGCAGGAAGAATTAGAATTGTACTTTGCATACAAAGAAGAAATGGCACGACGAGATCATCGTGTGCTTGCCAAGCGTTTGAATATGTATTTTAGTGACCAATCTGTTGGTGCTGGATTAGTTATCTGGCAGCCACGTGGAGCATATATAAAGCAACAGCTTTCCCGATTTATCACCGACATTTACCTCGAAAATGGATTTATGCCATTAGACACTCCACATATTTCGTCAAAAGTACTGTTTGAGCACTCAGGGCACTTAGACTATTTCAAGAATAAGATGTACCACGGAATGAAGCAGCCGGACAACGATCAGTACTACATTAAGCCGATGAACTGCCCAATGCACTTGCTCGTCTTTGGTAATAAAACGCGAAGTTATCGTGAATTGCCATGGAGAGTTATGGAAATGGGAACAGTCTATCGCTACGAAAAGCACAGTGAGCTACAAGGCTTGCTAAAAACACGAGGGTTTACTCAAGATGACTGTCACGCAGTTGTTGCACGAGAGCATTTTGAATCTGAGCTGGAAAGCCAGTTTCATTTGATTTTATTTGTGCTTCGCTCATTTGGATTACAAGACTTTGAAGTAGTACTTCACTCAAAAATGCCGAAAAAGCTCCAAGCAGAAAATGTTTCTGGAGAATGGGATCTTGCTGTGTCAGTATTAAAGAATTTGGTTCGAAAGGCAGGGTATGCAGCAAAGGAATCATCGTTGCCATCAATGTTTTATGGCCCTAAAATTGAGGTTATCGTTACAGATGTTGTAAAAAGAAAGCGCCAGGTATCGTCGTTACAGCTTGATATTCTTTCAACGAAAAAGCTTGAAATTACTTATACAGGAAAAGACGGTTTGCAGCATACTCCATTTATGATTCACCGCACAATTTTAGGTTCTTTTGAGCGTTTCATCGCAATATTGCTTGAACATACCGCAGGAATTTTGCCATTGTGGCTACAGTTTGAAAAGATTCGATTCTTGCCGGTGAACAGCAAACAGGAATTTTATGCCGAAACACTACAGAAAAAGTGCCGCGAAGTAGGAATTCATTCTACTGTTGATTATTCTTCCGAGCCAATCGAAGGAAAAATCAAACAGGCAGAGGAAGATAAAATTCCATACATCGTATTGGTAGGCGAAAAAGAGCAGAAGGTTGAAGGTGTGTCAGTTCGAGTCCAAGGAACTGGAGATATCGGACTTATGCGTTTTGATTCTTTCCTTGCCTCAGTTCAAGAAGAAATAGCAACTAAATCAATTAAATCTTTATTAGTATAATGTTTAAAAAGCGTTTTTCCTCCAACAAATCAAACAATAAATTCCCAAGCAGAGGCCCATACAAAGGGCCGTCACGAGACGGTCAATTTAGACCTCGCCAACCTTACAATGTGATTGATCCTTTTGAAAAAGAGCATCCACGAAATGAAGCAATCATGTTCGACGAAGTTCGTGTTATTGATGAGAGCGGAGAAAACTTAGGCATTATGTCAAAGTCTCAAGCAATTACTATTGCAAAAGAACAAGAGCTTGATTTAGTGTTAACTGCACCACAGGCCCGCCCACCCGTATGTAAAATCGTTGATTGGGAAGCATTTAAATACCACACCAAAAAGAAAGAAAAAGAGATTAAAAAGAATCAAAAGAAAATCAAAGTAAAAGAAATTAAAGTTTCGCCGAAGATTGCTGGCATGGATCTTGAAAGAAAAGTCCAGAAAGTTCGTGATATTGTTGAGGAAGGCGACCAAGTAAAATTGACCATTATGAGAAAGTGGCCAGTGACTCCTGAACAGGCAAATGTGTTCAAAGAGACCATGTTGACAAAGTTAGATGAATATTGTACTATCATTAGCGTCCAGCAAAAAGGTAAAAATATTTACGTATTACTTAAATCGAAACCGATTTCACATGCCAAAAAGCAAGACAAAGAAGTCACTAGTCAAAAAAGTGAGAGTAACAAAGAAGGGTAAAGTTGTGCGTGGACGTGCATTTACTGCGCATCTTAAATCTAAAAAATCAGCAAGCCGAAGAGCTCGTGGAAAACAGCAAAAAATCCAGGAAGTATCGGTTGCACCATGGAATAATCTCATTGGATAAACTATGCGAGTAAAGGGCGGAATTGTTACAAAAAGACGACACAAGAAAGTCTTAGAATTGGCGAAAGGATATCGCCAATCCCGATCAAAGAATTTTAGAAAAGCAAAAGAGGCCGTGCTTCATGCAGGGCAATATTCATATGTTCACCGCAGAAAGCGACCAGGTCAGCTTCGCCAGGTTTGGATTCGTCGTATTTCTATTGCGCTTGAACAATTTGACATTTCTTATTCCAAGTTTATGGCCGATTTAAAGGCCGCTAAAGTTGAGATCAACAGGAAGATGCTCGCGGAATTAGCCGTGAATCAGCCTGAGATCTTTAAAAGTCTCACAACTTTAGCTACAAAATAAACATGGAAAAATCAGAAATTTCTTCTGTTAAAAAACAATTTGATGCAGATGTAAAAAAGCTTGCAGGTGATTCATTATCTATTGAAGCTATTTCATTACTGCGAAATTCATATACAGGCAAAGATTCTCAGTTAGCAAAGCTTTTCAAAGAGCTTGGAACGCTTGATTCAAAAGAGCGTGGCCCAGCTGGAAAAGAGCTTAATGTGTTAAAGCAACATATCGAGGAATCGTGCCAGCTTTTGGAAGAGCAGTATATTCAGCACAAAGCAATGGTTGATGATGAAAAACAAGACATTGACCTTACTGCACCATTCGCAACAACAAAAGAATCTTTAGAGCGATTACAGTCGCAGGGTGCATCAAATCCAGTTTCTGAAGAAGTTGAAAAAATGCTTTCAATTTTCCGAACAATGGGATTTCATATTTTTGAAGCACGCGAGCTTGATACAGAGTATTTCATTTTCGATTCATTAAACTTTCCACCAAACCATCCAGCACGTGAAAACTGGGATGCATTTAAAACAGCAGAAGGACTTGTTCCAACACCACATACATCAAATATGCAGGTTCGCGTGATGAGGTATTTCAAAAAGCCTCCGGTGCGAGCAGTAATTTACGGGCGATGCTTTAGAAACGAAGCCGTTGATGTTGTTCACGGGCACACATTCCACCAAATTGAAGGACTATACGTTGATAAAGGAGTCAGCGTTGCTGACATGATTGGAACAATCAAAGCATATCTTGAAGCATTCTTCGAGCAGGAAATTGTCTGGAGAATTCAGCCATCATTCTTCCCATTCGTTGAACCAGGTATTGAATTCATGGTTCGCTGTATCTTTTGTAAAGGAGTCGGCTGTGGATCATGTAAACATTCTGGATGGCTCGAAGTTGCGGGAGCTGGAATGATTCATCCAAACGTTCTTCGCGAAGCAGGTATTGATCCAGATGAATATACAGGTTTCGCATGGGGACTTGGTCTTGACCGCACAATCTTGCAGAAAAATGGAATTAAAGACATTCGTTCGTTATTTGCTAGTGATATAAGATTCTTGCGCCACGATGTATGAAATACTCGCTCTCATGGATAAAACAATTTGTTGCATTGCCAGATACATTGCAGATCGCAGAGTTTAAAGAAAAACTATGGCAAAGCCTTTCAGAAATTGAATCAGTTGAAAATCTTGCAGAATATTACAAAGGAATAGTGATCGGTAAAATTCTTGAAACAGAAAAGCATCCAAATGCCGATAAATTAACAGTCACCAAAGTTGATATTGGCAACGGTGAAGTAAAAACAGTATTAACCGGAGCACCAAACGTACGAAAAGGCGATTATGTCCCATACATTGGGGTTGGAGCAACTGTTCCTGTAACAAGACAGACAACCGAACCGTTGGTAATAGAGCCACGCGAAATGAAAGGAATGATGTCTGAAGGAATGCTTTGCAGCAAATACGAATTACTTCTTGGTGAGGATCATTCAGGTATTCTTATTCTTCAGGAAGCAGATATTATCGGCAAACTTGAAGGAGGACGCGCTTTCGCCGAAGCTCTTGGCCTTGACGATTTCATGATTGAAATTGAAAACAAGTCTATGACCCATCGGGGAGATTGTTTCTCTATGGTTGGCATGGCACGCGAAGTTTCTGCTGTACTTGATATTCCATTCAAAACGCCACAATGGCTTGAACCAAAGCCTCAACAGATTGCAGAGTATGCTCGAGAATTTGACGAATCATTTTCATCACGAATTCAGCTCAGTGTAAAGGCAAAGAATGTTGTTCCTCGATACTCAGCAATTGTTTTGGAAGATATTGTTGTAAAAGAATCACCATTGTGGATTCAAGCGATACTTTTAAAGCACGGAATCAAGCCAATTAACAATGTTGTTGATATTACAAATTACATCATGCTTGAATGGGGACAACCAATGCATGCATTTGATGCAGAAAAGATCTCTCACACAGTAAATAATGATGTGACAACTTACACTGTGAATGTACGAATGGCTAAAAACGGCGAAAAAATTCACACATTAGATAATAAAGAGCATTTGCTCGATACCAATACGATCGTTATTGCAGATGCTGATAAAGCAATTGGAATAGCAGGAATCATTGGCGGAACAAATAGCTCAATTACTGAAAAATCAAAGAAAATCATTTTGGAATCCGCAACATTCGATATGTACTCAATTCGTAAGTCTTCAATGCTTCACGGCATTTTTACTGATGCAAGTACAGTGTTTTCACGTCGTCAGGATCCATCAAAAACAGTGAAAGCAATGCTTCGTGCGATTGATTTCCTTCAGCTGTATGCAAATGCAAAAATTTCTTCTCCTGTAGAAGACGAACTTATCGCAGATATTTCGCAGAAAGAAAAAGTTATTTCTGCGCAAAAAGCACGGAGCTTTATTGGAATCGAAATTTCAGACAAAGAAATGGTGTCAATCTTAAAGCGATTACACTACAAAGTAACGCAGAAAGGTGACTTGATTACTGTTGTTGTACCATCATACCGCCAGGATATTGAAATTGACGAAGATCTCTACGAAGAAATTGTCCGTGTGTACGGATATTCGTCTGTAAAGCCAACCTTACCAAACCGTCCAATTTACGGTATTCCAATGACACTTCCAGAGAAAGTGAAAGAATCAACAGCATCATACTTACGTGGAGCTGGATTTCTTGAAACAATAAACTTCTCGTTTATTAGCGAAAAACTTTACAAACAGGCACAGCTTGAAACAAAAGATTGTTACAAAATTATTAATGCAGTATCTCCTGATGTTCAATATGTTCGCAAAGTATTGGCTCCAGCATTGATTGAACAGGCAGTACAAAATCAATATGTAGAAGAGCATTTTGGATTGTTCGAATTTGGAAAAGTTCTTCGAAAAGAGTATGTTCACGGAAAACAGGGTAAAAAAGACATGTTTACAGAAGTAAGCCTATATCCACAGGATGATTTTGGTCTTCCAGTAGAAAATCATCACCTTGGGATGGTCACTGTAACAAATGCAGAGCCTGCATATTACACATTAAAGCAATATATTGACGAACTACTTGCACATACAGCAATTGGAGACATTCATTATCGCCATATGTCGGAGCTTTCCAAAAAAGAGCTTGAAGTACTGCCATTGTGGGTTACAGAAGTCTCGCACATGACAAAAGGTGGTAGAACAGCTGTTATTTCGTCGTTGTACGACTCAGAACACCATGTTTTTGGCATTATAGGTGAGGTTAATACTCCAACCCTTAGGTCATTTAGTGCACAGCGAAATATTGTGCTTGCAGAGCTTTCTATGAGCATGCTACAAAGGCTCTACAAGGGCCAATTAAGGCATCGTGAGCCATCGAAGTACCCGAGTATGCGATTAGACTATTGTTTCGAATTGGATGCAGAAATAACGGCAAAACAGCTGTTACAGAGTGTCTCTGGCGCGGCAAAAAGTGTCATTTTGAATGGAGAGAGCATAGTTGCCGGCATTGAGCTTGTAGATATTTATCGAGTAAACGACTCTAAAAAGAGAATGACAGTACGTATTTCATACGAATCTCAAACCAAAACACTTACGGACAAGGAAATTCACATGCTTGATAAAGATGTTATCTCTCAGGTTTCTGCAGAACTGAACGCAACTATTGTGTAATTCTCCCTAAAAACTACAAGAATGAAGCAAAGCAGCTCAATGGCTGTTAGTTTTTATGCGATATTACGATCACCAGGTAAAAAGTTGAATTCATGGTGTCGGTGTAGGAGTAGGCGTCGCGGTTGGTGTTGGAGTAACAGGTACTGTAACGTTTATTTGAATCGTCGCTTCGACGTTTCGTCCCTGTGAGTCTGTTGCAACTGCACGTAGTGTATGTGGCCCGCCTGCTGCATCTGCCGGAATATTCGCAGTAATATTGTATGGCAATGTTGCCTTTTCTCCCAATAGTGTTGAGTCAAAGTAATAGGTGACTTTTGTAATTGTTAGCGGTGCGGCGACGGTTGCTGTTGCTCTAAAACTAAACGACGCTCCTCGGGCAAATGTTGCATTTGCTGCCGGAAGGGTAATCGCAACCACGGGTAATGGTGCATCCGGTTCACAATACGCGGTTTCTGGCTTATCTTTTAACATCATAACGCCATGTTTTTCGCGCATAAATGTTTCGTAGGCTCCTTGCTGTGCTCGGTTTGGTAAGGCAAAGTCCAAGAACAACTTATCTTCGACATGGCCATTTAATCGGGCTTCTGCTTCGTTTGACGGAATCTTTCCGTTCTTTGTACAAATTGGGAAGTATTTATGAGCGTTATCTTGTGCTGGAAGCTTTGATCGAATAAATACTGAGCTTTCTTTATCACACTTTACGTCTCCACCAGCTGCCATACCTGTGTCTTTACAGACTGATCCTCCAACGACTCCACCAGGCTGAACATAAAACTCTTTTCCATACTTTGGAATCAAGCGGTTCATAATATTTCGTGCAATGACGATAGGAACGTTTTCACTCCATCCCTGACCACGTGTTCCGAATGTTAAGTCTCCATTGTTATTTCCTGTCCAAATACCTACTGATAATCGTGGGTAATATGCCATTGTGATTAAGTCCTTAGGGCCGTTTGTTGTTCCTGTTTTTCCACAGAACTTCTGACCACCTGCGTTATACATTCCTGCGGCAGATTTATCTTCGCGGCCACCCATCTGACAGAGCACCCAGTTTAAGAGGAAAATTTCTTCTTCTGAGTAGACACGCTTTTCTGTTTTCTTTGGATCGTGGTTATACAGCACTTTTCCGGCTGCATCAGTAATTTCAAGAATTGCGGTTGTGTCATATTTAACTCCTTTGTTTGCAAATACTGCGAATGCATTGGTATGCTCGAGCAAGCGCATGTCTCCTGCTCCAAGTGTCATGCTTAACCCGTAATCTTCGCGTTTTGTGAGAGTTGTGTAACCAAGTTTTTCTGCTGCATTAACGAATGTGTCTGGGCCGCCGATCATTTGCAATGTGTAGACAGCTGGAATGTTTCGGGACAAGTTTAAGGCAGTACGCATACTCATGATTCCTTCGTATTTTCGGTTCCAGTTTTCAGGCTTGTATGCACCAAAACTCATTGGAATGTCAGGTGCAAGCGATCCTGGGTTATATCCAAGACGAAATGCTTCAAGGTAGGTAATTGGTTTCGTTGACGATCCCATCTGGCGTGGCATGACTGCCACGTTCACATTTCCGTCAACTCTTCGATCGGCTTGATTGTTATAATCAACGGAGCCGATCATTGTAAGAATTTCGCCGTTACGCGGGTCAATAATAACAACGGCACCATTGTGAACGCCATACCATGTTCTAAAGTTCTGAATAGAATTACCAAGTTCTTCATTGGCAATTGTTTGTGTTTCAAGATCAAGTGTTGTTTTTACTCGTAATCCACCGGTTCGAAGTGCTTCTGCACCATATTTCTTTTCGAGTTCTTCGATAACATAGAACACAAAGTGAGGAGCAATAAGATCAATTCTTCCGGGGTTTAGCTTAATTGGTTCTTCAATTGCCGCTTTTATTTCTTCTTCTGTAACGCCTGTTTTATCCTTGTATTTGAGCATAAGTTCAAGAATTAAATCTCGTCGTTTCTTTACGACAGCTTCGTTTCCGTTTGCCATTGCATTAACATAAAACGACGGTGCCTGAGTGATACCTGCGATAAAAGCACTCTCTGCGACAGTTAAGTCTTGAACATTTTTGTTGAAATATGCTTTTGATGCTGTCTGCCATCCGTAATTGTTACCACCTAATGGGACTTCGTTCATATACAGTTCTAAAATCTGATCTTTAGTCAGCTTGTTTTCAATTTGAAAGCTGGCAAGAATTTCTTTGACTTTTCGTTCGACGCTTCGTGTGAATGCTTCATCTTGTCCGAGTAAATCAACAAGAACAGTGTTTCGAGTGAGCTGCTGAGTAATCGTACTTGCTCCGCGAAGGTCTCCTCCCTGTGCCCATGTTAATAAAGATGAGAGTATTCCGGTAACGTCAATGCCACGGTGTTCGTAAAAATCAACATCTTCTGCTGCAAGTAATGACCATTTTACATGGTTAGGAACTTTGTCCAGAGAGATGAATTCGCGGTTAATTTCTCCATGTACTGTGTACAAAAGCGTGCCGTTTCTATCAAATATTTTTGTACTTTGTTCAAGGTCACGAGTAACAAGTTTTCCTGCGTCGGGAAGTGAGGCATTAATAGCACCAACATAACCTGTTACAAGAATGGATCCAATAATACCTCCAATAAATAAGAGACCAGTGATGATACCCAATACTGTAAAGAGAACTTTGACAGCTGTTTTCTTGCCAGAACGTCTTAGTAAGGCAGCTTTTTGAGTTGACTTTAATGTCGTAAATTTCGGTGCCTTTGCTGTACGCACAGGCTGTCTCATCTTGTAATTCATATTTGATTATAACGTACTATTTCAACAGATGTAACATGATATAATGTCTTATGAAAGAAAAAGCCAAGAAAAAGCCTCTCTTAACAAAGGAAAAGGTACTCAAAGTGCTATCTCAAGGATTACTACTCATCTTTGTGCTTATCATTATATTTGCTATGGTTGCCCTGCCTTTACTTCAGATTCTCTAAATTGTGAGCAAGTACGTACTGTCACAGCCGATTTCGCAGGTGAAGTATGTAGGGCCGCAAAAGGCTGAAGAATTAGAAAAAGTCGGTATTTCAACCGTTGCAGATCTTTTTTATTATCTGCCGACAAAATATAAGGATACAACCGAAATTTTATCTGTCGCGCATGTTCATGAACGCTTACAGCAACTTGCACTATTTAGCAATCTTTCAGATAAGTTGACAGTACGTGGGATTGTATCGCACGTTTCGTCTGTCTATACTCGTACGCGAAAAAATATTACAGAAATTCATGTTTCTGACTCGCAAAACCCACTCCGCGAAATACATGGAATATGGTTTCAACAACCGTATATTGCAAAATCATTAAAAGAAGGCGACGAAGTGTTGTTTTCTGGAAAGATTCAGCAAAAAGGAAGAAAAGTAATAATGTATAACCCTGACTATGAGATTGTCCGAGAAGGGAAACTGACCGTACATTTGGGGAGAATAACTCCAATGTATAGAAAATGCGGAACTGTAACAACTCCATACTTTCGACGATTTTTTCATGAATTAAAAGGAGTCAATACTCAATTTCAAGAATACATTCCCACCACAATATTAAAAGACTTTAAATGTGACACATTGCCGAATGCGTTTGAGCATCTGCATTATCCTGACCGCCAGACAAATATAAAAATGGCATTTCACCGCCTTGCGTTGCAGGAATTACTTGAGCTAAGAGAAGAATTTGCAAAAGAGAGAAAGCTCCAAGAAGTAAAATCTTTGCCATTTCTCAAATTTAGCGAGGTAAATAAGTACTTGCCAACATATACGAAGTTTCTTCCGTTCGCACTGACTAATGGACAATCAGATATTATTTCCAGCTTGATTGCAGGGTATGCTGAATCAAAAGAAGCAACGGACACTTTATTATATGGAGATGTTGGCAGTGGAAAAACAATTGTCAGCCTAATTATTGCTGCGTTATGGCTTGACGCCGGCTATTCAGTTATTATGCTCGCACCGACAACCGTTCTTGCGCAGCAGCATGAAAATGCCGCAACAGGGTATTTTAAACGCTGGAAAAAGAAAAGTCCGATTATAAAAGTTACCAGCACGGCAAAGTCGAAGAAACTTCTTGCAACTGAGCCAACACTGTTTATTGGAACACACGCACTGCTTCACAAAGATAAATCACAATTTGGAGAGGTTGGTCTTGTTATTATTGACGAGCAGCATCGTTTTGGTGTCTCGCAGCGAGAGCATTTTGTCACAAAGAAAAAGAAGTCTCCGCATGTGTTGTCATTAAGTGCGACACCGATTCCACGGTCACTTGCACATTCATTTTTCGGTTTTACTGACGCATTGTTTTTAGATGAACGTCCACAGAAAGACTATAATATTTCGTCAAAAGTTGTAAAACAAGAAAAGCTTGATGCTGCCTACACCTGGGTAGCAGAGCAGGCTGCTGAAAATAAAAAAGCGTTTTTAGTGTTTCCACTTATTGAAGAATCGGAGTCATTACAGGCAACGGCGCTAAAAGAAAGAGCTGCATTTTTACAGGAAAATTATTTTCAGGATATTCCAACAGGTCTGCTCCATGGAAAAATGACTGACAAAGAGAAATTCGCTGTGCTTGAAAAGTTTTCGCGTGGAGAAATAAAGATTCTTTGCTGTACGCCGGTTATTGAAGTCGGTATTGATATTCCCGATGCAAGCATTATGTTTATTCACAGTGCGGAGCGATTTGGACTTGCGCAGCTTCACCAACTGAGAGGAAGAGTCGGCCGAGATGGGAGCAAAGCATATTGTTTTTTGATCCCTGATACAGAAGAAGAAAATGAACGTTTGGCATACTTCTGTGATCATACGAAAGGCTTGGATCTTGCCTCTTACGACTTGAAAAATCGCGGGCCGGGCAATATCTTTGGGACAAAGCAATCAGGATTTATTCAGCTCAAAGTCGCAGATTTATCTCATTTTAAGCTTCTGAAAGAATCCGAAACATTGTATAATTCGCTCAAGGAAAAAAATATACACATTCCTTCAATAATGAGAGCGAAACAATCATGAAAATAGAATCACTTTCCGAAATTCCAAAACTTACAAAATACAAAGTGTGGCTCATCGCTGAAAATATTCGATCAGCATATAACGTTGGTGCCCTATTACGAACAGCAGATGGTACTGGAATCACTGGTATTATTATGGCTGGCTATACTCCCGACGGTGACCATTTTCGCGTTCATAAAACCTCACTTAATGCGGAGCAGTATGTTCCATGGATAGCAGTTTCTTCTGCAAAAGAAGCTATCGTTGAGCTGCAAAAACTCAGTATTCCGACGTTTGCTCTTGAGCTTGTCCCTAATGCAATTTCAGTGTTTGACTATGTCCCAGAAAGTTATCCTATTGCTATTTGTCTTGGCAATGAAGTCGAAGGAGTGTCACAGGAAGTGCTTAAAACTGTAAATAAAGTCCTTATGCTCCCGATGGAAGGGCAAAAAGAGTCTCTTAATGTTGCAGAGGCTGGCAGCATAACCATGTACGAATTTTTTAGAAAAACTATTCAATAATTTTCTCGTAAAGCAGTCATAAATTCTGTCCCTTTAGCGCTTGCATTGTTTTTCTGTACATTGTATAATGGTTAAGTATGGTGAAAAATGGTGAATCAGCAAAAATACTCGCAGGAGAATATAGTTCAAAAGTTGTTGCCGGTGTTCGTATCGCAATCCCCAGCGAATTTAGAAAAATCCTTGGAAAGTCATGTATTATTGCAAAAGGGTACGAGGGTTCACTTTTATTAGTTCCGACTGACAAATGGTCTCTTATTGTTGAACCACTGCAGAAGAGTTCATTTTTCGATCGAAATATTCGTGATACATTGCGTTTTCTTGTTGGTAGCTCATTTACCGTTGAGCCAGATAAACAGGGACGTATTGTTGTTCCAGCAATGTTGCGTGAATACTCAAAAGTGAACTATGCACAGAATGATTCTTCTGAAGTTGTATTTGTCGGCCTCGTAAACTGGGTCGAGATTTGGGAAAAATCATTGTGGGAACAAAGGCTTTCATATGTTGAAGAGAATGCGGATGAGATTGCTCAAGAACTTAAATTGTTACAGGGAGATCCTGCAAAGCAATGAAGTCCTTGACTGCCCCCAATCTCCATTCCATTCATGTTCCTGTAATGCTTCGTCGCGTTATGCAGGAGTGCCAGTCACTGAAAGCAAATGCAGTCACAATCATTGACTGTACAATGGGTGACGGTGGACATTCTTCAAAAATGTACGAGCATTATATTTCTCAATTTCGACAGCGAGTTTTGCTCAGTTTCGATTGGGACAAGGAGAGTGTCTCATTCGTACAGAAAAAATTTCCTGCGGTCACGCCAATAGATTCACGCAAGAAATATACAAAACTTCCTGGTCAGTGGATTTATGTACAGCAAAATTTTGCTCATCTTGCAGATGTTGCACGTAATCTGCAAAATGTACTTCCACCTGTTGGAATTATTCTTTTTGACCTTGGAATTTCCTCGCGCCAGCTTGCACAGCGATCTCGCGGATTTAGCTTTCAAGGTGACTCTGTTTTAGATATGCGAATGGATACAGAGACATATGCAGTGACTGCATATGATCTTTTAAATACATTAAGTACTCATAAGCTCACAGATATGTTTGTTTTTACCGTTGGTATGCGAAAGCCAGTGGCCCGCGAAATGGCAAAAGCAATCGTATCTGCGCGTGATGCACAAAGGTTCGGTAATTCGAACGATGTAAAACGAATAAATGCAATTGCCTCCAAAATCATACCTATACGAAAAGGGGCAGTGGGAAGGCTTCATCCAGCAACTCTTGTATTTCTTGCTCTGCGTATCGCAGTAAATACGGAGCTGCAGAATTTGGTTGAGGCTCTTCCTGCAGCCACTGATTTGATTGCTAGTCATGGCAAAATGCTCGTTATGACATACCACAGCGCGGAAGAGAAGATTGTTCAAAACTTTGTAAAAGAAAACTTTTTGTCAGTGAAGAAATATCTTCCAACAAAGAATGAAGTTGCTCGAAACCCTCGAGCACGAAGTGCTAAGTTATTTGTTATTACCAAGCATGAGACTGCCTCATCAGAAAGAAAAAAAATATTTCGAAGTAAGTAACATTGTTGTTGCTTTGTTTGTTGTGTTAACGTTGGTACTGGTTATTGTACAGTTTCAGGTATCATCATCGTATGAGGCATTAGCCAAAAGATTAGGGGTTTTTGATGCACAATCTCAATCGGTAAACATCACATATCTTGACTATGAAGAGCAATCTGCGATTATGCGCTCAAGTAACTTTTTGATTTCTGAAAAAGGGCAGGAGTTTACATCTTCGCCTGCAAAGGTTATATATATTGAGCCTATATCAGTAGAAACAGTGGTATCTCAGAAATGACCTATCAACGAAAGCGCCAGGAAAGAAAAATGTCCATGGCATCAATACTCAGATTTTCCGTTATCATTTATTTTGTTATCCTCATTGCGCAGTTAATGCGCTGGCAGATTTTTGAACACGACCGATTTACAGCATTAGCAGATGGCCAAAGAACATCGCAGCAGGAAATTTTTACAAAACGAGGCACTGTGTATACACAGGACGGTGTTGTTCTTTCTGTTGACAGTCCCTCGTGGGATGTTGTGTTGTCTATTGTTCACGAGAGTGATAAAACTGTATTTGAAAAAAAGAAAAGTGAAATTGCCCAAAGCCTGGCTAGTATTTTAGAAGCGGATGAAGGTGATTTGCTGAAAAAAATGAATAGTGAAAATATTGCGTCTGTGACACTATTTAAAGGAGCAACGAAGCGACAAAAAGATATTATTGAGTCAAAATACTTTGCAGGGATTTATACTGTTGAAGCACCAAAACGAATTTACCCTAACGGACAGCTCGCTTCTCATTTAATTGGGTATGTTGGCACCGATCAATTTGGTACTGCAAAAGGCTTTTATGGGCTGGAAGGATTCTTTTGGGGGGACATTAAAGGAAAGCGTGGTCTTTCTCAGCAGGAAAACGACTTAATGGGAAATGCCATTATCAGTAAAGAGTATCAAAATATTTCGTTCAGAGAAGGAAAAAACCTAGTATTGACGATTAACTCGGGTATTCAGAAGAAAGTAGAGCAGCTTATTGCAGATGGCGTCCGCGACTTGGATGCTGACAGCGGAACGGTCATTATCATGAACCCCAAAACTGGAGAAATTATTTCGATTGCTAATTTCCCAACGTACAACCCGAACAGCTATTGGGATATAAAAGATGTGTCTGTATTTAAAAACAAAGCAGTTGCAGATCCGTATGAGCACGGTTCTGTGCAAAAAGCTCTCACTGTAGCGTTTGCAATGAATGAAGGAAAGCTTAAAGAAACCGATATTTGCGATGATACCGGAAAACTCGAGGTTCTCGACAAGACAATTTATAACTATGGAAAAGCAAAATATGGCAAAATTACTCCGAAAGATACGCTAAAGCATTCGGATAATATATGTGCGGCTCAATATGGCTTGGCCATTGGGCCGCAGGCAATGTATGAGTATCTTACAAAGTCCGGCATTGGCCGCCCGATTGGTATTGGACTTCAGGAAGAAGAAACAAGCTTTTTAAAAGCTGCCAATGAGTGGGTAGATACCGATACTGCGACAATTGCATTCGGGCAAACATTTTCAGCGACACCATTACAGGTTGTTTCTTCGATGTCGCTGCTTGCAAATAATGGCGAAAGAATGCAGCCATACCTTGTAAAAAAGATTTACAACAATGAAGAAGAGATAAACATTAATCCAGTTTCAAACGGACAGATTGTTCGCCCGGAAATTGCTCAAAGCGTGAGCGGCATGCTTGAATACGCAATTATGCAGCAGCGTGACATGGCACGCTTTCGTGGGCGTTACTCAATTGCTGGAAAAACTGGAACAGCACAAATCGCTCGTAAAGATGGCCCAGGATACTACGATGATCGAGTTAATGTAACCTTTGTAGGTTATTCTCCTGCGCAGAATGCGCGCTTCATAATGCTTGTAAAAGTGGAAAATCCTCGCAAGGGCGAATTGGCAAACTTAACAGTGTTGCCTTTATGGGGTAAAATCTTCGATCAAATTAAAGATGACCTGGGTGTTCCACAAGTAAATTAACTGTAATAAATGTATGCCATTTATCCAAGTGGTACGAGACCTTGCATTGAGTGTTTTTGTCGGCGGACTTGCGGCAGCGAGCTGGGTAGTTCCTATGACCGACCTCCTTTATAAATTCCATTTTACTGCAAAACATATCCTGACAGGCGACAAAATGAATGAAGAATTTGTGCGACTACATGCGCATAAAAGTGGAACTCCTTCTTTAGGTGGTATTCTTATTTGGCTGACCGTTCCGGTCGTCTTGATGATTCTTTTTCCGCATATTCCATTTGTAAACGCTACTGCATTTATCTTCTTTATTGTCGGCTTTTACGGTTTTCTTGATGGATTGTATGACATGGCCGTAAAGAATAATCAAAAGCTTCGCGAAATGTCGGGGCGCTTTGAATGGAAAATGTTTAAGTTGTTTGTTACATTTCTGCTCAGTATTGCGGTTGCCTGTGCAATTGTCTTTATAGCAGGAATTGAATCAGTAAATATATTCGGATATATCATGCCTTTAAATACCCCCTGGGGTATATTATTTATTTCTGTGTTGGCGTTAGTTTCAATGAATGCCACCGACATTATTGACGGTCTCGATGCGCTTGCAGCGGGAATGTATATCATTACATTGATAGGTTTTATTCTCCTCGTACTTGCACTACCGGCTAATTTTGCGCTTTCTATGAATGTAGGAATGGGCTCTATTATTGGGATCGTTGTCGGAGTATTGTTTGTCTATCTTTATTTTAATATTCCACCGGCACGTTTCTTTATGGGAGCTCCTGGAGCAATGATCTTTGGGCCATTTTTCCTATTACTCGCATTGTACGGCAATATATTTCCTGCTTTTTTGGTATTTATGACGATTTACTTTGTTGATTTTGCATCAAGCGCAATACAGCTCTTCAGCATTAAATTCTTTAAGAGGAGAGTATTCAAAATTGCACCAATTCATCACCATTTTGAATCATTAGGATGGCCAGACTACAAAGTAGTCATGCGTTTTTGGCTCTTCAACTGGGGAATTATCTTCCTAGGAATTCTTATTCAATTGTTCCTGAATTCGAAGTAGCTCGTTATACTTTTCTACTCGCTCGCTTCGCGCTGTTGCACCGTTTTTTAGGAATTGTGCGTCAATACCTACTGCCAAGTGAGCAATAAAGTTGTCCTCTGTCTCTCCTGAGCGGTGAGAAGCATTCTTTGTAATATTGTTTAGCGTTGAAATTGATGCGACTTCGAGAACTTCTGTAATTGTTCCAACCTGGTTTGGTTTAATAATAATTCCTGTCAATGCATTCATTGAGACGGCTTTTGCCAATCGGTTAGGATTGGTAACGGTAAAGTCGTCCCCGATGGAAAGCACGTTTAATGCTTGAAGTTTTGAGGTCAATGTCGGCCAGAAATTCCAATCTTCTTCGCCAAGCCCATCTTCGATTGAGGTGATTGGAAATCGTCGAACAAGCTCTTCATAGTAAGAAATGATTTCAATCTGGTCTCGAAGTGTCAATGTTCCATCATCTCCCTGGTGAGGAAAAACGTAGGAAAAAGTGCCCGACTCAGATTTTATTGCATATTGATCAATAGCAATGTCAAGTGCGATAAAGACATCTTTACCTGGCTGGTATCCTGCTTCCTCGCATGCCTGAAGAATCAGCTTAATTGCTTCGACATCTGAGGTAAGTGAGGGGGCAAATCCACCTTCGTCGCCAACGCCTGTTGAAAGTCCTTTTGATTTAATAAGTTTCTTTAATATTTGATAAATTTCTGCGCCTGCACGTAATTGTAAGTCATATGTTGCAATTCCCTTTGGAACAACCATAAATTCCTGAATTGCAATATTGTTGTCTGCATGTGCTCCTCCGTTAATAACATTGAACATAGGAACAGGAATGGTGTATGTTGCTGCTGCTTTGTCAAAAATTTCGTGAACATGCTGATATACTGGAACATTTTTTACATGCGCACCTGCTTTACATGCAGCAATAGATACTGCCAATACGGCATTTCCCCCAAGTCTCGCTTCGTTTGGCGTGCCGTCAAGTTTCATCATAATTGTGTCAATTTCTTTTTGGTTTGTCGGATCTTTGCCAATCAATGCTGGCTTAATAAGGTTCACGACATTTGCAACTGCTTTGTCTACACCTTTTCCACCGAATGCTTCTTCGCCGTCTGTAATTTCAATTGATTCAAATGTTCCTGTTGAAGCTCCTGAAGGGGCAGATCCACGAGAAACAAAGCCATCATCGGTAATAACATCAACTTCTACTGCTGGAAGTCCGCGTGAGTTCAAAATCTCTCTTGCAATAATGTCTTTAATAAGCATTGTGGAAATATTCTTCAAGTTAAATTACTATAGTTATAATGCGCCAACAGAAATATTTCAAGAGAAAACAACCAAAGCAATCATTCAAGGTTGCTTTGGGAAACGTACTGGCTCCGGCAAAGTGGATATCACGAAATCTGCTTATATTTACGGCAGTTGTTACAGTTCTGTCTGCACTCGTTGGTATTGGAGTATGGTTTTACTACTATTCATTTATCCCTGGAGATGGAGCGTTTAACTCTTGTCAGTCATTCTTTGTAAAAATTCGAGAGCAGCCTGCATATGGTGTCATTATTGATGTCGAAAAAGAGTCAGTGAAAAAAATACAAGTGCTTGGAATCAACCAGCAGCAGGGATATGTCAGCATAGATATTCATTCTTCTGAGTGGGTACGTGTATTCTTTTCTGAGAAGTTTCCTTATTCGCAGGTATCTGAGCTGCTTCGCTTAAGCAAACTAGAAACTCAATCGCAAACTACTAACTATTGTTGGCTTGCAGAGCAAGTCTCATTGCTTACAGGTGTTCCGCTAGAGTTTTTAATAGTAAAGCAGGGAAGTATTCCTATTGCTACAAATGTAAAAATGTTTCAGTTTGCGCAAATTTTGTCTCAGTATAACAATAGCCAGAGAAAAGAATTTAATATGGATTTTATCCCCATCCAGCTTCTTGAAGATGGAACAAAAGTGCCGGTTGTTACGTTTAATGCATTTAGAGAGCAGTACCCCGATATTTTTCGCATCGAAGATATTGCCAAAGAGCAGGCATTTGTAGAAGTTTATAATAGTTCAACAATTTCAGGATACGCAAGTCTTGTATCGAATAAGCTCACAATGCTGGGAATTGAGGTTTCCAGAGTGGGAAATGCTTCGTACGTAGATAATTCTCAAAATGACGCTATCGTTTTTGTTAAACAATTTGGAGCATATCCCCGTACCCAGGAGCTTATTATCAGTGCACTGCCAACCGGAGGGAAAGTTGCTATCAGAGAAGGCAGGCCAGAAGGGGTAGTTACTACAGGGGATATTGTCGTTATTCTACTTAACAGATAAAATAGAGCAATGATTCTTATATTAGCAGGCGTTATTGGTGCAGCGTTATTACTTTTGCTTGTGGTGGTTCTGAACCGTCCAAAGGAGAATGCTATATTTCCGGGAGGAACCCAAACAATGTTGCAGCCTGAAGAAATGGTTGTATTGCGAATTGCTATTCCCCGAAATAACGATAAAACTCCTCTTGCCGCAGAGCAAATGTTTGCTTCACTGCATGGACTTTACAAAGATACTGGCGTGGTGAATATTCTCAGCCTCGAAATGTATTCAGACTCAAAAGCAGGTGTTCGTTTTCATATTACTCTCCCAAACGCAATTGCTAACTTTGTGAAAACACAAGTATATGCACAGTATCCTAATGCGGAGATTGCACAGGTTGATGATTATATGCAAGAAAGTGAAAAATGGGGAACAAGTGCTCAGGTTTCTGCAGGTGAGATTGTATTTGAACGCCCATTTATCTTTCCGATTAAGTCATTTCGTGACTTTGATGTAGATCCTTTGTCTGCAATTGCGGGTTCAATTAGTGAGCTGTTTCTTGGCGAAGAAGCCTGGTTACAAATAGTTGTTCGCCCGTATCCAAACATATGGCAGAAAACTTCACAGCAATATGTAAAAAGTACACGTGAAGGGGTTAACTTTTTTGCCAGTAAAGATGGATTCTGGGGTGGATTTTTTGGCATTATTACCGGATTCTTTGGAGGTATTGCAAAGTTCTTGCTTGATGGTATGAATACTGACCCTTCAAAGCCAATTCCAAAGCCTGTAACTCCTCCTGCAGTTAAGCTGGAACACTATCAGGAAGAAGAGATCAAGAAAGTCGAAATGAAAGCAGAAAAAGCAGGTTTCCAGTGTGCTATTCGTGTGTTAGTAAAGTCAGAAGATCCAAACAGGGCAATACAGGTATTTGATGGAATTGTTGCGTCATTCAGGCAATATGCAACTGCTCACTTAAACACACTTGTCCTTGATGGAGAGAAAAGTTCGGCAGATGTGTACTATGCAATGCGGCAAAGAGCAATTTCCGAAACCGAACAAAACATTTTTAATATCGAAGAGCTTGCGTCGTTGTATCACTTGCCTAATACATATGGAACAACATCTTCTATTTTCTTTTCTACCACAGGAAAACTTCCTCCGCCAGGAGACCTTGAATACGAAGAAGGTGTTATTTTCGGAAAAACTGATTATCGAGGTGATCATAGAATTTTTGGTATTAACAAGCAAGATCAGCGCAGACATATGTATATTATCGGTAAGAGCGGAACCGGAAAATCGAGCCTTATGAAAAATATGATTGTCTCTGACATTATGAATGGCGAAGGCGTTGGTGTTGTTGACCCGCACGGTGAGCTTGCAGAGTTTGTTTTGGACTATGTTCCTGAGCACAGAATCAATGATGTTGTGTATTTTAATCCGGGAGACACAGAGTTTCCAATTGGGTTCAATCCTTTGTATTTAAAAGATAGAAACCAACGAGATCTTGTTGCTGATGGTGTTGTCGCAGTGTTTAAGAAGTATTTTGATTCATGGGGCCCTCGATTAGAATACATGCTGTATAACGCAATTTTGACGGCCTTAGAATCTCAGGGAACCACATTGCTTTCTATTCAGCGAATGCTTGTGGACAAAGCATACCGAAAGCGTGTCCTTTCACATGTTCGCGATCCAATCGTACTTCGCTTTTGGAGAGATGAATTTGTAGCAATTGAAGAAAATAAAAAGATGTTGACCGAAGCAATTGCTCCAATTCAAAATAAAATTGGACGATATTTATCTCCACGTATTGTGCGTAACATTCTTGGTCAGGTGAAATCAACAATTAATATGCGTGAAGTTCTTGATAATAAAAAGATCTTTATTATGAACCTTTCTAAGGGACGAATTGGTGAAGAAAACTCCGCATTGCTTGGTGGTTTATTAATCACTCGTTTATACACAACAGCAATGGAAAGAGTAGATATGCTTGAACATGAGCGTCCTGACTTTAGTTTGTATATTGACGAGTTTCAAAGCTTCACGACAGACGCATTTGTAAATATTTTGTCAGAAGCGCGTAAGTATCATCTTGGTTTAACAATGGCTCACCAGTTTATCGAGCAGCTTCCAATTCAGCTTCGTGCTGGAATCTTTGGAAACGTCGGATCTATGGTTGCGTTTAGCGTTAGCCAGAAAGATGCATACGTTTTGTCACAGGAGTTCGCTCCATATGTGACATCAGAAGACTTTCTCTCATTGCCTAACTGGCATATGTATATGAGAATGGTCATAAATGATAGAATATCAGAGCCATTTAGTGCAAAGTCACTGCCGTTTCGTTACTCGCCGCAAGGATTCAAAGAGGCAATCAAAGAAGCATCCAGACAGCAATATGCTGTTCCACGAGCTGATATTGAGGAAAAGTTAAATCGCTGGGCGACACAAACAGGAGCTGGCCCAGAGCATGAACCTGGCTCATTTGATTAATTTTACACAAACCTAACATGGCTGGACATTCACATTGGAGCAACATCCAGCGCAAAAAGGGAAAGGAAGATCATAAAAGAGGTGTTCTGTTTACCCGCGCTGCGATGCAAATTATTCTTGCTGCACGAGAAGGTGGCGGAGACCCTAACCATAATCTTGCATTACGTATTGCAATTGATAATGCGAAAATGGTTAATATGCCCAAAGATAATATCGAACGGGCTATTCAAAAAGGAGCCGGAACAGGTGAAGGCTCACAACTCTCTAAAGCACTATACGAAGGATATGGCCCAGGAAATGTGCCTGTTATCGTATATGCAATTACAGATAGTAAAAACCGTACAGTAAGCGAATTGCGAAGTATTTTTACTGAATTCGGTGGAGCAATGGGCGAACCTGGATCTGTACAGTGGCAGTTTACAGAAAGTGGATTAATTGAAGTAAAGTGCGCTGTCATTAAAAAAGGTGAAAAATTTGGTGAGCCCGATGAGGAAGTTGTAAAAAATGGTGAAGAGGCTATGCTTGACCTTATGGATGTTCCCGATATTATGGATATAAACCTTGATGACTCGGAAACCCCTAATATTTGTTATGTTCTTGCGCCAATGAACCAATTGGCTCAAATCACGCAGGCAATTAAATCAAAGGGGTATGTTGTGCTTTCATCGGGGCAGCACTTTTCGGCAAATGATGAAATGGTGCTTGATGCTTCAAAGTTAGAGTCATTCAGGCGTTTCATTGAAAAGATGGAAGAGCATCCCGATGTTCAGAAAGTATGGCATACAGCAAACAATGAATAGTCAACAAATAAAAGTCCTTGGGCTTGACCCAGGCATTGACCGACTTGGATGGGGTATTGTCGAAGGAAAATCATTCAAAGACTTCCAGTATATTTCTTCCGGGCTAATAAGCTCAGATAAAAAACAAAGTTCTGAAATGCGTCTTAAAGAAATTTACACGGATCTTGTGCAACTTATTGAGATACACCAACCAACTATTGTATACGCAGAAGAACTTTTCTTTGCTAAAAATGTAAAAACAGCAATGATTGTCAGTGAAGTACGCGGGGTCATCAAAATTGCAGTTCAAGAAGGGAATTGCCAATATGCGGAAGTTCATCCACGTACACTAAAGAAGAAAATTACAGGTGTAGGAAATGCCCAAAAGCAGCAGATTCAATACATGCTAAAACAAATTTTTCACTTTACTCAGGATCCAAAAACCGATGATGTTGCCGACGCTATCGCAATTGCGTATGTCGGTTTTCTTGAACAAGTCTCACGCATATAGTATAGTAGTAATAGGTTTAACTAATTTATTATCTGCCCTTTATTATGAGCAAAGGATCATTTCTAAAAGGTTTATTTGCAGGAGTACTTGCAGGTGCATCGTTTGGTGTACTAGCAGGACTATTCTCAGCACCTAAAAGTGGAAAAGAATTGCGAGAAGATCTGCGCAAATATGTTGATCATCTTTCTGTAGAAGTTCAGAAGCGAGCAAAAGAGCTTCGTGAAATGTCAGAAGAGGCATATGAGAAAATTGTTGATGAAGCAATGGAAGCATACGAGAAGCTTAAGTCATTCGATCAGGATGATCTTGTAGCAATTCGTACAGCATTGTTGAAAGAATGGGAAAAATTCTCAAAAACATCAGCACGAACAGTTCGCCGATTAACAAGATAGTCGGTTTCGTTGTATCGAAATAAAAAGGAGGTCGCAAGGCCTCCTTTTTTTATTGTTGCAATGTTTGTTCCTCTGGTTGGGGTGTCGTATTTTGCTGAGTCATGTCCATGACAACAATGTCTTGTGCAATGAGGATAAAATTGTCATCGTGATGATACTTAGTTGTTACAGGCTCTCCGCCATTAATTGCTGTTTTGCTAGAGAGAGCGTATCGAGGATCAATAACTTTTAAAGAATAACTTTGCGTTGGTACGATAAAGCTATAACGTCCTTCACTATCGGTAAATGTTCTTGCAACAAGTGTGTTAAATTCGGTTTCAAATGCACCAATTTCAAGGTTTGCAACAAAGTTTCCATTAACATCTTTCACTACCCCAAACTCCTTTTGTTTTTGAAAGAGAGAATATAGTTTGCCCATTATAAAAAAAGTAAAGAACGCTAAGGTGAGAATTGTGCCTATTTGCGGATAGATGATTGCATTACTTAAGCTGATTGCGCCACCAATGACCATTCCGAGCAATCCTCCCCAACGGAATACTGCTTCCATTGCAATGCTGGACGTCCTGAAAACTCGCGATACTTGAGAAATATCTTCAGGATCCATCGGAATAGAAATATGTAAAGACTGTCCTGCCACTGCCACCGGTAGTAATTCTCCTTTATATACTCTTGAGAATGCGCCATCATGAGCTGTTAATACAAGCTGTGAAGGAAATACGTGGCCAGGCTTTGATACTCGGATAACGTATTGACCTGCCTTTGGGTTTAGTTTGAAGATACCATTTGTACCACTCACTGTCGTTTCAATAAGTGCATTGGTTGCTGCATCGTGAAGTCTAATAATAACGCGAGAGAGTGGATCTTTTGTTGTTGAGTCGTAAACGACTCCCCATCGTTTTTTCTTTTGAAGTTTTTCAATAAACTCTTTTAATGAAAGCCATATGTTTCCTGCATCAAGCGAATCAATTGATGCGTCGGTAGTCACTGCAAGTCGAATTGCATCTATAAGCAGTACAAAGAATATAAGTATAATTGACCCCACCCATGGAGCGGAAATGCCCTCCCCAAAAACAATTGTTAAAGCTCTTTCTCGAAAACAATTACCGTTGTATGCTCGAAGTGTGTATTTTCCTGGTCGTGTGATTACTGCAGACGTTTCTCCTTGAGATGCGAGTACACGACTGATTCCTGAAATTGTTACTTTATCGGTGTTCCGAGTTTGCCAACTAAAGGTGAGCTCTGCGTTACGAACAGCTGCTTGGTTTGATACTGAAAAATGCTGAATCGAAGGTTGCGCAGAAGTAAAAGTTCCTCCTTCGCAAGCATAGCGATCAAAAAGAGCCAGCTTTCCAGATTGGATTAATTGTCCAAAAACAATACCAGCACCAAGAATGAATAACACAACAAGAAGAACGGTCTGTAGATTTATATTCTTTGGCAATGTCATATCTTACTGTAACAAATGGGCATGGTTTAGTAAATAAACAGTCTATATTAAAAAGAAAGAGCGGTTCCTTTCGGAACCGCTCTTTTACACTAAAGTAACCTTGAACACTAAATGCCTTTTATGAACATCCTGTTGTTGTTCCGCACTCAAGGCATTTATAGCATGAGCCGTTTCGAACCATTACAGCACCACATTGGTGGCAAATTGGAGCATCTTCATTATTTTGCGCCATTGCCTGTTTAATTTGATCTTTTTGCAACTGCTCTAAGTTTGTAGCTTCTGATGATATCCCTTCTTGTTGTTTTTGGACAACTTCCTCAACAACTTTCTTTTCAGTCACAGGGGTATTTTGTTGCACAATACTAGTTGTGGAAGCTGCTTGATGTTCATTATGCTTCATACCATACAGCATTGCGATATCTGAAGCTTTCAAATCACCATTTCGGTGGGATCTTTCTACAAGCTCCTCTGTGTGATATTTCTTTGCAGATGCAGTGTCCAGGAATTTTAAGGCAAGCCATCGTGCGAGGTAATCTACAATAGATTTTGCCATAGGAATGCTCTTATTATTTGTTAAGCCTGACGGCTCAAACCTCAAGTGAGCATACTTATTGATTAATACTTGCAATGGAACACCATACTGCAAATTTAATGACAAAGAGATTGCCCATGCGTCCATGATTCCACTTAAAGTACTTCCTTCTTTGTTCATTCGGAGGAAGATTTCGCCAGGAGTACCGTCTTCAAATAGTCCAACTGTTATGTAACCCTCATGTCCTCCAACTTCAAACTTATGAGTAATGCCAAGTCGCTCATTTGGAAGCTTGCGGCGAAGTGCCATTAATTTTTGTGCTTGCTCTATTTGGACAGCTTGAGAGACAACTTGCGGAGTAACTACTGTTTCGTCCTCAAAGGTAAAAAGTTTCGAGTACACATCGTCTGCCGAAGAAGATGATGACAAAGGCTGTGAAAGCTTTGAACCATCACGGTAAAGGGCAATACACTTGAGTCCCATGTGCCAGCTTTGCATATACGTATGTTCAATATCTTCAAGAGTAGCCTCTTCTGGAAGGTTCACTGTTTTACTAATCGAACCAGAGATAAATGGCTGGCCCGCGGCAAGCATTTTCACATGGCCCATTGGAGCAATGTATCGCGTACCTTTTGCTCCACACTTTGTTGCGCAGTCAAATACTGCATAGTGCTCCTCTTTCAAATGTGGTGCTCCCTCAATTGTCATAGAACCACAGATATACTCGTTTGCTTCACCGATTTCGTCGTCAGAAAATCCAAGCTCTTTGAGCAAATTAAATGAAGGATCATCGAGGTCAATTTCTTTATCAGGAAAAAGTCCTTTTATAAAATCATCCCCTAATACATAGCGGTTAAAGCTAAAAGTAATAGAAAATGCAGTCTTTAGTTGAGAATTTATAAGGTCAACTTTTTCATCTGTAAAGCCTTTTTGTAGCAATGCTTGCCGATTAATATGTGGTGCAGTATCAAGTGTTCCTGCTCCCAGAACATAAGTAATAATATCCTGGATTTGAAGGCTGTCATAGCCAAGAACGGCAAGTGCATGCTCCAATGATTGGTTTACAATCTTGAAATATCCTCCTCCAACAAGCTTTTTGAATTTCACAAGTGCAAAATCTGGTTCAAATCCTGTTGTATCACAGTCCATTACGAGGCCAATTGTGCCTGTAGGAGCAATAACAGTTGTTTGTGCATTTCTATATCCATATTTTTCACCGAAATCCAATGCTTTATCCCAGCTTTTCTGTGCTGCTTTGACGAGATACTCAGGAGTAACTTCCGCATCTATACCCATTGGTGGAATAGAGAGATTCTCATATTCTTCACTGTTTGCATTGTATGCTGCGAGTCTGTGATTGCGTATAACTCTGAGCATATCATCTCGATTTGCATCGAATCTTTCAAATGTTCCAAGGGCTTGTGCCATCTCTGCAGATGTTGCATATGATTCTCCAGTAAGAACTGCGGTCAGTGAGCCGGCAATTCCACGTGCTTCGTCGCTGTCATAAGGAAGGCCGGATTTCATGATAACTGTTCCAAGGTTTGCATACCCAAGCCCCAATGTTCGATATTTGTAGGTTCGTTCAGCCATTTTTGCTGAAGGAAGCTGTGCCATTAATACTGAAACTTCAAGGATAATTGTCCACAAGCGAATGACATGACGATATGTTTCGACATCAAATGTTTGTGTCTCTGGATCGTAGAACTTATCGAGGTTAATGGAAGCAAGGTTACAGGCAGTTTCATCGAGGAACATATACTCAGAACAAGGATTTGAGCCATTAATTCTTCCATCTTGAGGGGAAGTATGCCAATCATTAATTGTGGTATCAAATTGTAAGCCTGGGTCTGCTGATTGCCATGCTGCATTACCAATCTGATTCCAGAGATCTCGAGCTTTAATTGTTTTGACAACTTTGCCGTTAATTCTACTTGTCAGTTCCCAGTCGCCATCTTTTTCAATAGCTTCCATATATTCATTTGTAACGCGCACAGTATTATTTGAGTTTTGTCCGTCTACGGTTGTGTATGCTTCTGAGCGAAAGTCTGTATCAAAGCTTGCGAAATCAAACTGTGACGAAGGAACTCCGTTTTCAACAAGCATTAAAACTCTCTTTATATAGTTGAGTGGAACTTCTACTTCTTTTGCTGCTTTAATTAGCTTTTTCAGCTCACTGTTCTTCTTTGGATCAATGCCATGAGATTCTGCACTTTGCATAATCTGTTTCAGGTGTTTTGCTGCAATTTTACTTCCTGTGACCAATGCAACAACTTTTTGCTCTTCTTTTACTTTCCAGTTAATGAACTTCTCAATATCAGGATGATCAATGTTCAAAATGACCATTTTTGCCGCACGTCTTGTAGTTCCTCCGGATTTTACTGAGGCAGCCGCTCGGTCGAATATCGACAAAAAGCTCATTACGCCGGAAGATGTTCCTCCACCTGAAAGTGGCGCGCCTTCTTCGCGAAGGGCAGAGAAGTTTGTGCCTGTGCCTGACCCATACTTGAAAATGCGAGCCTCTTTTGTAATTAAGTCGAAAATTCCACCTTCGTTAACAAGATCATCATTTACTTCCTGAATGAAACACGCGTGAGGCTGAGGATGAGAATATGCGTCTTGTGAAGGGGTAAGTTCTTTTGTATCAGGGTCAACATACCAATGTCCTTGAGATGGCCCTGTAATGCCATAAGCCCAATGTAGGCCAGTATTAAACCATTGTGGAGAGTTTGGTGCTGCAATTTGACTAATAAGTGTATATTTAACTTCGTCGTAGAAGGCTTCTGCATCTGCTTTTGTCTTAAAATACCCGTATTTATGACCCCACCATGCCCATGTTCCGGCTAAACGGTGCGCAACCTGCTTTATAGAATTTTCTCCGGTTGTTTCAACATCATCGTGGTTTCCGTCACCGACAACGTTTTCGTAGCTATCATCTACAGAAAAATCGTCCATTTCTGTGAAAATTTTAGGAACGCCTTTTTTTCTAAAATACTTTTGTGCTAGAACATCTGTTGCGACTTGTGACCAACTGATAGGAACTTCAACGTCTGTTTTTTCAAACACTGCTTTGCCTGCAGCATCAGTAATTTTTGACATACGTCTTTCATAAATGACCTCTTCAAGTCTATTATGATCTGGAGTGGTAAATACGCGGTCAATAGAGAGACCTTTATTTTGCTGAGTTGACTCGCGGGGGATTACATCGGGCATGTTGCTTAATAAAACTAAAATAATTTGAGATATAACTACTTAAGAGATACAAATAGTAGTATAACACTATAAATTACACTACTAGATGTAGTATGTCAATCCAAATAATAGTGGAAACGATCTTAAGCGAAAGAGAGACTTATAGACCTGGAAATTGAAAGAAAAGGTCACTTTTTACAAAATTTGGTGTTACATATTTTTATGCAGCGGGAGTATATTCAGGAACACATTCTGGTTGTAGATAGAATGCTCCGGCAAGAACCAATGGATTTGTACCCGCACCGTGTGGCCCGTTATACGTATTATAAAAGCCATCAGTAAAAAGATTTCTATACCGACCTTGAGTACTATATTGTAGCCGAATTAGATCTTCTGGTTGTATTTTTTTGCGCATATCTGGATAGAAACCTTTCAAAAAAGCGATATCTTCTTCGAACTCTACTTCTTGAACAGCATCTGTAATAATATGTGTCTGGCGTGTAAATAAGTTCATTAAGGCATCTGGGCCCCCCTGGCGAAAGCCTACTGCGCCAACAATTCCTGCTCTTAATGGATTACCTAAAGACGTATCATGTGCATGAATTGTTCTTTTTGAAGTATCTATTGCGTCACAAAACAAAGATTGTTTCATATCTCGAAGAAGTGACCGTCCTTTGAGAATATGCATTAATATATCTGGAGGTATATCTTTTAAAATTGATCTATCACCAGATATATTAATTGCTCTGCTGAGCTCAATAAATGGAATATTTGCAACTGACAATTCTGCAAGTATTTCAGCGGGAATTAATGTTCCATATTTTTCTTGAATTTGACCTTCAAGTAAAGAAAGTGACTCTGTGCTTGTTGTTACAAATTCCTCAATGTATGTTTGAGTGTCTATTGGTTTTTTGACGATCAGTCCTCCAAGGATTATTGAACGTCTCTCCTGCGCATCTCTGACAATTAATCCTCCATTTTGAAACTCCTTGCTGTTTGGATCAAAGCCTTCTTCTTCGTAAGTAAAAATATACCAGGCACTCAATTCATCCCGCGCAATGTGAAGTGTTCTTTCTGGAGGTATTACTTTTGATTTATCCCTATAAGCAATATTTACTGCATTTTCATAGGCTTCTGTTAATGTTCCTATATGGGAGGTTGGAGCAGAATAAGCAGAGACTTCGTTTGTTTTATAGATGATAAATCTGCCACTTGAATCTGGTTCGGCTTCACGTGCGTCTACTTGAGATACGATCTCGACGCTTGAGGCGACATCTGGGAGAGAAAATCTCATGTTTTGACTGAGTATGTCGCTCTGTCCCCCATTAGTATCCCCAGTTCTTGTTTCTTGAGGAATCATTCTGCTGGTATTATAGTACTTTACTCTTAGTTTGTCCAGTGCGACACTTGCGACATATAAGAATCTCGATTTCTTGTCCTTAAGGTACGGTGTAACTAATTTTAAAACGATTCTATAAAATACGTTTCCTCTATGAATTCATATTTTCTGGCATCGAACCATGCAAAGATATCGTCTTCGTTGTGATACTTGGGGGCCATTTCTTCAAATTCTTTTTTGGTGACCCATCTATTTTTTCCACCCTCAATTTCGGTTACGAGTTTTCCTTTAACATTTGTGGCAAGTACTGCGTGGAAAAACTTATCTTCCAGCATGTTACCAGACATGTTGTACACCATTTCATGGAGAACGTACATTGGGGTAAATGTTGCGGTTATACCCATTTCTTCAAGAAGTTCTCGAGCGGCTGCTTCGACAATCTTTTCTCCAAAGCGTACTTTTCCTGTTATAAAACCATTATATCCATAATAAGGCTCTTTCAAGCGTGTTTGTACCGCGTAATGTTTTACTCCGTTAATTTCAAGTTCTGGACAAATAACAACCGAAACTTTTGGCTGCTTTTCCATAATATTTTTATCTGTGTCCATCCTATTTGCAAATTCTTTGCCATCGTGGCTCAGAATGTATGTATCTTCGATTTTGTCTACCAGTCCTAGCTTTTTGAGCTCTCGCATATGATAGCTAAAATGATCTGACGACAATCCAGAGATATTCAAATCGGTGAATCTCGATTTTGGGTGGAACAAAAGCTCTCGCAAAATTTTCATTTGTATTTGGTGAAGATGTGTCATGTAATAAGTATAATCTGGTAAGGGGTGAGAATCTAGTGAAATTAGTTTCACTATGCAACAGGAAATCTTTTCAACAAAGCGATATACTCTCTATCATGAAGTGGAATATGAAGCAGGCATTACTTACTTTTCTAATTTCTCTCTTTACTCTTGGCGGATTTTATCTTTTAACGCTGTTCTTTCCGGGGATTTTCTTTAAAGACATTGTTCAGGTTGAAAACTTGAAACTATATTCAAATGGAGAGAAACAGGAAAACGTGATTTCTGTTGCAAATATTGCATTAAGCAAAATAAAGAACTCTCCGTTGTATGATCCCCAATTGGTGTATAAAGTCTTTCTTTGTGATACTGTATTTTGTTTTACATATTTTGCTAATACTAATAAGAATGTCGGGGGAATCGCGTATATCTATTTTAATGGGAATACCTTTATTCGTCCTTCGGATGTCGCACAAAATAAGATAATCAGGGCGTCGGGTGTATTGCTCAATGACCCAGATAGGTCACTCTCTTATTACATTGCACATGAAGTTACTCATGCGATGACAGTTAATGAAGTGGGAAGGCTTCGATATTTCAACTTGCCGGTATGGGTTCAGGAAGGATATGCTGACTATGTTGCGAAAGGAAGTTTGAACTTTGAAGATGCCAGAGAGAGATTAAGAAGTAATGAAAGAGAATTTAACCCTAAAGAATCGGGGCTTTACCTGAGATATCACCTGATGGTTCAGTATTTATTAGAAGAAAAGGGAGCAACGGTTGAAGAGTTATTGCAAAATAATGAGGAAATAAAAGATATAGTTTATGAGCTTTTGGAATGAAAATAGTTTCTTGGAATATTGCGAGTAACAATCAAGAAGGAAACATTGATAAATTTTTCGAAGCCTATAAGGCTGATATATATTGTTTGCAAGAAGTATCTTTACCATTGTTAACATTTATTCGTCGGAAGCTGCCTGAGTACTATACGCTTGTATCTCATGATTTTATTCAGTATTCAAAAACATATTACTTAGTGACATTATTAAAGAATACAATTAAAGTCGTAGATAGTAATGAATTTCCTTTAAATGGGCAAAAGAAATCGGCAATTCAGCACTTCCTCGATTGGGATGAAGCAAGGACTTTTCACTTTGCCGAATGCGTTATCAATTGAAAGACTATAGCTGTATGTAATGTTCATTTAACCAATGGATATCCGCCCACTCAAAGATCTTTAGAGTTGGCAACTATTTTTTCAAAACTTGAACAATATAACAAGGCTATTATTGCCGGTGACTTCAATACGTTTGGAGCACTACCTTTAAATCTTTTTATTGCATTAATCTACGGTTATGGTTTTAAGGATCTTTTTATAAACGAGAAAGAAGCAGTGGAAGATATTATGAAACAATATAGATATAGGGACTGTGTGCCATATGGCGCGACACAAAAATTTCTAACAATGAGGACTAAGTTAGACTACATTGTTGGAGCAAACGTCCTTAAAGTAAAACAATCCTCAATTGGAGATAACAGTTTTGGTTCAGACCATTTTCCTATTGAAGTTGAATTTGTTATCTAAAAGCTTTGAATATATTGCTGTGGGACTTGGATGGTGCTTTCGTTTAGTTGCAGCCATAAAAAGGAAAAACTCAAGAGCGAACCTTTACTTTGTAAGGTAGAATTTCGTACCAACAAATTTTATGACTACCTGCTTACTAAGCAGCTACTCACAAAATTGCGGGACTTGGATTCGAACCAAGACAGACGGCTCCAAAGGCCGTAGTCCTACCATTAGACGATCCCGCAGTCAACGAATTTTATCACGGGGAGAGACAAGTAAGCAATTCATAGATAATAACCTGTCTTCACTCACAAATAAAAATGTATCAGAAAAAGATATTTATCGTCCACCTGGGGCTATACAAGTTTCCATAGTTTGCTATAATGTTTTAGTACTAATTAATTAAGCATATTTTTGTATGGCTGCCCCAATTCCGCCACACTTTTCAATAGATTTTGGAAATAATACATTAAAACTCGTGTATATTACTCGTCGAGGTGGAGGCTGGGATCTTCGTAATATTGCATCGGTACAAACGCCTCCAGGAACACTAAACAGCTATAAAGATGAGCATAAACAACAGCTTATTGATAGCTTAAAAGAGCTTGTCGTTGATTCTCGTGTTCCAATAAAAGAAGTCGCAGTTGCACTTCCAGAAAGTGCTGTCTTTAGCCGAATGTTAACAGTACCAAAGGTATCGGATAACGAATTAACAGATGCAGTATATTGGCAGCTAAAGCAATTCCTTCCATATCCCGTCGAAGAAGTTCAAAGCGACTTTACTGAGCTAATGACTGATCAATCTGGTCAGAAAAAAATTCTTGCTGTCGCAGCTCCCAAGAAATTGGTACAGCTTTATGTTGAAATTTTAGAAAAAGCCGGATTAACCCCTGTTGCTATTGAATCAGAAACACTTTCTATTCTTCGAGCAATTAAAAGTAATCACAATATTGCAGATGGAATCATGCTTGACTTTGGAGCACAGTCAACCGATATGGCAGTCATGCTTGGAGGAGAACTATTCTTTTCTCAAAGTATCAGCACGGGCTCAGACCTTTTAACGAAAGCACTGGTTAACGAATTTCAACTATCGTACGCCCAGGCAGAAGAATATAAGCGAGCATATGGTATTAATCCTTCTGCTGCAGATGGAAAAATCTATAATATTCTCAAACCTGTCATTGATATGATTGTAACTGAAGTATTGCGCGGACTTGAATTTTACAAAGGAGAAATTGGAAGACAACCTCCAACAACGGTATTTATTTGTGGAGAAGCTGCGCTTCTTCCTGCATTGCCAGAATACTTGAAATCAGTGCTAGGGTACGAAGTGTATATTGCAGATCCATGGAAAACAGTTTCTGTTCCGGGAGGAATGGCAGACGTCGTTAAAAAATCGGCTCCAGGATTTTGTGTCTCTGTAGGATTATGTATGAAAGAAGAATAAATGGGTGTTAACCTCCTTCCACAAGCGACCGAAACAGATCTCAAAAAAGTTGATAGTGGTGTTCGAGGCTTTATGGGATTGATTGTCTGGGTTGGAGTTATGATTGTCATTTTCGTTGTATTAACATTCATGAAAGGCTTTGAAACAGGGACAGTAGAAGAAATGCAATCACAAAAAGTGACTATTTTAAACCAAATTGACGGTTTAGGTCAGGTACAAGACGACTACTATACACTCGCATATAAAACCGCAGTTTTGGATGTTATCCGAACGCAGCAATATCGTCCAAGTATTGTCGGAACATACATTGACTCAAAAATTGACCCCAGAGCCAATATTAATATGTACAGCTTTACCGCCGCAGGAGAGTTAATTGTGCAATTGGAGGCTCCGTCGTATTTAATTGCAGTTCGAATATGGAACTCGCTTCTTGAAGATAAGGCAATTATTACACAATTAAACCTAAACTCTTTTTCAGAAGACTTGCAGACTGGGACAGTATCGTTTCAACTCAAAGGTTTTCTCAATTTAAGTGAGCTTTACGCACAAAATGGACAGTAATAATATTCAAACACAACAGCAGGGAGGCTCAACAGCCTTATTAATGCGTCAGCCTAAAAAGAAAGATAACAGCGGATTTATTGTTTCAGGGCTTATTGCTCTTGGATTAGTAATTGTTACATTTTTAGTGGCATTTTTACTGTATATTCCTACGATTCAGGAAATTGCTCAAATTCGAGACAAGCAAAAAGAAGAACAGACTGAAATTAAGCGTTTGCAAGATAAATATAATGAAATTGTTGGCATGGGAAAACCAAATATTGATGCCAATTTAGAGCAAGCCCGCCAGCTGGTTCCTGATGAAATTCAGCTTTCGGAGCTTGCAACATTTATTAACCAAAATGCATCAAAATTTGACCTCGAAGTCTCTCGTCTTAATTTGAATGAGGATAAAGTAGACGTTCGCCGCGAGATTGACGCAGAAACCCAACGTGCAATTACTGCACAAACAGGGCAGGCGATTACTTTAGGAAAAATTGAAGGCCCGTTCGGACTTTCTGGAACAAAACAGAATATTTTTAGATTTTTGGACTTTTTAGTTTCTGGAGGGTTTGCATCTAACTTCGACCAAGTGCTAATTACCCCTGCAGATGAAGAAAAAGGAACCTGGTCAGTAAGTTTTGTCGCAGTACACCATTACCTTTTGCCTGCGAAAGACATTGCACCGGAAAGCGTGCTTATAAAACCTCGACTAGATCTTTTATCACCAATAGCTTCTCCATCGGTGACACCAACACCTTCGGTTAGCCCAACCCCCACTGTAACCGCGCCGTAACTTGTAAATATCACGTCCTTTGAGTATAATTGCTTGGTTGCCATGCTTTATGCGCGGCAATCCGCTGCCAAGGTAGCTCAGTTGGTAGAGCATTCGCCTGAAGAGCGAGTGGTGGTCAGTTCGATCCTGACCCTTGGCACTCTTTTTCTTTTGCTTATGAAATAGAAAGCAAAATCAAAGCCCTAATTTGCGTGAAACATTTAAAAATTCTAAATTTAACATGTTTCACAAAATGAATACTCCGTCACGAAAATTCCAACGCGTGAAACTTTTCTTTCAGAAACTGAGATCCTTCATTACGCTCAAAAATCTTGGATTTCTAACTGGCGGCTTTTTGATTTACCTTTTTTTAACAAGCTCAATCTTTTATGTAAGTGATATTCAAGTTGTCGAAATTAAAAATAAGAAGTTTATTCTAGAGTCAGAAATATTTGCATGCACAAAGCAGTTTTTTGGTGCAAATATTTTTTCTGTCCAAGTTGCCGATGTTGTAAAGTCGGTTGAAGACTGCACAGTACTTGTCCAAAACGTACAGGCAAATAAAATTCTGCCGTCATCGCTGCACATAACACTTGAAGAAATTCAGCCAACGATAAAGTTTACTCACGTGGAAAATTGCTACCTTGTTGACTCTAAATTGGTAATAAAGAAAATTGCGCTCGAATCTTGTGCCAGGTACGAAGTTCCAGAAATTCTCAATATAGAGCAGCCCGATAATCCATTTCTTTTTACTTCTGTTGTTAAAATAATTGAGCTATCAAAAAAGGCAGGACTGGAAGAGCCTGAAACGTACGAGAGTGTCACAGAAGGAAGTTCTCAGTTCCTGCGAGCTAAGTACGAAGATCACTCTGTTATTTTTTCACCGGATATCCCCGCAGATTTTTATGTGACACAATACGGCAATACAATTAATGGTCTAAAAGCACGAGGAGAAGCGTTTCGAGAGATAGATTTACGATTTGACAGAGTCATAGTGAGATGATACATTTTCTGATAACAAGAGCTGGGGAGCGAACGCCACTTTTGACTATTAACGTACTATACAGTTTGTAAATGTAATGTTAAAATAAAAACGAAAGAACATGGCTAAAAGAATTATTGGGGCACTAGATATCGGCTCCTCAAAAATTACCGCAATTATTGCAAGCATTGAAGACTTACAAACACCAAGAGTTATTGGTCTTGCAAGTGTGCCTGCACGAGGAATTAAAAAAGGACTCGTTGTAAATATTGATGAAGCTGTAAATGCTATTGCGCAAGCATTAAGTGCTGCAGAGCGTATGGCAGACGTTACAATTGGTAGCGTTCATCTTTCAGTTAGTGGAAAAGCAATTCTCAGCAAAAATAACAAAGGAATCATCTCAATTACTCACGAAGAAATTACACAGGAAGACTTTTTTAGGGCAATTGAAGCATCAAAAACAATTACAGTTCCTCAGGGATACGAAATACTTCACATTATGGCAACAGAGTGTACTGTAGATGCTCAGTCAGGTATTAAATATCCAATTGGAATGAGTGGATCACGTCTTGAAGTAAACTGTCACATTATTCTTGCACCTTCCAGCATCGTTCGTAATATTGCAAAGTGTGTGCAGAAGCTTGCAATCGCAGTTGAATCAACCGTATTTAGTGGATGGGCCAGCACGTATGCAGTACTTACTGATACAGAGCGGGAACTCGGCGTTGTATTAGTAGATATTGGAGCAGGAACAACAGATATTGTCTTATTCCAGGAAGGCGGAGTTGTATATAGCGGCTCAATTGCAGTCGGTGGTGCAAATATCACAAACGATATTGCCGTTGGTTTACACCTCTCATCACTTGAAGAAGCAGAAAAAATCAAACTTCACTACCGTGAAATTATGGAAGCAGATACAGTTGGAACTGCACCTGCACCAAAAACAGAGAAAGGAACAAAGAAAGAAAAAGATGCAGAAGAAAAAGTTACTACATCTTCATCAGATGAAGTAGAATTGAAATTCCTTGGAATTCAAGGACTTGAGAGGGTCTCAAAAGATACACTTGAGAAAATTGTGCGCGCACGTATTGAAGAAATTCTTGAACTTGTCAGAGAAGAAATTTCACGCGTTGGATACGATATTAAAGTTCCTGCAGGAATGGTTCTTGTTGGAGGAGTTGCACGATTACCAAAGATTACAGGTATTGTAAAAGATGTATTAAGTATTCCGGCACGTGTAGGAAACCCTCACGGATTGGAAGGTATGATTGACGAAATTAGTGGCCCAGAATTTGCAACAGCACAAGGCTTGATTTTATATGCAATGCTTTCTCCGGAAGAAGGAGCAAGCTCATCTGGCGGCGAAGGAAATATGTTCAGTGGTCTGACAAAACGCTTCCAAGATATGTTTAAATCAATATTCCCATAACAATATGTTAGTCCAACCAACAACAAATGTAGCAGCAATGATAAAAGTAGTCGGAGTCGGTGGTGGTGGCAATAATGCTGTCAACACAATGATCAATGATTACAATATTGAGGGTGTTGAATTTGTTGCAGTAAACACAGATGCGCAAGTATTAAAAAACTCTCGTGCAAGCATTAAAGTGCAGCTTGGTGGAAATTTAACACAGGGATTAGGAGCGGGTGGTGACCCAACGGTGGGAGCATTGGCAGCAGAAGAAAGCGCAGACGAACTTCACGATACATTAGATGGCGCAGACATGATTTTCATCACCGGTGGTATGGGTGGTGGAACTGGAACAGGTGCAATTCCTGTTGTTAGTGGTATTGCCAAGAATCTTGGAGCATTAACAGTAGCAGTTGTTACAAAACCATTCTTTTTTGAAAGCAGAAAACGAATGGACGTTGCATTAGAAGGAATCTCAAAGTTAAAGGACAAAACAGATGCAATGATTGTTGTCCCTAACCAGCGAATTCTCGAAATTATTGATAGAAATCTTACATTTCCTGAAGCAATGCGTAAGGTTGACGAAGTGCTTGCAAATGCTGTCCTGAGCATTTCAAACCTTGTAACGCAGACAGGCTTTATTAACCTGGACTTTGCAGACGTCAGAAGCATTCTTAAAAACTCTGGTACAGCAATGATGGGTATTGGTCACGGCAATGGAGAGAATCGTGCCGAAATGGCTGCAAAACAAGCTATCACAAGCCCTCTTTTGGAAATGTCTATTCAAGGAGCAAAAGGATTGCTTTTCAATATTCGTGGTGGCGAAAGCCTTACGATGCAGGAAGTTGCAGCAGCAGCACAGCTCATTACTGACATGGTTGATCCAAGTGCTGTTATTAAATTCGGAGCATCTATTGATCCAGAACTTGATGACGATATTCAATTGACAGTACTTGCCGCGGGTTTTCCAGATGAAGTCTTAAAGCAAGGATCCGATTTTGCAAAGCCAATGGTTCAAGTTCCACGAGAGATAGGCTCAAGCGAAGAACAGAAACCTAGTGTTAACGTTTCACTTGCAGGAGAAAAACCAGCAATGAAGAAACCTCCTGAAATTCCTTCAATGCAAGAAGATGACGAATTAGAAATTCCAGCATTCCTTCGACGTAAGAATTAGCGTAACATGGATGGAAAAGCAAAGTTTGGAGATATCATCGTTTTTATTATTCCTGTTTTAATTGTTTTACTTAGTATTTTTACTCTTTATACGACCCAGCAGCCTGATGATCGCGTTTGGTCGTTAGAAAATGTTGTTATTAAACAGTTCATTTTTCTTCTTATTGGCTTTGTTATTCTAGGGATTATTTCTCAAATTCGTATTTATTATTCACAGAATACAATACTCCAGATTACGATGCTTACCGCATCAATTGTTATTCTTGCCGGATTATTTGTTTTGGGAGGTCTGGTCAATGCTACTCGACGTTGGTATATTTTAGGGCCATTTTTATTCCAACCAGCCGAATTTATTAAATACGCCACTATATTATGGACGGCTTTCTTTTTAAGTCGTAACGACTTGCACGTAGTCCACAAAGCCAGTGCTTCTCTTGGTGGACTAGCAATTATTCTTTTATTAATATTCCTTCAGCCTGATGCAGGTACAACTGTGATGGTGTTACTTACCTGTCTGCTCATGTGGGCAATGTACATCGTGCAATATCAGTGGGGACGGAATATTATTATACTGGGAATATCCATTGTTATTGGTGCATACCTTGCATATGCCGTCTCCTGGCTTTTTTTGCTTCTACCTATAATTATTTTAGTTGCTCTTTCCTTACGTAGCCCAAGCTTTGTATTGCTTGGCGGAGGGGTTATTGCGGCGTTTATTCTTGCCGGAGCATCATTGTGGGGAATGTGGCACTTTAACATTCTTAAGGACTATCAAAAAGAGCGTATTTTATCCTTTGTCAGTGAGCAGGAAGAATCGTTTCAGGTACTTCAGGCAAAAATTGCAATTGGGTCGGGTGGCATCTGGGGAAAAGGAGCAGGGCAGGGAACACAAAGCCGGTTGCAATTTCTTCCGGAGTTTCGTACAGACTTTATTTTTGCCGCATTTACGGAGGAACGCGGTATGGCAGGAGCGTTTTTATTAATTATGCTGTATGTTCTTTTGCTCACGCGAATGGCGTACGTGGCAATCCAGCTCGAAGATCCCTACGAAAAATACATTGTATTTGGGCTCATGGTAAAACTTTGGATCGAAGTATTTATTAATATTGGCATGAATCTTGGACTTTTGCCTACAAAAGGTGTTGCTTTGCCCTTTATGTCGTATGGAGGTTCGTCATTAATTTCTAATTTCCTGTTACTAGGATTGTATCAGTCGGTGTACCGCTTTCAGAAAAAACATGATAAAATGGCACGTTCTCCGTCTTTCGGGCTGGTGTAGCTCAGTTGGCCAGAGCATCTCTTTCGTAAAGAGGGGGTCGTGGGTTCGATTCCCACCACCAGCTCTGTTTTCATTTTGCACTGAAAGTGCAGTGTGGAACAGCTTTGTTGAAAGAAATAGGGCTACGAGGGCGTTCTCGAAGGAAGTGAGAGCAGCGTAGCGCCTTCTCGCCATCAACACTCAAATCTGATTTGTGCTACTATTATTAATGAAAAAAGATTGGCCAGTAAGCACATATAGCTCTATTATTCTCCTTATCACAATACTTTTAGGCTTTGGAATAGCGCCTTTTACTTTTAAAGTTTATGATACTTTGGATAATACAACTGCAATTGTTTCTTATGGCAACCCAGAACCTTTAGATTACTGGGAATTGTTTCCTATTGTTTTTCCGGTGAGTGTTGTGGTAGTAAGTATACTGATATCTCCATTTATTGGTAATATTTATAAAAAACGAAAAGATTTATCAGACCAAGAGAAAACTTTAAAAACACGCGAGCTAAAAAATAAGTATATCTCGATGATGCTGATTCTCGGCCTAATGTATTTCATTACTCTTGGTCTTTGGCAGGAGTATTTTAAGCCATAGAATATACGCAGTTACTTAAGTTCATTCTGCTATGAGAAAAACTTGTAAGAGATTTATTCAAACCTTAAGGCAGCTCCTAGGTTATAGTCTTTACTTACGTCAGACTGATTAAACCCATAGTTATATATTTTTATTTCGTCGAGATTGCCTTTCCACGGGCCAAAGTTCTGTACCGCACGTAACCCGAAATACAAATTACTGTTGTTGTTAGTGGTACCAGTCGTAGAGTCTGTTATTGTCCCATTTAGAACACCATCAATATAAAGAGATAATACTGAAGAGTTTTTTGTAAACAACACATGATGCCATTTCCCATCATCAATTATGGTTGTACCAGATATCATTGGATTATTCGTACCATCGTACCTAGCGGCTAAAACTGAGTGACTGTCCGACGAATATCTTATAACAAAAGGATATCCTCCCGCTGCGCCATTCCATTTTTCTATAACCGTATATTGTGACCAAGGATTTGATGTCGGTTGTGCACCTGATATTTTTATCCACCCAGATACTGAAAAATCGCTGGTTCTCGCGAAGTTGAAAAAGTTACTGTTTGAAATTGAAATGTGATCATTAGTTCCATCCAAATCGAGACATCCGTTAAGTTTGCAACTTGTTCCAGATAACCAATCAGTTGCAGGATCCATATTTGTAAGTGTTCCATGTAATCCATTGCCACTGTAGTCCAATGCTGTTGTACCAGAGCCTTCATCCAGCTTCCAATAAGCAATCGGAGCTCCACTATTATATTCCAACATAAGTTCTCTCCAGGTTAATGCAGTATTCCAAACCTTTACATTATCTATCTGCCCATTAAAAAACCAGTTATTTCCTGTCCAGCCAGGATCTCCTCCTACAGTTAATGAATTAGTACCGTTAAATATATTTCCACTTCTGCTTACTGCCGTACCTCGTGTACCATCCACAGATACTAATAAATTAGAGCCGTTATATACGCAACTTGCAAAATGCCATTGGTTGTCGGTGTAGTTTATGGACGCGCTAAATGCGAGTGGCACATTTGCTGTTCCATTTGTCGAAATCCAACATCTTACACGCCCATCGGTTTCAAGAGAAAGATGAAATTCAAACTGTGATGTATTTCCTGATTTCGCAACAAGTGATTTTGCTTCCGAGATACTTCCTGACTTAAACCACGCGGATACGGTTAACTGGTTTCCCCACGTAAAAGATGCGTGGTCAGGTGTTGAAATATAATCATCAACTCCATCAAATTTTATAGCTGAGCCGATCTTTCCAAGTACTCTGAGGTCATTTGAGAAGTTATTGAGTGTTCCGTTGCCGCTTGCTCCCATGCTTCCAGTGTTGATTGTTGTTGCTCCGGACTTCTCATCAAACTTCCAATAAATAAGCGGGGAAGAAATTGTCATTTCAGTTCCAGCTATAAGATCTTCTGTAGAAGGTGGAGCGTTCATAGCTAGTGTTATTATTTCACTATGGCTCAATGGGCGATTATAAACTCGAGTATCGTCAATAAGACCTTTAAAAGGATAGCTGTTTTGATGTCTGCCAAAATAAAAAGGATTTGTAGTGCTCACAGAACCTGCATATGTACCTGTACCTTTTAAAATACCGTTGACATATAAATACAGAGCGCCTTCTTTTCTAACCGCAGCAATATGAGTCCAGGTATTATCTTGAATGCCTGCTACGCCACTTGTTACCTCGACACCGCTGCTTCCGTTAGCGAGTGCGAATCTTACCGCTCTATCTGCTGTGTTCCACGTATTTATCCATAATGCGTATCCTGCTGCGTTTGCTCCACTAACCTTTTTAGACATGATCGTGTTTATATTGGTTGGAGCAGTACTATCAAAATAAACCCAAGTGCTTAGTGTAAAATTTCCTGTTCCAAAATTCAGATTCGCTTTATTACCGACATTCACGTTAGAGTTAACGTTTCCTGCGAAGCTTCCGGCCCTGTCTATCTTGCCTGTTGTGGTGTTTGCGCCAGTGGATGTTCCATGGTTTCCAGTTCCGCTGTTATCTATAACTTGCCCAGCAGCACCAGTCCAGGCACTTTCATCCATTTTCCAATAACCGACAAGTCCATCATTTGATACAACAGAGGTTAAGCCCATAATTGAAGCCTGCTGATTATAGAAATTGGCTACGTCGTTGCTGGAAAGGGGAATGTCATAGAGTTTTACTTCATCAATAATTCCGGGGAATGCAGAACCAATGAGCAAATTCTCGGAGTTCGTTAAGCTTGCGGAGGTAACAGCAACACTATGTCGCAGCAAACCATTTACATATAATTGAAGCGTGCTGTTTGCGTTTTTAACACAGGTAAAGAAGTGCCACTCTTCATCATCGAAACTATCGCTTGAAATTGCTATGTTTTTAGGGAATGTCGCATTATCAGAAATACCACATGCTATTTGACCGGAAGCGTTCAAATATACAGAATACCCTGGCTGTGATGTATTTAGTCCACCCTTACCTATGATTAGCGCATTAGAAGTAACAGAAGCATTAGTTTTGAACCATCCTGATATTGCGAATGACTCAGCATTATCAACGTTTAATTTGGCAGCATCGCTTACTGTGACATAGTCATCAATACCGTCAAATACTAGCGAATTTCCAATACGACCCAGGGCCCATTCGGTTCCCAGCATGTTTACAAGTGTTCCATTTGCAGCATCGAGGGTGCTATCTGTTGCTTCAAGTCCGGATTTTTCATTAAGAGCCCAATATGCTATTGGTTCAGGTAGCTGATCTTCGCCCAATACATGGTCGTCTGTCGAAAGAATAAGCCATTGAGAGAAATCAACTTTTTTTAAAAGAAATGCGATTATTAATATAGAAAATGCAACAAAAGGAATGGTGGTGAATATTTTGTGAAGAGCTTGCCGTCTTAATCTCATCGCTAAAATATTTGCCCCAAATAAAAGAGAGTTATGCTTTGTGAAAGTTCAATTCTGAGAAACCTGAGCCAAAACATTGTTCAATGAAGTAGTTGCTCATTTTAGATTATTCTCATTATATTATAATTCTCGATAGATCCGCAATAAACCTATCTTTTAAAAACGTATATCGCGCGTGGTGTAATAAAGAACAAGCTAGGGGACGGTATCTCTAATGCTTTGCTTCAAGAAATTCGTCATAGTTGCCGAAAAATTCCTTTACCTTCTTGTCTTCAATGTGAAAAACTTTATTAATAATTCGGTTCAGGAAATAACGATCGTGTGAGATAACCATAATTGAGCCTTTAAAGCTTGCAAGTACAGACTCAACTGCTTTCATTGAAGAAATATCTAAGTGGTTGATTGGCTCATCCAGTAGCAAAACATTCGCACCTGAGAGCATAAGTAATAAAAATTGTAACTTGCTCTTTTCTCCTCCACTGAGGTCTTTGATATACTTTTCTTCCATTGTGCGGGAATCAAATTGAAACTGACGCACTATACTTTGCACTTGTTTTTCATCGCGGATTCCGAGGTTTGCCAAAAACTCTCGAATTGTTAGGGATCCGTTAAGCTGGCTGTGGTTTTGCGAATAATATCCGACGGTAACACTCGGGCCGAGGTATAGTCCACTGATTTTGACTTGGTCAATATGTTTTTCCGCAAACTCTTCAATACCAAACGTTTTAAACGAAATATCTTTATCAATACAATATCTCATTAATATTAATTTCATGAGTGTTGATTTGCCGGAGCCATTGCTTCCGAGTAGCGCAGTTCTATCTCCATTTGTGACAACAAACGAGGTATCGTCAAATAACACTCTGTTCTCATTGTACTTGAAAGAAAATGAATCTGCTTTTAATGCTGTATGCCCAAATTCAGCAGGGGCGGGGAGTGTAAAATGAAATTCCCGTTTGTCTTTCATTGGGTTTTCAATTATCGTTTCTTTAAATTTCTCGACACGGGTCTTTGTCGCATTATACTGGGCAACAATTGCAGGCCCAGCACCTATTTTCACTTTGCGAAAAAGTTCCTTTACCAACTCTTCAAGCCGATTAAGCTCTTTTTGTTGCAATCTGTATGTTTTTAGCAATGTTTCACGATTTAGAGCTTTGTCCTTTTCATATTTGTCGTAATTTCCTCTATAGGTTGCGACGGAACCATTCTCAATTTCCCAGATATTCTGACATATTCTGTTTAATAGATATCTATCGTGTGAAACAATAATTACCGAGCCTTTGAACTGTTTCACAAAATCTTCTAACCACTCGCGACCTTTAACATCTAAGTGGTTTGTCGGCTCGTCTAAAATAAGCACGTTTGCATCAGCATTCAAAAGAATTGTTGCAAGCTCGACAATCTTTCGTTCACCTCCGGATAGTTGAGCCATCATAGAGTACCATGAAATATTTCGCTCACCATCTCCTTGTTCTGTAACGCCTAATCCTGTTAGAGTATTTTCAATACGCTCCACAAGAGAGTAAGCTTCTTTGTTCATATATTCTTCCTGCACTATGCCAAAGGTCTCTAACAGATCAGAATCAGTTGGATTTTGCTCAAGTTCTCTTAGTAATTCGTGGTAACGCGTTTCTAGATCTAATACTTCTTTTTGCGTTGATAGTACATAATCAAATACATTTTGGTCAGAGCTTTCAGGAGCGCTATCATAAAGCTGTTGAAAGTATGCGACTTTTGTCCCAGGATGAAAGTTTTTCTGTCCAGTGAATTCATCGTCTTTACCGGTAATAAGGTTACAAAGGGTGCTTTTTCCCGCGCCGTTATTTCCTACAAGCCCAACGATACTTTCGTCTGCTAGTGAGACAGATACGTCTTTGAGAATCTGTCTGCTACCATAAAACTTGTTAATATTGTGCAATTCTAACCGAAGCATGCGGACATTATATCGTATTTAACCATAAATTGGGAGTTTTTTGTAGAATTTGGTATAATTAGATAGAATAAGGGGGATTATTCTATATGTTTGATAGAGAGAAAAGCAGAGACATAGTTCTGCCACAAGAGTTTGATCGGGAGTTGTTAACACCACTTTCTGTTCCAATTGAAGGAACAATGTACAGTTCTTCTCTTTTAATTGCGGAAGAGGGAACTCTTTTTGTTAAAACACTCCGTCCAGATGTGACTAATAGGTTTAGAGGGATGGGAGCGACTTTGGATGAATTTTTTGATCACCAGGAGGCTACACATCATAATGTTGCGCGATATATGGATGATGAAAGTGTAAGATACATGTTACCTAGTACTTTTTGCCGATTGGATCAAAAAGGTGAACAATCTTTTCACATAGTTCAGCCGTATGCTACAGGAGGTGTCCAGTATAAACAGTTTAGGGATACTTCACAGACGCTTCCTCAATCATATCTTCCATCTTTTGAAGAAAGAGTAGATTTTGCCCACAGAATAGGAAGCCTTCAAAATGAAACACGAAAGCTTTTAGATCTTGATTTCTTTATTGTTGGAGCAGGAGTTCCTCATATTATTGTTTTTGATGCAACTTTTATGTGGTATGACAAGCGTGAAGGTAAAGATAAGAGTGAGCAGGGCTATAATCTCGTTAAATTTCTTTTTCCTGTAGGTGAAGAAAGAGATCCGGATCAGGAGCGTCTTGTTATAGATGTAAGGAAGCATTTGATGGGATAAGTATTTTGACTTTCAACAATTTTACGTTATAATTCACAAGTTGGGGTTGTAGCTCAATTTGGTTAGAGCATCCGCCTGTCACGCGGAAGGCTGCGGGTTCGAGCCCCGTCAACCCCGCTTAGGGTCTCGTGTCGTTCTGCTAAGGACGGTAAGAGACCCTAATTTATTTATTGGGGGCGTAGAAACCCGAATGAGAACAGTACGATTACTGTTCGAAATGAGCGGAATGGGGTCGAGGAGCATACCTATCAGGCAGGGTAAGGATGCGAGGTGACCGAGCCCCGTCAACCCCGCCAGATATTTTCCTCAAAAGTAAACAATTCTCTTCGTGAAATCAATTTCAGTATCATTTTCTTACCTTTTCAATTATCATTCTTTAATAACTATTAGTGACTGTAGAAATGTTGTTTGATAAATATATTGCTGTTGATTGGAGCGCGCGAAGTGCTCCAAGTGCTGCAAAACCATCGCATGACGCAATCTGGGTAGGTGAAAAAGATAAAAATGGCATTCAAAAAGAGAGCTATTTTCGTACAAGATTTGAATGTATAGAATATTTATTACCACTTTTAAGTTCAGCTGTTACTAATAAAGAAAGGATTATAGTTGGATATGATTTAGATTTCGGATTTCCAGCAGGGTTTATTGATGCACTTGATCTTCGTGGTAAGTTTCCAAAATGGAGATTACTATGGAACAAACTTTCTAAATTAATAATTGATAATCCTGATAATTCCAATAATCGTTTTGAAGTTGCTGCATATTTAAACTCCCTCTTGAGTGGTTCAACCAATTATGGCCCGCTATGGGGATGCCCTGTTAATACTAAGTTAGAATATCTTAGTCCAAAAAGTCCTAGATACCCATACCACACAAGAACTGGGCATATTTTGCGAAAATTTCGCTGGACAGAAATGAGAGAGTCAAAAGCTCAGCCGGTATGGAAACTTATTGGCAGTGCAAGTGTAGGTGGGCAGACCTTAGTAGGAATTCCTGCTATACATAAACTTCGATTCCATCCATTCTTAGAAAAGTATTCTCAAATCTGGCCATTTGAAACAGGCTTCGTGGCTCCTGTTACGAGCAATCAACCACTTATTTTACATATAGAAATCTGGCCGGGCATTTTTTCAGGCACACTAGACAGTTCAATAATAAAAGATCAAGCCCAGGTTCGTGCGACAGTTAATTGGCTTCACAAAAACGATATGGAGGATGGACTTTTATCATTGTTAGGAGTTCCTGAAGGGCTTTCCCATAAAGAGCAAATAGATTGCATTACAGAAGAAGGCTGGATAATCGGTATGGGAACAATGAAAAATAAACAGAGACTCTCTTTGGGTTTATAGATCTACTGACGTATTGTAAAATAGATTGAGAGTATGAATCACCTTACCATATACAACAAAAAGAAAAGCCGTGATTATATAAACATGATTTTTGACGGCACAAAAACAGTTGATATCAAGCTTAGTTACAAGAGAATTGCTCCGTACAATAAAGTAACTCCTGGAGATATCATGTATATAAAAGAATCTAGTGGCCCAGTTGTGGGTAGAGTGAAAATAATCTCTGCAAAATCTTATGAAATAGAAGATACACTGGAACTTCTTGATCTTCTTCTATCAATTCAGCCTCGCGTAGGATTAAGAGACGAAGCTCATGCACGAGAAATGTTTGAGAAAGTGCAGGACAAGAAGTATGTCACAGTTATGGAATTAGCAGAGCCAGAAAAGCTTCCTAAAGGCATTAGAATTGAAAAGTTTGACAGGCGAGTCTGGATTGCAGATTATAAGCTTCCTATTGATCTTGCGCTGGCGTTTGGTCTAGAGCCAGAGATGTAACCTCAAAAAAGAATTTTTCTGACGTTTCTATGTTTTCCAATATTTCTGTTAACCCAAGAAATGTGTTCATTTCTCCAATTTTACTAAGAGGAATCCAGCTGTTTTCGGACTCAGAAGTTACACTTAGAAGTTGCCCCGAATAATGAGTTACAAGAAAGCATTGCAAAATAACGTCAACGCTAGAACTCATATAACGGTGTACTCCTGCAAAGTCCCACGAGAGTGGTGTTAATCCCGTTTCAGTAGTTAGGCATCGTACAATTGTGTTCTCGATAGGCTCATATATGTGAACTTTCTCTGAAAACGGCCCCCATAAGCCCTTTGACTGATCTTTCAGCCGTTTCCCTAAAAGGATAAGCTTTTCATTCCCTATTTTCTGAAAAACAAATAAACAAACACCAATTTTCGGTTGTATCGTATACCTGTGTGACTTGGTATCAATTCTACCGGCAAAGTCTTTTCCAAGATCAGTTAGTGAATACGCGCGGTTTTCAACTTGAATATATCCCAGCTTTCGTAGTTGTTTGATATGAAAATTAAATTGATCTGTAGGCATCTGCTTTATATTTAGTTCCTGAAACCTTGCCTCTTGCAAAAATAAGAGAGATTCGAGTATTTGCAACTGAGTCTTGTGTAGCATTCATAATTATAACGTACTATTTACCGAAGGCCTCTTCAGTCACATCGGGGATAGCTTAATGTAAAAGTAGTTTAATAAAGCCCATATGGGTTTATCATAAATTTATTCTTACAAGTTATGGAAGAGATGCCGTTACATGTTGTTTTAGTTTCAGCGATTATTAAAAAGGAAGATAAGTATTTACTCGGATTGCGAGCAAGTAATGATGATCAGGCAGGAGGGACATGGAGCTTTATTGGAGGAAAAGTTGATTTCGAAACTGGTCACGGAATTATTGAAAGTACATTAGCCCGAGAAGCTGAGGAAGAAGCCGGAGTAAAAATAAAAGATTCTATACAGCTTCTGACAACAAGCGGTTTTATCCGAAGTAGTGGCCACCATGTCGTGTCGTTAACTTTTCTAGCAGAATATTTGTCCGGAAAAGCGCAGCCACTTGATGGCCAAGATGAAGTAAAATGGTTTACTCTTAACGAGATAAAAGGGCTGATTCATAATGATTCTCGCATTACATATTTGCTACCCACAGTTGAACTCCTTGAAACTCGGCAGTGATACAATAATAAATGTTATCCTTTCACAAAATTGGATTAGGAAGTTATGAATGTACACTCGATCTTAATCTGCTATATCCTACACCGGCAGAGCTACAGCGTTTTGACGAAAAATGGGAGGATTTTTATACTTCCGATGAAACAAATCAACACGTTTTATTTCGAAAAGGAAATATTATTACCTATCCACACAAATCTTGGGTTCCCGAGGTCGCAAGCGAAAAGCCTTCTTTGTTGATTGTTGCAGGAAATCCTGCACCACACTCTGTATGGAAAGATATTTACTACGCGTATGAAGAAAAGGGGCTTGAGCACAGGTTCTGGAAAGTATTACGAGAGTTGGAATATATTAATTTGTACGGAAAAGACTTACAAATTAAAGAAAAGTTTCTCAATCTGGATTATATTTCTCCTTTTAGAATGGGATTCGAAGTGATATTCACTTTTCCAAGCACTGCGAGTAAGCCAAAGTGGTCAGGTGTTTTAGGATTGGAGAAGTTATTTGGACGAAAATACCTTCATAAACTTTTCGAGCTTGAAAAGGTGAGGTTAGGAACGATTGTTGACTCATTTTTCAGCAATAGTCATGGACAAATAATTGCAATGCAAAAAGATGCGTATAATGCACTAAGTGAAGAGCAGTATGCTATTAATCTAGCAGTTGCTGGAAAGTTAAAAGGAAATTTTAACGGAACACCTGTTACAGGAACACCACCGACTCGTTGGCTACATACCGCAAAAATGAAGGATCTTCTGCGAAGTCTAAAAAATCAAAGTTAATACCGTAATAATGTGTCTTTTTACCCTCTATAGTTGACAATACATATCTAATGGCATAAGATATCTAGGTATTTCTGAGAAAAAAAGCAGAAAGTTGTTATGAAAAAAGAATTAACAGAACAATTAATTGCAACAATATTAAAGTTGCGAAAGCATGTTATTGCCAAGAATCAGATGAGCAAAGAACAGCGTGCAGCAACATTTTTACAATTTCATGCGCTACGGTTTCTCAATGAAAATCCAAAAGTAACCGTTGGTGAGTTCGCTACTGATCTTTGTATGTCCTCTGCTGCAATTGCACAGCTAATAGAGAGGTTACAAAGTAATGGGTGGATCGTCAGAGAAAATAATGATTCCGATAGAAGAATTATTCATTTATCTCTCAGTGATAAAGGCAAAAAGGAGCTGAGTATAATGCGTCTTACCTTTATGGATAAAGTTAACTCTGTGCTGAAATTTGTTTCTGAAGATGACGTTAAAGAATTGACTAGAATTTTAAATCAAATACTTGAGGGACTTAATAAGAATGATTAAACTTTCCAAATATCTAAAGCCATACATTCTCTTTATTATTGCAATCGTTGTTTTGACATACTTGCAGGTGACCGTAAACCTACAGTTGCCAGATTATCTCGCACGAATTATTAATGAAGGAATCGTAAAAGAAAATGAGAGTTTTATTCTCAATACAGGGATAGAAATGCTTTTTGTCGCATTGGTTGGAGGTGTTTGTACAATTCTTGCAGGTTTCTTTTCCGCTGTGGTTGCGACTTCGTTTGCAAGGGATGCTCGCAAAGCTGTATTTGAAAAAGTAGAAAGTTTTTCTCTTGCTGAATTTAACAACTTTTCAATCTCTTCGCTTATCACACGATCAACAAACGATATTCAACAAGTGCAAATGGTACTGATATTCATCTTTCGAATGGTACTTATGGCTCCGATAACTGGTGTGGGTGCAGTTATTAAAGCATATCACCTTGCTCCTTCAATGAGCTGGATTATGGCGGTATCGGTGGCCTTGCTGATTACCATTATTATAGTTCTCTTTACACTTGTGATTCCAAAGTTTGAACTACTACAAAAGCTTACAGACAAACTAAACCTCACGGCAAGAGAAAATATAACAGGATTACGAGTAATTCGCGCGTTTAATACAGAAAAAATAGAAGAAGAAAAATTCCAGCAGGTAAATACAGATCTGACTAATACAAATCTTTTTGTAAACAGAGCAATGGTATTTATGCAGCCAATAATGTTTTTAATCCTTAACCTAACAACAATCACCATTATTTGGGTTGGTGCACATCATATTGCTGATGGAAACCTGGAAATTGGAGGCATGCTTGCATTTATGCAGTATGCAATGCAGGTTATTATTTCGTTCTTAATGCTATCGTTCGTATTTATTATGATCCCTCGAGCAATTATCTCTGCAAAACGAATATCAGAAGTGCTGGAGACACAACTAAAAATTACAGATCCCCTTGTTCCCGCCGACTTTATCGAGGCAAAAAAAGGTGAAGTGGAGTTTAAACATGTAGATTTTTCTTACGGCAATGCAGAAACACCGGTGCTAAAAGATATTAGTTTTACTGCCAACCGAGGACAAGTGACAGCAATAATTGGAAGTACCGGAAGTGGTAAATCAACAATTGTAAACTTGATTCCAAGATTTTTCGATGCCACAAGTGGTGAAGTGCTTGTAAACGGTGTGAATGTAAAAAGTGTTTCTCAAAACGCTCTCCGAGAAAAAATTGGATATGTATCGCAAAAAGCAGTACTTTTTTCAGGCACGATACAAAGCAATATTCTTTTTGGTGAAGCTGAAATTCAAGAAGAGAAGATGAAACAAGCTGCAGATATTGCGCAAGCAAAAGAGTTTATTGAAAGATTCGAAGCACAATACGAAACAGCTGTTGCACAAGACGGAACAAACCTATCGGGTGGACAAAAACAGAGAGTAAACATTGCGCGAGCGATTGCCAAAGATCCCGATATATTCATTTTTGATGACAGTTTTTCTGCATTAGATGTTAAAACTGATGCAACGTTACGCAAGGCACTTTCCGAAAAAACTAAAGGAAAAACAGTTATTATTGTGGCTCAAAGAGTAAGCACAATTATGAATGCAGATAATATTATAGTGCTTAACGAAGGGCAAATCGTTGGACAGGGAACTCACGCGGAACTTATGAAAACGTCGGAAGTTTATCAGGAAATTGCGCAGTCACAATTAAGTGAAAAAGAATTAGCTATTGTTGGAGGTAATAAATAGTATGAGCACGATGAAAAAAGAACAGCGTCCGATAATGCCAATGGGAGGACGCCCTGGAGGAATGATGGGCGGCGGAATAGTTATGGGAGCAAAAGCGAAAGATTTTAAGGGCACATTGAGAAAGCTAATTGGTTACCTCCGTCCATACTGGGGAAAAATGATTGCCGTTGTTATTTTTGCAATTGCGAGCACAGTTTTTACGATTGTTAGTCCTAAAATTCTTGGAAATATTACAAATCAGATTGTTGAAGATTACATAAACATTACAATCTACACTCAAGCACGCGAGCAACTACCTCAAGGAATGGAACTTCCTCCAGGGACAAAAGGAGAAGTTATGCTAAAGTTTATTCCTCCTGAACAACTACAGCAAATCCCTGAAGATCGCTTGGAAAAGCTTAAATCTCTTGACCTTACTGTAAAGCCGGAATTTAGATTTGATGTCATTGGACAAATTGCGTTGTGGCTCATTGGTCTTTATTTACTTAGTGCATTTTTCAGCTACATTCAGGGCTGGATAATGTCCGGAGTGTCTCAAGATGTAACATTCAAGCTTCGTAGAGATGTTTCACAAAAAATTAATCGTCTTCCGTTGCGATATTTTGACACAAATACCCATGGAGATATTTTAAGCCGTATTACAAATGATATTGATACGATCAGTCAGACATTGAACCAAAGTATGTCTCAGTTAATTACCTCAATTGCAACGCTTATTGGAATTTTAATCATGATGTTTTCAATCAACTGGCTTATGACGATTGTCGCGCTTCTGGTATTGCCGGCAAGTTTAATTGTTACCGGAGTCATTATCAAAAAGTCGCAGAAGTTTTTCACAATGCAATCAAAAACTCTTGGTGACATGAATGGACACATAGAAGAAATGTATGGAGGTCACACTGTGGTGAAAGCTTTTAATGCGGAAGCTCGCTCTCTGGAGAAATTTACAAAGATTAACAAAGAGTTACATAACAGCGGTTGGAAATCACAGTTTCTTTCCGGTTTATTGTTCCCAGTAATGAGCTTTATTGGAAATATCGGATATGTCGGTATTGCAGTACTTGGAGGTAAATTAGCTATTGAAGGTCGAATAAATATTGGTGATATTCAAGCATTTATTCAATATTTACAGCAATTTAACCAGCCGATTATTCAAACCGCCAATATTGCAAATGTTCTGCAATCGCTTGTTGCATCTTCAGAACGAGTTTTTGAATTTATAGAAGAAGCAGAAGAGTCCACCGATAAAGCAGGTGAACTAGACGCGAGAAAAATCAAAGGAGAAGTTTCATTTGAAAATGTTACGTTTGGATATGAGCCAGAGAAATTAATTATTAAAGGGTTTACCGCGAATATCAAGCCGGGCCAAACGGTAGCGATTGTCGGCCCAACAGGTGCAGGAAAAACAACAATGGTCAATTTACTAATGCGCTTTTACGAAGTAAACTCGGGCTCGATTAAAATTGATGGCGTAGATATTTCAACATTAAAACGTTCAAATGTGCGCAAGCTCTTTGGAATGGTTCTTCAGGATACATGGCTATTTAAGGGAACAATAAAGGAAAATATTGCATACTCAAACCCTGACGCAACACTACAGGAAATAAAGCACGCAGCAGAAATGGCACATGTAGATCATTTCATAGAATCTCTTCCACAAGGATACGACACGGAAATCAATGAGTCTGCTGACAATATTTCTCAAGGAGAAAAACAACTACTCACAATTACCCGCGCAATGCTTGCGGACTCGCCAATGCTTATTTTAGATGAAGCAACTAGCTCTGTTGATACCCGTACAGAAATATTGATTCAGAAGGCCATGAAAAAGCTTATGGACGGCAAAACAAGCTTTATTATTGCCCATCGTCTTTCTACGATTAAAGAAGCAGATGTAATTCTTGTCATGAACCAAGGAAACATCGTAGAGCAGGGAACACACAAAAAATTACTTCAAAAAGATGGATTTTATTCAAAGCTTTACAACAGTCAGTTCGAAGAATAACTTATGGTGTCGCAATACTAACCCGAAAAGCTTGTATAATAAAGGATAACTAAGTTGTTAGTATGTGTATGGAATCTCTGCAAAAGAAAACAAAAGCAACAACTGTTGATGAATATATTTTACAGTTCCCTTCCGCAGTACAGGAAATATTACAAAAGCTTCGCAAAATTATTCTGAAGCTGGATTCGCGAATCACTGAAAGAATTAGTTATGGCATTCCTGTTTTTGAAATTGGAGGGAAATACGTAATTTATATTGGAGCATATGCGAAACATATAAGTGTATATCCTCTGGCTGAAGATTTGGAAAATGAATTTTCATCAGAACTGCAAAATTACAAGCATTTCAAAGGAACAATTCAGTTTCCTCTTGATAAACCCTTTCCCTATGATTTTGTGACAAGAATGGTGGCATTTCGCATAAAGAATCCAAGAAAATAGCTGAACCGATAGATAATTTTGCAATTCCCCTGTCTTTCACTTATACTGACAGTAATATTTAATCACAAACAATATGAGAAATTTTTCAGGCGGTAAAAGATTTGGCGGCGGTGGACGAAACGATCGTGGAGGTCGTGGTGGATTCAAACCTCGTGAATATGGCAGAGATGACAGGAGTGAGCGTAAAATGTATTCCGCAATTTGTGATAACTGTGGTAAAAGATGTGAAGTTCCATTTAAACCAACAGGCGAAAAACCTGTATATTGCGATGATTGTTTTGGCCGACCAGATAATTACAGAAATGAGAGAAGCTATAACGATGTTGGTGACTACTTTGAAGGCAACAAAGACAAGAAAACAAACTATTCTTCAGATAATAATCAAGACTACAAAGAGTTATTTGCGCAGTTAAACAAGAAACTTGATACAGTTATCGAACTTCTTACCCTTATTGCGGACAAGCGAACAGTTCGAATTGGAAAACCTGCTCCGGAAGTTATACCTTCTCCATTAGAACTTGATGAGTCGTTGCCAAAAACTGAAGACGTTCCTCCAGAAGCAGGAGAGTAGCGTAGATCTCAAAATAATTACTAGGGTTGATATTGCTTTAAGAGCGATTAATAAATTCGTCTCGTATTCCTTTGAGAAATGTTTTTGCTGCCAATGTTTCTGTTGACTTTTTTGTTAGTCCAGGACGTCTATTAACTTCTAAAACATAGTGTTTGCCAGTTTTTGCGTCTGTAACGATATCTATACCTGCCCAGGATAATTCGAAGGCTTCTGCAGCATTAATTGCAATCTTTTTTACAGCATCGGGGATTACGTTCAAATCGAGAAACACCTCTTCTGCTCCTAATGAAGCATTATTTCGAAAAGGATCTTCTTTTCTGATACGTTTTTCTCCCGAAAGTACTTCTCCGTTTCCTACGAGGATTCTATAGTCAAAAGTATTGGGGATAAATTTTTGACAAGTGTATTTCTTATTATCAGCGAGGTCAGGCACAATATTAAAGAAATCTGCAGCATTGTGAATAATATGAACATCATTTCCTCCCCATCCGACAGTGGCCTTTATAAGAAATGGGTATGAAAGCTCTTTTGCAATGTATGGTAACTGTGCAAGTAGTTTTGCTTTCGAACAGAAATATGTTTTTGGTATTGGAATCCTGCTCAGAGCCATCCAAAAAAGATCAACAATTTTTGTCATTTCCAGCTCTGGATGAGTGTGTGGAATTTCAAGGAGGTCAAGGTGAAGTGAGAGCATATATGCAATATCTCTGGTCATTCCAGCGGATTGAATCCATACAAAATCATAGTGAGTAAGTTGTTTCCCTTTACAGAGCATTGTTATGTGTTTACCATCAAGGAGTACCGTAATATCATGGAGATTGGCATGGGTTATGGAGATGTTTTCTTCGTGAAGTAATTTTTGTTGAATATATGAAATAGCTTTTGGTGCGGTAACTACAAGGATGTTGAATGGTGATGCGTTTTTTGTTTTTGCCATGTGGAAATAAGTAATCGGCGTATCTATATGATTGCCGTATAATGTATTATACCATTTTTGGCTATAAAAATCCATAAATTGGGGTATCTTGAATGAATAAGCGAGCACATTATGCATACGAACTGAAGATTTAGTATAATTCGTTATCTTTTAGCGACCCGTATTGGAAAGAGGTTTCTAGTGACAGTAAAGCAAAATAAAAAAGAGAAAACAAAAAAGGAAAAGAAGCGCAAAGAGAAAAAAGGTCAAAAACCAACATCACAGACAAACGGGAAACAAGGACATTAATTTTTTAGAGGGCAGAAACCACATTTATAATAACATTTCGTTAAATAATGTAGTCTCTGCTCTCAATCACCCTTTACTCTTAATAATCACAATCTGTTACACTTATGTATAGTTAATATGTCAACGTAAGCAAATGTTTAAAGGCACAAGAATCCTTATTTGGTCAGAAAATCCTGACGAACTTATGAAATTTTATCGAGATGTGTTGCAACTTCCTTTAGAAGAAAAAACCGATATTCCTCAGCAGGGCGAGATTGCTCCTGATTATGGCTACATGCTTCTTATTTCTGACAAGGGTGAAAAAGTTTGGATTGGCCGCCATTCTGAAGTAAAAGGGAAAAGTAAGGAGCCGGTTCGTATCATGCACAATTTGTATACTGATAGTGTCCAGAAATGGTATGAAACAGTGAGAGATGCCGGGTGTGAAATTCTTCTTGCACCACAAAAAACTCCTTTCTATTCAGAAGAGCTACCCTGGTATGTAAGTACATTTCTGGATCCGGAAGGTAATGCCTGGCAATTCATGGGTGAGCTCGACGCAAAATAGGGAAGAAGGTTGAAAGATACAAAATAATTAAAGGTGAAATCCAGCCCGGCAACATGGAATAAAATTTGCCATTCCATCTCAAAGTTGTATAATGTTCTTCTAGGTTTAACACAATATTAATTCATTCGCTGATGGGGAAGCAACGAATCCAATTAATTGATGTCCTGAGAGGACATTTTCTTTTCGCAATACTCTTTGATCATCTGGGAGGAATTCTTGGGCCGTCTCTTTTCTACTTCTATAACTGGTACGGATGGTTATGGGTATCTGCAGCTGAGGGGTTCGTTTTTATATCGGGCTTTATGTTCGGATATATTTACATATTCAAATCGCATAAATCATTCTTATCTACGACACAGTCAATTTTACGTAGGATTGGCCTTTTGTATATTGTTTCCATTGTGTTAACGGTCATATATTCAAGGCTATTCTGGTTCAATTCGCTACCATTAAGCGGCATATTTGCTCCAGATTGGAGACCTGTAATCGGCGAGATCGTTTATAGATCTCTCTTATTACAGCATTACTATGGATGGGCAGATATTTTATCCTTGTATATATATTGTTTGGTGTTTGCGATTCCGATTATTTATCTTTTGAGAAAAAAGCTATATGGGCCGGCGCTGATAGGTTCTTTTCTTTTATGGGCCGGAGCATTTCTCGAAGTCCTTCCTGAAATAAAGGTCAGTAGTTTCCATGTATTCTCATGGCAATTTCTTTTTGTTATTGGAATTGCTTGCGGTGCCCAATTTGAAAAAGTAAAACAAATCGTTTCCTATATTTCTAAAAGTCATCTTATCCAAGTAATTTTAATGATTTGCGCCATATTGATTATTGCAGGAAGTCTATTGTTTCCGGATCCTGTTTTCTTTGGAATCCGCGTCTTTGAAAAGGGTATGCTCGTTTTTGGAAGACTTGCCCTATTCCCTGTATGGCTTTCTGCTATGGTTGTTCTTGCAAAACTATTTATGCGTTTTGCACCAAAGTCTCTTGTTACATTGTATACATATCTAGGAGAGAGATCTCTTGTGGTATATACGACGCAATCATTCTTCATCACTATTGTAACTGTGGCAACCGATATCTATCTTCCGCAGAATTATTGGATAAATACTGCAATTATTGCTGTAGCAACAATGTTCCTTGTATTTTCTGTTACTCTTTTTGAAAAAGGTATACACTACGTGAAAAGATCACAAGTAAAGATATGAACGACTATATTATTAATGCAACGACACGGTTAGTTTCTTCTCAAAACTCAGCTATTGTGTCTGCTATTGCGAACGACTTACAGAAGATCAATCGAGCAGTTCCGCACATTGTAGACATTATTTGCCGTGGAGGTTGCGCAATAGATGTTATTTCTGGGCTTGAACCTAATGATGTGGATCTCTTTTATACATATAAAGAAAACGGTCAATTAGCAACAGAATGTAAGTGTGATGAAGTACGTGCTGCTTTTAAAAATATTGAATTCTCATATTTTTCAGGAAGAGATATTGATGTGGAAAATGCGTATGAGAAAGAACCGAGATTATCTCCAATTGAAAGAACTGTCGGAGTCTTCTCATTTCATACAGAGTACAACTCACAGTTTGCCATAGATGCAGAGCTCAGGTATGGACAAATACCGAAGCACTTCATTACCATGAACAGCAGGTATACGAAATAAATTATAAAGGTCTCTTACCGTGGGCATATTTCCCACATGAAGGTGATACTCATAATTACTGGGCGTTCCTTGTAGGAGAATTAATTCGTGGGATTGGGCACTCGGTGCGCAAAAATCTTTCTCCTGGGCCACAGTTTCTTCTCTTATTGCACCAAGCTGAATATCTTTTACCTAAAGGAATTTTAGAAGATACAAAGAAAGGTGGCCTTGAGCAATATGCCAAACGAAAGATTAAAACGCAGGAAAATCTGTCACAGTATATCAAGCAGTTTGTTGAAGAAGAAAAACAGGAAGCAGTTTTTGATCTTTTCAAACCGCTTCTTAAGGAGTAAAAATAAGGCTACTTTAGGAATTCATTACGATAAAAATAATTTCCGTTGGGTAACGAAGTATTTCATATTCTTTTTTTATAGCTGTTAGTCTTTGTGTAAATTCTGCTTCGTAAAAACTTCCCATATTTTGTTTATGTTGCGATAAGCTTCCAGCGGGAAAAGAAATAACTAAAAATCGTGCCTTCAGAGACCTTAAAATACGTTCGGTAGATCCCTTTTCAATCATTTCTACAACTGGGAGGACTTTTAGCAAAAATATGGCGTCGTATGTAGTGAAAGATTGCATGTGGAGTAGATCACCAACGGCTGCAGAAAAGTTTTTTTGTCCAGTATGAGAAAAGGTCGCGTTGAGGAACTCTACTTCTTCAATGTCAATATCGAAGGCATCGTACTGTTCGAGACTGCTAGCAAATGGTTGCTGCATTGCAAGTAGAGGATTTAATCCACATCCAAAATCAGCAATTCTCTTTGGGAAGTTAGTTTTTTCATAAATATTTTTATACATATCTGAGGCGAATTCTGCGCGCTCTGAGGTTGAAAAGTGAATACGAGTAATATCTGAGAGAGATACTTCATTCTCAAGTACCTTTGCTTTCAATTTTTGAAAATTAGGACGTGTTGAGTAGTATGCTCCCCAAATTCTATGCAATAAATTTTTACTTTCATCGAGAACCTTTTGTTCAGAGCTGTGCTTTGCCGCAAATTGAGTAACAATGTGCGCAATTGTTTTTGGTGAAACTGCTGAATATCGCTTAGAGGTAGCAATTGTTCCTATAATTCGTTGTGTGTCTAACTTTTCCATGACCGCAGCTGTCCAATAACTTGGGTATAAAAACGAAGGTTGTGAATTGTTCCTAATCGAAACGCGAGGGGATCTTCTACAACATACAGGTGGTTAAGATACGCGCGAGAATAATTTTTACAGGTATAGCAATCGCAGTAGGGCGAAATTGGAGCTGTGTCTCGGCGGTACTTTTCTGCTCCCGGGTAGAAAAATGACCAGAAATTTTGAATAGTTTCTTGCGTAATTGTATTTCTCTCATTTGCAAATACATATAATCTGCCATGGCGAGCATCGCGCGTTGGTAATACGCAGTCAAAAATATCGTATCCTGCAAGGTAGCTTTGTACAAGCGCGGTTGGGTTACCGATTCCTAGGCCGTATTTTGGCAATGATTCAGGTGTAAGTGATGCCGTATATTGAACAATATCTAAATCGAGTTCTTTTGTTTCTAAAAGTGGCCATCCGCCAAAGCAATATCCGTCGAAACCAATTTCGAGCAATGCGTCTGCGCAGCGCTTTCGCTCTGATTTTATAGATCCTCCTTGAATAACGGCAAAAAGTAGTGGACGCTTACTTTCTGGAATCTTTCGCTGCTTTAATTCACGAAGGAATGTCTGTTTACATTCTTTTGCCCACTGGATGGTACGATCTACTGATAGTGTTACTTCGGCTTCAGTTGCATTTGCGGCAGGGCAGTCATCAAGGCAGATGAGTATATCTGAGCCAAATGCAAATTGTGTTTCAATACACTTCGAAGGAGAGAATTCATATTTTTTCTTATTTCCTTTCGATCCTCGGTAAAAAGTAATCCCCTTGTTTGATATTTTTCCAAATCCAGCTTTTGAGTAGACAAGTGACAGAAGCTGGAATCCTCCAGAGTCAGTAATTATTGTTCCAGGCCAACTTGTGTAGTTATGAAGTCCGTGAAATTGTTTTATAACGGATGGGCCAGGCTCAGTCAATAAATGGTAGGTATTCATAATTAAACCTTCAATATTGGCGTTTTGAAGGTCAATCGAATCGGTGCTACGAATAAAGCCTCGAGTTGCATCTGGGAAAAAGGTCGGGAGAGGAATACTCTTTCCTTGTGCAGAAATGCTTGAAAGTCTAGTCATTTGGGTAATTGTAACATGAAATAGTGAGAGCGAGGAGGCATTATTGTAATAAATCGTAGTTACAAACTGTTAATTGCTTTGAGTGTTTCCAAAATCATTTCCTGTTCTTTGCTTAGGCCATTCACGCTGTGAATGTACATTTCTTCCATTCCCCATAGCAGAATAAAAGTCTTTCCCGGTGAATTTACATTTAAAAACTTAATATTTCTAAGCAAAATAAAAATAAATTCATTAAAATTATCGCCAGGGCTCATCCAATCAGGATACCAAGGCTCCAATTGGAGCTCCGTTGTCATCATTTGTATGCCATGGGACTCAATTCTTTCTTTTTCTGCGCCAACATTTCCCCATAAAAGAGATCCTAATTGTGAAAAGGCAAGCGTGTCTCCAATTTCATCTATTCCAAACACAAACGAGTGAGGATGGCGATAGTAGTGATTAACTCCAACCATAAGTTTTTCTCTTTCTGAAGGGTATGTATTCGCGGTACGAATCATAGTATCTGTGACTTTTTGCATCATGCCGGCAACCATTGGAGAATTTACCATGATTTTTACAGGTGTATTTTTAAAAAATTCAATGGCGTTTACAACGGACTCATATAATGAATTATCACTAAGCTTCCATCGGTATGCTCCAAATCGGGAGTGAGGTTCATTTTCCGGCTGTATAGCAAATATATTTTGCAGGTAGTTTTCTTTCAGCCACGAATATACTTCTGTCTGATATTTGCGCACATATGTAGCTAAACTATCCTTTGAACGAATTGTTCGACCATTCTGTGGCACGCGAGTAGAATAAATCTTTTTTAAAATATCTTTAGAAATATGAATTTCAGGCCATCTCGCGGCTTTTAATCCTGGATTCAAAATAGCAAGCATATTTCTTTGCCGAAATGCCTCAAGCCAGGGAGTATAGTATGTGGGAATAAACCTAAGTTCATCATCTACAGATTTATCAATGCGAATCTCCATGCGTCCTATTTGTAGTTTCAACGACTTGAACCAATCAAAAACAGCTGTCGGAGAGGGAGTAATATGAGAATCCTTCAGACGACTATCGGTAATAAGCCACTCCATATGTGGAGGAGAATAGTTAAACCCTAAAGTAATCTTTTTTAGTGTCTCTTGCTCTTTATCAAGAAATTCGCTGACTGAAGAAAACGATTGCGCATATTCCCAATCGGAAAGAAGTTCCTGCTTAATCTTTGAATAGCCCGGAATAAATCGTACAAAACGTACTCCAAAATCAACAAGCTTTTCTCGAAAGTCTTTCTGTGGCATATATAATAGTACGGAAACAATCGGAGAATAGCAATATAACGTTTATTCGTTGACTCTTGTCGCGAGTTTGGCGTAGGCGCTTTCACTTCCTTTTGTATAAACGCTCCACCTACTCTTCTGAGAGGTTGTAAGTTTTCGGCTATCGTTTGCGTGTTGCTCAACAGCTTTATAAGGAACTATAAATTCATTCCCATTTCGAACAAACTGCTGCTTTCTATTGTATACAAGGTTTGCTTCGACATAGGCTCGCTGAGTTGCATCTAACCGCAGGTTATTGTCTTTTTCGTACTTTAAAATGACAATTCTAGAGAGTGTTGTGACAGAGTCACCTTTTTGAGCAACAACAACATAATTTTCGGGTTTTGTGTTTCTTTCGGGTCGAGAAACTTCGATAGTCTGATTGTCGGTCTTTGATTCATTCTGAGTTGCTTCTACCGGTTTTGTCTCTTTAATTGTAGTAATAGTAGCAATTCCTTCTTCTTCTGTTCGTGTTCCTGCAACTGAAGGCGAATTCAATGCTAGGCGATTGTTGTAGTACTCAACAGGGTTTCCCGCCAGTACAATGCTAAACGGTATATTAAGTTTGCCAATTTCCATGGAATAAACACTTGGGAAGCTTAATGCAAAAATTCCCAAGCCTGTAAGGATGCTAATTGTACGAGCAAGAAAGACATTACCAACAATTATATTGTGTTGCTTTCGTGTTTTCCATGCCTGCTCCATAAATGTAAATAACGCAATAATCTTTACTGGTAATAAAACAAGAAGCATGTAAAAGATAAATATTGGAATAAAGAAGATACGTGAAGGTTTTTTCGCAACAACGTATATTTGGCGAATAAGATAGCCGAGCACAAAACCTGCAATTGTTAACGAAATATGAAGAGCAGGATTTTGGACAAATATTTCATTAAGTGTACTTGGCAAAATAGCGTAAAGTCCCGTTGTCATTTTTATAACTGCCAGGAACATAATTACGAACAGAACTGGCCCCGAGGCAATAAATTCGAATGACCAAATGAGTGAAAGTGGGGACTTTCGCAAATAAAAGAAAAAGCGTCGAAATGTTTCTCGGATAACGCTTCTATACCAGCGAAGTTGCTGATCCATAAACTTTTTAGTTGTATTTGGCGCATCTGTCTCTACTAAAGATTCTTTTTGATAGACAGTGTTATACCCAAGCTTAAGAATTTGAGTAGTAATTTCTCGGTCGTCACCTGTTGTTACAGGAACGCCAAATAGCTCGTCTTCGGCAACATTTTGTAATACTGTTTCTACGAGTGAACGACGAATTGCAAGTGTTCGTCCAGGAAGGCAGATCACATTTCCAGCAACTTGTTGGGCTGGAACAACTAAGCTAAATCGAATATCTTCCATCCACTGAGAGATTTTTCTGGCAAGTGTTTTGTCTGCATCAAAAATAACGTGCTTTCCCGTAACACCACCGACTTTAGGATTAATAAAGGGCTTCAGGATTGTCAGAGTTGAGTCAGTCCAAAGAGTATCAGAGTCAACAATCAAGACGTAATCAGTATCCTTCTTAAGCTTTTGAGAAGCAAGAAGCATTGCCTTACGTTTGCCAACTTTTTCAAGTATAAGTACATCTTTCGTATATTTCTGTGCAATTGCTGCCATCTTTTCTGATCCGCCATCAACGGCAACGATTAATTGTGCAGGTTTCTTGTGAGAAATTTGTGAGAGAACTTTATTAAACAATACCTCATCTTCATTAAAAACAGGAACAATAACGGAAAATGTACCGATGTGACTTCTTTTTTCGTCGCGATGCTGTGATGCAAAGAAAACTTTGAGTAGCCAAAGAATCCAGACAATGCTAAAGAACGCTAAAAAGGGCTTAAGATCCCCCAGAAGCAATAGATCCGTAGCTTGAATATAAAAAGTGTACATATTTCTCCCCCATTTGTATTTAGATATCAAGACGAATTCTACAGTATATAATTTTCTGTTGCAATGCCCCGAAATCGGTAGTCCGGTAACCTATATAATTATCAAAACCTGCTATACTTTGGTATGAAGTGGTCATTTGCTTTAACCTTATTGTGTAGTGTCGCTATTGGCAGTATGTTTATGCTTCCTCTTGTGAGGCCACTATTAATTGCGAATAACGGTGCAGTAAAGGTAGACACTACTTCTTACGAGGAGCAAGAATCGAACTCTTTGAGTGATTCGCTGTCCGAAGACGTCGCATCCACAATGTTACAGGTCGCAATTGAAAAGTTTTTGGACTCAAACGTTGTGATAACTGTTTCTGGACGGGGAAGCTTTAAGAATATTGAAGCTGATTTTGTAGGCGTATATACACAAGCTGCCGTAAAGTACGACATAACTACGAGGCACGGTACCATCCATGTTGTCGAATCGGCGAAGAAAATATACGCCTCAGTAGATGAAAAATCTTGGTATATAATTTCTCCAGAAATACAGAAACAATTTGGCGTATCTTCTTCGCAATTGTTACCAACGCGCCAAGCACTTTTAAGTGTAGATATGCATACAGTAAAAGGATTAGTCCCTGGAAAAGATTACTCGTTATTAGGAACAATAGCGTGTGATAAAAGTGAGTGTTATGTCTTTTCGGTAACAGGTGTTAATAATCCGTTTACAATTGCTATAGAGAGGGAGACGAACAGAGTCGCAAATGTACAGTTTGTGCGTGAGAGCGAGCCTGTGCAAAAGTTTGCTGTTCAATATGATGGGTTGATTCAAATTCCTAATGCGAAAGCGTTAGCAGGAGTGCAGGCTCTTATTGTTGGTGGACAAATAATGAATATTCTCCGGCAATGAAAGAATTTATTTCTTCCTTGTAAGTTTAAGCATGAACTTTAATTCGTGTATTGAGTACGCAGGAATTCAATGCGATTTTGCACAAGCTCTATATCTTTGTGAAAGCGAAGTAATACTATACGTTTCATCATCAATTATTATACCTGATACAATTCCTCATGGAAGCAGGAAACTTCAAGTCTATAACAAAGCAAACCTATAACGCGATCGCAAGTACTGTAGGCTCAACATACGATGACTATTTTTTAGCCTGCGTAAAGCCCGAAGCCGATCTTTTTGTAAAGGACTTACCGCCTAATGGACGTATTTTGGACATTGGATGTGGAGCGGGAACACATCTAAAATATTTTAACGAGCTTGGATATAATGTGACTGGTATAGATATTTCCGAAGAAATGGTAAAGATTTGCCAGAATCAAAACCTTCCTGCTGTAGTCGGGGACATTGAAACAATCATGTTTCCGGAAGACCACTTTGACGGAATTTGGGCACACACTTCATTGATTCACTTTCCCAAAGAACAGTTAGAGAACATAATTATAGGTATTTGCCGTTTCCTAAAGCCAGCAGGAAAGTTGTTTATTGCTGTGCGAGAAGGTGAAACAGATGGATATGAAAGTTTTCGTGGAGATGCGCAATTACAGCGATATTTTTCGAATTTTGGGCAAGGTGAATTGTCGGATCACATTCCTTCAAATATGAAATTACAAAGTTCCAGCAGAACTGAATTTAAAGATCGTGGTTTTTTGAATTACCATTTTGTAAAAAAGTAGTATGAAGAAAAAGTTCCTTGCTCACTATCGTGCTAAGGTTCAGCTTGCGCTATCTCCAGCCGTAAGTGACGAAGAGTATGAGAATGTCCACTTTAGGGAGCATAGATATACCCCGGAGGGTATGCGCAGTATCACCTTCCGCAAATGCCTATTTTCTCGGTGTGATTTTAGTGAAGGAGAATTAAAGAAAGTCAGATTTGAGCAATGTGTGTTTGCTGATTGTAACCTTAATGTTGCCAAACTTACCGATTCGCAATTCGATAATACTATGTTTATAAGGTGCCGACTCTCTGGAATTGATTGGTCGGCATGTAATACAAGCATGGGGTTTACCGTTCAATGTTATGAATCAGATTTATCGTATAACATTTTTAGCAGTATGGATATTTCTGAGAGTAAGTTTATTAAGTGTCAGTTTGTCGAAGCTTTATTTTCGGAGGTAAAAGCAAGAAAGTGTAAATTTAGACGCTCAGATTTTACTCGGAGTCAATTTCAGAAGTCAGTGCTTATCGGCGCAGATTTTAGAAAAGCAAAGAACTACCTTATTAATCCTCACGAAAATATTTGCAAAAATGCGAAGTTTTCTTACCCCGAAATCCTCGGACTATTGTATCCGTTTGGAATATCAGAAGAAGACATAGAGTAATCCAAAGTAGTTTCACCAAAGTGCTACAATAGATACTTACTTTACTGTTAAACACATGGAGCTTAAAAATAAAACTGTTGTTATTACAGGAGGATCTTCAGGTATTGGAAAGGCTACTGCTATCCAGTACGCAAAAGAGGGGGCAAACGTTATTATTGTTTATAAAGAAGATGGGCAGGGAGCTCTTTCGGTGAAAGATTTATGTGCTGAATATGGAGGGAATCACGCAATTGTTAAAGCTGACCTGACCAATAAAAATGATATAGAGAAGCTTGTGGCCTTTCTGGCAGAAAAATATCACGCTATAGAGATTCTCGTTAATAATGCGGGCATATTTATGGGATCAAAGACCGCCAGCGACGGAGAAATATTCCAAGCACACTTTGATGTCAATTTATTAAGCATTGTGCATGTTACAGATGCATTATTGCCGCTTATAAAGCAGGGAAAGATTGTGATGGTATCATCAATCCACGGAAGGTTAGGACATGGAAGACCTGAAGCGGCAGCATATTCGGCAATGAAAGCAGCATTGGACAATTATACGAAAAATCTCGCCAAAGAGCTTGCTCCAAATATTCTAGTGAATAGTGTTGCACCAGGAAAAACAATGACTTCAATGTGGGAAGGTCTGAGTGACGCGGAGCTTTCAGAAGAAGCTGCAGAGCAGGCAATTGGTCGCTTTATTACTGCAGACGAAGTTGCTGATGCAATCTTATTCCTTACTAAAAATGATGCCATGTGTGGTGAAATTCTTACCATTGATGGCGGAATGAGCCTCATTACCCTTGGGTAAATGTAAGTATGCAGTACGAAATTCCTGATCGCCTAAAAAAGCTATACAAACATTGGGAATATCATACTATTTTGCCGGTAGCGCAATCTACAAACACAGAAACTCAGCAAGTAAAGAAAACTCTTGATACGGTAACTCTGAACGAAATGCAATATTTTATTCGTGAGCGAATGCGGATCTGGCAGAATAAGCAAGCAAGTACTTTCCCTTTAACCTCTGACCCAATTCTTTCTCAGTATAGATTTTGCAATGTGTACCGTGAATTAGATAGGCAAACAATTGCTTTACATGACACGCTGTCACATTTACGAGATGATTTTACATTATGGCTTCTTAATATGTTATTTTGCAGAATGGTCTGCCGCCCGGAAACTATTTCTTATGTCGGACTACTATCATTGTCACATAGCAAAAATGATCAGGTTTTTAAAAAATTAGAGCAGATGTCGCGTCCAAAATACGGAACTGCATATGTGTTCCCAATCAGCGTTATTCAGAAAAGTGATTTTCCTACGCGCGAGCTATTTTTTACTCGTTACCTTCCTCAAGTTATAGAAGATTGCTCCGTGAAACTTGTTTCACAAAAACGTGTATCGGTGGTTCATGCACTTAACGAAGTAATTTCAGTATTTGGCTATAACTTTTTCTTCCATTGGACTGAAGTACTCATTGATGTCGCATATCAGTTTCCTGAGTACATAGATTTATACAAAGAATTTCCCATTGGCCCTGGATCAGCACCAACTATGAAGTTGCTCAGTCCTAATAATGATCCTGTGAATACATGCACTATGTTACCTCAAGTAAAAATTGACCAAAATGATCTTTTGCATTGGAACGGCAAACCAATTTACTTGTCCACCGAAAATTGGGAAGGGGTTGGCTGCGAAACGAGAAAATATAGAAATATTAAAAGTGGCGGGGGAAGGGTAAGAAAGTATAGCTAAAACCTTTTTTAGTAGCGTGAACAATTGCCGTAGAGTATAATCAATAATGTCTCATGAACTTGGTGATATTCAGAAAAGAATCATTGCTTTGAAAGAAATGTTTGATACTGGCCTTATTCCAAGAACGCATCAGCATGAAGTTCATCCCGAACTAGACAAATCAGAACGACTCAGGTATTTATATTTTACTTTGCCGGTAAGTATTAACTATCAGCGAAGCTCTCCGGCGATGTGGAAGTCTGCGTTAGAAACATTTAATGATCCTGAAACTAACTATGTGTTCTTTCCTGAGAGGGTAACAAATGTTTCACGGGAACAGGTAATAAAGGATCTTGTGAAACATCGTCTTGCATTGCAAAGTAACCGACATACAGACATTTGGTTAGCAATTTCCAAAACTTTAGCCGAACATTATGATAGTGATCCACGTCTTATCATAAAACAGGGGCAATCATGCGTTGTACGCATTAAAAATATTTTGCAAGTGAGCCACAAAAAGCAGTTTCCTTATCTTTCGGGGCAAAAAATGGCCAATTACTGGCTGTACATTTTGCATAATTTTACTGATGTCAGCTTACGAAACATGCATAAAGTTACGATTATTCCTGATACGCATGTTATTCAAAGCACTGTAAGGCTTGGAATTCTTCCAGGAGTTGCGGCTCCTGAAAAAGTTGCAGTTGCGTGGGATGAAGCTCTCAGAGGAACAAATATTCTGCCCATTGATATGCATCCGGTATTATGGAATTGGAGTCGTGCAAACTTCCCTGAAATTGTTATATCGTAATTTTGCCTATCTCTGTATTCTCCCTACTAAAGTTATTTTCAGTTGATTCCCCTTTTATGGCGCTATACACTCTGAACATATAATTTTATATTGTAAAAAATGATTCAACTTCATGACTTGCAAAAAAATATCTTAAAGACATTAGCGTTCCAAAAGTCTGCAAGATTTAATGAACTTCTTATTGAGAATCTGGAAAGTGAGCATATGAATTATCATTTAAAACGGCTAATCGAAATGGAGCTTGTTACCAAAAATAATGATAAGTATGAATTAACCGATAAAGGTAAAGACTATTCCAACCTTATGAATGATGAACTCACAGAAGTTGAGAAGCAGCCCAAAGCATCTGTACTTTTACGCGTAGTTCGAAAGAATTCTGAAACAAATGAAGTAGAGCATTTGCTATGTAAAAGATTAAAGCACCCATATTTCGGCAAAGTCGGACGACTTACCGGAAAGATACGATTTGGAGAATCATTTGCAGAAGCAGCAAAACGTGAGCTAAAAGAAGAAACCGGCCTGGACGCAGACACTATCATTTTAGAAGAAATCTATCACAAAATTCGCTACAAAAAAGAGCGGCAGGAAGTTGTGCAGGACGTTATTTTTTATACCTGCTTTATTGTTGATCCTACGGGAGAGCTAGTAGAAAACCTTCCATATCAAGAAAACTTTTGGATTAGTGCTCAAGAATTGAAGAAAAACAAAGAAATCGATCCCTTTGATGGTCTAGTACTCGACGATCGCCTTGAGGCAAAACCTTTATCACTTATTGAAAGTATTGCAGAGGCAGAAGGCTTTTAAATATTTGAGAAGTGTCTTTGGTGTGGTACAGTAATAAATGCCTACATACAAAACAGTGCTTTTCGATTGGGATGGAACACTCGCGCAAACCCTTACTGTGTGGCTTACTGCGTATCGAGAAGCATTCCGAGAATTCAAAATTACAGGATTGTCAGACTCATATATAGCAAAGGAAATTTTTGGTGCATGGGAAAATCCATTGAAAGCAGGTATTGTGCAAAAAGATTTGGACAAATATAACGAGAGACTTGTAGAGCTTGTAAATATGCAGCTAAACAGTGTGGCATTGTATCCTGGGGTTGTTGAATGCCTTCAAAAATTAATAAATAATGATGTAAAACTTGGCATTGTGAGCACATCGTATCGTCAGTCTATTAATATTGTGCTTGAGCGTGAAAATATTGCTTCACTTTTTAGTGCAATTGTGACCACCGAATCGGTGTCGAAGCAGAAGCCTCATCCGGAAAGTGTCTATATCGCGCTTGAACAGTTACAAGGCGACCGAAATTCAACATTGGTTGTTGGAGATAATCTTAAGGATATGCAGCTTGCTCAAAATGCTGAAGTTGCTTCATGTCTCTTTTTTCCTCCAGAGCATACATTGTATTACGATCGCGCTATCATGGAAGAAAATTCCAATCCAACCCTTTTAGTTGAGTCATTTTATGAGCTTGTAGAAAAGCTAGTCGAGGAATAGAAATCTCAAATATTTGTCCATGTTGGCGCAGTGCGTAAATGAATAGTATCGTGTTACAATGTCAAAATGAAAATTGAACTGCCCTCGACAAAAACAATTGAAGATGTCGAACTCTTGCTTAAAACCGATAGAAACGTTGGTTTAGGAGAATCAGAAGCCTACCATCGGTTGGCCACATATGGCCAAAATCAGATTGAGCAGGAAGCTGCAACTCCGTTTATTGTATTTTTCCTGCTTCAATTCAAAAGCGTCTTAATGCTTATCATGATTGCTGCGGCAATCATTTCAGGTGCCACTGGCCACTTTCTTGATATGAGTGTTATCGGTGTAATTGTCATTATTAATGCAATTATTGGTGCAACCCATGAGTATAGAGCGCAAAATGTTATACGAAGCCTTCACAAAGCAGTTCCCCACAAAGCAAAAGTCTTACGAAACGGCTTGTTGCAGAAAATTGATGCATCTCAGCTTGTTCCTGGCGATATAGTTCGTATTGAAAGCGGCGATATTGTCCCGGCAGATGGAAGACTATTTGATGCGTCTGAGCTTACAGTAGTTGAATCGTCATTAACAGGAGAATCATTGGCAGTAGAGAAGCACACAAAGACACTAAAGCAAGAAAAATCATTGGGTGATCAAAAAAATATGTTGTTTATGAATACATATATTGCTACGGGTGAAGGGCAATTTATGGTAACAGCGACAGGCATGCAGACCCAGATGGGAAACATCTCCAAACAAATTGGTCTTATGAAAATGGAGGTTCCGCTCTTTCAAAAAAGAGTCAATGAACTAACCAAGGTCATGGTGATTTCTACGCTTATTACGACTTTTCTTACGTTTGTTATTGTGTTCTTTGTGCAGGATATGCCTTTTGGCGAAGCGGCATACTTTATGCTTGCAACGCTTGTTTCCGGACTTCCTGAAAGTTTGCCGATGATCCTTACCATTGTGTTATCTCTTGCTGCTCTGAGAATGGCCAGAAATAAAGCTGTTATGAAAAATCTGCCTGCAATTGAGTCACTTTCAAGTGTTAATACAATTATTACTGACAAAACTGGTACTCTCACAGAAAACGTTATGTTTGTCGAAAAAGTAATTCTTCCAGATCTTCAAGAATTGAATATTTCAGGCTCAAAATGGGAGCCAAAAGGTGAAATAACTAAAAAGGGTAAAAATTTATCATCGGAAGAAAAACGGGAATTAGACTTTTTAGGCAAACTATTGGCAATTACAAACAATGCTACCCTAGAACAGAAAGCAAATGTATATTCAATTGTTGGAGATCCAACAGAGGCAGCGCGCCTTGTGCTTGCAGAAAAATTGGATTGGTCACGTACAAAAACGATGCAATATTTAAAAGTCTTACAAGAATTTCCTTATGATCAGGAAACCAAAATTCGTGGTGTATTTGTTGCAGAAAAAGAAAGCAAAAAAGAGTGGGATGTTATTGTTGGCGGAGCTGAACAGGTGCTGAAACGCTGCAAACTAACAGAAGAGCAGCTTCAGAAATATAACAACAGTATTGAGGAATATGCAAAGCAGGCAATGAGGTTACAAGCAATTGCATATAAACCAAAAGGTAATGGAGAAAGAACGGAAGACTACATTCTTTTGGGCATTCTCTGTATTAGCGATCCTATTCGAGCCGATGTCGCAAACGCGATTAAAGCAGCAAAAAAAGCAGGAATTAGAGTTATTATGGCAACGGGTGACCATAAAGAAACTGCTCGTGCGATTGCAATAAGAATTGGTATGCTTCGAGAAAATGCGCGAGAAATGGCTGTTTTAACCGAGTCAGACCTCGCGCCGCTTACAGATGCTGAGTTTTCTCGTGTTGTACAAAATGTTTCGGTATTTGCGCGTGTAACTCCCTCAACAAAGCATAGAATTGCAGAAGAGTTGCAAAAGCAGGGAAATGTTATTGCAATGACCGGAGACGGTATTAATGATGCAACTGCGCTGAAAAAGGCCGATATTGGTATTGCTATGGGTACGATCGGTACAGATGTTGCCCGAGAAGCCGCAGACGTTATTCTTGTTGATGATAACTTTGCAACAATTGTTTCTGCGATTACAGAAGGGAGAACAGTATTCCACAACTTGCGTAATACAAGCCTTTTCTTGATTACAACAAATTTATCAGAGGATTTTATGATCCTGTTGGCAATATTTTCTGGAATGCCGCTACCATTACTGCCGCTTCAAATTCTGTGGCTTAACCTTGTTACTGACGGCGTTTCTGATGTTGCACTCGCAACCGAAAAAGTGCATGACGATGTGCTTGATGAACCCCCAATTCCCGCATCTGAAGGAATATTTACTGTTAAAAACTTTCTTTTCATTATTTCAGTTGCGGCGATTATGGCAGTAATCTCATTCTGGGTATTTACTTCGCTTTTGCCGTACGGCATTGAAATTGCCCGTACAGAGGTCTTTCTTGTGCTAGGTCTCATGCAATTATGGAATATGTTTAACATGCGCTCACTACACCACTCAATATTTCAGTTGGGTATTTTCTCAAACAAAGCAGTTATTTTTGCATTTATCTTTTCGCTTCTTATAGCGTATCTTGTTGTCACGATTCCTCCTTTGGCAGCTATTTTTAGCTTTGCCCCAATTACTCCAGTGCAATTTATAATTAATTTCTGTCTTGCAGGGTTAATTCTTGTTGCGGGAGAAGTTTTCAAGTTTTTTATGCGAGCAAAATCATTTAAGTAATAATTCTGTAAGAAGTTTGTAAGAAGTGAAAAGTTATGACAGAATTTGTCGCGTATATATTCCAAAGAAAGTATCACACGATGGTATAAGGGAATATATCTCTCATTTATTTCTTTTCACATTTTTAACTATATAGATAACCGTAATACTTTCTAAAAGTGATAATGAATGCTATGTAAGTACCAAAAGTTTCAATAGAAAGTAGATATGTTTTATGAAGAGTTAAACTGTCGCTCAAATTTCTTCAAGAAAAGTCATGAAAGAAAATAATCATGTTTATACCGGAAATTGAGGAACTAACATTATGTGTGCATTTTGTAGGCTACAATATGTATTGGCATTATATAAATTAAATTGTCCCAATTTATGTCGTCTGTTGCCAATGATTTACCGCGTAACGATGCTACTTTAGCAAAAAGACCGAAACAATTAGAAGCAGTACTTGTTGAACCACCAGTAGTAGATATTCCCGAAGAAGGAATGCCTATTGATGAGTGGCTTGAAAAGCGGAATTATATCTTTGATCCCGGTGAAACCCTACTTTTTATTGAAGAAGTTGCGAGCTCAATTGCGGGAGCAAGCTCTGTTGAATCTTCATCTTCTCCCAAAGGGATTGCAGAATTACAAGAAACACTATTTCGCCGCGCCGAAAGGTTAAATAAAGTTGTAGGAATTCACACATCAAATGAATCGCACGAATTTAGACAACCTTCTGCACAGCTTGGTCAAAATGGTGTGGAATATAATGTGCTCGGTGATGCAATATTCCTAAAAAGCAATACACTGCAGTTTGCAATGATAGAGTTTAATAAAGCGATAGAAGCAGCAAAGCAAGCTCAATTATCGCTGCCGGAGCTAGAAGCTCTTGATGCAATGGATAGATTTCAAGTAACATTGATTCTCGAAGATGTTCGCGCAAAAGCATCTCACATTGCGAAAGTACTCTGGCAACTTCCTAACGGTGTGAATAAAGAAGATTACGGAAGACAGCTTGCAGAAGCCATTTTAGTGCTTGATCCTTTAGAGCAAACGGCAGATCCCAACCACAAACCGAATCCACGTCTCTTTTTGACACATGCAGCAAGATATCAGCGTGTTATTGAAGCAAACTTTAGGAACAGTGGAGATACTGATGAATTAGTCGAAAATGCAGATGCGTATGGATTGTTTGTTCACGAGTTGAGAAAGGCTCCGTCTATCATTCAAAATGCTTCATATTTTATTTTGAGGCAACCAAAAGAATGGCAAAAACACTTACGACCTGTGCGTGCAAGTATCCAACAGTCTATTGGCGTGCTTCGTCTGGGCAGAAAATACTTTGAAAAGCTATTTGAAGAAGGTGAGGGCGACGACCGAGTTATTGATCTTACCTCTAACGTATCACGGGCAGTAGAAGACTTTAGAAATACACAGGTTCCAGGTGCAGGAGAGTTCCCCATTATTATAGAGGGATTTTCTGTAAACGGAATGCGTATTAATCCTGAATCGCTACAACGCTCAATTACTGAAATACTGATTAATGCAAGAAAATATGCGAATACTCCACAAGGGGTCAGAATTACAATAGAAGATTATAAAGCCGAATATACAGGAAAACTTGCCGCCAGAATTAGAATTCGAGATTTTGGCCCGGGATGTGCAGATCCACGAACAATGTGGGAAGCAGGAATTCGCCAAGCGGACGACCCGAATATTCAAGGTACAGGACTCGGGCTCTTTATGGTGAAAATGATCATGAAGCAAAAGAGAATTGATTATCAGGCAAAAAATGTAGAAGATGGTTACGGTGGATTGGAAATTACATTGTCACAAGCCTTATAACAGTGGAACGAAGTTACTTTTTAATTCCAAATTCCTTGAGGATTTCAGAAAATTCGTGAATGACAAAATCAGCCACAATTGTACCATCCTGGCCTTCGACATTTCCATCTTTTTTAGGGTCGAACAATCCTGCACGGATTCCCACTAACTGTGCCCCACGAATGTCATTCTTATAGTTATTTCCAAGCATAATAGCCTCGTTTCCTTCGACTCCAAGCCTATTAAGAGTAAGAGTAAAAATTGCTGAAAACGGCTTCTCAAAAATAACTTCTTCCGATGCGAAAATTTCGTCAATAAATGGAAGTAAACCGGCCTGTTGTGTTTTTCTAATACGAAGAGACAGCCCACCGTCTGAAACAATCGCTGTTTTGATTTTGTGTTTTTTCAGCACCGCAAGTGTCTCAAGAACGCCATCGTATACTTCAATATTTTGCCTGAAGTAGTTCCAATAAATATCTTCTGCGTCAGGTAGGGAAGAGAGATCGTATTTTATCTCCATTTCATCAAGTGCATTGCGAAAGACAAGAATTCGGCTGTGGCGAGTATGAACTGTAGGAAAATTACGACGTACGAGAGTATCTTTCTCTAATGCGACCTGGAAAAACATTTCTTTGTCCATTGCATATTTATCTGCAATATAGTCTGACGCAAAGTGAAGTGCTTTTTCATAAAGCTGACTACTTTTTATTAAAGTGTCATCAAGGTCGAGGAGCAGCGCTTTGAACATAGAGCAGTATGCTTAGAGAAATTATCTTACAAACGATACAATCTATGGGCATAAATGTCAAGTCATAGAAGAGTAAACATGTCCGAAAATTGGGTGTATAATGAAATATGTCTCGAGTAAACACTGCTTCAACAAGATTGACAGTCAACCCTTTATATTCAGGCTTGTTAAATCAATCAATAACGATTAAGAAGACAAAGCTTTCACTGTGGAGCTTTGGCAAAATTGACCCTGAGAAGCCAACAATAATCGGTATAAGCGGCTGGCCCTTTTCCGCATACACGCTTTGGCCGCTTATGTCTGAAATTCCTAACGTTCAATTTGTAGGAATAGATATTCCTGGCTTTATAGGTTTCAGTCCCGCACTTAAAGAAAATGTGACAACCGAAACTATCGGGCAGCTTGTCGCTGGCATTGTAGGAAAACTAAAACTACAGAAATACGGATTGTTTGGAATTTCTGCCGGCGGTGCGTATTCATTGGCTTCATATACTGCATTGCAGGCTAAATACGGCAAAAAACAGAGCCTACTGTCAATTCTTTTTAATGGAAGGAGGTCGTATTTGCCTGAGTTTCTTATCCTTACAGCGCCTGCATTGCACGGTACGAATATTGCATACATTCGTAACCCAGAAACAACAAAACGTGTGTTAGAAGAAATGAAAAAGCGTGAAACGCTCCTTGATTTCGCATACAAAACGATAAACACAAGCTTTGGACGAAGTGTTCTTCGCGAAATTGTATATCGAACTAATAAAGAATTGCGGGAAACCGGCGAGATAATTGATGTTATAAATATCGAATTAAACAAGCAACTGAAATACCTCGATAGAAATGCATTACTCTCTTCTGCAGAAGATTTAATTCATGGAGATTTTCGACATGAGCTCAAAAAAGTAACGATACCGTCACTTTTTTTGACCGGAGATAAAGATGTCATTGTTCCGGTTGAAGATACCAAAGAATTCGCTTCTCTTACAAAAAATAGCCAATACGAAGCCATAAAAGATGCTCCGCATTTTCTTGTTGTGACGCATTATCAGGAAATGGCAAAAAGAATGTATTATTTTCTGCGTTCGATTGGATTTACTCGGTAAGTTGCAAATGCCCAGTAGTATTATGAATATTGGCAACAGAGGTGTTACGCAAGACCTAAAAGAGATTTCAGTTTTTTCTGTCCACCTTCTTCACTTAAGTGCTTAAAAATGCACAATTGCACAGGAAAGTTTCTAAAGTTTTCAGTGTGAAGTGCTGCAACAAACTCTTCAAAAGAAACCTCTAAAACGGTAATTTTCTCTCCAGGATCAAGAATTGGGTCAGCTTTTTTGGTAGCGTTACGCGCAAGAAAAATAGAGCAGGTATACTCAATATCTCCTTTTGGAGAAAATGTGTAAAAAAGCGTTATATCATCGCTCGTATACCCTGTTTCTTCTTGTAATTCGCGAGTAGCAGTTTCTTCCGCGGATTCATTTTGTTCGCAGCGGCCACCAGGAATATTTATATAGGCGCCAAGGTATGGTTGTTCTTCGTGAGTGAGTAAAATTTTCCCTTCCTTTGTTGTGGTAATGACACAAACACAATCTTTATGAATTGATTTTTCAAAAATTGTATAGTCTTTATTGAACAATTCCTGTTGCCATTGATAGACATCTATGTGTTTTCCGTGAAACATCAAATTTGCATTTTTAGGAAGCGATTCAGGTAGTGAATTTGTTTTCTCTTCAGTGTGTAAAGTTTTTGTAAGTGTTGAAATGGCTTTTCCATCAAGCGCTGCATTGACCAGTTCATCGGCCCTTTTGTTAAGATTGCGACGCACATGAATATAGCTCACCTTGTGAAACTTCGATTCGAGTTGTTTCACGATTCCGAAAAATTCTTTTATCGTAGGAGAGGAGACCTTATATTTTCCAGTAAGTTGTGAAACCATTAATTCGCTATCGCTATAGATGGTTAGCTCTTTAATTTCAGAAAATTCAGTGCATGCACGAAGAGCTTGTATCATTGCTTTATATTCTGCTTCGTTGTTTGTGGCTGTCCCTATTTTTTCTCCGTGCTCTGCGAGAAGAGCCTTGTCTGGTGAGTGAATAGTGTAGCCTATTCCTGCTGGGCCTGGATTCCCCCGTGCTCCTCCGTCTGTGTGAACAATATATGCGTGTGAGTTCATGGCGTAAGTATACCATAACATTGTTTATCTTTTTGTATTGGGTGCCCAAACTCAGCCCTGTATTTATGCAAAGAGAGTTTCATAGTAAAATATCATGATTATTACATTGTTACTTAACTCTTAGCGTAACAGCTCGGGATGTTAAGTAATTTTCAATATTGCAAATGCCGAGAAAAAGAAGAAAATCAAAGAAAAATGACTTAAAAAGTTTTCTTTCTGATTATTTGATGCAAATTCCCCCTACCACCGATCTTTTGCCGTGTGAGGGATGCGGTTCATGCTTGTTTGGTGAATATCATTATGAAGATCACCTGGAAGGAAAAACTTTCTGGCTTACTGAGGTGTATCGTCCACTTAAAGAAAAAGGTGTGTTACCCAATGTGAAAATAGGAGTTGAAATCTCGCCAAAAAGAACGCGTTATAGAAACAAGATGGATTTTGTCGCATACGATGGCAAAATTGGGCTACGAAAAGGCGGGTTTGCAAATGTATATGATGTGATGGATTCATGTCTGGCACCTGAATTCATGTCCGAGGTACTGGCAGCTTTTCGCAAGTGGCAGGAATTTCCGTATTATGACCTGCAGAATCATACAGGTATTATTCGATACTTTGTTGTTCGTTCTTCTGAACACGAAGGGAATATGCAATATATGCTTACTCTTGTTGTGAAAAATATTCCCCAGCACTTGCCTCAGTCATTATTACAGTTTATGAAAGATGAGGGGATTTACGACAAGTTTACTGTTATAGCAATTGCGCAACAACCTACAAAGTCAGATGTTTCGTTTAGCGACGACCTTACATTCTTAAAAGGAACTCATATAGAATATGACTTATCTGTCCATGAAAAAACGTATACATTTGCGATAACTCCGAATGCGTTTTTTCAGTCAAATGCAAAAATGTACGAAATCGTATTGGAAGATATGGCACAATCTTTGAAAAAGTATTTGCCCGAAGGTGAGATAATTTTGTACGATCTGTATGGCGGAATTGGTTCCATTGGAATTAGTTTGTCACAATTTGCCTCCAAAATTATTAACATTGAAATATCGCAGGAAAATTGTGCTCTCGCCGAGCGAAATGCAATTATTAATAAGGTAAATAACTACACCGTTATTTGCAGTGATGTGACAAAAGAGCTCGGGAAAATCGAGTTTACTAAAGGTTCGGTTATTGTCTTTGACCCGCCAAGAGTGGGAATCGGTGAGAAGGCTTTGCAGCAGTTTTTATCATTGGAAAGCCTGCCTCAGGTTATTTTGTATATGTCGTGTAATCCATTGACTCAAGTATTAGACCTGGACATATTGTCCAGCCATTATGAAATAGTCTCTGTAAAAGGTTACGATATGTTTCCGTTCACAGGTCATATTGAAGCACTGGTCGTTTTAATAAAGAAGCCAGAGTAAACTTTCATTTTTCGTAAAACTGCTTCTGCAACTTATCATAATTTTATGATATAGTGTCACATAGATAATAATTTTGCTGCCCTTATTTCATGGACGCACAAATTCAACCAAAAGCGGAGAAAAAACGCTTCTCCATAACTGCTTTCGATATTGTTGTCGGACTTTTATGGTTCGCACTTTTCTTTTTGACTTTTCCGTTGCCAAACAATGGTACTGCAACCGTTCTTAAAAGCGGAGGCATTATTCTTTGGGCAATTGTGCTGTTTCTATATCTGGGCTTTTTGCTTTACAAATCAAAGAAAAGCATTTTCTTTTCTGGTTTAAAGAATAATCTTTTTATGCTTGGAATTCTTGCCACACTTATTGTGAGTACAGCACTCGCATTATTCCCAGCAGATGCATTATGGGGAAATGACTTTAATATGTCGTCAAGCTCAGTTATTTTAATGGTTGGAGCAGTTGCTTTCTTTGTTATTAAGATAATCAGTGTTTCAGCAGATAAGAGTATTGTTCGATTTCTTCAACAGATGCCGATTTGGTTACTATTAAGCGATGTCGTATCGGCAATATTGTATGCAATCCCTCACAGCCTTTTTGAGTCTATGTTTGGAAACTATGCAGAATACCTTACATTTCTAAAAACCTCGCCATATGTGTTGCATGGAAATCCGCTTAATTCTTTGGCATTTCACGTTCTTGCCATTATCGTTCTTGCATGGATGGTTTCGTTATACATGACAAAGAGATCAGATAAAGATAAGCAAGTTGGTACGGTATCACAGTGGATACTGCTGGTAACACTATCTATTTTTGGATCGTTAAGTCTTCCAACTTCTGGAAATATGATTATGTACTTGGTAGGTATCGTCGTATTGTTCCTCTTGTTTTGGTCATTTATTGCAATCCGAGACAAAGACCAAAAAACACAAATATTCCTTGCTGCAATGCTTGCATCATTTGTTGTAATGGTTGTTGCGCGATTTGTATTCTTCCAATTGTCTATCGCAACAACAAACCTTTACCTTTCTATGCCAATTGGAACATCAATTGAAATTATTCAGGCGAGCTTTATGAATCGCGCAACTCCAATTTGGAGGCTTTTGGTTGGATGGGGCGGCTCTGCTGTCTCGTATTTATTCCCATTGTATCGTCCGTTAGAAATTGTAAAAGCACTTGGCAGCGATGTTCTCTTTTACCGCACATCAAACTTCTGGTTTGATATTCTCGTTGAATACGGCTTACTGGGCATTTTAGTATGGGGAGGCTTAATTGCAAATGCAGTGTATATGTTCTTCAAATCGAAAAAATCATCTGAGTTATATGTCGAATTTTCTTTATTTACTGTGTTGTTACTTTTTTCTTTCGTTACGTTCTTTTCTCCATTCATGATTTTGCTCTGGATTGTTGTACTCGCCTTATACTTCGACAAAGTTGAAATGCAGCAGGATAACTTGAAAGAAATCCGTGCCGTAAGTCTTCATATTACGGATTACAAAAGTAATGTCGAAAATATTATTGTTCATGTTGTATTAGGAGCATCAATCATTTTTGCAATTGTTGGCACCTGGATTCTTGGCCAAGGGGCAATGACTCATTATTATTTATTGCGCGCCAGCAAAAGGGTTTCTATTGCGCAGGAATATATTCGTCTTGGTGATTATGAAAAAGCCTCAAATACTTTGGTAAGTGCTTATTCCGAGTCGGTGAAAGGCACAACTGTATGTAACAAATGTGCGCCTTTCTTCAATCTTCGATTAAACTCGTTATACTCATTGTATTTATTGAACAATAGCTATCCTGACAAAGTTGGAGCATCAACGATTGATAAGCGATTTCTCGCAAACCGATTAATCAACCATGCATACGCACTTGTTGATGAAAACCCACTGCGAGGTGACTACTGGCTTTCAGCTGCGGGAGTATTTAGTGCAATGTCAGAAACACAGAAATCTGGCCCATATGCAGATGAAGCATTGCTAAGCTTTACCGCTGCGTTAAATCAGAATCCATACAATGTTACAGCTCGATATGACTTTATTGACTTCCTTGTTAGACTTGGAGATGATCCTCAATCAATCCAGCTTATTGGTCAAAACCTTGAAATTCTTAAAAGCACAATTGGTAGCCCTCTCCGCGTTAGATTTATAGAAGCAGGCTATGCAATCAAGCTGAGGCAATTTGACCAAGCAATTAAAGCATACGAAGACATTAAGGCTTCGGTTGAAAGCTCTACACTGGGTGCAGTAGAAAAAGAAGAGCTTCTTCGATTCACTAACGAGCAAATTGAGCAGGTCAAAAAGATTAAAGAGCAGGCAACTACCCAGCAACCTTCAGCAGCGCCTGCACCGTCTCCATCTGCAACACCAAGTGTGACACCGACTCCAACGCCTTCTGTAACGGACTAACAGAGTAGCACTCTTTGGATACTGCAGTTATGACTGCCCTTGTGTATATACACAATGTACCCAACACAGAGCTTCTGTAAATATGAGTATCGTCTGTGAGACATAATGTATTGATTCAGCGCACGCTGTAGTTTTGCTGTTTTGTATTGAGTAATTGGCGGAGATCTCGGCTCATGCTCAATTGAATGGAGTAGCCGTGTTTTTACCTCAATACAGAGGAGATACTGCTTCCATACGCAAAGAATATCTATTTCTCCATATGGCTTGCAGTAAATATTTCTACCGATAATGCGCACTCCCTGTAGCTGTAAATAATGAGAGATTAATGACTCTCCAAATACTTGTAGCTTCATACCAAGAGTATAAAGCCTCAATTATGACAAAAAAGAGAGGAAAGATTTTCGATGTAATGGTGTTGCACCATGCTCTCTGAGCGCTTTCATATGCGCTGCAGTGCCATAGCCTTTGTTTGAAGAAAGACTGTATTCTGGGAACTCTTCGCTCATCGAAGAAATAAGATTGTCTCTATATACTTTTGCAATGACTGATGCAGCAGCAATCGAATAATGATTTAAGTCTCCCTTTGTGAACTGAAAAGTTTTTCCAAGAAAAGGAATTGTTGCTTTTTCACCATCCATAAGAAGAACTTCTGGCTGTAAGGAAAGTTGCCAATACGCTCTCATCATTGCAAGTTGGGTAGCTTTACGAATACCGAAAGTATCTATTTCAGTTGCAGAAGCTTCCCCAAGTCCAAATGCTGGTACAGTCTCTTTTATTTGTGATGATAGAATAGTTCTTTGTAACTCACTAAGGGTCTTTGAATCTCGAACTTGTGGAATATATTGTTTTTCGTTGGTTAAAACAACAATGCCTGCAACTACTGGCCCGAATAAGCAACCACGGCCAACTTCATCTACTCCGGCAATAGCGGAATGAATCTGCAACGCATGATACTCTAAAAAGAATGAGGGATACTTCATTTATGCTGCAACAGCCTTTTCCTTAACTCTCAATGCCTTTTTACCAATGCGGTTGCGAAGGTAATACAACTTTGATCGTCGTGGCTTACCGCGTGAGACTAACTCGACTGATTCAAGAATATTTCCGTACAAAGGAATAATTTTTTCAACACCAATACCATCTGCACCAATTTTTCGGACAACTACTTTTTTGCCTGAACCTGTTCCGTTAAATGCGACAATAACACCTTTAAATGGCTGGACTTTGAGTTCATCTGATCCAGACTGAGCTGCTTTTTGAGCGGCCTGCTTTTCAGCAGTTGTTAATGCTTTCTGCATCTTTTTTGCGATGTAAATACGAGTATTAGCGACAATAGTGTCTCCAACTCGAAGTGAATCACGCAATTTTTTGTCAGAAATTTCTGTTGCGAATGACTCTTGAACTTTTGCGATAAGTGATGCGTTCATATGTGGTGATAATATCATAACCTCGAGTTATGGTCAATATCGCAACGGAACTCATTTTTTGAGTAACTTTTAACTATTTTATTTACTCCAAATAGAAAATGACACCGAAAAATGGTATAATTCGCAATGAAAAATCGGGTAGTTAACCAAAAATACTATGACATTGAAGAACAGATCCTTACAGACCGAATTGCTCCATTGCCCACTGAACTGCATACAACTCTCACTTCTGTCGAACTCGAAGAACGTTTAGAACAGGCGTATGATGCCTTTACAGAAGCAAGAAAGGCGAAGCCTTGCCCAGAAAAACACCCTCAAAGCCAACATACGCGTCATGAACTAGTTGCAAAAACAAGATTTGGAGAGGTACATGCCGATGCAATCGAGGTGAATATTAACCCTCATCCAAACCAGCAAACACTCTACTTTTTTGGTGGTGGTATTGCTGGCGCAGACAATGCAAGCGCAGAAATCTGTGCTCTCGCAGCTGTTGGCTATCGAGTTGTGGCAATTCCGTCAATGCTAAGTACCGGCATGACTGCAAGAGATCCATACTCCGAGCATTTGCATCCATTATACTTAACACAGTTGCAACGCTATGAGCAGCTTTATGGTTCTTTTTCGGCAGATGGAGAAATTGTTTCAAAGCTGTTGCAGCAAGACCAAAGAATGCTTCACGAGCGCTGGGCCGCACAAAATGAGCAATATACAGGTGAGGTTCATATGCTTGGGTTTTCTGCCGGCGCAGCAATCGCTATGCGAGCAGCAGGTCAGCTCAATGGAAAGATGAATCTAAATGGATTACACCTTGTTAGTCCCGCTGGAGTTTATCCAGGTTTTGACTACATTCCCGAAGAAGAAAGAAATGTCCCCGAATGGATAGATAAACGTCATTACCTAGCTAAAAGGCAAGGGATTCGCAGGTTACGAGTTCTTGGTATTGCAGCAGGCTTCGGAATGGACACAATAAGAGTGCTTCGAGATTATGAAAACCGAACAATTATTGTTAACGCTGTAGGCGACGATGCGATTATTAAACCTCACAAAACTATGCCTTGGCTTGCTCACCGATGCGCTGAAAATATCCTGGAGCAGGAAAATGATCGAATAGATGCGCCGATCACAATTATCCTTTCACAAAAAGATGGAGTATTCCCTGTTGCCAAAGTTACAGAGACAGCAAATGCCTTTGCCCAGCAACGCGCAGAAAATGATATGCCCGCAATTGAAGTCATTACGACAAAAACACTGAGCGGTATAGATAGACATAATCACTCATGGACTTCCAGAAATTCGATGATTCTTGCATTAGCACTACGTAACAAAACAAAGGTATGGGAAACCGAGCTGTGCTAAAATAGTGCATGGCAAAAATTCAAAAATTACCGGAGCAAACAATTAACCAAATCGCAGCAGGAGAAGTCGTTGAACGTCCATCATCCATTGTAAAAGAGCTTGTAGAGAATTCTTTAGATGCAGGCGCTACTCGAGTTGATATTTCTATTGAAGACGGTGGCATTACGAAAATAGAGATTCGAGATAATGGTTATGGAATAGATAAAGAAGATTTACCTCAGGCAATTGAGCGTTTTGCAACAAGCAAACTTTCCAATATCGAAGACCTTACGACAATTATGACGTATGGATTTCGTGGTGAAGCGCTCGCCTCTATTTCGGCAGTCAGCAAGCTGACCATCACCTCCAAAACGAAAGACTCAGATGCTGCATACAAGATTACAGTCACGCAAGGGAATATTGATCCACTAACACCGGCATCTCGCGGAATAGGCACGACAATCGAAATTTCTGATTTATTTATGACGTTACCGGCTCGCCAAAAGTTCTTAAAGTCGAAGGAAACGGAAGCAAAATATATTACGGAAATGGTACAAAATATGGCACTTGTTCGCTCAGATGTATATTTCACGCTTACTCATAACGGAAAACAGATTTATGACCTTCCTCCCACAGGGCAAGGAATGACTTTGACACGCACCACAGCAGTATTAAAAGTCCCACAGGATAATTTTGTTCCTGTACAGTTTTCAGCGTATGGAACAGAAGTTTCAGGCTTTATTGTTCATCCTAAATATTTGGGCGAAACTAGCCGTTTTATAAGAATCTTTGTTAATGGACGATCCATCGAAGACAAGGGAATCATTCGCTCTCTTCAAAAAGGAATTGAGAAGTATGTTCCGCATACATTTAGAGCTGCAGGTGTAATCGCTATTACAATTGATAGCTCGCAGCTTGATGTGAATGTTCATCCACGCAAAACTGAAGTAAAGTTTTTAAACCCATTCCGTGTGTACAGCACCGTAACACAGGCAGTGGAATTGTCTTTGCAGCAGATGGTTGGTGAAGAAATGGGCATACCCCCCAGGGTATCGAATAGTTCCTACTTATCGGGAAATGCGAGCTCGAAATGGGATTCAAATGAACAAAAAGCATTTTCGCGGCTACGTAATAATAATGAATATTCTGCTTCTCCAATGATGTTCCAATCTCCACAAGAAAAATACGGATTTGAAGAAACTACTGCATCTCACCAATCACAAAACAATGAAGATGCTCATGAATCTGCTACACAATTGCCCGATCAGGAATTTGCCCCATCTATTGACCCTCAGAAGCTTGTGCTTGCAAGAACAGCATCACAGCAGGAGATGGTTTCTGTTACTGCACTTTTGGGGAGATATATTGTTGTTGAATGGGAGCAAGAACTTTGGCTCATTGACCAGCACGCTGCGGCAGAGAGGATCCGATTTGAAGCATTGAAGAAAGCCTATTTATACGGAAAATCTTTACCGCAACAACAATTGCTTGTTCCAACGGTATTTCCAATTTCTCCCACCGAGCATAGTGTATTACAGGAGCATTTAGAGGTATTTGAAAAACTCGGATTTACAGTATCATTAAGCGAAGAATCTTTAAACGTAACAGCAATTCCATTATTTTTGCAACGAGCAGATAATGAAAGAGTCCTTCGTGAAGCAGTTGCAGAGCTTGCAACTATTGAAAACATTGGATTGATGCCTGATGTTGCAGACTTTTCGAGCACAAGAGATATCAGCTTGGTTATAGCAACTGTTGCTTGTCATAACTCGATCCGTATGAACGAACGTCTTGCTAAAGAAGAAGCGACCTCATTAGTAAAAGACTTGCTTGCATGCGAAGTTCCCTATGCATGTCCTCATGGCAGAAGAGTTGTCTGGATGCTGAGCACGGAGATGATAGATAGGCAATTTATGCGACCGTAGGGCAAAATCTTTTCAAGATTTCTTAGTAATGTTTGTAGATTTTCAATTGCGTCTTGTGTATAATACTTTGTACTCGCCGAGGTGGTGGAATGGCAGACACGCAACGTTGAGGTCGTTGTGCCCGTTGAGGGTGTGGAGGTTCGAGTCCTCTTCTCGGCATTAAGGGAATCAGGGTAATTTTTATCCGGATTCCCTTAATTGTTTAATGATGGACGAGAAGCCCGAGCAAAAACAGTACAATTACTGTTTGAAGCGAGTGGATGGGGTCGAGGAGCATTCCTTAATCTTCGGTATAATGCGAGGTGACCGAGTCCTCTAATTATCTTTTTCTTATGTTACAATAATCCATGTCAGCATTATTACAAGTAACACGAACCCTCTGGACAAAAAGCTATAAAAATTCCCGTATTACTAAGGCAGAACTTCCTTACAAAATTCTTGCCATAGATGGAGGAGGATTCATACTTGAATTCCACGACGAGCAATTCCGATTTTCAATTTCAATAATGAATAGGCTTTTATCCGTACATATTGAATCAGATAGTAAGAAACCGCACCTCTTGGATACTCCAGGACAAGCAATTAGTCCAGGCGAAGGGGATTTTACAAATATCACAATTGCAGAAAGAGATTCATTATTGTTCGTGTATAATGAAGAAGGGCGGGGAGCGAGTTGGGAAGTAACATTACTCTCATTGTCATAATGGCAAAAGCATTTATTGTAATAGAAACCTATCTTTGGCAAAAATCCAGTGCTGGCATCGCACAGCAGGTACTTTCAATTAAAGAACATTACACCGACGATGGGCAGGTGATTCAAATGGAAGGAGATGCTTCGATTGATCGAGAGTTGCGGGTCGAATTTGGAAACAATGAAATTACAGTATTTAACAATACTGGCGTACAGATTAGTGAAGTTGATTATCCAGGGACAATTGATACACAAGGAGGTTTCCGTCAGCAAACATTGGATGTTGGGGAAACACTTTACTTACAAACGCCAACAGAAGATAAGGGCTACGTTTGGAAAGTGTATTTTAGGAACTTTGTGTAACACAGTATTTCTCAATCACACTACAGACATATTCAACTTGCTGCATGTTTATATGTGGCCCCATCGGAAGAAATATCACTTTTTTGTTTTGACACCACTCGCAATCCTTCAAATGAAAGGTTAAAAGAACATCATTCTCTCTCAAAAAAGCTAATACTTCATCTGCAAACTCTCCTTCAAGTCCAATGGGATATCCGCGTAGTTCAGATTTATCTTCTTCCGAAACAGTAATTCTAAAAAACGACTTACTCTGCTCAAGCATTGGGAAAAGCCTGTTTTCGTAATGTGTTGCTTGATAATGTTTTATCTTGCGAATCTTTTTAAAGTCTAAAAATCGCTGAAAAAAGCTGAATATCCCAAAGTTTCTGCCCGATATTTCATTATCTCCAATATGGTCGTCATGAACTGTAAGTACTTTTTCTGCCTTTTTGACTATTTTTGGTGACTGCAATATTGCAGCAATGGAAAGCATACATTGAAACTTTACAAAGTAATATACGCCTTTTAACTGGTACCAAAAGGCTTTTTGAGTCGGTGTTTTTTTATAGTCCAAAGCCTCTGGAAGGCCGTAAATAAAGCTTCCTTGCAGTGGTGTCACTTTTCTCAAGCTATCTAAAATAAAGTGGTTTTGGCCCAAAATTGTAAGCCTGGACGGCTCTATAACCCTATGAACAGCATCTTCAATAATAATTACGTCTTTTGGTAGTTGATTTATCCAGGAAGTGTCTTGGAATAATGAATTTTTTATTCCTAAAGTATGAAAAACGACAATAACCTTCGCATTATGTTTTTGCTGTGCTTCAAGTACCAGCTGTGGAGTAGTAGCGAAATTTCTATCAACCTCATATGTTTCGCATGGATACCCATGTGCAGCAATATTATTCATTACGTCTAAACAGTGAAAACTCGGAACAAGCACTTTACTTCCCTTGGGGATACGTTTTGCTTTTAGTAAATCCCAGAGGGCATCTTCCCAGGAAAGGTAAAATTCTCGTGCAATATTCTTTGGCAAAGGAGTTCTTTTTGTCCCTAGATAGGCGAATAAATTATAATGATATGTCGGAATAAACATGAGAAATTGTATCACAGATACATTTGTCTGAAGTCATAGTTCCGTGATATAATTCACTCGTACCGGGGAGTAGTTCAGTTGGCTAGAACGCTACTTTTGGGAAGTAGAGGTCGCAGGTTCGAGTCCTGTTTCCCCGACTGAGTATTGTGCGGCAGGGGGCTGCAGATGCCTCAGTGGAGCTCTTCAGGAGCTCCTGGTTTTCTTTTTGATTATTTTCTCTATAAAAAGGATCTCCTCGGCATAGTGTATTGGTTCCTATACCGAGGGGTTGTTCAGGGGTGGTAAGGAGCGTCAAGCAGTAAAATACTAATGGCATTCGCCCGATCGTAGATTTTATAAACGTTTTGCCTTCCCGTTAATTCAACAGCGTCTTCTTCGAAGACTAAACCATAGTCCTCAAAATGGGAGTGCTGCTGGAGATGGATCGTAACATCTTCGGTTTCTTGATTCACTTCAACACCAACGCAATCAATACGCTGAATATCAGCCAATAGAGCAACCGGGTGTACGTGCGCGCTATCACGCTCGGAAAGGTTTGGAGCTTGAGTGAATCCCCATATAGTCCAATTTCCTTTCTGATAGATAATCTTAACCGGAACAAGGATAGTCGCCGCGATATGCGTATAGGGTTCGTCGTAATAACCCTCCAGCGTGAGAAACGCGTTTTCGACGGTAATCTGAGTTATAACGAACGGATGAAAATACGGAACTTGCGAGCTCAGAGACATATTTTTCCTTTCCTGAATATGTGAAATGTACAAACGAATTATACCATTTTATAGGTCACTTTTCCTGTCGAACTTCTTACAGACTCATGCTTTTAAACAAGTTACCGTTTTATTAAATTTCCGTTATAATAAATAGCCTTACAAACTATGAAAACACCATTTTTTACACGAAAAGGAGATACAGGAGAAAGCTCAGTGGGCAATACAAAGGTCGCAAAGTCTTCTCAAGGCCTTATTCTTCTAGGTTCTCTTGACGAATGCAATAGTGTGATCGGGTTGGCAAGATCGTTTACGCTTCCATTGGCGGAAGTGCTACCTGAAATGGAGATTCTTCACGATTCATTACTACGTACACAAGAGCTGCTGTTTATTGTCCAAGCTGAAATTGCAGCAAAAATATTCCCCCCAAAACAGGCAAATACAAAAATTATCACAGACAAACATGTTTCCGAGGTTGAACAGGTTATCGAGTCATTTGACGAAGTTATTCCTCAGATTACACATTTTATAATTCCGGGTGAAAGTACTATTTCTGCGCAGATAGATGTCGCAAGAACAATTTCTCGTAGAGTCGAAAGAGAAGCATTACTTTTCTCAGAAGAATACCTTCTTTCCGATAGTTTAAAAGCTTTTTTGAACCGTCTATCCAGCCTATTGTTCGCACTTGCACGTTATAGCAATGTTATTCAAAATAGACAGGAGCATGGCCCGAACTACTCATAAAAAACAAAAACCATCGTTTTTAGGAATGAATAACATTACGGCACTCTTAGGAGTTCTCGTTATCATTGTTGCAATCATCGTTTTTATTTTTATTGCTCGGCAAAACGCAAATACTTCTGGGTTACTTACTTCAAAAGGTGGTACACAAATCGTGACAACACGTATTGCACAAGCGCAGCGTACGTATCGAGTGTATGCGCCGCAGGATTACTCTTCAGAGAAATCCTATCCGTTGGTATTTGTATTTCATGGTGGTGGAGGAAATGGCAAGCATATGGAAGAAGTCTCGCGATTTTCTGAGTTAGCCGAAAGGGAAAAGTTTATTGTCATTTACCCTGATGGTGTAAAACAAGAGACTGGTTGGCTTAAAAATAATGATCTTGGCAGAACATGGAATGCAGTGCACTGCTGTGGATTTGCCTATTCAAGCAATTCTGATGATATCAGCTTTGTAACACAAATACTCACAGAGGTATCTAAAACATTCACAGTTGACACAGAAAAAGTCTATGCAACAGGGTTTTCAAATGGTGGAATGTTTGCATATCGCCTTGTGACCGAAACAAACAATCTCTTCGCTAAAGTTGCGGTTGTTGGAGGAGCAATTGGAGGCCGGGAAAGTAGTCAGGCTGAGCAGAAAGTAATTGAACGCCCTTCTGAGCCAATTTCGGTACTCATAATTCATGGAGTACTCGATAAGCATGTCAAATATTTAGGAGGTGAAAGCGAAGGAGTAGATCGAGGGCGCACCGATATTTCAGTTGCAGATACGACTCAGTTTTGGAGGCTTGCAAACGGTTGTAATGCCGATCCTGCAACAGAAAACAGAGGAAATTCAACAACAAAAGTAACATACAGTAATTGCGTAAATAACACAGCACTTGTGATTTATTCTCTCAAAGCCCAAGGACACGCGTGGCCGGGAAGTCAGGAAACTAATTCTTACCTTCTTGGTATTACGGATAGGCCATCAAAAGATATAGATGCTACACAAGTAATTTGGGAATTCTTTAAAACAGAGTAATAGTTTGGTGATACAATGAAGTATTTGCTAAATTGTATGTAAAGTTATGCCGGAACCAAAAGAGTCAAAAAAACCTGAAATTTCTCTTACAAAAGAGATTCCTCCGTATATTCCACCATTTATTATCATTGGCCTAGGAATTATCAGCATTGCGTCAGGTATTGTCGCTATTGTTATAAATGCAGTGATGCAATCTGAGCCATCCACGTACCGTCCCTCCTTTACAACATCTGCATACGAGCTTGTTTCAGGGCTTGAGGATACAAGCAAACTTTACGTAAAAACAGATAACCAAGTTTCCCCCGGAAGCAATTTTCCTGGGCTCTCGATTGTTGAAGCAACAAATGAGGGAAGTGAAATGCAATACATATCCTTACCTTCAACAGTTGTGGAGAGTAATTCCACATTTGCAGTTATTAATCTAGGAAACGAAGCAAATCCTTACTGTGTTGGCATATTTATTAATGGCACATACGAACCCGATATGACAAGAATCATTGCAGAGGTTCCCCCAAGCACTTTTTCTCCTACACAATGTGCAGGAGTAGACTTTACGTTGCTTAATGAATAATGGCATGGAAACTTCCTCACAAGATTAAATATTTAGAGGCAGTAGGCGCTCTCGCCGATGAGAGAGTAACTCATAACGAGAGTGGCGCAATCGTCGTTTCTTCCGAAAAAACAAAGACATACCGCGTGTTTTATGACTTGGCAAGGAATGGAATCATCGCAGATGATCCAATGAGCAAATTTCAAGGCACTATTGGCTATCCAATACTCTCGTTTTTATTTAGTGGTAAAAAGCTTAAAGTTCCCGAAGAGATTTTAAAAGCTTCGTCAGGTATTCCATGGAAAGCACTTGCCGTAAAGCACAAAAATAACTGGGATAATGTCTACGAAGAAGCGCTACTTCTATTGAAAGAAAAGGATATTACTTTTAATAATGTCGAGACGTTTGTAAATGAAGTGGCAGAACAACTTGAAAAAATGAATTTGGAAAGAGTGGCATTCCCCAAAAAGTAGTTTACTCGTGAGTATAACCTTTTTGCTCAGCAAATTTCCACACATGAATATAATCGAATCCAACTGCTTTAGCAGCTTGCCCTTCGTGTGATGGATTGTCTCCAATAACAAGCACTTCTTCCGGCTTTAAATTTTCACTATGCAAAAGATTTGTGAATGCCTGAGTTTTATCTTCTGTGTCAATAACAACCTTTTTAAAGTATGATGCAACTGCCGAACTTTGGATTTTTTTAAGTCGCAAGTCTGGATGTTTTGCAAAACTGATAAGGTAATGTGTTACTTCTGGAGGGATCGAGCGAAATAATTCCTCAACCCATTGATACAAAACAGCCGTATCAGGGTTATAAAGGGTATAAAGCCAATCCCAAATAATTACTTTGTAGAATTTTCCATTATATTCAAACATGGCTCCAGTGTAACGAATATTTGGACGCAAGGCAAGAAATACGTAATATTGCGACAGATTATGCGACAAAGTGTCCTATAAAATGGTATAATAGAGAAGAGAGGGCACATTAAAAAAGAAAGGAGGTGAGACTATGCAAAAAACGAAAAACCAATCACTATTCACGCAAGTTGTATTGCTTGGGATTGTGGATTTCGTGGGTATTATGGCAGTAGCATATGCGTTAACAGTTTTGTGGCAGATTCGTCACATGACCTTTAGCTGTATGCCCATACTAAGCCTCCCTTGCTAGATTCTTCCCCCGTTAATTACCTAGCCCTCTCTGTTCCACCTTTTGTTAACGCTTACAGTTATCGGAAGCCCATAACCCAACTTGTGCAAACTCTGCATATTCTTGTGCATCACTAAAAGTTGCCTGAAATTCATAAGGTACGCGATACGTATATTCATGCGCGTATCCATTTTTAACCATTTCAAGATTAATATTTGTTCCATCTGGGAGGAAAATGTAGCGTAAAAGCCTGTTGTATCTATCTTTATCATCCTGCGTAGGATCATCGCGAAGTACTACCTCTTTTCCGTTAATAAGCAACGTTAACGCTGCAGTTGCTTCGTCTGCAAAACATTCTTTGGTTGTATTGCCACTTCCGGTTTCTGGAGCATCAATGCCAATTAAGCGAACTTTATGTAATGCGTTATCTTTACGAACTTCAATAGTGTCACCGTCAATAACACGTGTGACCATATAATTATCAGAAACATCTTTCGTACCCAACTGGCCTTCTTCTGAAAGTGAGGAAGCAGTATTTCCTCTCAAAATTACTGCGATTGCTATGATAATAAACGCAAGTGTAGTTGCAAATCCAGACAAAAGCTTTTTATTCGGGCGGAATATTGATGTTACTTTCATTATCCATTATACCCACGTTGCGCTTCGAAGACGAGTATGCTTTACTTAACAATGACAGTCACTATTTACAATGCAACAAGTATAGATGGCTATATTGCTAAGCTTGATGGCGACTCGGAGTGGGTATCACCGGTTGATGCAGAGCAGTTCGAAAAAGCAATTGAGGACGCAGATTGCGTTATCGTAGGCAAAACAACCTTTGAACAGTACAAGGGAGACCTCTATCCTGTTCCATTAAAGCTAAATATTGTTATGACAAGTATGCCTCCCGAAGTAAGCTCATATGAGAATGTGGAGTACTTTACCCAGGATCCTCGTAAAGTATTAGATTACCTTGCTGCAAAAGGGTGCAAGAATGTACTCATTGTTGGTGGAGGGAAAACTAATTACGGCTTTGTAAGAGAAAATCTCGTTGACTTTCTCATCATTGATGTTCACCCCTTAGCATTCGGCAAAGGAATTACTCTTTTTGACGGTGAACCATTTCACCAGGAATTTGAATTACTCCACGTAAAAGAACTTAAAGGTGGACTAGTCCAAATTGTGTACAAAAAGAAAACCGCACAAAACCAGCAACAGCAAACCTAAAAAATTTGGTGTACTACTTACTCACATTCACTCAAGGCTTGTAAATTTTACTCCAAATAGAGAAGGCTTAGCCGATATCCTTGTTTGTAAACTGTATCAATAACGTGGGAATCTTTATATGTTCCCAGTTTTTTACGAATTCTACTAATTATTGTATCAATACTACCATCTTCGACTTCTACTGCAGAAGCTGTTGTTTTTTCAATGAGCTCACGCCTTGTAAACACTTCGCCTGGAGAATTCACAAATATATACAGCACATCAAACTCTTTGTGACTGAGTGGGATAATTTTGCCACTCTTTTTGACAACGCGCTTTTCGTTATCAATGACAATATCACCAATTTCGGCATAGTCACTTTGCTTAGCACGCTCAAGAAGCATTTTTATTTGAGATAAAAGAACATCAAAACGAAGTGGCTTTTTATGGAACACATTTGCTCCATTCATGTAGCTGAGAATTTCGTTTTCGTCCTGAGCAAAATTTGTAATAGAAATAATGGGAACTTGCGGATCTTTTAGTCTAATACTCCGTAATACGGTGTGTCCGCTCATTTTTGGTAGAGAAAGATCACAGATTACTACATCATATTTTCGGATAGTGACTTCATGAAGCCCGGATTCACCGTCAACGACATGCACAACATCATATCCCCCCTCTTTGATTTTATGCTGTATAACGGTGCCCAAGGATTTGTCGTCCTCGATTATTAGCACTCGTTTCATAAATCAATCTTAGTAATGTAATAAATTAAACTCACCTGATTCATTTCAAACACTCACATAAGTTATTGTACAGAAAATTTCTTACAAAATACTGACAAAAACTACGCAAACGACAGGCGCCTATTTAACATGAACTGTAAAATAGCGATAAACACGATTGATACGGCCTTTACGATGTTTGCATTCATGTCTAACATGTCATGAAAGACATAAAGGATAAGGTTGCTTAAAAGTATTCCGAATATTCCAACAAGGTAAAATTTCAAAAATCTAATAAAAAACTTGTCTGTCTTTTTAAAATTAAAAAAGGCATTCAAAATAAAGTTGTTTGTGATTCCTAATGACATAGAAGCTGCGTTAGACAACATATAGTTGATATGAAGCATATTGAACATCACATAAAACAGTCCCATATCGAAGCTAAGGCCGGTAAATCCAATAAGACAGTAAATAATGAAGTTTTTGTATTTTTTCCAAAGTGACATAATAAATTCCACCAGTCATTATATCGTGTAATAAACGAGAATGCTATCCGAAAGGAGATGGTAATGGTATAATTCCAGTATCTCCAGATCTAAATTGTGAGGCAAGGCATATGCTGCAGATTTTTTACAAGGGTGTGTCTAACCACAAAATAAAAGAGCAAACAGATATTAAAAAGGGAAGCTGGATTCATTGTTCGTCGCCAACAAATGCTGATATTTCACTTATTCAGCAGTATTTGCCACTCACAGAAGGCGATATTCTTGACGCCTTAGACTCATTTGAAATTCCTCGTGTTGAAAAAAAGGGAAATACAACCATTTTATATCTCCGTGCTCCCGATTATATTGACACTAAAGGTTATACCGTTTCTGAAACATTCTCCGTAATTCTTAGTCCATCGTTTACATTAACTATTGCGAATCCGGAGTCAAAGATTATTTCGCAGCTTAAAGAAAGTTACAGCAACTTTACGACGACACAACAAAGTAAATTTCTCTTTTTTATTTTGCAATTACTGACAAAAGATTATACTCGCCAGCTATTAATTCTTAACAATAAGGTGCAAGAAAAGTTTCGGTCACTGAAGAGAGTCGAAAGTACAGACATTACGCAGCTACTCGCATACGATCAGTTAATTAACCTTCATTTATCGGTGTTAAACCCACTAACACGAATAATTGAGATTTTGATGCAGGGAACCATGGTAAAACTCTATGCGGAGGATGGCGAATTTCTTGATGATGTCCTTACCGATATTCAGCAAGCTCTTACAATGGGAGAAGTGACTAAAAAGCTCATTGTTTCTACGCGTGACTCATATCAGATTATCTTTACAAACGAGCTAAATAAGAAGGTTCAGTTCCTTGCAGGGGTTACTATTATTTTGACTATTCCAACAGTTGTTGCCAGTTTGTGGGGGATGAATGTTTCTGTGCCCTATGCTGAGCACCCAATGGCATTTGCAGCAATACTTGCAGGCGCACTCATTTTTTCAATTATTGTTTACGGGCTTCTTGTACTTCGTCGGTGGATTTAGTTAGGTTTTACCGATTTAAGTAAAACTATTTAATCAACAACTGTTTCTTGAGCTCTTCAAGAAGCTTTAACATTAGTGGTCTGAACTGGCGAACTTCAAATAAATTGCCTTTAACTTGTACTTGCTTCGTTAGATAGAGCCTATTAAGTGATTCTCCCGAAAGAAAACCTTCAAATCCACGCTCGGTAAGTGTAATAGAGAATAATTTATCGTCTTGTTCGGCAATATCATATGATGAGAGAATGATATCTCCATTTGCAACGCGAAAATACATGCTATCCCATGGAGTAATAAGATGAATTGTTACTGAAATATCGCGAAAAGCAGAAAGGTCGTACTTCTTTTTTAGTCCGCGAAGAATCCTAGAAAGAGTCGCTTTTGTTAGTCGAATATATGAAAGTTCTACATTCTTTGTGCCGAAGAATCTCCAGATAATGCCTCGACGGATTTTCTTCTTCTTCTCTTCAGGCACTAATTTCATATCGTGGAGAATAAAGCGCTCCCTATACCCGGCACCTCTCTCTTTTGCCAACGTTTCTATCGTCTTATTTGTATATTCCGACAAGAGAATTTTTCGTCCTTCGGCCACTGATTGTTCAGCAGCAAAAGTAATAAGCTGTGAAAGCCGAGCACCATACATATCTACGCGCGGTGTTTCCTTCTTTACAACGGCATCATAAAAAGAGATAAGCAACTCCTTCGCACCTGGATGACCTATACCGTATTTATCGGAATCCCTACGGTCTTCCATTGTATACTTTTGAATATTTCCATCTTTATTTGTTGTTATTTCCAATTCGGGAGTATCTGCATGAGTGACTTTTATGTATGTGCCATTTAATCCTGCAATATGGATTGTTAAACCACTGACTGGAAATTCTTCATACATGTTTAGTTGAACAACAGCACGTTTATCATCTTCGAATTCGACAATAACAATGGCATTATCAATAATATCCGATTTCTCAAGCTTGTATTTTTCGTCAGTAACACCTTTAATGAACGATCCTGCTGTATACACATGTTGTGAACCACTTGCATACACACTCACAGGCTTAGATGGTGCAAAGAAACCACACAAAACATCAAAAAAGTGGATGAGCTTATCGTTTATTGCGCCGCCGGAAAGCGATTTATCGTAAAACCATGGCAAAAAGAAAGGATTTCTGTATTCATTAATGGAGATATATTTAGTGCCGTCAAGAAAATCAGAATGGATAAAATGCATCATATTTTCGTAAAAATATGAATGACGATATTCCAGTGCCGGATATACCACTATGTCCTTGGTCTTTAGTGCTACCTCAGTAAGTTGATTGACTTCTTGTACAGAAATACCCAAAGGCTTTTCCATAAGGACGTGCTTTTTCTTTTCAATTGCATAGAGTGCCTGCTCAACATGTTGGTAAGTACGCGTCGAAATAAGTACCGCATCAACAATAGGGTAGTCAATACATGCTTTATAATCGTTTGTTGCAAAAATAGAGCTATCTGAACCGATTGCTGCTGCAAGAGTATTTATATTTTCAGTTGAGACATCACAAAGTGCCACAATAGAGAATAAATCAGTTTCTAACATCGCTTGAACATGAATATTTGCCTGCTTACCACATCCGATAATACCAATGCGAATCTTTTCTTTCTGCGTTGATTTTTGTTCCATACGTCCTTGAATTATACCGTGCTCACAGAAAATAGTATAATACCCCCATGCAGAAAAAGTCAGTAGGATACTACTGCTGGGCAGGCCCCGGAACAATTCGAATGATCCATACAAAATTCTTCTCCCCTAAAATTAATGAACAAAGCCTCCTTGAGTCGTATGACTACGACTACATCGCACGAACACAGGATATTCTTGGAGTTACCGATTATTGGGTAACTTATTCATGGGGATTTCATCCAAATATAGAAAAAGAAGATTATTCTTTCATTCTTTCGAGACTTAAAAACTTTCACAAACTTGGAATAAAAGTACATGCGTATATTCAAGGCCCTAATGTCGTAAGAGAGGGATTTGAAGACAAGAAATGGTATGCAAAGGATCATAATAATCGTAACGTTTCGTATTATCGCAATAGAGATGTTGTGTGCGTAAATTCTCAAGAGTATCGGGATTTTACGGCACAGAAAATTCTCAGTTTGAAAGATTCAGGGTTTTCGGGAATTTTTATTGATAATATCCAAATGGGACAACTTGGCATGCCTTTATACTACAACAATAAGCCATTTGTTTTTGCCGGATGTGCATGTGAAATATGCTCTCAAAAGTTTAAGCAGTCATCAGGGCACGAAATTCCAAGAGATTTTGAAAAAGATCCTCATATTACGGCTGAATATTTGAAATTTCGGACAAACAGTACAACAGGATTTGTCAGTGAACTCCAAGGTGTTGCTAAGTCAATTAATATGCAATTTGGAGTTAATACTTTTGATCCCAAAAAAGAAAATGAATATATTTATGGTTCATCACTTGGGCAACTTGCACCACATTTGGACTATATTCTTATTGAAAACCACTCATTTCCCAACACGACCGGCAAACAAGGGAATAGATATGTGCAAAAACTAGCAATGAACTTAAATACGCCTATTTACGTATTGCCATATAAAATTGGGATTGGATATGACTCAGAATTTTCGTATAACGATTTTGTTATGCAACTTTCTGAAGCAGAGCATTTTAATGTAAACCCCATGATCAAGGGCAGTGAGTATACCTCCAGGGGTATATGGCACAATTTGAATATTTCTCGCCTGAAACCACTACGATATGCGAAGAAGTTCAAATTTAGTACGATTCATCACATTAAAAAGAAGTCTATGGCAATGCTTCATATTCCTGGAATACGATACGCTATAAAGAACCATTACAACACAGCGTACAGAATGTTTATGGAGAATAGACTTGTCCGCGATCTTTTTGCGTGGGCATACCCACTTGCAGTTGCGTAGTATAATCTTGTATGGAGCCATTGGCAGCAAGAATAAGACCAAAAACACTTTCTGAATTTCTTGGACAGACATCACTTATCGGAGAAGAAGGAACTATTCGCAAGCTTATTGAGGCAAAACATTTGCCGAGCATGATATTTTGGGGGCCACCTGGCACAGGAAAAACGACACTTGCTTTATTGATTGCTAACGAAATAGAGGCAGACTTCTTTCAGCTGTCTGGAGTATCAGACGGAAAAGCAGAATTAAAGAAAGTAACTGCATTAGCTGCAAAAAACAGAGAATATGGCAAAAATACTATTTTGTTTGTTGATGAAATCCATCGCTGGAGCAAAACTCAGCAAGATGCATTGTTGCCATATGTAGAAAACGGAACAGTAACACTTATTGGAGCAACAACCGAAAACCCAAGCTTTACAGTAATTTCTCCATTACTTTCACGTGCAAGAGTTTTTGTATTTGAATCTCATACCCTAGATGACATTCAAAGAGCTGTAGAACGGGCATTACCATTTACTGAACGAAAGATGGATAAGGAAATAATTAAGTACCTTGCCGAGTTAAGCAATGGTGATATGCGATTTGCTTTGAATACTCTTGAAATTGCCACAAATATCTCAAAGAAAACAATTGAAAAAACACATATTGAACAAGGAGCACAGTCGTATTTACGATATGACCGCCAAGGAGAAGAGCATTACAATATAATATCTGCAGTACATAAAAGTTTACGAAGCAGCAATGCTTCGGCCGCAGTGTACTGGGTAGCACGAATGCTCGAAGGTGGCGAAGATCCCTTGTATATCGCGCGCCGTCTTATTAGATTTGCCAGCGAGGACATTGGAAATAAAAACCCGAATGCGTTACTGCTTGCGAATATTGTATACGACACCTGCCATAAAATTGGTATGCCCGAGTGTCGTGTTCCTTTAATTCAGCTCACTCAGTATCTAGCACAATCACCAAAGGACAATAGTGCATATATTGCCGAAGCGTTAGTTCGCGAGGATATCCAAAAATACGGTAATTTGCCTGTCCCAATGCATATCCGTAATGCCCCGACAAAGCTTATGAAAGATCTCGGATATGGGAAAGGGTATGAGTATGATCATGACCTTGAGAATAAGAAATCTGATCAAGAATGTTTCCCAGAAGAGCTCAAAGGACGGGAATATTTTCCTAAAAAGTGATTTTACTCAGCAGATTCTATAGAGTCTCCTACACCACTATAAAAATCGAGAATTTCTTGTTTTAATTCTGTATCAACATCCCAGTGCCCCTTGCCGGAAAGGGTATGAAAAGTTATTGTTTTTCCTAGGCTTTTTGCCCGATTTACCAACTGATTACTCATTGACCACGGCACATTCACATCTTTGTCGCCGTGCCAGATAATAACATCAATCGTGGTCAATTTATCAAAATCAGCCTGCTTGTATGTGTTCGCATATGACGTAGGCGCTAACAGTGCAATTTTATTAACAATACTGCTATGCTGAAATCCAAACTTTAATGTCGAAAGTCCGCCCATACTATGTGCTAAAAGGTTTATTTTGTCTTGAGTCGAATATTGCTCTGAGATCCAGTCAGCAAGCTTTTTCATGTCATCAACCGACGCTTGATTACCCCAATTTGCTCCATGCATTGCTGATGCAGCAAATACATAACCCTCCTTTGTGAAGAAATCTCCATAGCCACGCATATTTTGCATGAATTCATCATCAAAATCAGTTGTCACGGTTGTATTTGATCCATGAGAATAAATAATAATTTGAGGCGGAGAGTATTTATTCACTCGCATAGGATACGCTACATATGCCTGTTGGCCTCCAATAACTGGAGTTTTTTCAAAGAAATGACCTCCTTCTGTTTGTGGAGTTTCATTCAGAGTAATATATGGATCTTCTGTTGGAGTAGGCGTGGGAAGAGTAGTTGGCGTTGGCTCAGATGTTCCAGTATTACTATTCTTTTGAGATGTAATAAATATACCTGCGGTAACAATAGCAAAGATGGCAATCACTCCAAAAAATAGTAACTTTCGCCTATCTGCCGACTTTTTCTTTTGCTGCATTCGTAGTTCCATGCTTTTATGGTAAGCCATAAATAATGATTCCGCAATATGCATACAACTTGCGCGCCGTACTTTCTTGTATTTATCCTAGCTATGGGATATAATTCAACACTATGTATTTTAAATGTATGACTAACAATACCCAGTCCCTTTTTCAGGGGCCAGCAGCCAATCGTATTGTGGCTGTTATTACTATTGATTAGTCGTGCATAATACAGACAAGCTTCTTCCAACGATTTTCAACTAAAACCCTCCAACCAAGATGAGGTAAAAATTCTTTCCAGGTGGTTTCTCTGCGTTACGCAAGAAGTTTCTTCGCCGAGTTGCGTATTGCAGAACGTTTACAATTTAGCTACCGAAAGGAAAGTGTCACATGTCACACAAGCGTAAGTTCTTTATTATCAAAGTGCTGGAAAATTCCGAGCACGCTTGGTTTTCAAGCACCTATGTGTTGTATTTGCTTGCCTCTGGGCTCACGCTCAGCCAAACAGCAATAGTGAACACAGCATTTATGTGTATCAACTTTATCATTGATCCATTTACAGGATGGGTTGGTGACAAGTTCGGACACATTCGCGTGTATCTGGCAGGTGTCTTTGTTATGGCAATCGGCATGACTTTGTATGGTTTCCCTCAAGGATTCCTGTGGTTTATCATGTGCGAAAGCATTGCAGCAATTGGTTCCGCATTAATGTCGCAGGCATTGGAATCATGGTTGGTCAATTCGTTTGGGAATGAAGAAGCATCGCGAGTTAAAGCCTGGTCAAAGGGAAGACTAGCACTCCTAACGATTCTTCCACGAACTTTAGGCTCACTCATTGGCAGTGCGTTTGGACTAAATGTTCCATTCCTACTTGCCGGGTTAACATGCTTCGTCTCGTTTGCCGTTGGGCTTTACCTATTCTCAAACGAAAAAGAGGTATTGCCCTTAATTCAGGAGTCCGTTGACAAGAAGCAACCACTACGCCGTACACTGCGAGTTGAAATTGCGTCGGTATGGCAGGTTGCTATGTTATGGTTCCTCATCGCAGTATCGTTTCAAGCGTTAAATATGTACTGGACAGCTCACTTTGAAGCAAAATCGGGGGCAATCTGGTGGCTGGGCATTTACAGTACGCTTATTGGGCTGACAACCGGGTGGGGGCCATCTCTTGCAATGAGATATTTTCACCCAGACTTGCGACACATTGGACTCACAACAGCCGCTATGGCAGTCTTTGTTCTGATTTGCGCTATAACAGACTCCTTTTTCGTGCTATTCGTGATTTTCCTTGCGCACGAAGTGTGTCGTGGAGTTATTAGTCAGCTTGTAGACACGTATTTGAATGAACGCTTCTCAAATGCGTATCGGTCAACACTGAATTCGATTTTATCCTCTGTGTATAAAGCTGGAGCGGCTATCGGTCTCTTTATGCTTTCGACACTCACATTCATTCAGCCAGAGCATATCCCGTATCTCTGGGTAGCTTCGAGCATTGTTATGTTCATTGCCGCAGGCATTTGCATAATCCCCACACGCTCACAACAAAACTGATTTCATGGAGAGAGTTGAAATACTCGGCATTTTAGCTCTCTCCTTTGTTCCCATGTTACAATAAATAATAGTTGCTTCAATTTAGTTTCACATTGCTGCTCTATACTAAAGGATAATCTGTGAAAGAAAATATCATGTCACAAAAAACAATCATCACAACCGCAGTCGTTATCATCGTATGTATTGTTATTACCGGACTCGTCTTTATGATTGGTAACCCAGGGTTTCTTAATAGAGAATCATCAGGGAATGGACTATTTCCTGAGTCAGAAATTATTCCACAAAATACAATTGCCGTTACCCCAGTTCCTGTAGGCACAACATTTAAAGATGGAACCTACACTGCAAGTGGAAGATATAATTCACCAGCAGGATCAGAAACAATTACTGTAACAGTGACATTGCAGGATAATGTCATAACACAGGCAAGAGTTGTTGGAAATGCAGATCATCCAAAGAGTAAAACGTATCAATCATTGTTTATTCAAGGTATTGGGTCACGTGTTAATGGACGAAAAATTACAGAAATAACCTCTCTTGGCAATGTTAATGGCTCATCACTGACAGGATTTGGGTTTCTTGCAGCACTAAAATCAATTATGGATCAGGCGTTATAAAGGCATGAGCTTTGAGTTTGAAGCAATTGGCACACACTGGTGGATCACAATAGAAGACGATATTTCCGCCACTAATAAACAAAAAGCTTTTACAGAACTTGAGCAAATTGCAAAGCAGTTTGAAAAAGACTATTCGCGCTTTATTCCTGAAAGCTTTATTGGCCGGCTAAACCAGGAAAAGCACTTGGAAGATTTTCCTCCAGAGCTTTATGATATGCTGCAATATTCAGCAAATATAAGCCATATTACCGATGGACATTTTTCAGCAGCAGTTGGCGGAACACTCGCATCTCTTGGCTATGATGAAAATTATTCATTTACAAAAAGTGGCAAAGTTTTGCCTGGATATATCCTCCGATTGGACAAGGATAAAATAGAACTAAGTAACGATGCACGTGTTGACCTCGGAGGGATTGGGAAAGGCTGGCTTATTGATAAACTTGCGCGTCATTTAAAAGAAAAGAATATTCACTTTTTCTGTGTAAACGGTGGCGGAGATATATTTGCAACAACGCACAAAGATGGCACAGCATGGGAGTTTTTTCTTGAGAATCCTCGCGACAAAGAAGAGGTAATAGGAACTATCCAAGTAAAGCATGCCGCAATCGCGTGTTCATCGCCATCTCGCCGCCAATGGAAAGATAAAAATACTGGAGAGAGCTTACATCATTTAATTGATCAGAAATCAAAGCTACCGGTAACTTCAATAAAAATGGTATTTACATATGGGAAAGACGCATTATCTGCAGATACAGCAAGCACAGCTCTTTTTGTTTCCCCTCCAGTGTTTTGGGATAGAATTCAAGAAGTATGTGAAGTAAACTACCTTATATTTACCGAAGCTGGTACGATATATCAAACAGAAGGCTATCCGGGAATACTTTTTGCTGCCGACTCGTGAGCAAATACATAATTTGACAGCATTATTTATGTCAAGAATTCAGGAAAACTACATAAAGCAACTTGTTCTTGTGCTTTGCATCGTCGTAACAATTGTCCCATTATTTATGTATTGGACGATCCCAATACTTGAGCAAAGCTCCGCACTAAATGACATGATATTGCTTTACTTTGCCTCATTTGCGAGTATCACAGGTCTTTTAGGCCTTATCATGCTATTTTGGCAATATGTTTTGGGAGTTCGCGTTGTTGCAAAGTTCTTTACAAATGATTTTGTCTGGCTCAATAAGGTGCACCAAAACATTGGTATTTGGGGAATGCTTTTTGTATTTGCCCACCCGCTTATGGCGCTTATCAGCTACGGAGCGTATTGGTTTCAGCTTGTTTTACCGGAAGTATGGACTCCCTACGACATTTATATTATGTATGGAAAGATCGCTATTTCAATTGTAGCCGTTATTTGGATAACCAGCGCATTGTTTCGCAGAAATATCTCTTACAGATGGTGGAAACGTATTCACTTTATTTCGTACTTAGTATTTCCACTCGTCTATATGCATAGTTTAAATGTGGGAACGACATTACTTTCGACAAATCTGCGATACTTTTGGTATCTGCTTGGAGCAATCTACCCAATTATTGTGGCAGTGAGTATATTGCATCATCTCGGATTCTTTAAACGCAAGGGCACTATCATCAAAAAAGAGCACCTTAACACCGAAGTAAACCGATTCACCATCGAGCTGGAACGCCCAATAAATGTATTTCCGGGTCAATTTATTTATATTCAGCTATCCCGAGGAGGAGAAAGCCACCCATTTACTGTGTCGCACATTGTTTCTGGTACACAAATTATGATTTCACCTAAAAAAGAAGGGAAATTCACTAAAATGCTTGATACAATTGTAACGCCCAAAAAAGTATTTGTGGATGGGCCATACGGAGTATTTACAGCTCCTGCATTTGAAGTAGATGCACCTATTGTATTTTTAGCCGGAGGAATCGGCATTACACCATTTATTGAGACGTCGAAGCGTGTTGCGCAGGATAAAGTACTCTTCTACAGTGAACAGACATATACAAATGCTCCATTTAGAGAGGAGTTACTGCGTATTTATGAGGCTAAATCTTCCCAGCAGAAAGGTACAAAAGATGCCGACATTGTCTTTGCAATCACAAAAGAGAAGTGCGATGAAAAACATTGTGAAGAGGGCAGAATTGATGAAAAAATGCTAAGAAAGTATCTGAAGAAAAGTTTGGGTGGGTACCAATATTACATTTGTGGGCCAAAAGGCTTTATTAAGGCGATGAAACAGCTTCTTAAGTCCCAAGGAGTGAGAAGACAACAGATCCAAACAGAAGAGTTTTCCTTGTAAAAAACGCCTAATAAATAGCAAAGTAAAGTACAGGCCATGTAAATAAATTTTATGTCGTGAATTATGATTAAAGTTGGAGAGACAATACCCTTAAATATCGAGGTTTTAAATGAAAAAGAAGATAAAGTAACACTTAAGGAATTTCTAGGAAAGTATCTCGTATTGTATTTTTATCCCAAAGACGATACCCCTGGCTGTACAACAGAAGCGTGTGAATTACGCGATTTTAATAAAGATATTACAAAGCTTGGTGCAACGATTGTCGGTATCAGCAAAGATAAAATCAAATCACACCTAAAGTTTAAAGAGAAATATAATCTCCCGTTTCCTTTACTCTCAGATGAAAGTACGCAATTGCAACAGGCATTTGGAATCTGGGCGGAAAAGAAGTTTATGGGACGAACCTATATGGGAACACTTCGTACAACATACCTTGTTGATCCTGAAGGAAAAGTCGTTCATATTTGGGAAAATGTGAATCCCAAAGGCCACGGTCAGGAAGTTTTCGAACGCGTAAAGCAAGAGGCAGGAGCCTAAATGCCTTATTCCTTTTATTATTTGAGCGTTTCGAGCATTGCTCCAAAGTCGTTAAGAGACATTTCTTTTGTAACACGCATTCTCGAAACTTTCATTGGCAACTCAGGTGGGAATACAGCAAGCTTCTCATCGGTGAGTACTCCAAAAGAATATCCGGTCATTTGGGCAAATCGCGCAACGCCATCACTGTAATTATCAAAAGGGTAGGCAAATGTCGTTACTTTTATAGGGAACTTCGTTTCTAATGCTAGCTTACTTAAGCGAAGCTCTTTTTCCATATCTTCTCTTGGGACATCTGCCAATTTAACCTTACTCACGGTATGCGAGGCAATTTCAATATTTCCTGCACGAATTAAGTCAGTAATTGCGGTTTCAGAAAGATATCCGGATTGGCCAATATAATTCGTTACCATAAAAACAACAGCTTTTTGATTAAATTTCTTTAATGTTGATTGCGCGTTATTCAATACCGTCACATGGCCATCATTAAATGTAACAATCACAGGCTTTTTGGGAAGAGGAATATTCTTTTCCAAGTGATACGCAAGATCCTGAAAGGTAAGCGTTGTAAATCCATTATTGGCAAGATATTCCATTTGGTAAAAGAATGCGTCTGTCGGTACGGTAACATCGTCATACACGCTTTTCTGGTCACTACTAATATTTCTTACAACATGGTATTCAATTACCGCAATTCTTTTAGATGGCAATGTATTTATGATATTCTGAGGCTTTTGCTCTTGCTGCTGAGTGACTTCATTGTTTCCACGGAAGAAGCGGCTAATTGTATCCTGATATAGCCACATTCCTGCGGCACCAACAACGGCAAATGCAATTCCAAATGCTACAAGCACTGGAAGCTGTTTGTTAAATAGTTTCATGTCTTATATTTCTGTAAATTTACTAAATGACCTAGCGTATTTTACCATTTTTGAGTGAATGTTCGATACTCGTATAACTATACCTATAGTAATATTGACACGCTCATTATGCAATGGTATAATACTTTAGTTTTATTTTATTTAAGAACCACAACAATGAGAAAAGCATTATTTGCAGTTGGAACCGCAGTAGCAGCATTTGTAAGCAACTTAGTTGGTGCAGCAAAGGTTTATGCAACTGAAACAGGTTCAGTGCTTGGAACTACAACAACACCACGTTCAGGTGAAGTTCTTGGTCAGAACGCAACAAACACTGGCGTGAACTCAATCCTCGTGTGGTTTGCAGTCATTATTGCAATTGCATTGCTTATTGCAGTATTGATCGTTGTTTTCAGACGAAATAACAATACAAAATAAAATATCTCAAGTTTATCTTGCGGATATTTTTTCTGCATAATGAGCAAAGATAACTCTTTGCATTAAATTGTATACGAATAATTAAGTGCTGAAGAAATACGGCCCCTCTTTAGCAACTCTTGTATTGGTTGTTATCACTGGAATACTTCTAAGCATTCCAAAACCCCACATACTCTATCCTGATTCCTATATTTACGCGGTAATCGCGAGGAGTCAGGATTTTTTTATTAAATCCATTTCCTATAATGGAGCAGTTATTCCTTTTGACTACTTTGTTTCTATAAAGCCTCTTGCGCCATTTATTACCTCCTTACTACTGTGGGCAGGCTCCTATACAACATTTATAAATATTCTGTTTCTTGTTGCAGGTATAACAGCACTTATTGTTTCGTTTAGACAACGAAAACATACTCACACGACCCAAATACTCGCATTTCTCTTAGTTCTTAGCTCGGGAGCTATTATCTATTGGATTTCTCGCGCATCAACAGAATACTTTTCATTTATGCTTTTATCTTTCCTTCTGAGCGCATTACGGATGCGAAAGTTTAGAATTGGCATAGTGATTGCATTGCTTCTCGGACTTATTCGCCCTGAAATGATCTTTATCTTTCCTCTGCTTTTAAGAATTCCTGTAGACACTGCAAATAAAAAACAGCATATGCTATGGAGGAATAGCTTGTACGCGCTATTGCTCACTTTTTATATAGTTATGGGACTTATTTCAAATTCTGGAGTATATGCCATTTTGTATGTTTTGCTTCCATTTGCTGTGATTTGTCTCATTCTTGCATTTATTACACATGCTAAAAAATATCAGGCTCAGATTTTACAATGGACAACAGCTCTTTCTCAGTTTGGAATTCCTTTTATGGTTCTTTTTTCGGCAATTATTGTGCTGATTGCATCTCTAGGGTATGTATCAAGCTCTGTAACGCCTGTTTTAGGCAGTATTTTATGTGGAGGCCTCTTACTTCTTGTAGCGTATCTCTCATGGCAAAAACGGGCAATTATGAGCCCGTACCTTATTCTTTCTGCATTGGTACTAGGAGGTGTTTACACATATAACTCCAGTGACACATTCCGCTACCTTATTTTTGTTATTCCATTTCTTCTTGCCATCGTGCTCAGTAGCGAATGGGAAAACTTCATCGCAGAGCAAGTCATGCAAAGGCTAATGATTTTTGCAGTTGTTTTTCAGCTTGTTATGGTTTTTGTCAGTCTTCCGCTTGCATCACTCAGTATAGATTATTGGCAAGACCGATTGAATGGCCAATTTGAAAAGGACTATACAATATGGAGTTCAACTCCTCTTATGACAGCATATAGGCATTATAGATCGGGACACATTTGCGATCTTACTGTCGAGTTACCGTTGGCGCAAGGATATTACGTAGTGGATGGCTATGCTCAAAGCCTTTGCCCTCAAAAGTTGGAAAGCATTCTGCCATTATTACTGCAGTATCAAGTCTCTGCGTACAGATCGCCAGTACTTGTTCAAATAGATAGATTTCAGAGCGTGGGAGATACTACAACTGTGTATTGGGTTCGTTAATTACCACTTTTTTCTTGTTTAGAAGGCTGATCAGAAGAGCTTTCTTCATTCTTTGTTGAAAGCGAAAGAAATACAACAATCAATGTACAAAACGCAGCTGCTGCACTGACGATTTCTCCACCAACCCAAAAAAGTGTTTTGTTATACACGACGTAGCCAACAAACATTGATGACGCGACACTTGCAAGAATTCTCCAACTGATCCCTGGTTTTTCATCAGCATCAGTAAGAATATCGTTCTTTAGGCCTTCTTTTGAAGAAAGTAACAGTAAATAATACGCAACACCTGCGGAGACCACAAGAATCATTACTTCATCAAGATTTCCCAAATATTCTATGGAGTTATTGCTAATTTCGTTAATGACTTTTAATACAAGAAACAGCCCAAAGTAGAGTATAAAGAGAAGTCCTGAAAGAATATGCTTTTTCATAATTAGCGAATTAATTCAACTTGAAAATATTCTATTTCTACTCGTGATTCATCAATGCCAAGTCCCGGATTGTAGAAAGTAAAGTAAATTCGACCTTCTGCACCAACATAGCCTTTTTTATACGGAATTGTCATTTCGTAAAACCCGTTTCCTTTGTCTTCAGCCATATTCTTTACAACTAAAATGTCCTGCTTTTCGGCAACATCCTTTGGAAATGAGACACAATTTACATTGTCAAAAATAGTCGGTTTAAAGTAGCTTTCACGAGTAAATGCATAGTAGTCCTTTGATGCGACTCGTAAGTCGGCAGATGGAATATCAACACGGTTAAGAGTGTTTAATTGCAATTCCAGTGATTCAAAGTTTTGCAATTGTGCCGGAACAAAGTTCTGTCCATTTACTGTCATATTGTTAAGGAAGGTGTCGTGGTAAAAAGAGAAGAACACACGCGGAGAATAAGTGAAAATAGAAACATCTTTTGGAAAAGTTCCGTAAATTCCATTATTAGCAAGGAACATATCGCGGTTCACAACAACCTTTGGGTTCTTTGAGTGAACCTTGGTAATCAATGAGTCTTCTGATGTTTCGATTGCAATTTCATACACACCGGCTTCTAAGTTGTTCAGTTCCAAAAGATATGGCTGATCAACACCAGTGACACGTCCTTGGGTGCCATCGTAGATTCCATCGTCATTAATTTGTTCCTGGCGAATAACTTTACCCTGGCGTCGCAGGATAATAATCATTTCATCTGTTCCTGAGTACCAGTTCAAGTCTCTTTTAGTGAATCCAAAATACAGTTTTCTATCGCGACCAACATATACGCTAAACACATGTGAACCACGGAAAACAGGAGCATAGAGCTGAGTATCGTTTACAGCAGTCACACTTTCAAATACTGGATCATGGTAGAAATCGTTATCAAGCGTACAGACTGAAAGAGCACCGGAAGTAACGCTTAACTCATTTATTTTATTGTCCAAGTCTTCTTTCGTTTGGATTGCCGAGGTAAAGCTCCATACGTCAAAGTCGTCGTAAGCAAATTTTGGTGCTCCAAGCTCTTTAATAACGTTGTTTCGAAGTAAAAAGCTTTCCTGGCGATTATACTCAAAGTCTAGTACCTGCATTAAAGTGGTTTGCGTTGGAGTATTACCAAGTTTCATTCGAACTTTAATTTCTTTGAAATCTTGCCCCACAGGTACGATACTGAATTCAACTTTTTCCTTTGTGACAGAAAACCTATCTTTAATTGTTAAAGAACTATCTGTAACCTCTGCATATGCATCTCGTTCGACATCGCGAATACGGCCAAATAACTCGGCATTATTGGCAATGTTAAAGTCGTAAGAAACAGCAAGCCCAAACGGTGCAACAAATCGAAACAAAATGATGCTTCCAAGAATAATGGGAATTGCAATCAGGACGTAAGGAAGAGCCACTTGCAATATTTTTAAGAGTTTCTCTTTAGTCATGGTGTCATTTTCTTATATAAGTTTAAATATGTATCGGCAACAACTGACCAGCTAAGGTTTTTCTCAGCAAACTGCCGATTTTCAATTGATTCTTGGGTATATTTCTCTTTATTTGAAAGGAGTGCAAGTATTTTTTGATGCATTGCTTCAGAATTTCCTGGCTCTACCAAAACATCTTCATCGTCCTGAAGCATGTAAGGAACCATACCGACTTTTGTTGCGATCATTGGAGTTCCGGCTGCCATTGCTTCACCAATAACAAGAGGAAAATTTTCATACAGAGATGGGAATACAAATAAATCTGCTGCATTGTATAGATCATTTTTGTCTGATTCACTACCGACATAGCCAAGGCATTTTACAAATGGAATCTTTTCAAGATTTTCTCGTTCTGCACCGTCACCAACAAAAATAAGCGTTGTATTTTCCATCTCTGCAACTGCTGCAACGAGGTGATCAAGTCCTTTTCCTGACTCTAAACGCCCAATATATAAAAGTTTCTTTGTGTCATCGGTAATTCCGTATTTTTCTTTCCAAAATGCTGCTTTATCAAAGCTTGCCTTTTTGTGATATACATCTGTTTTTACACCATTGGGCACAAAAACAAATGCTTCTGTGTCATTCTCTCGCTCTTTTTTGACTTCGTCGAGAGTATAAGTACTCACACAAGTAACAATTTTACTGTTATGAACACGCATTGAATCAAGCTTCATAAACGGAATATGAAGGTATTTTCCAATTCGATACTTTAATCCGTTAACATTTGCCATCAATGTTGAAGCTTTGTGAGTATTGTGAAAAGTACTCACCACTGGAACAGTCATATTCATCAATGCCTTATGCGTTCCCTGAAAAGTACTTACAATCTTTGCTCCTAAGCGTGGAATAACGCCGTAATTAATGATATTCGAATGCAAGTGGACAATATCGTATTGTGCCTCTGAAAATGCTTCTTTCATTGCTTTTGCTGCAGAAATTCCAAATGTAATTTCTTTTGTAAAGAAGTACTGTCCTTTTAGTGGAGCAATTTTAAAGTTTACTTTATCAGTAAATACCTCAAATGTTTCTGGTGCAATAACTGTTACTTTATTAACATCTGCACGAGATTCAAACTGCCACACAAGATTTTTCACAGTTGTTCCAATGCCATGTTTTGTGTCTCTTGTAACAATAAGTATATTCATAATTAATCCTGAATAATCTGAAGTAAGAGATAACTTTTATCCTGATATAATTCTTTCATTTTATACTTTGAGCCAAGCATAACAGCATATTCGTTAAAGTTTCTATAAATCTTTTTATTGATCAAAACGTACTCAATATTGTATTTATCAATTACGTACGGTGACCCAGTTTCGTCATTTTCCCGCCAGAACGCGAGCGAATCTTTATATCTTTCTTCTGAAATAACGTGGTTTGCTGGGTTCCAGTGAGTTTTATTTACAACAAGCACTGCATGGCCAGTAATTCCGCTAAATAAGTACGAAGTTTCCGGGTCAGAAAGAATCATTTTGTCCGACGGAACCTCTTTTAGAAAATCAAATGACACAGGAGTTACGGCTTGACGATATCCAATAGTGTCAACTTTGTTAACAAAACTGGAGAAGCCGAAAAGCAGCATCATAAAGAGAATAAATGTTCTCATTGTGCGGTTTAGCGATGATGTCCAATAGGTCATTAAAAAAGAGAGAGATAACAATGTAACCGGGAAAAATCTCCAATATGAAGAGATTCGAACAGGGTAGAGGTAAGAGGCAAGAACAAATAATACAGAGAAAAACCATATCGTAATAAGTCTATTTTTAGCGACAAGAGCGCTAAATACCCCAACAAGCATAATTGCTGCAACTGCAAACCAGTCTCTCATTTCGAAAATTGAGGAAATTGGTGATTCAGTGTGAATTGTTTGCAATTTAGTGAATGGATCTAAAAAGTTATAAAATGGCCAGAAAAGACAGAGAATTACAGCCAACAAAGGGATAATTGCATTTAAGAAAAATACAAACGGTGGACGGAGCTTATATTCAAACAAGAAGTAGTAACCAGTAAATACGAGGAATGTATACATTAAAATAACTCCGGTAATAACGTGTGTTAATAAAATTGCTGCACTTAAAAAAGCAACGATCAGTTGAATAACAATTGTTTTTTGAATAGGTTTTTTCTCTTTCTGACGCTTTAGAACAATGTAATAAGCTGTAATAGCAAGATTAAACAATGCTAGTGCAAATAAATGCGGGAACATAATTCCAATAGCAATATCTGCAAGTGAGAAATACCCCGCATACGACAAACGATAGCTTTCCCATCCTAAGAACATGACTATACCTAAAACAATAGAATCAATGTGCTTATTTTTTCTATCAGGGAAAAAGGTTCTGTAGGCAACAATCGCTGTTAAATAGACTGCGACAAAGCTGATAATTCCAAAGATTTGCATAAGAAAAATATGTGAAACTCCTGTTGCCTGGCTGATCTTTGCAATTGCGACGGGATAAATTCCATTGTGAGGGTCGCGACTTCCAGTGTTAAAGTATGGATCTCCTACTTCTTCGAGAGGCTTTTTTAGCTCTTCCACAAACGCGAGGTGAGCCCAAACATCTCCATAGCTTTTAAAAGGTAATTCAGATACAAATGTTGTTGACCATAAAATTGCAACAAAACAGAGTGCCACGAGTATTGCTGCGACATTATTCGCGAAAAAGCTCTTTGCCGATTGTAATAAGGTTTTTACGGTTTCCATGAGATCTTTCGCGAAAGTAATGTAATAAACACGCTAATACCAAGATATACACCACCTGTAATAAGAATAAGTTGCTCTGTTGTAACAGGCAGAAGCGATATTAAAAGATACAGGGGAATAAGCACAAGTACAATAGCTCTCAGTCTATATAGTTCTCCTAGCCCTTGGTAAATTGATAAAAGCACACTGATGAGTGAAATTGCCATCGTTGAAGGAAACATAATCATGACATATTGTAGCAAAAGACCAACAGGAGCTCTGTTAAAAATGGTAAAAACAACAGCAGCTGCAACAAGAGTGAGAATTGAAAAGACAATAAGCAATGCAAACATCCGGGTAATGATTTTTACAATATCTGTTGCTTTCTTTGATCCATTTGCAAAATCAATCATATATACATTTCCTAGTGATGACACGACATAATAGGGAACAAGTCCAATTGGTTGAGCAAGGGTAATCAGGTTAAATGTGTCGTAGTCTGTGCGAATTTTGAAGTACGCAATAATAAAAGAAATATTTAAGATCCCAAACATTACGAGATTTGCAATAAGTTGATCCAAAAATCTCTTTTTATATGGAATAAGTGCCTCAAAAGAAATAGTGATCTCCGGTTTGACCTTTAAGTACCACAAAATAATGAGCGAATGGAGCACTGATGCAAGCGAAATACCAACAACGATTGCTTCAGCATTGTTAAACATAAATGCTGCAGCAAGTACAAAAAACGATTTAATCGCACCGTACAATGTATAGAAGATTGCAAATGTCTTAAAATCGCGTCGGCCTATAAAGTACATATGGAAAAGGTTCATTACAGAAAACGCAAGTACCTGCACACTTGAGAGAATAAAAAGCAATAATCGGTATGAATCAATTCCTTGAGCAATATTTAACCCAACAAATAGCACATACAATAATGCAGTCTGACCAAGAAGAACGACAATATATGGAAGAACTATTTTCTGTAGCTCGCTTTTTGCGTCTTTTTCACTCAGTGCACTTATTTTTGCAGAAAAGAGTGTTGGAATAACCGAACCGGCAAAAAGTCCAAGTAAGTTTGTCGTAAAGTTTGTCAGCTGAAAATGACTAAATGACTCTTTTTCTGTAAGTAATACAAACAGAATCAACTGCGCGACGTATCCAATACCAAGAGCAAGAACCTGTGCAATAATCGAATAAATTTTTGCTGAGTCAAACCTCTTAAGGAAGGAGAACATCTTCATATTGCTTTGAAATAATTTTCCAATCATATTTATACGCTGTTTTTAATGCATTTGCAGAAATAGTTTTGTATAGTGTCTCATTTTCAATCAATTCTTCACATGCCTTTGCAATTGCTTCTGGATCTTTCATGCCAACAACAAGACCATTGCGGTGATCAGCTACTAAATCGGAAATTCCCTGCGTATTCGTTACGATAATTGGTAGGCCAGTTGCCATTGCTTCCATAAATACTGTTGGCAATCCTTCCCGAACTGAGCAATTTAAGAGAATATCATGTTTATAAAAAAGGTCAGCGACTTCTGTGTTCGGCACATACCCTGGAAAAACAATGTCAGATGCGATTCCTAAGTCTTTTGCTTTTTGTTCTAATGTCATCTTTTCCGGGCCATCGCCAGCTATTGTTGCTGAAAAATTATACCCCTTCTCTTTCAGGATTTTTAAGGCATCGAGCAATGTAGTAAGAGATTTTTCTTGAGCATGGCGTCCTACAAAGATAAATTTTGTTTTTGTATTTTTGCTTAACTGACGCATTTTACGATTTTGTCTGTAAAACTGATCAACATATATTCCCATTGGTAGAACTGAAATTTTGTCCTTCGTTGCAATACCACCAATAGAAATAATTTCTTCTTCAAGCGCGCTTGAAACAGCCGTAATAGCTTGTGCCCGATTAACAATAAACTTGGCAAACCGTTCAAGTCCAAGAATTTTCCAGACTGCCATACCTTTTAATCCAAAAATATCTCCACCGTGGGATGTCAGTACTAGCCTGAATTTGAAAAGCGGTTTGATTAACGCCGCAAGAAAACCTGAGGGAAGAATCCAGTGAACATTTACAATGTTATATCTGTACTTAAGCTGTAAACCAATCATTGCAAATAAATTGCTCACCAAGTAAAACGGAACAAGCAATGGAATTAGCCTTGATTTTTTCATATTGTTTACCGCACCGCCTCCGTATGCCAAGCGTTCATATTTTGGAATAAAGTATACAAAACGATGGACTTGCATGCCTTCCATAACCTCATAAGTCTTTGCATCTTTATGGTGTGGTGCAAGAATATGAACATTAAATGTAGTACTTAAATTCTTGGCAAGAGCGTACACAAAGTTCGAGATTGTGTCATTTTTCCATCGCGGAAAGGTAGATGCAACAATAAGTAAAGATGGTCGGGAAACTTTTTCGTAGATCTCTGTAAACTGCGCGGCAATTTTTGGCCAATCGAATGCGAGAGCTTTTTGTCTTGCGCGCTCCGAGAACGTTTTACGTAACGTTGCGTCTGCGAGTAATTTTTCTAATCCTGCAGCGAGCGCTACAGAATCATACTGCGGAACAACAATTCCGTCATAGTCAGAAGTAACAAGATCTTTAACACCCGGAGTATCACTAACGACAACAGGTATACCTGTTGCCATTGCTTCCATAAACGTGACAGGCAAGCCTTCCTGGTCTCCACTTTTAGCAACGACCGAAGGCCCGGCAAATAGTGAACTACGTTGTAAATATCCTGGAACTTCTGTATTAACAACAAATCCGTGGAATGTAATGTTATCCGTAACATTCAATTTTTCTGCAAGTGTTTCATAATCTGGACGAAGCGGGCCATCACCAACAATATCAATATGAAATGAAAGGTTCTTTTCTTTAAGAATTTTAGCTGCTTCAATAAGGTAATTCACCCCTTTCTTTTCAACAAGTCGGCCGACAAAAAGTATACGTGAAGTTTCTGTTGCCTCGTGCTTTACCGGCGTAAACTGATTTGTATCAATTCCCATCGGAACAACCGATGTTTTTCCTGGATCATACGCTGGAAAATTTTCCGAAAGATATTCCTGAACACCAGAGCTTACGAGAGTCACATGGTCGGCATTCTTTATAACATACGAGATAATTTTCTTCATTGGAAACAGCGATAATGCTTTCTGTTTTCGTACTGCAAAGACATCCCCACCATGAGACGTAACAACAATTTTGCTACCTAACAATGGCTTTAAAAGGATTGCAAGAACACCCATCGGAACAAACCAGTGAATATTCATTACCTGAAATTTATACTTCCACTGTAAATACAGCAGACTAAATAAAGAAGAGAGAATATACAGTGGCAAAGAGAGTAGTGCAAACGGATTTTTTTCGAGATTGTTTACGACTCCTCCACCATACGCAAGTATTTCCCAGCTATCAAAGCCGTAACGAAAACGATGGACATTAATTCCATCCATATTTTCGTTAGTTTTTGCGCCCTTGAAGTGTGGTGCAAGCACATGAACATCGTAATCTTTGGTTAATTGACGTGCAAGCTCATACATGAACGTTGGAATCTTGTCATTCGCCCACCTCGGAAATGTTGAGGCAGTTATGAGAAGTCGAGGCTTGTTCATGGCTTTTAATCTTTATTTATTCATCAGCTTATTGCTGAGAATTCATTGCTTGCTTTCGTAATTGATAAATCAATTTTTCCTGGTTCATTCTCATTCGTGCCAACATATCAGCAAGAAGAGCAATCAAGTGAAGGAACATTCCGATACCAAAAAGCATTGCGGCAATGAATCCAAGGAAAATATATGGTGAGAAACTTCCAACAAAGAAATAGTGACCTACCAAGAATAGTCCAGGGAATAGTGACAATGTAATAAAGAATGTTGCGAGTGACCCAAAAAAGTTGAACGGGTTGTAGTCGCGCATTGCGGTAAACATAATCATCAATGACTTAATTGCGTAATTGAAAATTCCACCACCAAATCGGAAAACGCGTGATTTTCTATCTTTAAAATAGACTGCTTTAATAGGAACTTCCTTAATTGTCATTCCTTTGTAGTAGAAGTCGAGAAATGCTTCCTGAACGTAGGTGCGATCACCCCAGATATTCATCTGAAGTAATGCTTCACGGCTATATGCACGAAATCCACATGAAACGTCGGTAAAATTCGTCTTAAGCAAGAAGTTTACTAATCCTGTGACAACATAGTTACCCCAAAGCTTTACTTTAGAGATTCCTGCCGGAGGATTCTTTTTATCCTGAAACTTTGTTCCTGTCACCATATCGGCTTTTCCTTCAACAATTGGAGCAACCAATCGTGGAATATCGTTCGGATCAAACTGATCGTCTGCATCAATTCCTACTGCGACATCTGGCTTTAAAGTCAAAAGTTTTTCCAATCCAAGGCGGATAACACGACCGACACCGCGGCTTTCACCACGAATATCAAAGACAATTGCGCCTTTTTCTTGCGCTAATGCTTTTGTTTTATCTGTTGAGTTATCATTAAGAACAACAATTTCCGTTTCTGAAAAATGTTGCGCAATATATTCTGAATGAAAAACATTTGTAATTTTATCAATTACAAGACCTATAGTTGCCTCTTCGTTATGTGCAGGCATATAGACGACTAGTTTCATATTGTGGATGTTTTTAAATAATCTCCTTACATTATACTATAATCCTATAGACTTTTCAATAATTATAGGACTTCACTGAGGGAAAACGCTAAATTTAGAGGCAGTTTTTTCCACTTCCTATTGTGAGGCAAAATCACCATATTTGCAAAGCGCTATTAAGAAGTTGAAATACAGAGCGCTTCCCATTACAATTACCATATGAAATTTTCTCCATTACACATAATTGCTATTGTAGGGATTATTGTAAGCATTGTTATTGCTGTCGTCGCAGGAATTTTTATATTTGCACCTCAAATGTCTTCTTTAAACGGAGAAATCACCCAAAAAGGAACAATTACTACAAAAGATACAGCAATTAGCAATGTTACATCATTAGACATTGATATTCCAGCAAAAGTAAAACTTGAAACAGCTCAGGAAAGCTCTGTGACAATCAAAGCCGATGATGCATTTTTTGATTGTATTGATCTTACCGATGCAAACCGACGATTAATAATTAATTACGCAAGTGAATGTCAGGGCAAAGAGAAACCATACTCATTCCCAGCAGGACAAGCTATCGAAATTCTCATAAAAACTCCATTCATAGATAGAATTTCAGTCAATGGCGCAGCTGAGGTTACAGCAGAATTGCCAAATGGTACAAATGTCACTCTGGTTATTAACAATGTCGGATCTATTATTGCAACATTAAATGCGACAGAGCTCGTAGCAAGAATCGCAGGTAGCGGAAAAATCATCCCCAGTGGAAGTGCATTCACCCAAACTATTGAAATTACCGGTGCAGGTGAATTTGATGGAAGAAATCTGCGCGGAAACGTTGGTGACATAAATATTAATGGATCAGGAAAAACAACAATAAACGCTTCTGAGGTCTTGAAAGTCAGAGGTAGTGGAAGCGGAGATGTCTTTTATGTAGGATCTCCAACGCTTTCAATAACAAAGTCCGGCAGCGGAAAAGTCTCAAAAATACAGTAAAACTTTAAATCTCAAAATTAAAAAACAAGCGGGTACCGATATTATGTTTGTGATATATATTGTAGAAGGAAAAAAGTAGGGTGAAGGAGCAGAAGCTTGCTACTGACACTCGTAGGGGGAGGTAACGAGATGCCGTATTGTAGGGCTTCTGCCCCAGAACACAAACTGACCGAGCCTCTAGTTTTCCCTATAAGCCAAGCTTGAGGGTGAGAGAATTGCTTCCCTCATAAAACTACCCGCATGCCCAGTTCCACGCCTTGGCGCGCTGCTATGGCAGCAGTATGGCATAAAGCCAGTCTGCACTAATTATATTCTGAATGAAATAGTGTGTCAAGAGCGACACACCTACAATTATTTTTACGACTAAGCTAGGTCGCCGTACGTCGCATAAGTTCATTGCTATAAAAGCTCCCTAAATAAGGAAAAGAGTATGCAATAGCGTTAATCGTTCGACTGCAATTGTCGGTCTTTTCGTCGCTGTACGTCTCGCTGCGTTTTTGATAAATGAATCTTTCGCAAACGCAAGTTTATTGGAGTAACTTCAAGCATTTCGTCTTTTGCCATAAATGAAAGGGCAAATTCCAAAGACATTTGTAACGGAGCCTTCAATTTTACATCGGTAGTAACTGCTGAGCTTTGTCGAACACTTGATGAATGCTTTGCTTTTGCTGGGTTTACATCCAAGTCTTCGGGATACTTATTGATTCCAATAATCATGCCTTCATATACTTCATCGCCTGGGATAATGAATAAATCACCTCGTTCCTGAACGGTATTGAGTGCGTAAGCGATCGCTTTACCCGATTCTGTTCCAATAAGCACACCTTTGCGGTATGGCTCCGGCTGCTTTGTGACAGGAACATATCCCGCAAGAAAGTTGTTCATAATGACATTTCCTTTTGTTGCAGTAAGCAGTACAAGGCGAAGACCAAGCAAATTTCGGGTCAAAATCTTGTAGATAAAGTGGGCTTGGCCGTTTTCAACGTCCATTGTGCCAAGCACCGCGTTTCGTGAGCTTAATGCCTGCGTAATTGTTCCAACGTAATCTTCTGGAACATCAATATAGAGCTCTTCAAGCGGTTCCATAAGAACGTCATTTTCTTTATGCATAACGACTTCCGGCTTACGTACTTGAAATTCATATCCTTCGCGTCTGAGTGTTTCAATAAGAATAGAAAGCTGTAATTCTCCTCGACCTTCGACAGAGCAGCTACTTTCGTCAATTTTTTTAATTGTTAGACCAACATTGTTTTCCTTTTCAAGGTCAAGACGCTGCTGCAAGAGCTTCATTGTGACAAACTTACCCTCTTTTCCTGCAAGCGGTGAAGTATTTGCCTCAAAAGTAATCTTTACTGAAGGGTTTGAAAGCTTCAATGGAGGGAGCATTTCTTGATTTTTACTGTCACAAATTGTGCCACCAATACCTGATACATCAATACCAGCAATTGCAATAATTTCTCCTGCAAGTGCTGAGTCAACTTCGACAAACTCAATACCATCGCGAGTAAGAATTTTGTCAGCTTTACCATTATGTGTTTTTACTTCACCATCGGTTTCTTGCATAAGCACAATAGAGTCACCTTTATGTACAGTGCCACGACTAATTTTGCCGATTAAATATCGGCCGACATGAGTGTCATACTCCATACCGTTTACTTGCATCTGAAATGGCGCAGTAACGTCACCCTTTGGTGCAGGGACTTGAGAAACAATTGCTTCAAGAAGAGGCTCTAGCGTTGCGTCAAGGTCGCCAGCTTGGGTTAAATCTCCTGCAGGAAGAGTAGAAAATATCTTTCCAATACGGCCAATTCCGTATAAAACAGTAAAGTCCAATTGTGATTCATCGGTTGCAAGAGAAAGAATAAGATCAGTCACTTTGTCTAATGCACGGGCAGGATTTGCATATGATTTATCAATTTTGTTAATAAGAACAATTGGGCGTAATCCCAATTCAAATGCTTTCTTAGTAACAAAACGGGTTTGAGGCATTGGGCCTTCCTGTGCATCAACAAGCAAAATACAGCCATCTGCCATACTAAGTGTTCTTTCAACTTCACCGCCAAAGTCTGCGTGTCCTGGCGTGTCAATAATATTGATTTTGAAGCCCTTGTACGGAATTGAAATATTTTTAGCACGAATAGTGATTCCTTTTTCTCTTTCAAGCTCACCCGAGTCAAGAATAAGCTCTTTGCCCATTTCTTCCTGATTTTCACGGAAAATATGTGCTTGCTTCATCAAGGAGTCAACGAGTGACGTTTTTCCATGATCTACGTGAGCGATAATCGCGATATTTCTAATATTTTCTTGAGTTGTCATAGCAGGAGATGGTTAAATTACCTTGAAAGTTGGGGATTTGAATCTATTGGAGGGCATATTTCCTTCTTTCGATGCTCCCGAATTATATCACATTTATCTTTTTCTATACATGAGATATCATACTATGATGAAACAAGATATTTTTGAGACACTTGTGTCGTTGTATTTAATCGGCCGAAGAATTAAAAAGGATTCAAAAAAGCAAAATAGAGACCTTCTTTTGGATCTTGTCATTCTTTATTTTCTTCACAAAGGCAAGCTTTCCGTAAGCGACATTGCAAAAATTATTTCGACTCAAACTTCCTCAATTTCTGAAAAAATGATCTCTTTTGAAAAGAACGGATATATCGAAAAAGTTAATTCTTCGGATCTGCGCGAAAAGCGGATGCTTGTCACAAAGAAAGGTGAACAGTATTATCAAAATCTACTAGAAAATAAATGGGCATCCACAAGCGTATTTTTCGATAAATTGTCTGCAGAAGAATTCTCACAACTCAGAGAGTTACTTGAGAAAATGACTCGATCAACAAAAGAGGGGAATTAATTTTCTATTCTTCTGTTGGAACTCTTACTTGTTTAATGTACGAAAATCCAGGCTCATCTTCTTTAATATCTGCGTGATATTCAACATCTTTGCTTTGTTTTTCTATCAAATTTTGAACGACACTTGGAAGGTATCGGTAAAGGAATGCAAAGTTTCTTTGGCTTTTTGGCACAATAATCTTTTGGGTATTTGTAAAGAGCGCATTGTAAACTTCTTCTGCAACCTGAGATGGATCAATTGCGTCTCCACCGAGTTTAGTAATATCAAGATCAGCTTTTCCTTTATCAAAAAAGCCGGTTCGCACAGCTCCAGGGTGTAGCGTTGTTACTTTTACGTTATACGGTGACAACTCATACCGAATTGAATCTGCAAATCCGGTGACTGCCCATTTTGTACCGACATACACCGACCATTGGGGTAATGTTATCAAACCTGCCATCGAAGAAGTCATTACAATATGCCCGTATTGCTGGCGAACCATTACTTCCGAGGCAAACTTTGTAACAAGTATCATTCCATAGGTGTTGACATCAATCATTGTGCGGATTTGCTCTGGAGTCAACTGATAAATTGGCCCAACAAATCCAAGCCCTGCATTATTAAATACTGCATCAAGAACTCGACCGTCTTCTGTTGCTTTTAGAAAGATATTTCGTACATCATCTACGTTCGTTACATCTGCTTTTACGATAATAGGAGTTCCGCCGGCAGCCTGAACCTCTGACGCTGCTTCCTGCAATTTATCAAGGTTGCGGGCAACCATAATGATAGTTGCACCATCTTTAGCGGCACGAAGAGCAACACCTTTGCCAATGCCACTTGATGCACCGGTCACGACAATTGTCTTTCCTTGTAATTTCATTGCAAGAAGAGTAAATTTATCCGCTGGCCTATTCACAACTCTATAGGAGTATGAATATATTACATAATAACATAGTTACAGACATGCCTTTTTTAGAGAGATTCACAACTTGGAATGCATTTATTAAACGTTTTTACATTGCTACTTGTCGCGTATATGCAGTACTGTTTCCATTTTATTGGGTTGGTACAGGATTTACTCCCCTTAGCGATCTTTTCATCTCTATTCCATGGTTTATTCACCTTGCTCCCATACTTGGTTTTGGAATACTATACTTTCTTTCTACAAAGAAGGCTCCAATATTTGCACTTGCTCTTTCATTTTTCTTTGCTTTGCCATTTATTGTGCATGTTCAAACTCCAGTATTTGTTACACAAGAACAAGAAGTTATTGCTTCTTCGGATACTGAACATGTGTTAGGTGAAAGTTCAGAATTATCGTTTACAGTATGCTCGCTAAATACGTACTATTACTTTAATAATTTGGATAGAGAGTCAGCACTTTCAGAACTTGTCGAGCATAAATGTGATGTTTACCTACTTCAGGAAGTTTGGCAGGCAAAATTGCTTCGCCCGTATATTGAAGAAGAGCTTAGATTATATTTCCCGGGATATAATATGGAGTTTGAGGGCGAATTCATTACAATGTCGCATTTCCCCATACGCAATGCCGAGCTTGGAAGACATGAAGGTTTTCTAAAAACAGACCTTGAAATAAATAATGAAGTTATTTCTTTTGTAAATATTCATATTTGGAATCCATTAACACCACGTGGGTGCCTTAGTTTCACACAAAAGCTATATACAGAAGATTGCATGCTTTCCTCAAGCTTTATTCGAAACCAACAGCTTATCGAGTTGCAAAATGCAATTTCTACCTCAGACAACACTGCCATTATTGCGGGGGATTTTAACTCGACAGAGCAAATGAAAATTATTCAGGATATGAAGAGAATCTCTCAGCATGTCACCAGTAAAACAATCGGATTAAACGCGACATTCCCAGCAGAGTTACCACTTATGCAAATAGATCACTTTTTCTTATATAACGGAGGTATATCTGAGATAAGAGCACAACCTTCAGATATTGTGTGCAATACCGAGGTTAGCGATCACTGTATGATTAAGGCAAAGTTTACGAAGTGATTTGCGACAGAAAAGAGTGTAGGGTATAATACTGCATTTCGGGCGGTTAGCTCAGCTGGCTAGAGCACTTCATTGACATTGAAGAGGTCATTGGTTCGAGCCCAATACCGCCCACTGTTATATATTTCATTGGCGAGAAACCCGAGAAAAAGGCAAGTGACCTTGCGTTTTTCGAGAGGAATGGGGCGAAAAGCAACAATTTGCTTTTCGAGAGATAAAGTTTACTTTATCGATGTTCAATGAAGACGAAGTAACCTTATCGAGGAGCATACTTATCAGGCAAGGTAAGAATGCGAGGTGACCGAGCCCAATACCGCCCATTTTTTTATTTTCACAGAAAGAGTTGTCCCAAATATTTTCATTCCATCTCCTTTCGGCGATGACGAACCCGATAACGAAGAATAACTGAATTACTCCTTTCCCGGTGTGGACACTTTTCAAAGACTACACCGGGGCTGGAACTTTGCTTCACTTTAACCTCACACTCAATGAGAGTATAATGCGAGTATGAACATCTCTGATATTCGCAAAGATTTTCCCTTTTTTAACCGAAAACAGCCCTTTTTGTACTTTGATACGGCATGTATGAGCCTTCGTCCTCAGCAGGTTATTTCTGCCATGAACGATTACTATGAGAATTATTCGTCGTGTGGAGGTCGGAGTAATCATGATCTCGCGCAACATGTTTCTAAACTTGTAGGAGAAACCAGAGAAGTTATAGCCAAACACCTCAATGCAAAAAGCTCGGATGAAATCATTTTTACACGTAATGCAACCGAAAGTATGAATATACTTGCAAACGGACTATCTCTTCAACAAGGTGACACCGTGATCGTTTCAGGAAAAGAGCATAATTCCAATCTTATTCCCTGGCTTAGGCTAAAAGAAAAGCGCGGTATAACTGTACTTATTACTCCTTTGTTGCAGGACAATACTCTTGACCTTGCAGAGCTTGAAGTATTAGTAAAAACTGCAACAAACTTAAGGCTTGTTAGCATGGTTGCTACATCAAATGTTGACGGAGTTACTTTCCCAGTTGCAAATATTGTAAAGATTGCTCATCAGCAGGGAGCGCTAGTTCATATTGATGGAGCACAGTTTATTCCCCACCAAAAAGCAGATGTTCGAGCACTCGACATAGATTTCCTCTCACTTTCTGGTCATAAAATGCTTGGCCCAAGTGGAACAGGAATCCTTTACGGAAAAAAAGAGCTTCTTGACCAATTAGATACTTATAATGTTGGAGGAAGTACTGTTGCTGCCTCAACCTACGATTCCTATGAGCTTCTGGGTGTTCCTGCACGATTTGAAGCAGGACTTCAAGACTACGCCGGTATCATCGCGCTAAAAGAAGCATTTCTCTACTTACAAAAAGTTGGCTATGGCTTTATTCATGATCAAGAACTAAAAATCGGCAAGATCATTCACGAAGGACTATATGCCGATTCACGAATCAAAGTCATTGGCCCCCAAGATTACACACAGCGAGCAGGAGTTTTCTCATTCTACGTTCCAGGTGCAGATATCCATGAAATTTCGTTACTCTTGAACAATACTTATCAGATAGCTGTAAGATCAGGGCAGCATTGTGTGCACTCATGGTTTAATGCAAATAATATTCATGGAAGCGTTCGTGCATCCTGGTACTTCTATAATACTGAAGAAGAAGCAGAAATATTCGTAAAAGCGGTAAAATCAATTTTAGATATTGTGGTGTAATATGATTTGTATTCTTTCTTTTGTTGTATTTTCAATTCTCAGTATTTTCAGTGCGTCTTATCGCGACCTCGCAAAAGAGGCATTTGAATGTGTATGGAAAAGAGTAACATTGCGTCCCTGTGACACTGGATTTCAGCAAAAAGTGAAAAGCCGTATTACTGCAAGTATCATGAAACGATCTCCTCGCATAGCAAAATTTGTTCATAAGTACAGTGAAATTCTTGCGTTTACACTTATTGCCTTACTTCTCGCAAGCTTTCTTTATAGTGCATATGGAATAGTTAATTTCTATCTTTATGGAAGCTGTAACGGCAATAATAATTCTCAATTTTGTGTTCTTGATCCAAATAACAAACATAATCAGGTTTCAGCAGTTGGCGGAGCATCTTGCTCTGCAGACCAGACAATTTCGCCCAACTCTTTACTATCAACTCCCCTTAAGTCTCTAATACTCCCGACAAAAGGAACTGGTTCTAATACTGTGTACTTTGTTGGAAGCTTTACCTGTAAATACACCAGGGCGGCATATCCACTAATGAAAAAACTTTTTACCGAAAATGAAGAAAAAGTTACGTTTAGCTTCGCACATTTCCCAATTGATGAAACTTCTCAAAAGCTACACACATATAACTACTGCGCCAGACAGCAAAATAACTCAGAAGCATATTGGAAATGGGTTGATGGAGTATTTACTACAGACGTAGAACAACTACAGTCTCCAGATACAATACTCAATCTCTTAAAGACGGCGGGATTTTCAGAAAGTGAGCTTAATTCATGTCTCAACTCTCCAGAAACAACTCAAAAGCTTATAATTGAAACACAATCACTCACAAAGACAAATATTTACGGTACGCCGCTTATTTTCATAAATGATAAAGCGTATGTCGGGCCAAAGCCGTATAGAACATACAATATAGCAATTGGGAACCTTTTTAGCCTGTAGCTATTCCCCTCGTTTCCATGAAAAGAGCACATCTTGCGTACTTTTTATGAAATTATTATAATCCTAGCTATCGCGTTTAATTAAAGGGGGGAGATTATGCAGCAAGATGTTGTTAACGTTTCGGGTAATACACAAGAAGTTCTAGAGTTTCTTAGTGACGCAGAACGAATTGCAGAATTCAACAAAGGATTTGATTCAAGAGACCATGTATCAGAAGAAATGCTAAGGGTTCATCTTCCTGTCATACTAGATTTTCACCGACGTGTTATGCAACGGCTTGATGAAGATGGCGTGGAATATACAGAAATCACGGCAAGAAATTCTCCATTCGTAAAAGTTGTCTTAAGCAGTGTACCCCTTTGTGATTCAAATATCATTTTTGGAGAGCCCATTCCAGGAAGCATAGCGCAAAGGAAATACTTGGATATTCCGGTTCATATGACCGGTCAGGATATTATTAAAAACTATGAAGAAACGGAAGAGAGTGTCTTTCATGTTGATGTACAAACGCGCCACGAGTTAAGAGAAGACAGCATCCGTGAGCCGGATTACCTCGTCGAGATGAGAGGATTTGCACTTAAGCAAATGCTTGCCGAAATGAGTGATGAAGATGAGCTTCGCATTTTTGGAGTAGGCTTTATGCGAGATGGATTATTAGAAGTAATGGAGTTTTCATCGCTATTTCAGCGAAAATTAGCAAGGTTGGATAGTTTGCCTCTAGATAAAATACAGGCAGCTTTTCTTGAAGCAGAGGCAGAATTATTAAACAACTTAAAAACTTTAGTGATGAACCCGCTAGCACTTGTAGACCACGCAAAAGATTTTATGCGGCATGTTGGTATCGTATCTTTATACCTTCGAGACCAAATTATGCTAACTATAAAAATGCCACCAACAAAAATAAGAACCGAAAAGCAGCGTGAAGAGGAAGTCTATCATTTTAGAACATGGGATTTATTACAAAATACGGTAAATGAATTAATATTCCCTGTAACGGCACTCCTCCCAACGCAGCCACCGCCACTTAAAGGCCAAACCCCTTCAATTTCAGAAGATTCAAGTGACGAAGATGACTTCTAATTGACAGATCACAAAATTCTGTCTAAAGTTACATATATGAAGAAGATTAAAGCCCAGGCATTAGCACTCGTTCTTATCATAGTAGTTTTAGCCATAATTGTGGTGCTTTCCGTTACATCTCGAGTAATGACAGATATTCGACAACAAGGTTTGGAAAGAGCTTCTACGCGAGCAGAAACCATTGCGGAATCGGCAGTTGATAACATTACCCAGCAAATTCAAAACGGACAGATTCGCGTTCAATCAGGTACAGATGTAAAAATTGGTATTGGAAACATTACCCCCAGTGGATCAACTGCAACTCCATTAAACCTTTGTCAAAATGACGCAACAGACTTAAGCAAGCGCTGTGAAAATGAGAGTAATGTTCGTGTATTGTCTTATGACAAAATTATCCGCTTTAAAATTAATAATAGCGAAAATCTTGAAGGTCACTTTTTCGATGCTGGTGTTGTCGGAGTAAAAACCGGAAACGATTCACGAATGATTGTTTCAACTAGTGATAACGACAGCATTGATGAAACAAGAAGCTCTTTGCTTGTAAAAGCATTTGCACGCGAAACAGTATCAGGAACTACTATTGTAAAACTTGTTGGTGAGTGTGTATGGAATATTTCAGGAAGTGGAGCAGCAACAGCATCGTGTATTCCAGGATCTTTAGCAATACAGCAGCTTGCATCATGCCCAGATCCAGCAAGATACGGAACCAAATGTATGCTTTTCCGAGCAAACGCAGGGTATGGAGTCTCGTTTTGGAGAGTAAAAGCATTGCTTAAAGAAGAATCAGGTAACCCTAACCCATTTGTAGAATTAAGCTTGCTTGGAGCAGATGGCCCAGCTTATGATTTCCCTGTTCCGCAAATGGCATTCCTTCGTGCCGGCGTATATACTGGAAACCAAGGCAACCAACAAGGTGTCTTTCAGGAAACAAACCGATTAATGTTGTTACACCCATCTGTACCTGAGTCTGTTGATTATGTTCTTTATAACGGTTCAGGAAATCCAGTAGTCAAGTAAGTTTCTTAACTTAAACAATTCACGTTGTGGCCGAAATTAAAACAGTAAAAACAAATGCTTCTGTTGATGCATTTTTAGATTCTATTGAAAATCCTGTACGCAGAGCAGATGGAAAAGCACTTAAGAACATATTGGACGAAATAACGAAGGAGTCCGCATCAATGTGGGGGCCAAGCATTGTTGGATACGGCTCAATTATTCTAAAATACCCAAACGGAAGAGAATTACCTTTTGGAGTAATAGGCTTCTCACCAAGAAAGCAAGCACTCACACTTTACTTACACAAAGGCTGGGAAGAATTTACAGATGAACTTGCCTCTTTAGGCAAATATACCACAGGAAAAGCATGTCTTTATATCAAAAAGCTCTCCGATGTTGATATGGAGGCATTGAGGCGTCTTTTAGTAAAAGCGTGGAGTGCATATAAAGGTGTCGAAGTACTTGTACGCGATAACGAGTCCCCTACAAAATATAGTTAGAAACGTGTTCATACACCACATAAGGTGAATAATCCTTATTAAGAATACACATATCAATTTCAGGCCATTTAGGAGACAAATCTTGTATTTCTGAAAGAGACTTCCAGCTGATAGATTCCATAAGCGACATCAGTTTCTTTTCATTTGCCTGAATTTCAACAGAATAGATAGTGAATGCATCGTCAAACAAAATTTCTTCTTGCATTGTCTTTATAGTTTTTAAATGCAAGCTAACAAAAGAGAACCGCTCCGGTTGCAACACAAGTCTAGTATTCTGCATAAATGTACGCTGCAAAGAGTCTTCTATTTTTTCACCGAAAAATGGTTTTCCACTAGGAAGATTATAGAAATTTACTTTTGCCTGAGAATGAGACTTTATAAGGTAGTTTTCATCATTATCTTTACAAAGAAATCCGATAAAAAAGCTTTTTACTCCTTTTTCTTCGAGTTCTAGTGGTTCATACTTGGTAATTTCTTTAATGCCAGACAATGTAAGAGAGTATATGCCGTTATTTTTTGCAATAAGCTCATTCTCCATAAGCTTGTTGAGATGCCATAAGATATTGTCTTCAAAGTCATATCCTGAAGTCAGTTGACCAAACCTTAGATTGTTTTGCTGGATTAAACGTTTAAGTAAAGTTTTTTGAAGCTTATGCATAGGGTAGCTCTCTACTCTAAAAATTATTCTGCGGGGCAAATACAATTATAATAATATAAAATATTATCGGTTTACAGTATGGTAAAAGAACTTTTTGCAGTGTGTTTACTTGTTAATAACTTTGAGAGATCACTGTCTTTTTATAAAGATGTGCTTGAACTTGAAGTAAACAACGTAAACAGTAAGTTTGCAGACTTTAAAGTAAACGGAACTTCACTCGCAATCTTTGAAAAAGACGAAGCAACACTTATGTTTCCTAAACGTTTTATGAATGCCGGTGGTGGAACAGTATTAGCATTTCAGGTAGATAATATCAGCGAGTATTGTCAGGATTTAGCAAAGAAAGGCGTGAATATCTTTGAAGGCCCAAAAGAAACTCCGTGGGGACAAAAAGTTGCGTACTTTCTGGATCCAGATAAAAATGTGTGGGAAGTTTCGGAGAAATAGGGTCAGGATATAAACCGTTCTTATAACCAAGTGAGATGGGTTACGGGTTTCGAATCCCAGTAATTTTCTTGAGGCGGCTACTTACCTTAACAGGCAAATAACCGTCTCAAAGCGGGTTACGGGATTCGAACCCGTGACCTTCTGTTTGGAAAACAGACATTCTAGCCAACTGAACTAAACCCGCATTATAAAAGTGATTAGAACAAAAGCTCTAATGGTGTATTTTACTGGGGAAGCTTGCTTTTTTCAAGTTGTTGATCGAGCTGCCACATAAATGCAGACACAGCTCGTGCCCAGTTATGGCCTGATGCAGCACATGGTGGGCAATACACAGGCTCAATTATGTACGGATCGTTTAGTCTATTGTATCCGAGAGCAAGACGCTGGGTCATATGGCGGATAGCATTGTCCCAGCTTCCAAATTCTTGCCATGCACCACCTGGGCCACCTTTCCATCCCCAACCGTTAAATGTTCCTGCAGGATAGATGCGGCAAAAGCGGGATTCTACCCCTGAAATGGCAACAACAATTCTCCAGTCAAGCCCATATCTATCGGCCTCTGTCACAATAAGTTCGGAATAAGGCATAAGCGGAGAATTTTGCTCTAATAAAAAGCGGCGCATTGCAACGATACGTGCGTCGGTCAACGATGACTGGGATGTAATTTCGACAGTATTATTTTGGAATACCTTGTTTTGCAACTCAGTTGCATTTACTGCATTAGCAGAAACTCGCAGGGAAACCGGACTTAACACGTAAGAAGTTCCTTCTTTTGCAATTGTTGCAGAGGACGTTTCAAGAATTCTTTCTACAATAAAATACGAAAACGGTGTAAACATAAACAATGCAATTAAAATCCAAACGAGAAGTATCCCCGCGTAGCGTCCCGCAGGAGAGGTGATTGCTGCCAATATGACCGTACTATTGAGTTTCATTATTCCATAGTCTATAATAACTAACTGCGAGAGTAAAGACAGGAAAGCATAGATAGTAAGTATCTTTGGAGTTTTTACCTCAGCCCAACGACTTAATAACATGACCATTTGTAATCATGGCAAAGAAACTTAAAAGCCAGCTTATTCGTCTTAAGTGCTCAGAATGTGGAAGAATTGGCTACACAACAGCAAAGGGTTTGGCCATTAAAGAAAAACTCGCATTGTCGAAGTTTTGTAATAGCCGCGCATGCAAAAAGCATACGCTTCATAACGAAGTAAAGATTAAGTAAATCGCGTAGGGCTATAGTTTAATGGTAAAACAGCGGTCTCCAAAACCGCCGTTCTCTGTTCGAGTCAGAGTAGCCCTGCTTTTTATGATATTATAGTAATATGGCACGAGTAAAAGTAAAATTTAACTTAGAAGATTCTGCAGTAGGACGGTTTTTAATCGAGCTGCTCCGAACATACAAGACGATTCAGTGGCCAACTCCAAAGGAGTTGCTCGTCAGGACACTTGTTGTTCTTATATTTTCTGCTATAATTAGTGCGTATTTACTGGGTGCCGATGCGCTCTTTAGTTATATCAGAAACACACTTTTATTTTAGACTGTAAAACATGGATCAGAAAGACCACAAGTGGTACGTTTTAAGCGTTCACTCTGGAAAAGAAGACTTTGTTGTTGAAAAGATTCAGCAAATGATTGCAACACAAGGATTAAAGCAATATTTTTCTGACCTTGTCGTACCAAAACAGTCAAAGATCGTTGTAAAAGACGGAAAGAAAGTACTTCAGAAAAAGAGAATGCTCGCAGGATACGTTCTTATAAAGATGCTTTACACCAACATGACTGCTCCAATGATTACAAACATTGAAGAAGTCAGAGGATTTGTACGAATTGGAGACACAGTATACCCACTCACAGAAGAAGAGGTAGAGCGAATGCGTAACGAGAAACCAGAGGCACAATCAAAGCAGAAAGTGTACGCAACAACAATTAGAATCAATGATGCTGTAAAGATCACAGACGGTGCGTTCAAAGATTGGTTAGGCAAAGTCGCAGCAGTAGATGAAGCAAAGGGACGAGTTAAAATACTCATCACTTTCATGGGTCGAGAAAACCCAATAGATTTAGATATGACACAAGTTCAGAAACTTTAATTGATACAGAGTAAGTATGGCAAAGAAAATTAAAAAAGTGCTAAAAGTAATTATCGCAGGAGGAAAAGCTGTTCCTGCACCACCATTAGGCCCTACAATTAGCGCAGCTGGTGTAAATATTAAAGAATTCTGTGATAAGTTTAACGAAGCAACACGCGACCGTATGGGTATTAAAATTCCTGCGATCTTAACAGTTTACGAAGACAGAACATTTTCATTAGACTTTAGACCACCGACAGCATCTGCATTGATTAAGAAAAAGCTTGGTATCGAAAAAGGATCAAGCCGACCAAACTTGCAGAAAGTGAGTGAAATGACAAAAGCACAGCTTAAAGAAGTAGCTGAAGAAAAAATGGCTGACCTTAACGCAGTTAACATTGAAATGGCAATGAATATTCTCGAAGGAACAGCAAGACAAATGGGAGTTAAAATTATTGATTAGCATGTATGCCATCACGAGGTAAGAAATACGAAAAAATAGCAGAAAGAGTCCCTTCAAAGGTTCTCTCACTCAAAGAAGCAGTAGAAAGCACAAAAAAGCTTTCGTATAGCAAGTTTGACGGTACAGTAGAGCTCCATGTTGCATTGAATCTTCCAAAAGATAAAGATCCAAAATCAATCAAAGGTAGCGTTTCACTTCCACACATGGAAGCAAAAGCAGCAGTTATTGCAGTTGCAGTTCCAGATCATTTGCAAGCAGCAGTAAAAGAAGCTGGCGCAGACATTTATGTTCTTGAAGATCTTTTGAAAGAGTTAAAAGATGGCAAAGTTAACTTTGATATCTTGCTTTCTGTTCCAGAAGTTATGTCACAGCTTGCATCAATGGGTAAAGTACTTGGGCCAAAAGGTTTAATGCCAAATCCAAAGAACGGCACAGTAGCTGATGGATCAAAAATTGTAGATACAATTGGCGAATTTAAAAGAGGAAAGCTTGTTTTTAAAGCAGATGCAGCAGGTGGAATTCATATTCCAGTTGGAAAAGTCTCTTTTGAAGGCAAAAAATTGCAGGAAAATATTAAAGAAGCAGTTCACTACATTGCAGTAATGATGGGACGAAACAAAGAAGCAGTCATTAAGAATGCATACTTGACCCCAACAATGGGCCCTGCAGTACAATTTGACATAAAATTAATGGATTAATTATGGCGTTGAAGTGCGACGTATGCGGAAAGAAAACAGCTCATGGTGACCAGCACATGCACCGTCACTCACGCTGGAGATTTCGTGCACCACGAACCAAAAGAACATGGGCACCAAACATCCGCTCACTCAAATTGACAGACAGCCTTTCAACATTGAACCTTTCAGTCTGTATGAGTTGCTACAAGCGATATCAGAAAGACGGCATTGCTTTCCTTAAGAGAAAGAATGTAAAGGGTGTCAGCAAGCTGAACATCGCTGCATAAAAGATTTCAATCTTAGTGTAAGAGTCGTTTCTCTATTTTTTGTGTATTCATCTAGCAAAAGAGTACGAATACATGTCTCAAGCTTTGGCATTATGTGCTAAACTTGCAGTATTAAGTCAAAATTACTACGGCATGCTTGGAAAGCTTCTCTCATTTCTCACACTTGATATAGGCATAGATCTCGGTACTGCGAATACCCGGGTGGGTATATTGGGTAAAGGCGTTGTTATGCATGAGCCATCTGTTGTTGCTATCAATAAGCAGACAAAAGAAGTCCTCGCAGTAGGTAAAGAAGCAAAAGAGATGCTTGGACGTACTCCCGCAAATGTTATCGCTATTCGCCCACTAAAAGATGGAATCATTGTTGATTTCGATACAACCCAGGCAATGCTTAAGTATTTCATTTCAAAAGTTCATGCCGAATTTGGTACGTATGCCACAGTTCCTCGACCTCGTGTTGTTATTGGAGTTCCTTCAGCCATTACAGAAGTAGAAAAACAGGCAGTGATTGATGCTGCAGAGTCAGCAGGAGCGCGCGAAGCATATGTAATTGAAGAGCCTATGGCCGCAGCAATCGGCACAGGGCTCCCCGTACAGGATGCAATTGGCAGTATGGTTGTAGATATAGGCGGAGGTACGACAGATATTGCAATTATCTCTCTTGGCGGAATTGTCGTTGATAAAACTATTAAAATCGCCGGAGATGAGATGGACGACCATGTCGTTGACTTTCTTCGCGAACGTTACAACCTTTTAGTAGGTAAAAGAACCGCAGAAAATATCAAAATGTCAGTTGGAAGCGCATTTCCCATGAAAAAAGAGAAGACTATGCAAGTACAGGGAAGGGATATGATAAAAGGCCTTCCAAAATCAGTCGAAGTAAGCAGTATTGAGATCCGCGAAGCACTGGCACCGTCTCTGTACCTTATGACAGAAGCAATAAAAGAGGCGCTTGAAGATGCTCCTCCAGAACTTATTACAGACATTTATTCGCAAGGTATCCTTCTCACAGGAGGTGGGGGCCAGCTAGATGGCCTTGACTCATATTGGAAAGAAGTTCTAAGAATTCCTGTAAGAAAAGCTCCAAGTCCATCACTGAGTGTTGTACAGGGAACTCTTGCAGTATTGCAAGAAGTAGAAATCCTCAAAAAGCTGAAAGAAAGCGAGCGAAGTTTGATATAGTCTACAAAGTACGGTACTATCGTATATGAGCGCTTCAAAATTCCCAGTCTACTTTATCTCTTTTTTAGTAATGAGTATTGTATTCCTACTTGATAGCATTGGAGCTCTTCAGTTTGTATATAATACAAGGTCTTTTATCGCTGATCCGCTTCTTTTCGCAGGAAAACAAAGCTCCGCAAATACTGTCACTTTCTTTTCACAAATTGGCTCACTTCATACACTGTATGAAGAAAATGTCTCGCTACGAGCAGAAGTACTGCAACTACGTCAGGAACTTTCCCAAAAAGAAGATATTAAAAGCTTTTGTGCTTTATCAGAAGAATATTTAAAAAATAGCACACTTCAGGGAGTTTCTAAAAAGGTGGACGCACAAGTTATAGATAACTCATTTGGAGACTCAACTGGAACATTGCTTATTAATAAGGGATCGGAAGACGGTATTGCCATTGATCAAGCTGTAAGCTCCGGAAATACATACATCGGGGTAGTTTCAAGAGTGTTTCCTCATACCGCTGTTGTGACCTCAATTTACAGGCAAAACTCGTCTCAGAAAGTGGCTATTCAAAATAAAAAGGTTGTTGGGCTACTACAGAACCAAAATGGACGACTTATTATTGGCGATATTCTTGTTACTGAAAATGTTGCTGAAGGAGATAGAGTCGTAGCATTTATACTTGAAGATAAAGTCACTTTGCCCGTTGCAACAGTAACAAGGATGGAAGAAGGAATCGGCGGCTCGACAAAGCAAGCAATTATTTCTCCACTCATTGCTCTTGATGATCTTACTTTTGTGACAGTGATTATAGAATGAAAATACGTATAGATATTATATTTCTCGTTGTGTGTTGTTTGTTCTCACTCTTTTTACCAAACATCGTTTCCCTGCCGGGAGCATGGCTGTTTATGTATTTACTGTCCGGCAATTATGAAAAAAATCCCTTACCCGTTATTATTACGGCATTTTTTGCGAGCAGTATATTTTTCACACCGCTGGGTATATTTCCATTAGCACTTTCGATTGCCTTACTTTTTGCATATGGACTTAATATTTTGTTAAAAAAGCAATCGTTTGGAGTATATCTTTCTTCAATTGTGGCGCTTATTTCTTTTTTGGTGAGTATGGCATTCTTTTCCGGAATTTCCACGGGGATGAATGATATTACTATTCAAATACCGGTCGTACTGATACAAACCCTCATTGCAGGTTGTCTTGGGATTACTTTTCGCGTTATAATGAATTACTATGAGAGGAAGCATTCTGCCCCTGCTCCAAAAGCAACTGCGTGATAAAACATCAGCATTTGCGGAGCAAGATAAAACTACTCAAAACTCGTTTATTGGTGCTATTTTTCTCGGAATTCTAATAACTATCAGCTATATTGGATATGGATTAATTTCCATAACAGTCACCGAAAATTCAAAATACATTGCTCTAGCACAAGACAACTCACTCTTTAAAGAGCCTATTTTTGCCAGTAGAGGAATTATTTTCGATAGCGAGGGAATTCCTCTTGTTCAAAACGATAAAACGTTCGATTTGTATTACGTTCAAAAATACCTTTCGCTTGAAGAGATTGCGATATTGTATCCTGCTATTGCGGACGAGTTGGAAGAGTATAAAGCAGAACATACGGAAGAAACAGAAGATACAATTACCCCGCGACTTATTGTACACAAAGTACCAAAAGAAATTGCAATTGACGTACAGGCAAAGCGACATGAGGGATTGTTTGTAAAGTCATCATATGTTCGGCAATATATTCAAGGCCCCGAATTTTCTCATTTGCTTGGGTATACAGGACTTGTCAGTGATACTGATTTAAAGCGAGATCCAAGCTTATTCTATAACGAAGTAACAGGAAAATCAGGAATAGAAGTACAATATGACAAAGAACTTCGAGGAATTCATGGTTCGCGATACATAGAGACAAATGCATTTGGAGAGCAGAGCTCAGAATTTCAGGGGTATCTTGTTGATCCTCAGCATGGTAGCAATATCACTCTTACAATAAATGCAACGTACCAAAAAGTACTGTTTGATAAGGTAAAAAAGTATGTTGACATGCATCATGCAAAGGGCGGGTCGGCCGTGGTATTAGATGTCCGTTCCGGAGCTGTAAAAGCACTTGTCAGTTATCCCTCATACGATAACAACCTTTTTGTCGGTGGGATTTCAAGCAAAGATTACAAAACATTATTAGATAACCCTCAAACACCATTACTGTATAGACCAATTAGCTCGCAGGAGCCGCCGGGATCTACATTTAAAACATTAGTTGCCTCAGCAGCGTTACAAAGCGGCTCGATCACTCGAAACACAACATTTAATGCACCTGGAGTTATTTATCTTTCAGGAGGGCAGCCGTTTCAGGACTACCGAAAAAGAGTGCACGGAACGTTAGATGTCAGGAGCGCGCTTATGGTGTCGAGCAATATTTTCTTTTGCAGAACTATTATTGAGATGGGAATAGAGCCATTTTTGGGCTACGCAGAAAAATTTGGAGTGGGAAAACAAGCTGGCATAGATATTCCGGGCGAAATGAAGGGACGTATTCCATCGCCGGAAAACAAGCTGTGGCTTGCTCAAAATGGAGCATATTGGCTCGATGAAATTTGGTACCCCGAAGGTGACGCGTGTAATGCAGCAATCGGGCAGGGAATTACGCTTGCAACTCCGCTGCAAATGGCATCAATTGCCAGTACAATTGCAAACGGTGGAACAGTGTATCGTCCATATTTGGCACAGAAAGTGATGAAACAGAATGCTGAAGAAGTGTCACACCAACCGGAAGTTATCGAATCTGGATTTATAAGTCCCGAAAACTTACAAACGGTGAGGCAGGGAATGAGAATGGGAATTACTGAGCAGCGTGGTATTATTACAAGCCTTCGAAATACACCTTTTACTGTTGCAGCAAAGACCGGTACTGCGGAATTCGGAGTGAAAGATAAAGACGGATATTTAACTGCTCACGCCTGGATTATTGGCTTTTTTCCTTACGAAGATCCCCAATATGCATTTGCTATTCTTTTAGAAGGAGGAAGCGACAGCAGCAGAGCAGCAGCAGTCATTCGTGAATTTCTACAGGATAATGAGGTAAAAAAGCGTTTTGAAGAGAACAAGTAGCGTTGACTATTTAATTCTGGTGTTATATACTTCCACATATGGCAGTTCCAAAGAAAAGACAATCGCATGGGAGAACCGCGCGACGAAATAAAGCAAACAGCAAAGTTACATTAACAGGCGTTACCGTCTGTCAATCTTGTGGTCATTTAAAAAAGAACCACAGCCGCTGTATTCATTGTAATGCCAAATAAATCCGTCTATGGATATCTATTTTACAGAAGATCCCAGAAGAAATGCACGCGCACTAGTGCTTGAGGAATTATTTGCGCAAACGTTTGAAGAAGGTAATAGCAATGTTACCGATGCTTTCTTTGAAAACGTTCCCTACGACAAAGAAAAATACGAAACAATCAAAAATTTATTGAAAGACAATATCCCTTATATTGATTCACTTATTGCAAAATACGCAAAAGAGCGCCCAATTTCAGATATAAATGGCATTGACTTAAATATCCTTCGTATTGTTATCGCAGAGGGATTTATTGGTAAAATTACTCCTCCAAAGGTGGCTATTAATGAAGCGGTAGAGCTTGCAAAAGCGTTTGGTGCAGAATCAAGCTACAAATTCATCAATGGTGTCCTTGGAGCATTGTATGCATCTGAATTTGCCGACTTAGAAACAAATGAACAACCTTCCACCGGAGCATAAAGCCTATTTTGACAAGGCAGAAGAAATTCTCAAGTACAAATTCAAAAATAGAGAATACTTACAGCTCGCATTAACCCACAGGTCTTACACGAACCAGTTAAAAAAGCATGGAGATATCTATAATAATGAAAGAATAGAATTTCTTGGTGATGCTGTATTAGAGCTCATCATTTCAGATTACCTGTACCGTAATTATCCAGACTTTTCTGAAGGAATATTAACACTTGTCAGATCAACAATTGTTCGTACAACATCACTCAGCAAAGCAGTTGAAGAAATCGGAATCGGAGAATGTATCATCATGGGTAAAGGTGAAGAAAAAACTGGTGGTAGAACAAAACCATATATCCTTGCGAATATTTTTGAATCCATTGTTGGAGCATTATTCCTTGATGGTGGAATAAAAGTTGCGTCAGAATTTATTTTTAGAACACTAAAGGCGCACGCAGATCACATCATAACTCATAAAAAATATGTTGATCCAAAGACCCAATTACAGGAAATTACACAAAATCACTTCAAAAAAACGCCCGTGTATACTATAATCCATGAGTCGGGCCCTGCGCATGAAAAAAATTATGTCGCTGCAGTTCTCGTAGATAAAAAGAAATTAGGTGAAGGCACGGGATCCTCTAAACAACGTGCTGAAGAAGATGCCGCCGAGAAGGCTCTCGAAACCATAGATAAATTGATAAGCTCATCAAATGCTTAAAATTAGACTTACAAGAATTGGTAAGACTCATCAGCCATTTTACCGAATTGTCGTTGCAGAAGCTCGTTCAAAGCGCGACGGACAGTATACAGACATTGTCGGCTGGTATAACCCATTGAAAAATGAAAAGAAAATTGACGCAGAGAAATATGCGTACTGGGTTGGAGTTGGAGCACAACCAACAGAATCAGTCGAAAGGCTCGTTCTTTCTAAAGAAGAGAAAGAGAAAAAATGGCCATCAAAGCCAAAGGCAGAAAAATCTAAAAAAGAGTAGTATAATAGTTCTAGGATCTTAATTTAATTAATTATTCTCATAATGAAAGAGCTAGTCGAGTACATCGTGAGACAGATCGTGGAGAATCCTGATTCTGTCGTCATTAACGAGACTGTTGATGAAACGGGCAAAATTATGCTCGAAATTCACACAGACCCAGCAGACACTGGAATCGTCATTGGAAAACAAGGAAAAAACATTAACGCAATCCGATCACTTGTCAAAATTAAGGCAATTAAAGAAGGAAAGTTTGTTGATGTAAAAGTTCCTTCAAGCCCACGACCAGATGCAGCATTGGAATAATTAGCTGTTTCTACTTTATATAAGGGAGTTTCAGAAATGAAGCTCCCTTTTTTATTACATTAATGTGGCATAACAGCTAAAAAAGTTTTATAATACGAACGTAGGTACCCGTAGCTCAATTGGATAGAGCATTGGTTTGCGGAACCAAAGGTTGGGGGTTCGATTCCCTCCGGGTGCATTCTGCGGTGTAACCTAATTTTAGGTGATAGCGCAGAATACCTGGGGAAGGAAAGTGACCTTCACAAAGTGAATGGTTCTAACTCGAGCTTTGCGAGAGAAGCGGAGCTGGGTATCCCTCCGGGTGCATTAAGAGGTAGCAGCATATGAAATGTGGTGTTACTTCTTAACTGAAAGATAGGAATCGAAACCGAGTGAAGAAAAGCAGTTGCTCCTGCTTTTCTAAGTGAGGACGGGGTCGAGGAGTATTCATTAGTAATTCAGCATAATGCGAGGTGACCGATTCCCTCCGGGTGCATTCTCCAAAAACTGTATCCCCGTATTTTCTGCTATAATCTCCAATGAATAAAACACTTTTGAGCATATTAGCCGGGCTCGGCGGAATGTTTGGATGGGGAACATCTGACTTCCTTGCAAATAATTCTTCTGAGAAAATTGGCCATTCAAAAACATTTTTCTGGTCTCAAGTTGCTGGATTTGTCACAATCATAGCAGTCGCTATTTTTATGGCGCCCAATTTACATCTTCCGGGAATATTTTTTCCGCTTGCCATTTTTTGCGGAATTGCATATGCATTAGGATACCTCTTCTTCTATAAAGGATTCGAAATCGGTAATGTCTCCGTCATTTCTGCTGTAATCAACTTACAAGTACTATTTGTTATTATTATCTCCCTGTTTAGAGGCCAAGAGCTGTCCTTGTTACAGGTTCCAGCAATAATAATCTTGCTTATTGGTGTCTTAGTCGTCTCTACAAACTTTGATGACCTCAAAAAGGGAACAGTTTCACTGCTCGCGGGAGTAAGAGAAACATTCATTGCAGCAGTTATTTTTGGAGTATTTTATTGGCCAGTTAACGAATTTATTGTTGAGCAGGTAGATTGGCTTACAGTTGGATTAATCACAAAATTTATTGCCTTGATCGTGGTTTTTGGACTTTCACTCTTCCAAAAGCAATCATTAGAGATAAAAAATATTCAACCAAAGCTTATTCTTTTGCTTGCATCGGTAGGTATTCTCGAGGCAATAGGAGTCTTAAGCGCAACATTTGGACAGTCTTATGGAGACGGAGTTATCGTTGCACCAATATCATCAGCATTGACCGTTGTAACAGTTGCATTGGCTATGATCTTTTCCAAAGAGAAGATTACACGATTCCAGTTGGCTGGTATTGCACTCGTTGTCTTCGGCATAATTTTGACCGCATTTTAGGTAATGGAGCAAATCTATTGGATCATATTCTCAATTCCAATAATGATTATTTCCGCAACAGTGCACGAATATGCTCATGCATGGGTCGCATACAAGCTTGGTGACGATACAGCAAAAGCAGAAGGACGCTTGACTCTCAACCCAATAGCTCATTTAGATCCAATAGGCTTTCTTTTTATGCTTTTTGCACGTATTGGATGGGCAAAACCAGTCCCCGTAAATATTTACAACTTTGAAAATCCATTACGAGGACAGTTTCTTGTTGCAGTGGCTGGGCCAGTTTCGAATCTCATCCTTATGGTTATTGGTGCGGCGCTCTTGAAAATTGTCACAATTATTATCCCTGATACTACATTTATAAGTACTTTAATCATTCAATTCTTTGTATTCTTCCTGTTTATTAACGCTACGTTGGCATTTTTTAACTTGCTTCCTATTCCTCCTCTGGATGGTGGAAATATCGTAGATGCCCTTTTGCCCGATCGTTTTAGAGAAACATGGCAATCTATTGGGTCATTCCTTCCATGGATTATGCTTATCTTTGTTCTGCCGGTGTCACCATTTTTCGCAATTTTTAGTAACTTTTGGTATAATTTCATCGAAACAATTGTTTTTACGCTCTTACAAGTATTTGGAATATAACTTTCCTACATGGAAAGGACGTAATGCCGGAGTAACTCAGTGGTAGAGTAGCGGTTTTGTAAACCGTTTGTCGCGGGTTCGAATCCCGCCTCTGGCTTGTTAAAAAATCCTAAGGAGTTTAGGATTTTTTAACAATTTTAGGGAAGTAGGGATTCGAAGCTGAGTGAAAAATAGCAACAATTTGCTATTTAGAACGAAGATGGGCTCGAGGTAGTAACACCTATAGACGCGGAGCGAATTATGGTTTGTTACAAGGTGAGCGAACCCCGCCCTGACCTAAAAAAGTAGTATTCCCGCTCAGTTATAATTGGCATACCTCCCTGAGCTTTAATTCTTTAGTACTCACAACTTTATGCTGGGATAGCTCAGGTGGCTAGAGCACCCCCTTGGTAAGGGGGAGGTCACGGGTTCGACTCCCGTTCTCAGCTCCAGTATTTAAAAGCATCGTTTTACAATGAAAACACTTGTCATTTCCGATACCCACCTTACCCACAAATTTGATGCTCCAAAATGTAACTTTCTTTCTTCAATTCTCACAGATGTAGATAGAGTCGTCCTTAATGGCGACTTTTGGGATGGCTATATCTCAACATTCGACCAATTTATCAATTCCGAATGGCAAAAACTTTTTGAAATCCTTGCCACAAAAGAAACTCACTACCTTTACGGAAACCACGACAAAGAAATTTATTCTGACGAAAGAAGATCTCAATTCGCGAAAACATCAGGCTTAATACTTGAACTCACCGCAGGAGAAAAAGTTTTCTATTTTACGCATGGAGACAGCATTACTCGTGCAACAGATAGCCTTTTTCCATTCTTAACAAAAATTAAACTTGTTGTTGACGCTTACAGTATCTTTAAAGAAGTCGGTGTACGAACAATGGGCCGCTACTTCTACCTAAGAGAAGTCTTTGACAATGCGAGAATGAAAAAATGGCGAAAAATGAACCTGCCTGAGAATACATTATTGTTCACCGGTCACACGCATCTTTCAGAAGCAAATATGGCAGAAGGGTTTTATAATACAGGCTTTATTGAGCATGGGCACGCGGACTTTATAACAATAGAAAATGATATTGCAACCCTTCACTTCCAAAAATACTAACCTCTAAATTGTTCCCAACAATGTGGACAAATAACTACTACTTCATTGCGATTTCACGATGGATATGGTATAATTCAATATGTTTCTGCAGATAGTCTTTCAAATACTTTACGTCATAGTCATCATTCTTGAAAGTCTTCTTTCCATCAGATTTGTACTAAAACTCCTTGGCGCAAATGCCAATGTCGGAATTATTTCATGGTTGTATAATCTTACTGAAACTATTCTTTCCCCGTTACGAGGCGTCATTATGGACGAAGTTACTCTGTGGGGCATTACTATTGAGCTCACTACGCTGCTTGTTATCTTCATTTTAACTCTCATAGCGTATGCGCTCTTCGAAATAATCAAAGCGTTAGAATAATATGGGTCATCTATTTACCAATGCAGCGCTGCCCATCGTTACCCGAGAAGATGGACTGGAATTTGATCGCTCGGTATTTGTTGTTTCACATGAACAGTCGTTCAAGACAAAAATGCTTCGTCGTTACTATCTGAACGCGCTGACAGTTTTTCCAAAAATAATTTACAAAACGTATTGGGTTGACGACTTCTACAATAATTTCCAGCAAGGTGGACTAAAATTAAAAAGCACCGTCGTTTTCCCTGATATTGTCGGTATTGAATTTGCGAAGACAAAAACAGTTGTCTCTGTTGATTCTCCACGCTTAGTAGAATGCATTGCAGGTATGGGAGTCGCAATTTTGCAACCACCTGAGCCAGCTCTTACGGAAGAAATGGTTCCATTCATTGTTGAAATGTATCCCGGTGTAAAAGTTGCAGTTCCTCCACAGTGGGGATATACACTTGTAAATATTGGACGTGAACCACTTGCAACTATTGAGTTACTTCACAAAGATCAACCAATACACATTACCTATAAAGACCGAAAAGGAGCACCATTGTACCTCATCGAAAGGAATGGATCAGTTGAAATTGTGAAAAATTCACAATACAAAAATGTGCAGAAGTATGTTAAATTAGATCCAAATGAATTCCCAAAGAGAATCTCGGTCATGGATGGCCCAACAGTTGCTCACCAGGTTTGCGAGCATGGCTTATGCTTTACATGGTTTGAAAACAAAATGGATTGGCAGGATATTATGTATTCCAGCGTTACTGGCGATCCTGTCAGTTTTAATCGCTAATCCTTTCATTAGAAGCTCGCAAAATCAAGGCTTTATTCCGTCTATTTCAGCTCAGGAAGCTCCAAGTATTCGCGAAGATATTACACTTTCGTTTGTTATTGAAAATAATTATGCAGTCAGGCTTGAAGGAAAAATTGTACTTACTAATGTTTCAGGTAAAGACGCTGCAATCGGAGAATACGAGCTTTTGCTTCCTATCGTAAAACTAAAAAATACAAAGATCACCAGAATTACTCCCGATATTTTTCTTATAGATACATACCGAGAAAACAATTCAAACCTTTTTAAAATTAAGTCTTCACAAACAAAATCTGTTGTTATTCGAAACAATGGGAGCGCAACCTTCCACTTTCAGGCAGATATTGATGCACCCTTTAAAGAATATGGACAATTAAAGATCCTTGACCTCCCATTTCAGGTAGATTCAACGAATCGCCATATAGATATTACTGTAGATGTAGACAAATCTCTTCCCATGATTCTTTCTCCAGATGACCGACGTTCCGAATGGAATACCTACCGTTTTCATTTATCAGATGAAGATGGAAAGACTTTTGCCTTTATGATGGGCGACATGTCCATGACACTTAAAAGGACTTCAGATAGAGAAGTTGTTCATGCACTACGAAATGACTCGAAAGATCAGTGTATTTCGCATTCTTTTGTCAGTTGTGAAAACTGCGGAGATGGCTTTATTGATTCACAAAGCAATGTTACTTTTACCCCAAAAGAAACTAACAAGCCAGTTATTCTTACTACGAATGTCTTCATGGCACAGCAGTGTTTAACTGAACGATTCATACAACAGGGAGGAGCAGTAAGTACAGATCCTGCACAAACAGTGAGTACAAAAATTGTTGGGCTTGTATTATATCCTGATGTAAACATAGTTATTCCCGCCGAATGGGACGAAAACTTCGATATAAAAACTAATACATTGTCGTTTTTCAGTCGAGAACTGCGAGAGCGTCGTTTTCCCTATTCATGGGACTATACTTCTGCATTTCATATTTCTATCGGTGTCTGTGAGTCAACATCACAATGCAATATTCTAAAAGATGAGCTCGCAAATATGAGCAAGTCAATTTCCCCAACCGCAGAGCGTTTTGTTGAAAAACCACTCATTCTTGGCTTAGATGACATTGATATTGCAATTGTGTCTCCTTCATTTGGAAGGTACGAGCTTGAAATATTGAACAAATCAAACTCTTTGGGTGTCATCGAGAAGCTAGAGCTTATAAACAATAACATTTTTCAGCTTGCTGGCAATGATAAAAGAGCAATTCCGCCAGGAGGAGTAGGGCATATTGATTTAATTCCAAAAAGCCGCATCCCTGTACGAAATTTGCCTTCCGAGATCCTATTGAACATCAACGGGTTCGAAAAGAAGACAACATACTCTCCAGAGCAAAATTTACTACTTGATATTATCTATATTCTTGGAATTGTCTTTTTTGTGGTACTGGGAATATTTATTCTCTCTTTCATTTATATTGTCATGTATAATAAGAAGTATGGAATACAGAAAAGCCCTTAAAATCTTTGTGAGTGTTATATTTGCACTTGCATTCTTTGTTTTTCCAATGAGCGTTGCAGCAACAGGTGCAACACCGACGCCGACTCAAACACAATCTCCAACGGTATCGCCAATCGTGAGTGAAACTCCAAGTATCAGTGTTACGCCGACAGTAACAATTACGACAACACCAGAGGTAAGCCAGACACCCACACCAACGCCATTACCATCACAAAATACGCCAATAGCTATTAATACAGTGTTACAAGTTGAAACACAGTTTCCTTGGAATAAGCAGATTCCTGTAAAGATTCAACTTACACCACGATTAGATGGGTCGAAAATGGAAATTTCCTGGCCAGCACGCTCCGGATTTCTTATTTCACCACAGAGAAGGGTATGGAACAATGTGAAAAAAGACCAAACATATATTGCAGAATTCACCTTTGATCCTATTGCCATCGGCCCGCAAAGAGTTTCAGCAAGTGTAACACTCACAACATTTGAGCGAAATCACATCACTACAATTCCAGTAGAGGTAACGTTAGATGCGGCAAAGATCGTACAACCTGTTCCTGAGCAATACCGAACATATGAAACAACAATGTATGTAGTTATTGGCGTAGTTCTGTTTATTATTATCCCGTTGATTATTTTCATCGTTATTTTCTACATAAAAAACAGACTCGTTCCAAAATGGATTCAGGCCCGATTAAACGAACCAATATAAGAGTTACCCGGGGATTCGTCTTTATGTGTATTAGCGCTGTGATTACTTTCAGTATTTTTATTGCCATTTTCGCTTTTCGACAAAAACTTGCCGATGACATTACACAGAGAGTGAGTTCCGTAGGAACACAGTTCGAAATTGCTGAAGACAAATACGCTCAGGCAAGAAAAGGTCTTTCAGAGCGATCAGCCGTTGCAGAAGAAGAAATTGCAGCAATGACTCTTTTGTACTCAGACGTTGAGCAGGAGCTTACGTTCATGCAAAACACTCTATTTGTTTCAAAGGAAGAAAATAATAGCCTTGAAGAGACGCTGCAAGCCGTCAAAAAGCGTCGGGAACAGCTTGGCACTATGGAAAGACTCAATGTCCTTGTAAAAGGGGAAAAAGATATCCAAAATGGCGTCCAGACGTTTGATAAATGCATAGAAGCAATAAACTACAATGGAGATCCTGGAACCGTTGCAACACAGTTACGCGAGTGTGTTAACGGCTTAATTATTGTAAACTCTCTCGCCACATCTATTCAAACTCAAAGTAATCTCGTATGTAACGATAAAGCAACTCCTCAAGAATACCTTGAACAGGTCGAGAAAACATATAATCTGCTCGCAGCATTTTATGAGAATGTCCATATAAAGGAATATCCCGTTGCCGTGGCAAAAGAAAATGAATATAAGGCTGAAAAAACTGTACTTCAGAACTATGCTCCATGGTCAGAATGCTACACAGATATACTCACGAAAACTTTAGAAACTCTTTAGTAAAGGATAGCGAAAATTTTGTATTAATAACGACGAATTCCAAAAATCCCTTTAATAAACTGCTTTAGTTCATCAATAGGCGAGGGGAGCGAGCTTTGAATCATTGGAGCTTCCTGATGTTGAGGAATCATTGTTTGTCCATATGACTGCTGAAATTGTTCTTCTTCATACTGTTGTGGCATTTGTCTTGGCTGTTGCTCATATTGAATCTGCGGTTGCTCCTGAATTGTTGCAATCGGAAGGTACATATTCTCAACAGGATTTATTGTTGCACGTAAATTTTGAATATAACGATTTTTCTCCTCCAGAATTTCCTGCAACGTCTTTAACTCATTCTGTAGCGATGCAAGGTGCATTTCCAATGTTTTTACTTTTAGTTCCATGTTGCGCTGTGATGACTGCACCGTGTTAAATTCACCAGACTGATCAAGTATTTTCTTGTGTTCCTGCGTATTCAGTAAGTTACGAATGAGTCCATCTTCGGTCAATGCGCTGAAACGGTAATAATTAAAGTCTTTTTCTTGTGGCTCTTTGCCAACAACAAGCTTAAATAGCCGTGTAATAACTTCTCGGCGCTGATCTTCCGGCATTTTACTTAATGACATTGATAGCGTTGGAGGTTTAGCAAATGAAGAACCCGCAGGGTTCACATTTGGAGCTAGTAAAGGTTGCTGAGCCTGAGAATTTTGACCAATTTTCGGCATCTGCATAGGTACTGTCGCTGGAGCTTGCATTACTGGAGCAGGTTTTTCGGTAGGCAGAACAGGATCTTCTACAAATGTTTCATCTTCTAGGTCGAAGTCTTCATCATCAAGATTACTTAAGAACGGAATTGCTGAGCCTCCCTGCGTAATAAAGTCTTGCGATTGTTGTATCGGCTGTTGTGGTAGTTGTGAAACAGGTAAAGAATAACTATTCGACGAATCATCCTGGGGCAGCGGAGTTGATACTGGAGCCGGATTTACTGGGGAGTTATCATTGTTGCTTACAGAAATCGGCTGTCCAGGTTGCAACTGCTGTGACATATTGAATTATACCATTTTTATGTGATAAAATATACATCTGGTAATAAATTTACTGGGTGTTTTGGTACTTTACGCGGAAGTAGTTCAGTTGGCTAGAATATCTCATTGCCAATGAGAAGGTCGCGGGTTCGAATCCCGTCTTCCGCTTTTGTGTGTAGCTGCCTGTAAGGTAGATAGACACAAGAGTGAGAATCCTCGGTGAGTAACCTCATATATTAAAGTAATGAAGGTTCGCTCTTGAGTACAGCGAAAGTAGCGTCGCGCCATCCCGTCTTCCACATAAAACGCATAAACCCTAAATTTCATCAACAAGATCATGACAATTGACGCAGTCGGAGTTGCAAGCTCCAATCTCAAAGAAACCGTACGATTTTACACACTTCTTGGCTTTACATTCGAATCATTTGCTGAAGATGAACAACATCTCGAACCACAACATAAAAATGGTGCACGATTGATGATTGACTCAAAGAAACTTATCACCGAGATATTGGGAGAAGAACCAAGAGCGAGCAATCACTCTTCATTTGCAATTAAGTATGATTCTCCAGAAGAAGTGAATAAAGCAGCAGAAGCAATCGCACAAGCAGGATTCAAGATAGCGAAAGAGCCGTGGGATGCATTTTGGGGACAAAGATACTGTATTGTCGAAGACCCGGATGGCTATAAAATCGATCTGTTCTGTAATCTCTAGAAGCCGATAAGCTATTTCTTGAATGCAATATTGTGCGCTTTCATTGCAGGGGCAAGCATTCGTATTGTTTTTGGCCCAACTCCGTGAAGTGCAAGAATTTCTTTTTGTGAAAATTTCTGTAAATCTTCTAAGTATCTGATACCTACCAGCTCAAATGCCTGAAGCGCAGGATTGGAAAGTTTTGGTAAAGGTATCATAGCTTAATACTCATATTAAATAAGTCATTGTATCGGATATATGCATCCTCGCAAAAAGGAGAATGCACCTACATTTAGCTCCCTAAAAATGGTATAATTACATCCTTACTCAAAGAAGAGCTTATGAAAACACACTTTATTTTCGACCTCGATGACACACTGACAAATTCGTATGAATTTAATCAGCAGATGTTTGTTGAAACATTTTTGCCTCACATTTCAGATATAGACGAGCAATACGTTCGTGACGTGCATTTTCGCAGTAGAGGAAAATCAATGCATTTACAGTTTGAAGAAATTGTTTCGAAATTGAATCTGAAACTCGATCCAGAGCAACTTGTGAAAGAAAACGAAGAGCTTCATATTAAAAACGTTGATAGGATAGGCTCATTCGAGTCTGTAGAAGAACTCTTGAAAATGTTCAAAGCAAATAACAAACTTGTTTCTCTCTGTACAAACCGACAATATGGATCTCTCCGAAGAATTCTCGACAACAACAATCTAACTCACTACTTCGAAAATATTATTTCCTGTCTTGATGAAGGATACGAAAAGCCTGATCCAAAGTGCTTGTTGGATATTGTGAATAAGTATGACTTACCAAAGGATAACTACCTTTATTTCGGTGATTCAAAGACTGACCACGACTTTGCAAAAAATGCCGGCATAGACTTTGTTATAATTGACCAGTACCTAAACCAAAAGAAGTTCTTTAAGGTCATATTACAGGCATTCTTTTAAGCGTATGCAAAAACAAAAAAATATTGCGCTTGTACACGATTTTTTCATTGTAAATGGCGGAGCAGAAAAAGTCTGCGCAGCATTGCTAAAACTTCCTTACACAACTTCGTTGTATGCTTCGATTTCATATCAGCCACAATTTGAAGGTAAAGATGTTCGTACGACATTTATGCAAAAATTGCCCTTTCTTAAAGAGTTTTTGACTATTTACAAGTTGCTTTTGCCATACGCGTTTGAGTCAATCCATTTTCCTGCGGATACAGATATTGTTATTAGCGACACAGCATCGTTTGCAAAGTTTATTATTGTTCCACCGGGAGCAACACATATCAGCTATATTCATACTCCTCCACGGTTTTTGTGGAATTTAGACGCATCGCTAAAAGCACGCCAAAACTTTTTTGCAAGATTTATATATAACTTTTTCTTTGGAACGTCTCAGCGAGTTGCTGATTTTCTCCATGCACAAAGAGTTCATGTTCTTGTTGCAAACTCAAAAGATGTTGCCGCACGAATAAAGAAGTTTTATCGAAGAGATTCAATCATTATTCATCCGCCAGTTGAAGTGAAACAAATTATTGATGCTACTCAAAATGTAAAAAAGAAGGATTCATTTTTGTTTTTAAGCAGGCTGGAAGCGTATAAAAAGGTTGATGAACTTATAGAGTCCTGGCCGGAAGAGACTCCGCTAACTATTGGTGGATCGGGAAGCCAGCTAGAATACTTGCAGTCTAAGTATGCCCATCGTAAGAATGTTACATTCCTGGGATATGTTCCAGAGTCTGAGAAATGGCGTATTTTAGCAGAGCACAAAGCATTGCTGCTTCCAAATAGAGAAGATTTTGGAATTATTATGGCAGAAGCACTAGCAGCAGGAACTCCGGCAATTGCTCTAAATAAAGGAGGAGCACCCGAAATAGTAGTACATGAAAAAAACGGCTATCTTATAGAAAATGTGACAACAAATCAGCTACAAAAGGCTATTGACTGGGTGAACCAACAGGAAGATAATGAGAAATACAGGAAAACTCTGAGAGAAAGTGTGTTACAATTCGATACAGAGGTATTCCTCACTAAGATGCGGGACGTGATAGAAAATCACGCAAAACATGAATAATTTGCTGAAACGCTTTAGTTGGACAATTACATTGGTCGCGTCAGATATCTCCACTGTTATTTTTGCTTTCTTTGTTTCCTTTTTACTTCGTGACTTTATTGGAAATTTCATTACAATTCCGGCACTTATTTCAAATGATCCTATTGACTACCAATTAACAAATTGGTGGATTATTCCGTTATATTTTATTGTTTTCTGGACACAAGGACTCTACACGGAGCGTCGGCCATTCTGGCATGAAACAAAAAGTATGATGCGCTCAATTGTTATTGCATCATTATTAATTTACACAATTATTTCTTTTGGACGTTTAAGTCCATACGTTTCACGAATCATCTTTGTTCTGCATCCGTTTCTTATGGCAGTGTTTATTCCATTATCAAGGCGTATTATCAAACTTCTCATGTTTAGGATTGGGCTTTGGAAAACTCCAATTGTAGAAATTAAGCTCGATACAGACTATTCACTGGGCAAAGTATGGAATGCAAACGGATATATCGGATTTGATGTCATTGCTGAATTTAAAACAAGTCTCAACTCACAAAAGAAACTTGAAGAATTAGCAGAAGATGTTCGCAAAGTGGTAAAAGCAAACAATGTAGAAACTATTTCAATAATTACCGACGATATTACCGATAAAAAACTCTCTCATCTTGTAGAAAAGTTGTACTTTATTGCGCCGCAGATTATTCTTATTCCGGAATTTATGCCTTTTGATGTCATCAATGCAGACGTCTATCACATGATGTATGAAAACCTCTTTGTGTTTGATATTAAAAAGGGTTTGACGTCATTTTCAAACAGAGTATTAAAACGTGTTACAGATTTCTTTATTGCGGCAATTGGGCTCATTGTTGCTTCACCAATAATGCTTCTTACTGCAATTATTATTTACCTTATGGATGGCGCTCCTGTTGTGTATACGCAGGAAAGATACGGTAAAGATGGAAAAATTTTCAGGTTCATGAAGTTTAGAACAATGTATAAAAATAACGATAAGATCCTCGCAGAGTACTTACAGAAAAACCCCGATAAAGCAAAAGAATGGAACACTTTTCAAAAGTTGAAAGGAGAAGACCCACGGCTTATCAAATTTATTGGGTATTGGTTACGAAAACTAGATTTTGATGAGCTTCCACAGCTATTTAATGTGTTATTTGGCCAAATGAGCGTTATTGGGCCACGACCATACCTTCCACGTGAAAGAGACATGATTGGAAATTACTTTGCAAGAATTCTATCTGTAAAACCTGGTATTACTGGACTTTGGCAGGCAACAGGGCGTAACGATTTTACTTTTAAACAACGATTAGACATTGATACCTGGTATATACAAAATTGGTCTTTATGGTTAGACTTTATCATCCTGTTTAAAACAGTGAGAAAAATTTTATCCTAGTGGGGGAGCATGATAAAAAAGATACAAAAACATATGGCAAGTCAGGAAAACGCGTGGCGTGGACTAAGAGAGATGATCCTTACGCAACAGAATTTTAATATCGAGCTTTTCGCAGCACTTTTGGTTGTTATTGCAGGATTCATATTTAAAATTTCTTCCGTAGAGTGGGCTCTTATCATTATTTGTATTATTGGAGTACTTGCAGCTGAAAGTATTAATACGTCAATAGAGAAGGCATGCGACGCAATCACACTTGAATATAATGAACATATTAAATCTGCAAAAGATATGGGAGCGACAGCAGTATTAATTATTGCTACAGGATCTGTGGTTATCGGGGGAATTATATTTTTACCTAAGTTAATTGGTTTATTATGATCCGATTCGATATTCTCACTATTTTTCCAGAAATTATTGAGCCTTACACACAGGAAAGTATTATTGCCCGAGCAATAGAAAAAGGTGCAATTGAAATACACATTCATAATATTCGTGATTGGGCATCAGATAAGCATAAAACAGTTGATGACCGAGTTTACGGTGGTGGCCCAGGTATGCTTATGAAAATCGAGCCATTATACAGTGCAATCAAAGACATTAAAGAGGAAATGCCAGAGAAGTTTAAGAAAAATACGAAAGTTGTATTAACGTCGCCGAGCGGAACTATTCTTACTCAGAACTTTGCTCACAGCATTGCATCTGAAGAAGAAGACCAGGCGTTTATAATAATTTGCGGACACTACGAAGGCATTGACTATAGAATTCACAAGTTTGTTGATATGCTTTACAGCGTTGGCCCTGTTATTCTCACAGGAGGAGAACTTCCTGCACTTATGTTTGTTGATGTCATTACACGATTGCTTCCAGGAGTACTTGGAAACGAAGACAGCCCAAAGAACGAAACAAAGTTTGTATTGATGAATAATACAATAAAGATCTCCGGAGAATATCCGCAATATACTCGTCCAGAGGTTTTTGAATATACTTCCAAAGAGGGCAAGAAAAAGCAATTAAAAGTGCCTGAAGTATTGCTTTCAGGAGATCACAAAAAGATTGCAGATTATAATAACGACAATATAGGAGATCACGAGCAAGAAGTGTAAGTTCACCTTTTTCTATATTCACTCCCCAATTTCGGTCAGTTATTTGTTTTTAGTAAGTCATTTTTCCCGATGTACTATAAGTACATCTAAGTTTGCAAAAAAGAATAATGATGTTACTAATTCTCTTGCTTCTCTTTTTAGCTGTGCCCGGTGTACACGCAGAAAGTCAAACAATTTCTTATCCACTTGAAGCAATTACTTATATTGAAAGTGGCTTTCCCACAACGCCGACATGGAATACGAGAAATTTATTCCTCGGATACGACATTATCTACTCAAAAGGGAGAAACAAGATCTTATTTAAAGGCCAATTTCAACAACTAAAAGAGCTCGGATTGACATCTGATGATATTCAAAGCACTGTTATAAATCTTACACAGTACCAGAATCAGGGAACTAATACTCATATTGATATTGCAATTGGATTACCTCAGGAAAGTTGGGATTACAAAACAGTTACTTGGAATACAAAGCCGCATATTCAAGCGAGTACAACCCAACTTCTTCCTCTTTCACTTGGAACCAAAAGCGTAGATATTACCATCCCATTTATCGCCGGATATCAATCGTTCTTAAGTAGCGGAGACGACCGAGGGCTTCAAATTTCTTTCGTAAACGAAATACATTATGCATCAGTATTCTGGTCTCCAGGTTGTGAAATCGCGCCTGCGCCACCTATATGCAACCCTGGAGAATTTCCATCTATTACTGTAACTCTTACAGAAGGAGCGTCATTAATACAGTCACCAGTACTCATAGAAGAACCTCCAATTACCGGAGGAAAAACTAATACTCTCTATTGGGAAGGGAATAATGAATGTGAAGAATATCAAGTACAATGGGCAAATAATTTGTCATTTGTTTCAGCGGGAGAACCTTCGTGGGTAAAAGAAAGAGAAACAACCATCACGCTTTCTGCAGGTACCTATTATTTTAGAGTTCGATGTAGAGTCTCTGATAAATACTCAGCATGGTCAAATATTACGCAATCAAAACAAGATCCGCAATTTCCTTTTATGGAATACTTTAAAACAAGTAAAACTATTGCCGCTCCTTTTGAAAAAGATGGCGCAATTGAGGGTGAGTTTTATATTCAAGGACGTTGCGGCGGAAGCATAAAAAGTCTTACAATTTACGTACAGGATAAGCAGGGAAATGTCGTATTCACTCAGACTGAAACTCAGAAAGTGTACCTATGGACATATTGGCCGGATACAGTGAACGCTATTGTAGACGGAACATATTCGGTTTTCATGAAATGTGAAGCACAAAGTGGAGATATGTTTCTTGCTCCTCCGTTAGTAGTAACAGTGGATACTTCACCTCCCACACAGCCCAGAATTACGGTACTCTCTGATAACAAACGTAAAAAAGAAATTCTTGTCCATTGTAATGAGTCAATACCAGGAAAAGCCTATTTAAGTAACAAAATTATATCTGAATTTCAGGAATCTACACGGCTGATATTAGATTTAAATGATGGAAGTTTTACATTAAAAGCTGCTTGTACGGATTCTGCAGGACATAAAGCTGAAAATAGCATTATTCTTACCGTAGATACAACTCCTCCATCTAAACCAAGCGTAAAGTTCAATGATGCACAAGATCCAACCGAGTTTATTTCATCATGCAAGGAAGGAGGGAAAGTAAAGATATCTGCCGATGGAGAAGTTCTATATGAAGGAAACTGCCCAACAGAGGAATCATTTATATTCTCACTAAACGATAAAGCACTGCAAAGTAACTATATGGGCAGCAGTATTTCTGACGCATATGATAACTGGAGCGATCTCGCAGTCAAACCACTCCCTATAAAAAAGCCCGCTTCCACTGAATTTATGGCAACAACCGTTAACTGCAAAACAGAAATAGATCTTCGCAAAGAGCAGAACCAATACACTTCCTGTGACTGGAGTACGGTAGAAAATATCTTTAAAGCACTTGAGGCAGAAAAGATTAGCGATACTGAAGCAATACACACAATTGAAGCGCCTAGAAATATCACAATTATGTTGAATGTCACTACATATTCATGTATGAATAAAACATTCTGGAATCCGCTAACATGGTTTGGATGCTCTGAGGTTATCGAAAAGCAATCTTTTACAGATATTCCAGTGTTGCTTTCAATAAGTGCACCAAATACACTTATGTTTGATAGGTATTCTACGGATAAGCGCTTATATACAATATTGCTTCCGATAAATGATAAGTCATTAAAAATTGAATATCAGGTAATTGCCGGAAAGTTACTAACTATTCACAATCAGCAAATTGACATTACTATAACATCACCATTGACCACAGAAATCGCGCTCCAGGAACCCACTGTACCCAAAAACATACCTCCACTGGGTTGGATTTTCAAAAACTTAGTACAAGTGAGTCAATGGTATGGCATGACAGCGTATCAGAAACCTCATACTGGTATTGATTTTAGCGTGGCTCAGGCAGACATACTTGCTCCAGATGATGCAACTGTTGTAACAAAGGGGTACCACCAATCAACTGCTTGCTTTGGCGGTGGGTACTACATTGGAATCAAACACAATTCAGGGACATATTCGTTTTACTTTCATTTAGAAAATGCTCCTGCGTTTGCAATCGGTACAAAAGTAAAACGCGGACAAATAATTGCAAAAAGTGGTAAGTCCGGGTTATATAATTGTCAAAAGCTAGCATATCATCTGCATTTTGAAATACGCACTTCTCAGCAACTGAAAGATCATCTTGATCCGGTTCCCTTTATAAATGTTGATTGGAACCAGATAAAAACTGCAAAAGCTAATGTCTATCCAGGTCGCTTGACTGGAAATAATCCTCATCCATCGTATTAATTATGAATAAAAAACATATTATTTTTATTGTAATGCTCACAGTATTGTATATCGCAATATTTGTATTTAGTGTATTGCTGAAACCTCTCCCTTCGTCCACACAAGATAACCAAAAAGAAGGAATCATTCGGCATGAGGTCATGCAATGCAAACAAGGAGAGTATATTGCATCCAGCCAGTGGAATATTATTTGTCGAGACGGTAACAACGTAACCCATGGAGATAACAAGTTAGGTAGCTTCAAAAACCTGGTTGCCGATGCCTCATTTGTATTGAGAGGAGAGTATTTATTTCTCGTAAACGGAAAAGAGCTTACCTTACTTCATTTATCCGAAAAAGACAATACAAAAGTAATCACGGCATCGCTTATTAGTGAATACATTACAGGATTGGCGGCATTATTCACGACAGAAAGCACCGTCACGCTATGGTATTCCATAGAAAAAGAAAAGCAAAAAGAATCTGATATTGGAACAGATTTGATCCAATTAGAAATTAACCTCACAGAAAAAATCATCATTCCAAAAAGAAGCCTACAGCTTACCGAAACACTTAAAGTTAACTCACTTTACCCTGGAGAAGAAGGAAGCATTTTACTTCTTGAACAGGCTTACCCCTTTCTTGAGGCAGCAAAGCAAATGCTATATATAAAAGACAATGAAAATACGCCAGTTGTCATAAATATACCGTGTTCGGATTCTTCGTATATTTTCCCTGCATTTACCCAATCTCTTCTTTTTAAAGAAGAATGTCACACACAACAAAAGGGCTGGTTCTCTCTGCATAATAGTGAGCTTATTCAACTGGCACTTGGTACAGAAGCAAAAATACTTATGCTTCTTGATATTACCGAGTCAGGCATATATTTTCTTTCAGATAAAGGAGTGGCACAGTACGATTTACACTCAAAAGAAGAGCATTTACTTATCCCGATGCCGCAGGAAATTCCACCATCTGCTATAATGCACATAGTTCGGAAAGATAGTATAATTGATTCTGAATATATCACCTTTACGGCAGATATACTGGTGTCTCCCGATACCATATATAGGTTAATAATAAACAATTATGATTGGCACGATAAAAAATCTATTTTCCCCTAACGAAAAAGAGCTTGCAATGGCACGCAAAATCCTCAGTAAAGTATTGGAGTTTGAGGACAGTGTTAAGCAGTTATCTGACGAAGAGTTAGCAAAATCAACAGAATATTTCAGAAAAAAGCTTGGCATTGATATTGAAAAGCGCAAAGCAGATGATATCTACTTTGACGAAAAGTATCCAGAAATGGATGAAAAAGAACTTCTTGAAGAGCGTAAAAAGTTATACGAAATTCTCCCGGAAGTATATGCACGAGTCAGAGAGGTCGCAGGTCGTATCGCAAAGCACGAACACTTCAGTGTTCAGCTTATGACCGGTATTTTGCTCGCACATAACAAAGTAACCGAAGTGTTCACAGGTGAAGGAAAAACAAACTCTGCAGTACTTCCCGCATACTTATTTGGACTAACTGGTCGTGGCGTTCATGTTGCAACTGTTAACGATTATCTCGCAAAACGTGACGGTGAATGGGCAGGACAAGTAATGCATGCATTGGGAATGAATGCCTCGATTATTACTGCAAACGATTCTTACCAAGTTATCAGTGACGAAGAAGTGCTCGAAATATTTGGAAAAGATGCTCAGGCATCTCTTGATAAAAAAGACATGTCAAATATGTCCACAATGGTTGGCACAAACTTAAAAGTGATTAATAAAAAACAGGCATATAAATGCGATGTGACATATGGACAGGCCAGCGAGTTTGGATTCGACTATCTTCGTGACAACATGGCAAACTCATTGGAAGAACGTGTTCAGCGATATTATTACTACTCAATCGTTGACGAAGCTGACTCAATTTTAATTGACGAAGCGCGAACTCCGCTTATTATTTCTGTCCCGGATGAGCAGCCAAGCGAAGTGTATTACCGATTTGCAACAATCGCAGAAACTTTAAAAGCTGACGAAGATTATATTGTTGACGAAAAGCGTCACTCAGTTGTTCTTACCGATGCAGGTATTAAAAAAGTTGAAACAGCGATTAATGTTGCAGACATTTGGAGTGACTCACGATTCATTAAGCATATTGATAACGCACTGAAGGCAAAAGCACTCTATAACAAAGACAAAGAGTATATTGTTCACAATGGCGAAGTTCTTATTGTTGACCAATTTACCGGCCGCGCACAACAGGGACGACGATATAGCGAAGGACTACACCAGGCAATCGAAGCAAAAGAGCGTGTAGACATTCGAAATGAAAGCAAGACACTTGCAACAATTTCTTACCAGAACTACTTCCGTTTGTACTCATTCCTCGCAGGTATGACAGGTACAGCAATGACTGAGGCTGAAGAATTTGCAAAAATCTATAAGCTCGATGTCGTACGTGTTCCAACACATAAAAAGATTACACGTGAAGACCTTGCTGACGTTATCTATAAGTCTGAAAAATCAAAGTACGATGCAGTCGTAGAAGATATTATCGAAAAGTACAAACAGGGAAGACCAGTATTAGCAGGTACAACCTCTATTGAAAAATCAGAGTATATTTCGACATTGCTTCGCAAGCGGGGAATTCCTCATCAGGTCTTAAATGCAAAACTGCATGAAAAAGAAGCAAAAATTATTGCAGCAGCAGGGCAAAAAGCAACAGTCACTATTGCCACTAACATGGCAGGTCGTGGAACTGACATTAAGCTTTCTCCGGAAGTAAAAGAACTTGGTGGACTTCACATTATTGGTACAGAACGACACGAAGCGCGCCGTATTGATAACCAGCTCCGCGGAAGGTCAGGACGTTTAGGTGACCCAGGATCATCACGATTCTACCTTTCACTTGGAGACCATCTTATGCGCGTATTCGGTGGAGATATGATTAAAAACGTCCTTGGAGGACAACTTCCAGAAGATATTCCATTGGAATCAGGATTATTGTCAGGAATCATTAAAAAAGCTCAAGAAAAAGTTGAGTCACTTCACTTCGACATTCGAAAGAGACTCGTTGAATACGATGATGTCCTCAACTTCCAAAGAGAAACTGTCTATAAAATGCGAAAGCTTATTCTGTTATTGCTTCACAATGTTCAGCTTCCTCCATTGAAGAATACAGAGCTCTCAGACATCGAAATTATTACTTTCTTGCAAAAACTTGGAACATACTCGCTAAAGCGCTCAAAAGACGCAGAAGCAGTAAAGCTTGTAAAAGAGACATACATGGATTTCCCATTACGCATGTGGACAATGAAGCAGGTGTGGGATCAGATTCTTCACATCATGGGTGGAGACATTCGCAAAGAAAAGCAAATTCCAGAAGAGCAGGCAAGAATCCTCCGAGAGTTTATTGAGACATGTATTCCAAACGATTTGCAGGAAAAAGCTGCAAAAGCAATGGGACTTAAGTCATATGCCGAATTCCTTGAAAAGAATTTTGTTCAAAAGAAAAAGACATTTACAGTGTCAGTAACAGAGCTTTTCAAATTGATTAATGCAGCATGGTTTACAAAGCTTCAAGAACTTGAAAAGAGTGTTCCGAATAAAGAGTATGAGCGATACCTTATCATGAGCTCGCTTGATTTTCTCTGGATGGATCATATTGACGCAATGTCCGACCTTCGTGAAGGTATTGGATTCCGCGGATATGCACAGCGAGATCCATTGGTAGAGTATAAGCGAGAAGGAACAGCACTCTTTAACGGATTTTTTGACCAGCTGGCAGATATGATTGCACGAAAGATGTTTAGAATTGAAGCTGTTTCAAAGCAACAGCAGGATGCAAAAGACTTAATTCGTGATGCAGTTCGTCGTTCAGTACAGAACAATAACGGAAAAAAGGCTAAAAAAGGTAAAAAACGAAAGTAGCCCTCTTACCGTCGCATTCAAGATGATTTCGCTTTGCAATTCTTGCCTATCTGTTCCGGGAATGGTATAACTGTTTACGCAATGATGTGAGGCTTAGTAAGTTCTCAGAAAGAGACTCACGGATTTGGAAAAACTGCCCAGATCTGCCGAATTCCTTGCGTGAAAACGCGTGAAACTTGCATTTAGTATATAAGTACATTATAATCACGCGGTCACTACCTTAATTAGCGACGGGGAAACCAAAATGGCAAAAAAACAGCAAAGCAACAAGATTGCACCAAAGAAATATCATGTTATAAAAATGGCATGTGAAAACTGTGGTGAAGAAGTCTATTATATTTTGAGCTGTGCACACTGTGGAGGAGATTTGGTATATCAGGAATCTCTGGAATTATCACAGGCAGAAATTAAGAAATTCATCGAAGAAGAAGATGCAGACTTCAAAGGTAACGTCGAAATGTTAAAGTCCGGAGAAGACGACGTTGACGACGATATCGAAGGAGTCAGCAGCATTGGAACTCTCGAAGAAGAAGACCTTGATGACCTTTACAGCAAAGGCCCATTCTCAGCATTGTAATCAACTGTTCAATATTACACGTATTGCCTAGTGCGAGGTTTCGTTTCTAATGATATAATCTCGATAGTTTGGGATCATAGCTCAGCTGGCTAGAGCATTCCGTTCACATCGGAAAGGTCATTGGTTCGAACCCAATTGATCCCATTAAAAATAGTAATAGGAGACCAATTGGATGAGAAACCCGAGAAAAAGGCAAGTGACCTTGCGTTTTTCGAGAGGAATGGGGCGAAAAGCAACAATTTGCTTTTCGAGAGATAAAGTTTACTTTATCGGTTTTTAATACAAACGAAGTAACATTATCGAGGAGCATACTTATCAGGCAAGGTAAGAGTGTGAGGTGACCGAACCCAATTGATCCCATTGAAATAAAGGACTGATCTTTTAATCAAAGCTCAGAATTGCAACAGAGTTGCTTAATCAAGGATTCCTTGCAACACAACAGCAAATCGTTGCTGTTGGTAGCTACGGTTCCGCATTTTTATTAAACATTTAGTCCAATGGCAATGCTCACAGACATCACAACAGAAATTCTCTCATACATCAAATCCGATACTCCTTCCGTAATCACATTGCGAGGAACGCTTGGTGCAGGTAAAACTCACTTAGTAAGCCATATTGCAGAAGCGCTGGAAATTCCGCAGAAAATTCAAAGTCCAACATTCACACTGTTACAAACGTATGCCATTCCGAGTCATCCCACCAAGAAAACACTTATTCATTGTGATTTCTACCGCATTGACGAAGACAAAGCAGCAGAGACGCTTGAACAAATTGGATTTTGGGACTATCTTACTCCTGACTCAGTTATTTTTATTGAATGGCCGGAAAAACTTGGCTCACTCTTACTAAATACGCCGGCACTTCATATAAATATCGCTCATAATCTTGAAGATAACGTAAGAAACTATACAATCTATGCATAAAGTCATTATTCAAACAGCAGTTCGTCCGCACTTTGTTTATGATACTGAAACAGATACTCTGACAACATTCGACACTCACGAAGAGTTCTACAAGGTCATGAATGCTATTCCGCTATCGCAGGATACCAAACTATACGTAAATCGTGGGCCTGGCTCATATTCGGGCATTAGAGTCGGCCTGGCATATGTGCAAGGATTGCTCCATGGAGGGCTAATTACCCCTAAAAACGTATTCTATTTTACCAGCTTCACATTGGCGCACCGCGTAGAATCAAGCCTGTTTTTAAAGGCCTGGCCGCGTCAAGGGGGCACTTTCGACACAGCCAAAGGCTATTCTTACGATGAACCCACCCAGGAGATTACATACATGCAGCTAAAAGATATCCCACAAGAAACAACAGTACTCATAGAAGAGCAAGATTCGTTCGAAGATACGGAATCAATGCCATTTATTCATGTAGAAGAAACTGTAACAGGAGAGTCACTGTCAGAACTATTGCTGCGCTCAGAGCTTTTCTCAGACAATAGTGAACCTCTTTACATTAACCCTGTGAATATTACGGCATGAAAATAGCCGTCGTGTACGATTATATTCCTCCGATGGGAGGTGGCGCAGAAAGAGTATTACTCGATATTCTGGCAGCATTTCCACAATCAGACCTTTTTATTGGCGCACAGGTCGTTACCGAGTTTAGCAATGCGTATATCGAAGAGATAAAGCTGAAATTCCCAGAGGTTACACTACACATAGGCAGAAAGATATCAGCAGGTGACCCATTTTCTTTCAGGTTTTTTCATTATTCTCTCCCGCAGGAAATGCAGCAATTTAGCTTTGAAGAGTACGACACAATCGTTTGTTACACATCATTTTTAGCGCATACAATAAAAGGAGGATCTCGCGCAAAGAAAATCATCTATATGAATACTCCTGCCCGGATGTTGTGGCATTTATCACATAGTACAAGCACACTCAAAATGTTGACACCGAAAGAAATTCTCACAGTTGCAAAATCACCATTGCTGTTGCAAGACATTCAAGGCATGAGAACTGCCGATAAAGTCTTTTGTATCTCAAGTGCCGTAAAAGAGCGTATTTTCAGTAGTTATAACCACATAGCCGAAGTTATTTACCCCTCGGTTCACTTTCCAGAGCTTACAGACAGTATTACGACCAAGGCTAACCAAATGAAGGAACTTTTCGGCGATTACTTTCTTCATATTTCACGCATTGAAAGCTATAAAAACATTGACTCGTTTGTTGCAGCAGCAGAAAAAGACCCAAAATCAAGAACATTTATTGTGGCAGGACATGGCCCATACTTTGAAAAATTACTGCAAAACTCAGAAAAACGCTACGGAGTAGCCGCACAGACAGTGTATCTTACAGAGCTTGGAATCACTGCAAAAAAAATACAAAACACTTACTTTTTAGGAAATGTTTCAGAAGAAATGAAGTGGCCGTTGATTGCAGGAGCAAACGCAACGTTTTCGTTAAACGATGAAGACTTTGGCATTACAAAAGTGGAGTCTCTTGCGATGGGAACACCAGTTATCGGCACGAACGAAGGAGCTACTCCCGAAGTAATCGAGCATACCCTGGGGGGTATTTTACTATCGGATTCATCGGCACAATCTATACTCGCAGGAATTGAACAGTTAGAGCAGGTTGCATGGGTTACAAAGAAACTCCGAGCAAAAGCGGAAGAGTTTACTCCCGACAGGTTTATTTCAAAAGTACAAGAACTTTTTCTATGAAAGACTTTGTCAGCAGCACATTTTTAACGCTGGATCATAGAAAATATACGAATGATATTGTTATTGTAGGGATTTCCCCTTACGACGGACAAAAGCACCTCATTGTGAAAGGCGGAGCAAAAGGAATCAGCCGCAGAGCACAAGGGTTAGACATGGGAAATGTGATAAAAGCAAAAATATATCAGCGTCACCATTGGTATCTTGCTGAGTCTGAGACAATAAAGACATTTTCTTCTATAAAAAGTGATTTGGAATGTATTGTGCTGTATCAGGCATTGATGTCGTTACTCAAAATTGCATACGTTATTCCCGAAAAAAAACTATTCTCGCAAATTTACATGTCGCTTGTTGCAGCGGAAGATGAACCCATCAAAGAGCGCAAGGAGCTGTCGCTATTTTTACTTGCAATGAGAGTGTTATCACATTATGACATTGCGCCATTTCCGTTTGTATGTGCACATTGCGGGACAAAAGTGTATAAAGGGAAGCTTGGGTTTGATGTGAAATATTACTGTGACGAGCATGCATCACCCAACAGTATGCCATTTTCTATTGAAGATTCGGTTGGACGGATAAAATTTCTCCAGTTTGTACTAAAGACGTTACTGAATATTGATTTTGATTACACGCCGGTGGAGAGGTGAAATTCTATTTCTGAAGTCGTTACTCGTCCAAATATCTTTTTGTGCAAATCAAAATTCCAATCCCAACTTAGTTTCTCTTGAATAAATTGTACTGGCTTAGGAAAATACTTTATTTCATGCCCCGTGTTCAGCGAAAATGAAACCCTATTTCCAATACTTGATTTAGTTTGAATATCATTCAAATCAATCATATTCCATTGCTTTACGGAAACATCGTACCACCAAGCCCAGACATGAGGTGTCATTTTGGGTAATCTAAATCCGAAATCAATCGCAACAGGAATTCCAACACTGCGTAAGAGTGCTGCAAATAGAGCATGATATCCACCACAGTCTGACGTACTCGTACTTAAAACGTCAATAGCTTCTCGCACTTTTGGAGGATATTCGTAGCTAAGAGTTTGGACAATAAAGTCAGTTACTTTCTGTACTTTCTCTACCTGAGTAGAATTACTTTGAATGCCTAACTTTTTCACTCTATTCAGAATTTGGTCATCAATCCGCACCAGTGGAGCATCTTCTAAAAGACAGGCTTTGATGAACGCTTCTGTTGTCGGTGGTGTAGGTGGCATCTGAGAAATAGTTTCAACAACTTCTATTTTATATTTCTGTAGTGATAACAAAGCGTTATAATTCCATATTCCAATATTAAAACCTTCCATGGGAATAATTTCTTGAGGTGTCATATTGAAACTTCTTAGTTCTGAACCTACTCCGCGTGCAAATGGTATCCAAATAGAGGTGTGAGAGAAAGGAAGTTGTGAAAAGTGACAGGTTCGGTTTAGTTTTAGTTGTTTTTGATCCATCTGCCGATTTATTCAGCATAATTAAACGCATATCCCGCGATTAAACTACCGTTATCTGTGCAATATTTCAAACTTGGAACAAACAAATCAAATTGGTGACCAGCATTTGCTATTTCTCTGAATAATACATCAACAAGCCGCTGGTTTGCAGCGACTCCTCCGCCAATAACAAGAGTTTTGTGTCCAGTCTCTTTTAATGCCTGGTTTACTTTGTTCGCAATAGCCTGAAATGCTACGTCCTGGAACGATGCCGCAACGTCTGCGACAAAGAATTTTTCCATTTCAGGTAGGATTTTAGGTCGTTCTTTGTCAATATATGTTCGTACCGCGGTTTTTAGACCAGAAAAGCTGAATCGTAAGCGCTCGTCGTCTTTCATTGGAACAGGAAAATCAATTGCCTGACTATCTCCAATTTTTGCGTTTTCTTCAATCTGCGGGCCGCCTGGATACGGAAGCTTTAGCATAGAAGCAACTTTATCAAATGCTTCGCCAACAGCGTCATCGAGTGTGTCACCGATAATTTCATATTCAGTAGGAGAGTCAAACGAAATTAATTGTGTATGTCCACCGGAAACAATAAGTCCGAGCAGTGGAAATACTGGCTTTTCGTCGAATGTTGGATCAACCCATACTCCCCATAGGTGGGCAAGAACGTGGTTTACAGGAATAAGCGGCACATTCAGTGATTTGGAAAGACCTGCTGCATACGCTTCTCCTACCTGAACAGCGGGAGGAAGGCCAACTTTTGCTGCAACCGCAACTGCGTCAATAGAATGCCCTGCATTTTTTAGCTTTGTAATAAATTCTCCACCAATTTGAGTCAAATTCGTCAAATGTTCACGTGCTCCTAAATCTGGAACAACTCCGCCATACGGTTGGTGCTTCAAAATTTGAGAAACAGTGATTTCGTCAATAATCTTTTGTCCATCAGCAACGAGAGCAAGAGATGTTTCGTCGCAGGTTGTTTCAATTCCAAGAATGTTCATATATGAATTATACTATGGAAGCATTTCGCGGTATAATACCAGCATGCATCCATTAGAAATTGTTGAAAAAAGCTTTACATCAGCAGTACAGGAGTTATTTCCCGATTCAGACGGCATTGTACAGGTAAGTTTTCCCACTAACGAGGAGTTTGGGGAGTTGACCACAAACATTGCAATGCAGCTTTCAAAAGCAGCAGGAAAATCCCCACGAGACATTGCTTCAGAAATTATTACACACGTAGAATCACAGAAAGCATCAAACACAGATCTGGCAAAGATTGTTGACTCTATCAGCATTGCCGGGCCGGGATTTATTAATATTTCACTCACACATACAGCACTTGCAGATGCAGCGATTTCCGCAGTTGCCGATGTTCCATCCGTAGAAAAGAAAAGGGTTATGATCGAGTACGGTCAGCCAAACACTCATAAGCTACCCCATATCGGGCACTTATTCTCGTATATTGTTGGAGACAGCATTGCACGAACGCTCGAAGATCTCGGTCACACTATTCGAAAAGCAAACTATCAAGGAGATATTGGCCCTCACGTTGCAAAGTCTATGTGGTTCTGGATAAAGAAGGGAAGACCTGAGCCAGAAACTTTAGAACAAAAAATCCGACTCTTACAAGAATGTTACCAAGAAGGCTCACGAATCTATGAGTATGACGAAGAGGCAAAAAAAGAAATTGACGCATTAAACGTTGCAATTTATAACCAGAATCCAGCAGTATTAGATGACTGGCACAAAACAAAGAACTGGTGCATAGACTTTTACAAGTCAATGGAAGAAGATCTCGGTGTTTCACAAGATAGGCATTACTTTGAAAGTGAAGTCTGGCAAAGAGGAAAAGAAATTGTTCAGCAACATATTGGAACACTTTTCGAAAAAAGCGAAGGAGCTATTGTATTTAAAGGTGAACCATACGGACTTCATACACGAGTATTTCTGACACAAAAAGAAACTCCAACATACGAAGCAAAAGATCTCGGTCTTAACACACTCAAATATCAAGAATGGCCATTTGATACTTCAATTATTACAACCGCATCGGAACAAAACGAATATTTCAAAATCGTCCTCACGGCATTGCAGAAAGTTGAGCCAAAACTCGAAGGGAAACTTGTTCACATTGGGTTTGGAATGGTATCGTTGTCATCTGGGAAAATGAGTTCGCGAACAGGAAATATTTTAAGTGCAATTGACCTCATCAGCGAAGTAGAGAAGCGAGTCACAGAAATCTTGCAAACAAGAGCAGAAATGTCAGAAGAAGAAAAGAAATACACCGCACATCAAGTCGCCCTCGGTGCAGTGAAGTATGCATTTTTGAGAAACAATATTTTGCAGAATATGACTTTCGACATTGCAGAATCAGTGTCGTTTGATGGAAGATCAGGCCCTTATATTCAATATACTCACGCAAGAATCTGCAGTATGCTTGCTCAAAAATCAGCCGCAGGTGAAGAGATTGGACAGGAAAAAATGATTGCATTACTTTCCACATCTGAAGAAAAAGCACTCATGAGAATTATGTACAAACTTCCTTACACGCTAAAAGCAGCAGGTAGCCAGTATGCACCACATATTCTTGCTGAGTTTACGTACTCACTAGCACAAGCCTTCAACAATTTTTATAACACTCACAAAGTAAATACGGCTGAATCAGAAGAACTTATCGCTTCACGACGATGGCTAAGCAAAAATGTTGTCGCAATGCTCAAACGATGCTTAACATTGCTTGGAATAACTCCATTAGAAAAAATGTAATATGTTGGACTTACGTTTTATTGGGGATCCAATCCTCTACAAAAAAACACCCGAGCTAACAAAGAAAGATCTTGCAAGTGCAAAGATTCAAGTTTTTGCAAAAGATTTGCTTGACACAGTAACAAAGCTTCCCGCTGCGGGACTTGCAGCTCCACAAGTTGGAAAAAACTATCGTATGTTTTGTATTATTCTTGAAAAAGACGATTTGACCTACAAGCTTGAATCATCATCAAACAAGAAAGCACAAATGCCATTGATTCTGCCAGATAAGCCTTTTCTTTTTGTTAACCCTCAGGTAGAAAAGCTTGGAAACGAAGTAGAATACAGTGAAGAAGCATGTTTAAGCATTCCGTATTATTACGGAATTGTTGAGCGATATACAAAAGTAAAAGTCAGTTTTATGGACTTAAAAGGAGATAAATACGTGATTACAGCAACAGGGTTTATGGCGAGAGTATTACAGCATGAATTCGACCATTTAAACGGTGTCCTATGGACTCAACGGATTACTTCGCCAAAAGATATTCATTTTCAAACTCCTGATGCCGACGAAAAAGGCTTTTAATAAGAAAATCCCGCTAATAAATAGGTAACCGCCAAATTTAAGAAAAGCTCCCAAACCTTGTGCATTATATTCGATATCGCGGGGATTTGTTGATTGACTTTCGAAGCTTCCTTTGTTACGCTTACCTATATGCAGAAACGCCTCATCATTGCCGCGCTCCTTGCAGGAGTAATAATTATTAGTCCCGTTGCGTCGGCACAAACACCAACTCCAGCACAGGTGATCCTTAATGCAGAAGCAGAAAGAGAACGAACTATTAGCCGCGAACTTTCTTTAAATCTTCCAGAAACTTCCGACGATCCAAATTATCCTGTTACTTTTGTTGATCCAAGCTCAAAAGGAGTAGAGATTGCCATTGGAACACAAATTACGCAAAATGCACCAAGCCCGTTCATTCTTCCAAACTTGCCAATTGGCGCACATACGGTTACATTCAAGTTTACAAATAAAGAAGGTCTCGTCCGAGTACTTTCAAAACAATTGATTATTGTTCCAAAGCCTCCAATCTTTGACCAGACAATCAAAACAGAAGTTGTTCGTCCAAACCAGGTTGTTCTTTCAGGAACTGCATTGCCGCAATCAACAGTTATGGTTATTGTAAACAGCTCAACCGTGAATAAGTTTTCTTCAAACCAGGACGGAAAGTGGGAATTTATCCTCCCTGAACCTGTAGAAGGAAAAAACACGATTATTGCATTTGTATTGAGAAATGGTCTTATCAGCGAAGCATCAAAGCCATTAACAGTCGAGTATAAGCTATTCTCGGCAGAAGTTAACCCACAAGTTCAAGTGCAAGAAGCACAGAACCAGATAACACAAATAGTTGAAAGAATTAAAACATTTACACAAACAAATCCAAACGAGTTTTACGCAATCATTGGTGGAGCACTATTCATAATTATTATTCTTGTTGCTGTTTCTATTCGCAGAAAAATGGACAAGAAAAGAGAAGAGAAAAGCATTGCAGACATATTTGGTGGAATGTCCAGCCAGAAAACTATTCTTGATATTGTATCGGAAGAATCAAATTCAAAAGGCAAGGTCGTTAAGAAAAAAGTAAAAGCAAAAGAGAAAACTAAACCAGCCGCCAAAGAAGAAAAGAAAGAGAAAGAACAAATAAAACCTGCACTTTCTGCGAAAGAAGTTGCTACAGAACAAAAAATTGCAGAAGCGCTTCCAAACTTTCAGAAAAGAAAGGTTGATATCTCAAGCAAAAGAGTATCCTCTGAGACAGTAAAAAAGGCTAAAAAGACCACGAAAAAAGTAAAGGCCTCAGTTATCACGAAGAGTACTGCTGCGCAGAAATTAAAGCCTGCAGACACAAATAAGAGTGGAGATTCACCAGAAGCAGAAGAACCGGCAAAGAAGATTTTATCGAAAGAAGAATTTTTAAAGCAGTTTCAGACTAAGAACGAGAAAAACGATAAGTAATTCCCGCAGCAATTCCAATAGAGATAATTGAAGACATTCCGTAAGTAATAAACGGCAGTGGAATTCCTTTAACCGGAATCAGCGCCAAGTTTGCTGAAAGGTGAATAAATGTCTGGGAAATAAACCAGCCCGCCATTCCCCACAACACAAGTTTTTTGTATTGATCCGTTTGAGCCTCCGCACGTTTTGTAATACTCCAGAAGTAAATGAGGTATAGCGAAATAAAAATTACACTTAAAATATAGCCAAGCTCTTCAAAGATGACGGCACTGATTGAATCCGTGAATGCGGTAGTTTCAACAAGGTATCCAAACCGTTGTCGAGACTGTCCAAGTCCCTTTCCCCACCATCCGCCTGAGCCGACACCAATTAAAATATTGCGCAGCTGATACCCGGCACCAAATTCATCTTCAATTTTTCCTGTAAAAAGAAGCGTAAAGTACGTATTAATTCTAGTGACGCGATATGACTCTACAAGACTGAATACCACTCCACCAATGAGAAGCACAATCCCAATCGCCATAATATCCTGCTTCAAAAATTTGTTTTCTTTCATAAAGTACATAAAAACAAATGCAGCAACCATAACAACCGCTGTGCCAAGGTCAGGCTCAATAACGACAAGCAAAATAAGTGGCAGCATTCGAATTGCGACAGGTCGCAAAAACTGTTCTAAATGCTGTTTATATGTAGCAAAATTTTTCTTGCCATATGCTTCAAGCAAGTACGCGCCGTATAATACGACCGTGATTTTTGCAAATTCCGACGGTTGAATTGCAAATCCAGTACCAGGAATTTCAAACCAACGATGTGCACCATTTACTGCGGGGGTAAAAAGCACTCCAACAAGTAGCGCAATGGTAATTGCGTAAATAATATGAGAAAGCTTTTTCCAAATATTCGAGCTTAACAATGTTGTAAATGACATAGCGATAATTCCAATGGATACGCCAAAAAAGTGGAGAATTGCAAAGTAGAATTCATTATCTTTTAATTCGACTCCTTTAAAGCGGCTAGCGGAGAAAATCTGAATAACGCCAAACGCAAACAAAAAGAGCGGAATTGCCCAAAGCTCCTGATGTATTGAGAGAAAACCTTTTTTTGGAGTTTTCTTTGTTGTTGCGACCATTTTTTTAGTGTATCATAAATACACTATGAGCGAGAAAGCCACACTGCCAGCGTTTCTCATTGAAGGGCTCCCATATTGCGGAGCAAGCACGCTTGCAACATTTATAGCCAATACCTATAACTTTGAGTTATTTGATGGCAATGACATTCTTACGCAGGTATTTTTGTCCACGTTGCAGACGCCTCCAACAACTCCAGCCGAGCGTTTAGTAACCTATACCCAGTTTCTGCGTGATGTGTTAAGTGGCAAGCCGGAAATTGTTTTTCAAATGTTTACTCACATTTCGCAAAAAATGACACAGGCAACCCGTCCGATTGTTATTTCATTTACGGGAACAATTACTTACAGCATTGCAAAGCAAATGAACCCATTATTCTCTTTATGGATTCACTGTGACGAAACCGAACGAGCAAGACGATTACACGCAAAACACTCCCTTCCTATGGATGAAAATGCAATAAAACAAACTGCAGTTCTTTTATCTGATCAGGATGCAGCATACAATGCCGTATTTGAAAAAAGTACAAATATTTCTCCGATTCCTGAAACAAGTATGATGCAAGTTGCTTTTGTGAATAGCACCGGCGTTCCTCCAGAGCAATTATTGCAAAAAGTCTCTACAATGGAGCAGTTTACAACTGCATATGCAAAAATTTCACAGCAATTGCCGGAAATAGAAGAAGAGTGGCGACGATGGAAATGCCTCGTATGTAACTATGTATACGAAGGAACTCAACACTTAACGACATGTCCACGTTGTAACAATAGCGATCCAGACAAGTTTGGCGATCCGGATTAATTTCTCCTTACTGCGGGTTTGCTAAGCTTAATAGCTTTGTGGTCGTGTTCCAGTTGCGGATTGTCATGTTTTTGTAAATTGGAAGCAATATCACTTTACTGAGATAACTTTTTGTAAGGTCTTTTATCCGACGCGAAAAATACAAAACACCATTGCCGGCATATGCATTGTCTACGCCATCTCTTAACTTGAGGCTTCCGAGAGCCTCTTTCGCAACAAGAGGTTCTTTTAGAAATAATACATCGTATTTATACTCCTCGAAATTTTGACCAAAGCCACTGGGAGCATCACTTACAGTTTCTCTAAGGTGATCAGCAGTAATAAGTACAATTTTTGAGCTATAATTAAACTGAGTCGAAAGCGTTTTTTCTATTAACCCCACAAGCGTTTCTTTATCTTCTTCGAGAGAATCGAACAATACATTGCCACTTTGAATATATGTGACTACATTTGCAAATTTCATTGACTCAAAACAGGCTTTCAAATCGGCCATTTTGATAATATTGTTGCCACCAACGTTAATTCCACGGAGTAACGCAATATACCGAATACTTTTCATTTATTCGGGAGAGATTTTAGTCACATCCATTGCCATAACTTCCCATTGGTGACCGTCCAAATCTGCAAAACTGTCGTAATACATCCAGCCTTCGTCTTTTCCTTCGCGATAGCGAGTAGCACCTGCTTCTAAGGCATGTTTCACAATTTTATCTACTGTTTCACGATTTTCGACTTGAATTGCATTAATTACTTGTGTTGTTATACCGTCAGAAATTGGTCGGTTGGTAAATGTTTTAAAGAATTCGTGAGTCACCAGCATTGCAAAGAGACCTTTCTCTTCGTTAAGCACAAGGCAGATTGCTTTTTCATCACTGAATTCTTCATTGATCGAAAATCCAAGCTTTGTCCAGAATGCTCGTGAACGGTTAACGTCTTTAATTGGAAGATTTACATAAATTGCTGAAACTTTCATCGCCTAAAATAAGTAATAATTAATTATTAGCCTTGCAACACAATAGCAAATCGTTGCTATTGGTCGCTACGGTTCCGCTTTTTCATTAAATTTTTTCTACCGGTAAAAGCTCACCTTTTCTTTTGACAAGATTTTTATAATCCCACTGTATACTTTCTGCCTTATTAAGGTATCTTTCAAGGTCACCTAGATTTATCTGTCCAACATCTGTGTAAGTAATTCCTGCGGATTGGAAGTTTTTTCCGACCTTTATAAGGGAAGGCTCTTCAAAAGAGAGACCGCTCCAGAAAAGTAATCGAACTCCATCTTTCAGTAAGTGATAGCCTACGATAGGATTGCCCTCAAGAAACCAAACTGGAGCTCCATGCCACAATTTGCTTTCTGCTTTTGGTAAGTGACGATTAATTTCTTTGTTGAGTAGCTCGCAAATTTGCTTGTAGCTGTCAGGCTGAGCAGCGTTATATTGAGAGATCGTTTTTACGTCGGGAGAGGGAAGTTTCACAGAATTTGCAATGTTTCACAAATTAGCTATTTTTTGTTAGTGACAAAATTTATGCTGCAGCAACTTTAATTGCTTCAAAATCGAGTTTTTTCATCGTAAGAAGAACATCCATTGCGCGTTTTCCTTTTGCTGCATCTTCCTGGTAGAGGAGGTCATCTAAACCTTTTGGAACAATTTGCCAGCTGACACCGTATTTGTCCTTGAGCCAGCCACAGAAGCTTTCTTCTCCTCCATCGGCAGTGAGTTTTGACCAGTAGTAGTCAATTTCGGCTTGATCCTCACATTCGACGATAAAAGAAATTGATTCATTGAATTTAAAGTCTGGGCCGCCGTTTAGTGCCTGGAACCTTTGGCCATTGAGAGTAAAGTCTACGGTGATAACGCTGCCAATAGGCTTGTTTGAGGGAGTATCGGTGGTGTAATAGCGGATCGCCCCAAGTTCGGAGTCTTTGAAAACACCTGTGTAAAATCGAGCAGCTTCTTCTGCTTCATTGTCGAACCAGAGTTCGATTGTAAGTCCAAGATTTGTCATAGAACATTGTAGCATAGGAAGAAAAAACTATTTGGTTTTAAAGTTGTACAATCATTTTTATCAAGTACAATATATTATATGAAACCTTATTTCCAATCAGAATTAAAAGATTTTACTCTTTATCATGCCGACTCATTTAAGTTGCTAAAAGAGATACCCGAAGAGAGCATTGATATGATATTTGCTGATCCTCCATATTTCTTATCTAATGGAAGTTTTACTTGCCAAAATGGAGAAATGGTAAGCGTCAAGAAGGGGGATTGGGATATAGGATCATCGTTAAAAGAAAACTTTGAGTTTCACTATGAATGGCTAAAATTGGCAAAGCGACTATTGAAACCAAATGGAACATTATGGGTAAGTAGCACATACCATTCTACCTACCAAATAGGATTCGCCATCCAAAAACTAGGTTATCATATTTTAAACGATATTGTATGGTATAAAAAGAACGCGCCTCCTAATTTAAGCGGACGATTTTTTACTGCAAGCCACGAGAATCTTTTGTGGGTAAGAAAGCACAAAGCAGGAAAACATACTTTTAACTATATCGAGATGAAGAATTATGATAGCGATGGAGATTTCTTAAAAGTACCTGGTAAACAGATGCGATCTGTCTGGGCAGTAAATAGTGTGAAACCCTATGAAAAACGTTTTGGAAAACACCCAACACAAAAGCCTGAAATGCTCTTAAAAAGAATCATACTTTCCAGTACAAAAGAAGGAGATACTATCTTAGATCCATTTTCAGGAAGCGGAACAACTGGTATAGTTGCAATAGAGCTTAATAGAAAATTTATTGGAATTGACAATGAATCTTCTTACTTAGATATATCAATAAATAGAGTAACAAATAATAATGGAAATTATTACTAGAAAAACAGCAATAGATAATCTTCAAAAATATGTTGGTCACGATTTGTCTGAATGGGCTACTAAATTTGAAATTACCTCTTTTAAAGAAGATAAGCAGAATAAGGGATGGAAAGGTCAAGTTCTGGAGAGATTAGCCGGACTGACAAATAATAACAGCCCTGCTCCAAATGGAATTGGGTTTGAGCTTAAATCTGTTTCATATGTCCTAAGAAATGGCGTATATCTCCCAAGAGAAACAATGGCTATAACCATGATAAATCAAAAGCAGCTGATAGATACTCCGTTTTTTGAAAGTCATTGCTGGGATAAATTAAAATCACTCATTCTTTGCGCCGTTGAGTGGAAAGGAAAAATGACAAAACATCCAAAACTATTAGATGTTGCTAGTTTTGATCTATTGACCACCGATACTATAGTTAAAGAAATAGAAGCGGATTATGAATTCATCAGAAACAAATTAATTATTTCAGGATTTGAATCTCTTACAGGCAAAGATGGGAAATGGATTCAAGCAAGAACAAAAGGCCCAGGGCATGGATCTATTAGTAGAGCGTTTTATGCTCGAAAATCTCTATTGGCGGAATTATTTAAAAAGACATAGTTTGGAAGCAAAACCTTTCTTAAAATGGGCAGGAGGCAAGAGACAACTCTTAAACGAGCTTGAATCCGCATTGCCAAGGGAGATTAAAGAAAAAAGAGAGATTGATATATATATTGAACCATTTGCCGGTGGAGCTTCCTTTTTTTTCTACCTTAAATCTAATTATAGTGTCAAAAAGGCTTACCTCCTCGATATAAATAGAGATCTAATGCTTTGTTATCGGGTAATCCAAAGTAGGGTATCCGAATTGATTGAGAATTTAAAAAAGATGGAAAAGGAATACCTAGAATTAGCGGACTCGGAAAGAGAAAAGAAATATTATGAAGTAAGGACAACCTTTAATATACAAAAAGAAGAATTTGATTACACAAAGTTGGATAAATTAGCAATACAAAGAGTATCTCAGGTTATTTTTCTCAATAGAACTTGTTTTAATGGACTCTTTCGAGAAAATAAAAAAGGCAGCTTTAATGTCCCGTTTGGCCGGTATAAGAATCCAAAGATTTGTGATCAGGATAATATTTATTCTGTAAATGAAGCATTAAAAAACACTATCCTGATGGATGGAGATTTTTATTCAACCAAAGAATTAATAGAAAAGGGGGCCGTTATCTATTTGGATCCTCCATACAAACCTTTAGGTAAGACTTCAAATTTTACTAATTATTCTAAAGATGGATTTTCGGATACTGATCAAGAAAGACTTGCTGAGTATGCGAAATATGCAAAGTCTAGAAATGCCTTTGTTATTATTAGTAATTCTGACCCACAGAATACAAAAATAACAGATACTTATTTCGATAAACTTTATTCTACCTTTAAAATAAAAAAGGTGAATGCAAAAAGATCCATCAATTCAAAAGCTACCTTACGTGGGAATATAAAAGAATTATTAATAACGAGTTATTAAAGATATTATTCTGCTAAACATGGAGGAGGGACTCGGTCACCTCGCATTATATTCAAAGCCTAAGGTATGCTCCTCGACCCCTTCTTCGTTCAAAACAGTAGGAGCAGCTACTGTTTTTCACTCAGCTTCTCGTCCCTAAATTACAGTACTCTCCAAAACTTTATCACTTCACGTTGAATGATAAACGATGAAGAATTTATGAACGTTAAGTGAAAAAATTCTGAAGAGTGCCGGGAGAGGGACTCGAACCCTCACACCATTGCTGATACTAGCTCCTGAAGCTAGCGCGTCTGCCAATTCCGCCACCTCGGCTCAATTCTCCAACTGGTTAATGTTGATAGTCGTTCTTCCGGTTGTAAGTAGGTATCTTCTTCCGGCTTCTGAATTATATCAAATCTAACGGTATACAGTGGGGGATGATAGAGAAAGATTGCTGGAACTTCGTCAACAAGCACTTCCTGGAACTGACGATAGTATGAATATCGGTTGTCACGGTTTGTAGTAATACGTCCACGCTCAAGAAGTCCGTCCACGCGAGAAGAATCAATACCTGAAATGTTAAGTCCTGGGTATTTCGCCTGCGAAGAATGCCACAATGTGTATAAATCTGGATCCGTAGAAGTCTGTACCTCAAACAAGAGCATTTCGAATGCACGCTCTGGAAGCACTTTTTGTGTTATTGTTTCTCGATCGGTTGGGTCAAGTACAAGATCAATGCCAATACTTTTTGCATACTCGCGAAGTTTTTCTACAATAAGCCTGTTTTGATCAGTATCAAGAAATGTCAAAGTCAAAACGAGAGACTCGTCTCCTTTCATTCGCTTGCCTTGCTCTTCGTTGTAAATCCAGCCAGCTTTTTCGAGTATTTCATCTGCTCGTGCAGGGCTATGAACAAGCATATCTTCCACTGCAGGGTTATATACCCACGAAGATGGAGAATATGGGCCATACGCCATTTCTGATCCTGGAATTTGTTCAATAAGGTCACGCTTATCCACTGAATAGGCAAATGCTGTACGAACCTCGGGAGAAAGCTTTTCTTTATCTATTGTTATATTAAAAAAGACAACGCGAGTGTTGTTTGATAATGAGTATTTCTGTAACTGTGTCGTTTTATAACGGGAAAAATCCGGAGCTTTATCAGGTGAAACGTTAACAATGGAGTAGACATCTCCCTTTGCGAATGCAGCAAGCGCCTCAGATTGTGTTATGTACGCTTTTAATTGAACTGTAGGAATTACCGGTTTTTGGGCATAATATCTATCGTTAACACGCAAAGTATAAACATTATTCACTTTCTGTTGGAACCTATACGGCCCGGTTCCAATTGGACGAGCATCTACCACACTTGAAGCATACCTATTATATGTATAGCCTTTATATATGTGACTTGGAACAATTCCGACAACAACAAGCTCAAGAAAAGAAGAGTTTGACTGCGGCAATACAAATTCAATTGTGTATTTTCCTGGGGTTCTTATTTCAACATCTTTCAAAATTTCACCATTCGGAACACTTGCACCACCAGCTTTCATCAATTCGAATGTGGTCTTTACATCTTCTGATGTAAATTCAACACCATCGTGCCAATACACTCCCTGACGGAGGAAAAATGTGTATGATTTTCCATCTTCTGAAATAGTCCATGTTTGGCTTAAGTCTGGTAACATGTTTCCTATCGCATCAATTTTTACAAGTGAGCTGTAGATAAGACGGGAAACATCTTTTTCGTATGAAGTTGGAGCTTGTACTAGTGGATGTAAACGCAAGTTTTCTCCAACAAATCCTTCTGAATATACATTTGTGCTAAATACTCTGGATTTTTGAACGGCAAGTACATTCTCCATAAAGAATGAACCGATAAATCCGAAACAGAGACCTGCAACGACAATAGCTAACACACGATACTTGCGTAAGTATGGAAGCAAACTATCTGGATATTGCCAAAGCTCGTCTCGAATAGATGCCATATCTAGGAGATCATTTTAATGTCAACATAGATCAATACGGCGAGTGCAATAACAACGATAATTGTTCCTGCAAAAAGGAATCTATCTAAACCCTTACGGATTTTAAAGACTTCACCTCCGCCACCAAAAAAGCTTGATCCCTGCTCACTGCTTCTATTCTGCAAGAGAATAAAGATAATGCCAATAATGCTGACAATAATTTGAAGAATGTTAACTACTTGCTGTGTCATGATTATTCTTTTGATGTGAATAAAATAAATTCATACAATGCGGCGACTGCAATTGCACCGTAGAGTATTGTACCAAGAATATCCAGTGAAATCTCGTTTACACTGAGTACTCCAAATGTCATTTCGCTTAGGTTTACCGGAAGTACCGTAATTCCTCCCCACAACGTATGCGCAAAATAAAATACTAGCGCATTAATCACAGCATGAATGAATAAATCTGCCCAATATACGTTTGGAAGAAGGAAAAACTTTCGAATGCGCGGAACGATGACGTTTCCAATAGAGTAAATAACCAAAAAGAGAATAACAAATTGAAGTGACTTTGAAAACTCAAAAAACTGAGTCATATAATTCACAGCGATAAGCGAGACAATCCCAATTGTTGTAGTAAAAATTCCAGGCTTCATTCTCTTTTTTCTAAACTAAGTCCGTTCTCTGTAAGCATTATATCGTATGTTGCTCCTGATTCGGAAACAGGAATTTCTATGGATTCAATTGTGATATTTGAAATGAAGCGTGAAAACACGCTACCGTTAAGTTCAATTGTTGAAAGCATTTGATCAGCTCGTTTGTAAGGAATGCTGCCATCTGGCAAAGCAATTGCGTGTAATTTATACATATGAGTGTATCCAAGCGGATACAGCCACTCATGGAGTGCTACAGTGGCAAAACGAACAAATATTTTGTCATTTTCTCCTAGAGAGAGTGGAATAATTTGTGCTGCCGTTCCATTTTGTTCAAGGTCACGAGTAAATATCGCAGTAAGAGCAGAACCATTTCGCAATGTCACTACTTGTACAGAACGAGAATCATCTTGCGACACATATATAGTTGCAATTGGTCTTGCGTAAGAATTCGCCCAAAATGTAGACATCCATGAGCCTGCAATCACGAGAAAGGCGATAACTCCGAAAAAGACATAAAGGACTGCAAATGCTATAATGATTTTAAGAAATTTCATAGATACATTAATTTTACCACTGCCTGCATATGAATACCAAAATTCTCACGACAATTGGCCCTTCGACTTGGGATCCTGAAGTGGTAAAACGTGTTATCGAAAAAGGAACATCAATTGCGAGAATTAATGCATCGTTCGCAGATAGGGCAGAAATGGAGCGAGTAAAAGGCTTTTATCATACAGTTTCTCCTAAGATTGCAATGGCAGCCGACACCGTCGGCTTCAAAATTCGTCTTTCAAAGCAAAACCCAGAAATTACAGTAAAGAAAGGGCAAATTGTAAAACTTTCATCAAAAGCTACAAAAGACGACATTTTAGAGCTAGACTATCCACGATTTGAACAGGATGTAAAAGTTGGAGATAAAATTCTGATTGATGATGGCATTATTCAGCTAAAGGTAAAAGAAGTTAGTGCGACGCATATTACAGCAGTTTCACGAGTGTCTGGACTGATTAAAAAAGGAAAAACTGTCAGTTTGCCTGATACAAAACTAGTGTTTGATCCAATTACTCCCAAAGATAGAATAAATATTCAAAATGCAGTTGATGCTGGCTTTGACTTTCTGAATGTATCATTTACAACATCCGCGGAGGATATTCGAGCAGTTCGTTCGTTTATTGGAAACGCACGTATTTCTTTAATTGCAAAAGTTGAAAATATTGAAGGTGTCAGAAACTTAGACGAAATCTTACAAGTAGTTGACGGATTAATGATTCCGCGAGGAGATTTAGCTGTTGAATTGCCGCTTGAAAAGCTTTTGATTTTACAAAAAGAGTTTTCACTAAAAGCTGCAATGTACGGAAAACCAGTTATTCTCGCAACACAGATTTTAGATTCAATGCGCGAAAGCCGATTCCCAACACGAGCAGAAATTATGGACGTTGGAAACGCCGTATTCGACAGAGCAGATGCAATTATGCTCGCACAAGAAACAGCAATCGGCCAGTATCCAATCACAACAGTAAAAACCGCAAGTAAAATTCTTGGCACAGCAGAAAAGTTTTTGGATCGTGATTGTTTATTCGGCGATGAAGTTATTTTAGAAGCAGCGTCTGTCAATGCAAAAAATCCAAAGACATTGGAAACACTCGAAAAAGCCTTGCGCGAAACATTTTATCTGGCCAATGGATTCAGATTCGAATGTAATTACGGCATGGATGCGTATAAAACAATGGAAGAGTTCTGGTATGAGTTCGAACCATTAGTTTATTTGTCCAAGTTGCGAACACCGTTGCATTTGATGTTCGAATCAAGCGATGCACGAGCACTCCGCCAAATGAGTTTGTTGTATGGTGTTCATTTGCATTTGAAGTAAGCCCCCTCAAATATTTATACAACATATATTGGTAAAACTACCGTAGTTTTGTTATCATTCACATAGCGGTGACATGGCCAAGTGGTAAGGCGGCAGTCTGCAAAACTGCTATTCGCGGGTTCGATTCCCGCTGTCACCTCGGTAGGAGCTGCAAAGTAGCTCGTAGCGAGGTGATATTTCGGTGAATATGCCTTCATAGAGTGAATGGTTCTCACTCGAGCTTCGCGAGAGAAGCGTAGCTGGGTATCCCGCTGTCACCTCTTACACCACTGTTTCACTCAATCCTACATGTACATGCTTTCTCATCACATCAAATGGAATTTCCACACCAGTAATTGCCTCTAAACACACAATTCCTTGGTAGGCGAACATATCCCATCCGGTAGAAACATTTTTTCCGAGCTTACGCCCAAGCTCAACCAAATTCGTATTTTCTCTCTCAAATGTGATATCTACAATATTTGAAAAATTGCCAACAACTTTCTCTGTAAAATAAATATCTTCAGCAGAACCACCTATATCCGAAATATTCGCTAAAATATCTCCATTTGCCGATTCTAACTCGTCTAATGTGCGCGCTTTTATAAACGGAAATTCTTCTTGCAATGCTTCCACATTTCCTAATGTACGATTAAAAATTGAAACCTCACAGCCAATACCTTTCTCGCGAATCTCAAATAATAAAGCTTTCACGACGTTACCAGCTCCAACAATTACAAGCTTTTTTCCTTCAAGAGATGAAACTTTTTCAATTGTACGGAGAATCCCTTTTCCACTTTGTAAATCTCCTGTAACAATGCCATCACGTTGATACATAAAACCAACTTTTCCTACAAAGTTTGCGACATTCGATAGTGAATCGAGCAAAGGAGGCAAAGAAGAATCTGACTCAAATCCTGGTACAATTGCACCAGACAATTTTAACGTACGCAGACCACTCACCAATACAGCAGGATCTTCGTTATAAAAAAGCATGTAAACTGCATTGATCCCGAGTTCTTCAAACACAGGATTATAAATATTCAAACTTCTGGGACTTACTTTTTTGTGAAAACGTCCAATAAGCAAAGTATTTTCGTTTATCTGCATAAAAACCTGGTTCAATTTAGCTGTGTAAAAGATTATAACAAGAATTGTACAAAGCTAGTTAAGCCCCCAATATGGCTGTTCTCTTGCATCTCTTAAATTGACGAGTATCCTATAATATGTTAAAATACCTTAGTTAGCACTTAGAAAGATCCACAAGATGTACAATTTTTCCCTGTACCTTAATTTGTTTGGGATACTGTTCCTCATTAACCTGGAAGTTTGGAGACTGTTTGAAATAACAGGAAACGTCGCAATCCAGGCAATCCTTCTAACTGGACTAGTCCAGTTAAATTTACGGCTATCCCAAATAAATACGAGAAGTCTCGAGAAAAACGCTACTTATTTAAGAATTGCGTTCGTGCTCTCGTTGCCGGTATTTGTATTGGCCGAAATGGTCATATTTTATATTCGCTTTTTCCTCTAAGTCTCTCTCCCGCTGGGGTAAAACAATAACCAATATTTACCCCAGCGATCTGCTTTCTCTATATTCAAAATTTTCCTTAGCTTAAAGTTAACATTTCACAATTACTTGCTATAATTCCCGCAATGAAAGATAAAAAGCTCTTTGTTTTTGATCTCGACAACACTCTTGCCCCCAGTAAAGCGGATCTTCCGCTTGAATCAAAGCAGCTTATCGAAAGGCTCATTCGCCAAAACAAGTATTTTGCGATCCTTACAAGCGCAGGACTGTACCAAATTGAAGAAAAAGTTATTCCTCACCTTGAGCATTTACCTCAGGATCGTATTGTATACGCTGCAACGCTCGGCACAAAAGTTCATTACAAAGAAAATAACACATGGATAACAGAGACTCACAACGCGTTCACCCAAGAAGAACGGCAGAAAATTAAAAAGTTTATAGACTATCTTGCACAAACTCATCCACTTACCAAACGCAAAACAACTAGCCGATACTTAGATGATCGTGAAACATTGCTTACATATTCCGTACTAGGTATTGATGCTCCTCGCGAAGAAAAAGCAGCGTGGGATCCTGATTATAGAAAACGTAAAGTACTGAAATCACTCATCGAACAGAAGTTTCAGGAGCTTTCTATCGTCTACGGAGGGAAGTCTTCACTCGATATAAGCCATAAAGGCGTTAACAAATGTACAGGCTTACAGCGTATCCTAGACCATTTTTCGCTGAATATTAACGATACCGTCTATACTGGAGACGAATTTACTCAGTATGGCAATGATTTTCCCCTACTTTCGATCCCAGAATTAACAATTGTAGAGACTGATAGCTATCATACAACCATATCAAAATTAAGAGCGCTTGTTGAAGGCGACCCGAAAAAACGCGCAGAGTAAGCCTTGCCCGTTCCCCGAATTTCTGTGATAATTGCTGTGAATGGAACGTTACCTTTAGCCCACCATTCCGTAATTGAATGTACGTTAGTTTATAATCGCCTGAATGAAAAAAATATTTGCCGCAGCTATTGATTTCCTCTTTTTTCTCACATTCCTTGCCTCTTTGCTGATTGCTGGAATTGCCGCACTATACATTTATACGCAAGATCTATCTGTTATTAACGACATCCTTAGAGCAGATGTATTTAAAGCTATTGTTGTAACGTATATTTCACTGTTTCTTATTATCTTTGTAAATTACGTACTTATTCCGTTTTTCTTGAAGTCTACAATCGGTGAATATTTAATGGGATTTCGTTACACCCCTTTAGAGAAAGTGACTGTTTGGACAGTACTGCTACGAAACACAATTGGAGCACTGTGGAATATTATTGCTTTACCATACAATCTAGTCGCAATGTTCATAAAAAAGCCTACATTTAATGAATGGTTTTCGGGCATAACGTTAGAAGCAGTCAAAGGAAGACAAAAATCTTCGCGACTGGGAATAGTGTTGAGTGGATTAAGCATCGTTTCTATGCTTGGCATTATTGGATTTTCAATTTACCTTTACAATGTTGGGCCGTTTAACTTTCTGGAAAGATTTATTAACCATGAGCGCCTTGTGCAGGACTATATTCAAAAAAGTGGCTATGGGGCCGCAGAAAACGCATTAGAAAAGTATAAAAAGTACAATGGAGAAACTTCGTCATACTGGTATTATAAGTGTCAGATTGATGGGCATCAGAATACCGACAATGAAGAATCAGTTACAACCTGTGAAACTGCAGCAGAGCAGAATAAAGTAGATGAAACTAGATCTCGTGATATCTTAGTCATAAAAGCAAATTTGCTCCGAGTGAACCAGAAACCTCAGGAATCTTTAGCAATCTATAAAAAGCTTTGGGATGAATACAAAGTCCGCACGTTCGACATGGTGAATTATGTATTTCTTCTTGAATCGTTGGATCAAAAAGAGCAATCAGTTGCCGTATTGAACGAACTATACCAAACCTTGTCACAGAGTACCGGAACGATGGATACAATTCAACAAATGTTCTTCGCAGAGCTATACTACAATGTTGAGCTTTATGACGACGCAGTAGGGCTTTACACACAATTACTTGAACAAACCGAACAGCGCGGCCTTACCGAAATTATCATTGGCGATATTCACTACAAACTTGGACAATGCTACTACCACCAAGAGAAATTCGACCAAGCAAAAGAAGCGTTTACACAGGCAAAAGAACACAATCCGGACTATACAGACTCGGCAGATGCGTATATAATCGAGATTGATTTCCGAAATCGGAAGTAACCTTATCGGAAACGAAACTTACAACCCACGATTTATAGTCTGGGTCTGAAGTAAAATGTAACAAACACCGCGCCGAAGTGGTGGAATGGCAGACACGACGGACTTAAAATCCGTTGCCCAAAAGGCGTGAGGGTTCGAGTCCCTCCTTCGGCATTTCTCAAAAAATTGTTCACTACAAGCGTTCACGGATTTTCATCGAAATGCTAAAAGCGCAGAGTGAGCAGTTTTTTGAGAAATTACTGTGTTTACGGGACGAGAAACCCGAGCAAGAACAGTACAGTTACTGTTCGCAGCGAGTGGAATGGGGTCGAGGAGCATACCTATCAGGCATGGTAAGAATGCGAGGTGACCGAGTCCCGGTTTCGTAGACACGAGAAGTGAAAAACAACACTATTTATGGTATAATACGCCTATCGAAAGCACTTTATAAGAAAGGAATTGCGTCATGGACGAACAACAAATTCGTCACAAAATTGTCCGCACCTGCGGCGATATATCCATCAACCTTGGACAGATTAACCTCTATGCTGGCCCTCAATCTGTTTGGGATGGGCTGGGGAAGGTTTTCGTCCGCAAATATCAGGGTCTAACCGTTAAGATCGAAATTATCGAGCTTTTTGGCGGGGGACAAATTATCTTGCGTGCGCGCACAGAAGACGGTGGCACAGCATCCGCGTATCTTATCGTATATTCTTACCACGATCTGAACACGCCTATTGTTAGTGTTGTGGACAACCAAACTATCTCTCTCGAAGAGGTTGCCGAAATTCTTAATAGCCTTCTCGAAGTTGTTCCACCTCCTTCAACTCCAAAACAAGACTGACTCTTTTCAACCCTCTGGCGTTCAGATTATTTACAATTACTCGCATCTGAACGTCCAGCTCAACCCCTTACACAAATAAAAAATCCAGAAATAACCAATATATGGTATAATTCGCATAGCTGTATAGAATTGTATTCGCACATTTTTAATTGAAAGGGGATCACCATGATTCCGCAAAATGCCAGTACTGAATATCGTTTAAATGTTCTTCTTTTGTTGCTGTGCCGAAAGGCCTATAACATTATAAAGAAGCAACGTATTATGGATATTTTCGATGATCCGCTTACTCCGCGAGGAGAGCAATGGGTACTCATCGGAACAATATTCCTGAGAAACTTTATACTTGTCCGTAAAAGCGGCAATGAAACCGTACAAAAGACTTTTACAGTCTCCTTCAAGTACGAAGATCTCAGTAACTGCGGGTTAGGAGTGCAAGTATCCGAGACAGAGGAGCCACAAGCAATAAATTATTACTTCACCCTTACTCCTCTCATTGGCGGGCGAGCACCTCGAGTAATTATTTTGCCTATCATCCCAGATACTCTATGGATGCTCACAGCGCAAGAAATACTCGAACTTGTTGAATCTTTGCTTAAGCAACTGGAAAACGGTAATAACTACTGACAACATACAATCTATACTCCCGGAGTTCAGGAATTACATTAGCACTTCTCTGAACTCGCTCTCAACTTTTTATTTTTTCAAATTTACTATATCCTATATTTATGATACAATACTTGTATCGTTAGCACTTTAAGAAAGGAAAAACATAGTGAACATTCAAACCTTGGCAGGCAATATCGAAGAAAAATGGATCCACCTCATTAGATCGCCAAAAAATAATTGGCGCAGCAATGAGAATGAGGGAGTAATGGAAAAAACCTTCCCATATCCCATAGAGGGAGTTTACGACCTTGAGGTAGCAATTACCAAAAGTCGTTTTGGAATCACGATTACCTGTCACCTAATCACGCCACCCCCCGGACACGTAATACTCGCCCAGTATGAGGTAACGGCAAAATTTTTCCGCGTTTTGCACAATACCTCCCTCCCGTTTGGAGAAGAGCATATCGCTCTTATTCTTAGAGACCTGCTTAGCTAATAGCGAATAATTACTTCACTAGGGATTCGCGTTCCTTCGCTCCAATGAATCCCAACCTAAAACGTAATTAAAAAGCTGCCCCAATACACCCTTTATTTCCCTTTAACAACAACTTTTCCTTTCACAAACCCCACACTTATCTCATCACCTTCCTTAACCTTCCCTGACAAAATCATATTTGACAGTTCATTTTCGACTTCTTTCTGAATGGCTCGTTTCAATGGACGTGCCCCAAATTCTGGATCAAAGCCAGTATCGGCAATATGTTCAATCAGGCTTTGTTCAAATGTTGCGGTAATTTTTTGTGCCTCAAGCATTCTGCGAACGCGATCGAGCTGCATTGCAACAATTCCCTCAATATGGGCAATCTCCAATGGATGGAAAATAATGACATCGTCAATTCTATTTAAAAATTCTGGCCTAAAGTGCCTCTTCAATAATTCGCCAATTTGTTTTTTGACACCATCCCATTCACCGGGCTTTCGCTCTTTTTGCTTGAGAAACTCAACAATAAAGTGAGCGCCAAGGTTACTGGTAGCAATCACAACAGTATTTTTGAAGTCCACGGTGCGGCCTTTTGCGTCTGTTAACCGTCCATCGTCCAAAAGTTGCAGTAAGATATTCAAAACATCTGGATGAGCTTTTTCAATTTCATCGAGCAAAATCAAAGAGTAGGGCATACGTCGGACTTTTTCTGTAAGCTGACCACCTTCTTCGTAGCCAATATATCCCGGAGGAGAGCCAATAAGCTTTGCAACGCTGTGCTGTTCCATATATTCGCTCATATCAATGCGAATAATTGCTTCTTCGTCACCAAATACAAACTCGGCCAGTGCTTTTGCAAGCTCTGTTTTACCAACTCCTGTCGGCCCAAGAAACAAAAATGACGCAATTGGGCGGTTTGGATCCCCAAGGCCCACTCTGCCACGTCGTATGGCCTCTGAAACGGCCTGTATAGCCTCATCTTGAGCAATAACGCGGCTATGAAGCACCTTCTCTAATTCAAGTAGTTTTTGACGCTCTTCTTGCTGTAATTGGGATACTGGAATACCGGTCATTTTAGCTAATACAGTGGCGATTATGGCAGGTGTAACCACGGGGGTGCCCCTTGACTTCGTTTTTTCCCATTCCTCGGCTACAGGTGCCAATTTCTCTTTCAAATGCTCAATTTCCTGCTTCATTTTTGCGGCTTCTTCAAACTGTTGTGACCTCGTCAACGATTCACGCTCTTTTTCAAGTCCTGCAATTTGCTGCTTTAGTTCACGAAGGTCGTTTGGCTCATACTGAGACTCCATTTTTACAACGCTACATGCCTCGTCTAACACATCAAATGCTTTATCAGGCAGAAATCGGTCTTTTATGTAACGATCGGAAAGGTGGGCGGCTTGCTCAATCGCGGTACTCTCAATTTTGACTTTGTGAAATGCTTCGTAACGGTCACGAACTCCTTCAAGCATGCCAATTGTTGCCTGGACTGTTGGTTCTTCTACGAGAATTGGCTGAAAACGTCGCTCTAAAGCAGCATCTTTTTCGATATACTTTTTATACTCAGAAAGAGTAGTTGCACCGATAATCTGAAACTCGCCACGGGCAAGGGCAGGTTTTAGCATGTTTGAAAGATCCATTTGTCCTTCCTGTGCACCCGAACCTACAACGGTGTGCAATTCGTCAATGAATAAAATGATGCTTCCGCTAGATTTTTGTAACTCTTCAATAACTTTTTTTACGCGTTCTTCAAATTCTCCACGAAACTTTGCTCCTGCAATAAGCGCGCCAAGATCTAACTCTTTCACAACCTTACCTTTTAGCTCGTCTGGAACGCCATCGCTTAAAATTCTATGGGCAAGACCTTCAGCAATTGCGGTTTTTCCGACTCCAGGCTCACCAATAAGTACCGGATTATTTTTCCTTCTACGGATGAGAATCTGAATCAAACGGGTAATTTCGTCATTACGGCCAATAACGGGGTCAATATTCCCTTTCTGCGCAAGTGCGGTAAGATTTCGTGAATATTTGTCCAATGTAGGAGTATTTGTTTTCTCAGATGACTCCTGACCGGATTCATCGCCTTTTCCAACAATTTTCTGCACAGCCTGTCGAGCATTAATCAATGTAACATCATATTTTGCAAGTGTTCGTGCTCCAAATCCGTCCTGTTCGCGAATAATACCCAACAACATATGCTCTGGGCCAACGTATGAGTGACCAAGTTCTCGAGATTCCTGAAATGCAAGCTGTAACGCCTGCTTCATACGCGGAGATAAATCTAACCCTTCGCCGGCGTTTCGCACAGTAGGCAAGTTATTTTCGAGATATTCTTCTAATAATGAAACGTCAACTTTCAGCTCTTTTAAAATACGTTGTACCAATTCGCTGGATTTTGTGAGCTCTAACAATAAATCTTCCGTGTCAACAAATGAGCTGTTACGCAACTGGGCACGCTCAATTGCCAATGCAAGCATTTCTTTTGCTTTCTGCGAGAAAAACTGCAGAATGTCTATTCTTTCTCCTTCCATAGTTGAAATTATAAGACATTAAATTAGCAATTTCAATACAAGACTGCTAATCACTCACCTAATCCGACACTTTTGTATCAACTTCCAGCAACTTTATTACTTCATTCGTAATAAGCTCTGCGGCGTTTTTTGGGAATAATGCTTCAAGAGTTTCTTTTGGTGGCGCATGAGAATTCTTTTCCATCTTGTCCAGAGCAGCTTTTAGTGACTCAGGAGTAAGATCATCCTGATGGAGAATTGTTGCAAATCCCAAATCTTCGATAATTTTTGCATTTGTAAACTGCTCATTCTTTGTCACCCACGGAATTGGGATAAATACTGCGGGGATTCCCATCATTCCGACTTCATACACTGAATTTGCACCACTTCGTCCAATATATAACGATGAGTGCTTGTACAAGATTCCAAACTCTTCGTATATAAACTTTCTAATAATAACGCGGGATTTTTTCTCATCTGAAAGCTGCTCCCAGGCTGCCATAAGCACGTCATAGTCTTTGTACAGCTGGTTATCTCCGGTTTGAATAAACAATGAGTGATGCTCAGTTAGTTCATTAAGTAATGGAAGGATTGTATGGTTCAACATATGTGAGCCCTGACTTCCCCCCGACATTAAAATAAGTGGGTATTTGTCGGTGTTGCTAATAAGCTTTTCGAGATCAGAAATATAGTTAATTTCGTTTTCAAGTGGAGTAGGGTGAGTGGACAAGTAAGTTTTAAGATCGCCAACAGTTTGGACTTTGAATAAATACTCACGGCTTGGACTTCCTGTCATAACGACTTCTTTTGCTCCTTTAAAAAACGGACGCGAGTTAACGTAGCTGATTGCACTGATATTTGCGAACCTTTTCAGCAGACGATTGGTAAGACCAATGCTCGTGGTTTGCTCATGAATTAAAAACGGAACATTTCTCATCCAGGCAACAAATCCCATCGGAAGGGAACTGTACCCACCAAAAGACACAACGACCGCAGGCTTATGCTCTGTAAAGAATTTCCAGGAGTCGAAAAAACCAAAAATGATGCCAAGAAACAATTTTAAAGAATGAATAGAAAGCTGGCGTTGGAATTTTCCTCCTCGAACCTTTACAAAAGGAATATTCATTCGCTTGCAAAGACTTTCTTCTAACGACTCTTTTTTTACCTCGCCTTCCATTGTCAGATTGCTCCCGACAAATATGCAGTTTTTAGCGAGTTCTGGCTGGTTTGCGACAATAAATTCCAGTACTGCAAGAGCAGACTGAATATGTCCACCTGAACCTGCTGCAACAAAAGCGATAGCACCCGATTTCATTGTAGTTATTGTACCATATGTGCTACCATAATGGCATGAATCTTCTCTATTTGCTGTTGAACATTGTGCAGGGAATCACTGAATTCCTTCCCATTTCTTCGAGCGGACATCTCATAATTATTGAACATATCGCAGCAATTGATGCTCATGGACTGGAAGCGTTTCTCCATTTACCGACAGTTTTCTCAATTGGCTTTCTTTTTTGGCAGGAGTTACTTGAAATTGCCAAAAATCCAAAGCAATGGCCAGCCGTTATTGTTGCAATCATTCCAGCAGGAATTATTGGATTACTCTTTTCTGATGTCATAGACATGCTTTTGTACTCTCCGATCATAATTGGCGTATCTCAGCTATTTTGGGGCTTTGTTATGGCTCACATTGCACATAAAGCAGAATCAGCAACGTTTATAACAAACAAAACAGATAAAATAACACTCAAACAGGCGTTATTTATTGGTGCAGGGCAAGTACTTGCTCTGATTCCAGGAACATCGCGAAGTGGAATTACAACTATGTCGGGAATCGTCGCAGGTGTTACTCCACAAACAAGTGCAAAATTTTCATTCATTATTGGATTTCCACTACTTACCGCTGCAGCTGGAGTTGGCCTAGTAAAGTTAATAACATCCGGTTCAATCGCAGCATTGGGAATTGCTCCGTGGGCATTATTTATCGGATTTGCACTTTCATTTTTCTTAGGAATTGGAGCGATGTGGCTTTTTACCTCATCAAATACAACCAAAGTTATGAAATATTCAGCGTTTTATAGAATTTTAGTTGGCATTTTCATTTTATTATGGCTCATATAGCAGCAGGAACACTCAAAAGAAAAAAGCTTATCGTCCCAGATGGAGACGTTCGCCCAACACAGCGATTATTACGACTCGCAGTGTTTAACTTTCTCGATGATTTTATAGAGCACGCGTCAGTATTGGACTTGTTCGCCGGAGCAGGATCTTTCGGAATAGAAGCATTGTCACGTGGCGCAAGAAAAGTTGTGTTTGTTGATATTGCATCAAAATCTGTCGAAGCAATCAAGCAGAATGTTCAGGCTCTTGGTATTAAAGACGCAACCGCAGTGTACCAAATGGATATTCTTACATTTCTTGTAAAATCATTACGTAAAAACCGAAAATTTGATATTATTTTCATAGACCCTCCGTTTTCGAAGTTGTACCAGATGGAAAACGAAAAAAGAGACAGTTACATGCTCGAAATTATTGATCGTTGTAAAAGCATGTTGAACCCAAAGTCTCTCGTTATCGTGAAACATCCCAAAAAGTTTAAACTGCCGATTCCAACAGGGCTCGCAGTTGCAGAAGAGCGTCGCTATGGAGTAAACAAAGTTTCGTATCTTGTTCAGGAGGAATATTTAAACCAAATTGACGATGCTGCCCATGCTGTCCCAGAAGAAGTCAACAACAATCTTTGATTACGCCGGCCTTCATTTGTCCTTTGTCCAGGATTTTATTCTCTGGTGGTATGTTGATATTCCCACATATCTGCTCGGCATTCTCAAAAGAATTAATATCGTATTGTTAGACTCCACTTCTTTGCCGATTATTCTCAAAGGATATTTAAAGCCCTGGCGAAATGACTATAATATTGCCGGTTGGGTTGTCGGAATGTTTCTTAAAACTGTGTATATTCCCGTTGCAGGCTTTGTTGTTATTGTTGCAAACGGAGCACTGTTATTAGTTATTCTTCTTCAGCTTATTCTCTTGCCCCTCATTATTGCAATGATTTTACTCAATCCATTTCTTGTTCCATGACAAAAGCCGCGATTACCGCATACAAAGACAAAATAACAAACCAGATGCAAGTATATAATAACTATGCCGTCGTACTTGATTCTTCGTTTGAGCCATTTATTGTCACGCAATTTGATATTTTCACCGTTGTTCTTGAGAAACTTGAAGAAGAAATTCGTTACCACAAAGCGCGTGAAGTATTTAAACGACTAAAAAGAATGATTGCCACTGGCATATTAGTACTTGCAATCCCGATGGGTGCACTATACGTCATGAATCTTTTTGGTGTTGGGGTAAGCGGACTTCCTGATTTATTTATCATCTTCGCAAAAGAAGTCGTGTACCTTGCAGCGCTTGCAATTTTAGTTCTGTGGCATGACCTTGCAACAACATATGACGCGCCTAAACTGCTAACGCGTTACCCCGTGATGGACGATTTCATCGCTGAAAGTATAAGCCAAAATACAATGCAGTTCTCACATTTTAAGCTTAAAGACCCGTTGGAATATTTCCACCCAATGACAAAGAAGATTTTATACGAAGCAATTGTTCATTCACGCGAGGGTTATGAGTGTAATACTCAGAAGCTTCTGCAGTTTGTTGTGAAACATGAACATACACAGAGAATTCTAAAACGCCTTGAAATTGATGACGCAGGAGAAGCATTGCTCCAAGTGCCTATTACCGATGACTCTGCTCCGACATTCCCATTTATGGCAATGCAGTCGTTCTTGCTGTACGCATTGGAACAGGCAATTGCGACAAAAAGCTTTCAAGTCTATCCAGAACACATACTTCTCGCTATGTTTCATATGTTCCCTGTGTTAAAAGACGTACTCAAGCAATACCAGGTAGACATGACAACATTCGAAAAGATTATCGAATGGTACATTATTACTGAGCAATTCAAAGGCCGTACCAATATGTTTAATCTGAAACAGCCATATTATCAGAAAGGCGGAATTGTTGACTCATGGGTAAAAGGCTATACGTTTTATCTGGATAAAATTTCATCAAACATTACTGAAATTATCTCTGAGAGAGGTGGTCTTTACGGAATTGGCCATACAAAAGAGATTAATTATTTAATGAGCATTTTACAAAAAAGTTATGATGCAAACACGATTTTAGTTGGAGACCCAGGGGTTGGAAAGAGCAGTATTATTTGGGGATTAGCACAAAAGATTATTGAAGGCGATGTTCCACCATCACTTCGCGGATTGATTATTAAAACAATTGATATTAACAGATTCTTATCAGTAGGGAATGACCTTGGTGGGGTATCTGCACTTATCGAAAAGCTTTCTGTCGAGCTCAAAAATCAGGTAGGAACAATTCTTTTCTTTGATGAGCTCGAAGTACTCGTGACAACAGGGACAGGTCAAGGCTCGACAATTTCATATTTGCTTCCACTTTTAATTCAGAGTCCCGTCCCAATTGTGGGAACGATGACATATGCGCAATATAATGATTTTGAGAAACAATATCCGTCCATTTTGCAAAGTTTCAGCATTGTTCGAGTGGATGAAGTAAGCACAGAAGACACATACTCGATACTCGCAACAAAAGTAGAAGAGTATGAAAAGCAATACAACACCTTTATTAGTTTCCCAGCACTTGGAGAGATTTTAAAAATGACACAGATTTATATGCCAAACAAGCGATTCCCTAAGAAAGCTGTAGAAGTTTTAGATCAGGCAGTCATACTTGCTTCGAGAAAACCAGAGAAAAAGCTCACAAGAGAAATTGTGCGTGAAACAATATCAGAAATAACAAAGATACCAACAATTGCAGCGTCTCAAGGCTCGGCTCATACACTCTTAAACCTGGAAGACAAAATTCACGAGAAATATGTAAACCAAGACTCAGCAGTCCGGGCTATAGTTGAGGCATTGCAACGAGCGCAAACAATGCTGAGAAACACTCAACGTCCTATCTCAGTATTTATGTTTCTTGGGCCAACAGGTGTTGGAAAAACCGAACTTGCAAAAATAACTGCGCGAGAATATTTCGGAGGAGACTATTCTGTTATCCGAGTTGACTTGTCACAATTTAAAACCGCTGCAGACATGCCTTCAATTATGAAAATTCTTGAAAAGGTGACTGTCCGCCCATACTCGCTTTTGCTTTTAGATGAAATCGAGAAAGCACCGCAATTCATTTTGGACATGTTCCTTCGCTTGTTCGATGAAGGCGTCATTGTTACCGAAAAAGGTGATAATCTTTATTTTAATAACTCAATTATTATTTGTACAAGCAACATTGGAAGTGATCTGTTACTCAACGCGCCACCTGAAGAATATAATCAGGCAAAAGAAACAGTGCTAAACATGTTACCCGAATACTTCCGCCCGGAATTTATCAACCGTTTTGATAAAACCATTATTTTTGAACCTCTCACACGCGACCACATTGTTGAAATTTGTATTCTGAATCTTAACGAGCTTGTCGGCAAACTCGCATTGCAGGGAATCACCGCAGAGTACTCAGAACGAACAATAAACTTTCTTGCAGATATTGGATATAACCCGGGAATGGGAGTGCGTCCACTAAAGCGCGCAATTCAGGATTATATTGAAGCAAATATCGCACGTTACATGCTTGAGGTGCAAGCACAGTCAGGCAACCATCCCGACTATGTGAATATTGATACAATCATTGACACAATGACAAATTCTCCCGATAATCAAGATAATAATCTAATCAATTAAAAATAGTATGTTGGTATTAGGACTTGGACTTATAGCACTCATTGCATGTATCGCAATGTGGCTTGTTGCCGTATATAACACATTGGTTCAACTAAGAACAAATGTCAAAGAGTCTGCATCAGATATCGAGACACTGTTGAAAAAGCGTTTCGACCTTATTCCAAACTTGGTAAGTGTCGTAAAAGGATACGCAAAGCATGAAAAAGAAGTATTTGAGAGAATTACAGAGCTTCGCTCACAAATGGGTAACGCTGCAGGAATCGAAGAGATGTCGCAAATTAACAATCAGATGACATCGGCATTGAAGACTTTGTTTGCTGTATCAGAAAACTATCCGGAATTGAAAGCAAACGAGTCATTCCTCAAGTTGCAGGTTGATCTTGGAGAGTTGGAAACAGAAATTCAGAAATCACGACGATTCTACAATGCAAATGTTCGTGAATACAATGTAAAGCTAGAAATCTTTCCAAACGTACTTGTTGCAAGTTATATGAACTTCAAGCCAGCAGAATTCTTTGCAGCAGATGAGGAAGAGAAAAAGAACGTAAAAGTCGAATTTTAAGTCAATACATGAAGGATATGCCCCCTGTCTCTGGACAGAAAAAGTACAACGTAAAAGCGTTCACAATGATAGAGTTATTGATTGTCATGCTTATTACTTCTATGCTTTTTCTGATCGCATTAGTACTGGGAGCAAACACTCGAAACGTCTTTATTTCCGGACAAATACTCAAAGAAGTTGTTGTTACAGCACGAAGCGCACGGCGCTCCTCAATGCTTATTACAAAAGATGTGAATGAAAACTGGGTTCATGCTGTCGGTATAGAAATTGCATTTGATAATGCGCTTCAACAATGGACATATTACACAGTCAAGCTACAGCATAGCACTCCAAACCTTGAAAGTAATACCTTTTATATTCCGTACCCGGCAAATATCTCAAACTATAACTTTAATCGTTCCAGCGACGTTAGAGTGATTGATTCAAATGCGACATTTGCATTTTATAGACCAAATGGAGCCGCAATTTGTACAGGAACCGGAAGCAGAATGCGTGTCATGTTTAAATCTGTCAACGGCACGCCTGTTGTGTATTGTGGCACTCAAGATATTACAAGCCTTGGGGGATTAGACATTGGAACAAATTTTTCAAGCACTAAAATTACCATTCGAACAGATGGAAACATCTCCGCAATCAACAATTAAAAGGAAAGTGCTTGCGCTAAGCATTGTTGAGGTTTTGATTGCACTTGCTATTGTATCGCTCGTCTTTGTATCAGTTCTTAACACGACATTTGCAGCATTGCGACAAGTAAAAAAGCTCGAATTACAGGATAGAATGTTAACACTTGCCAACGAAGGAGTAGAAATTATCAAAAAAGAGAAAGACGAATCATGGAATGGACTTATCGGCCCATCGGGAGTATTCAGATCAGTTAATGGGCGAGCCTATGTCACATACACACAGCAGGGAAGTAACAAAATTGCATCTCTCACAACAATGACACAAACATGTGGATTACGCTCAGACCAGACATTTGACAGTTCATGCTCTGTTACAGCAGTAAGCCAAACAGGCTCAGATGCTTTATTTGGCCGTTTAATTGAATTGCGACAGCTCGCATCAGGAACGGGATCGTTCGCTCAGTTTACAGTCACTGTAGCCTGTATAAATGGGCAGTGCCTTCCTGCAGACTACAAACCGGTTGTCCTTACTATTTATGTTTACAGAACAGGTACAAACTAGCATGGAGCACGTAACAAAACACCAAACACTCAAAGAGAGATTCCAGAAGATTGCGGCATTGTCACTTGCTGAAACATTAATCTCTATGACAATACTTTCTATTATCTTTTTAATGATTATGCAGTCGTTTAACGCAATTTTGCTTGGTTCCTACATGATTGATGCCCGAACATCCGTGAGAACAGAGGGAGAATTTGTTTCAGAATTTTTCGAGCTATACGCAAAGAACGCAGATCCTCGAACACTTGTTGTTGTTGGCCAAAATACAGCAATAAACATGTGTAATGGATCAGCATTGCGACCAAATACATTCACCGTAAACTCTGTGACCTGGCAGCCTTTAGGATCGGGAGAAACATATACATTCGGCTATGAAGTTGCAGACATAGGACTAAATACTGGCCGATTTATCTTTATTCAAAAACCTCAGGCAGGAACAGCCGTGCGCTCAGTTCTTACGTATGGAGATGTCAATGTAAAAGATATTCAACTTTCGTGCGAAACTGCAAGCGACAGCCTTACCGGGCAAACATTTACCACAGTATCTGTGGCGTTCAAGCTTGATTCAAAGCTTCAGATGAATGGACGCCCAACAGTGCAGAATGTTCAGCGAACAATTACTGTTGTGGTCAGATAAAGCAAGTACCAGTACCAAATCGGCAGATACCAGAATAGAAAGGGGACGCCTTTCATTTGTTTGAGTTTCAATCCAAACGAAAGCAATAAGTAAAGAACAAATATTCCAACAGAGATACAGATAACAATAACTGTCGCTTCTATACCAAAGAGAAGGGCAGTTGCCAAAATGACGATCCAGTCGGCAAGGCCAAATAGCTCACTAAATGCTGCGTCTTGCTTTTGAAACATGACAGCAACAATGGCAACCACGATGATAAGAGCCATTAAGAGCACTGAAACGACATCAAGCCTAAGCGGCATCACAAATAAGTGAAAGATTCCAAGAAGTATTCCAAAGACAACAAGCGCGATAACGGGCACTTCAAACTGTTTTAGGTCGTAGTAGGCAAGATACCACACAACACAAAGTATGGACAGAAAAATCAGTGCAGAAATAATTGTGTGAGGAATAAGAATTAAGGTGGCTGCCCACATAATTGCAAACGACCATTCAAAAAGAGGGTAGTTTAAAGAAATTTTCTTACCACAGTGAATACATTTTCCTTTTACAAGAAAATATCCAAACAAGGGAACCATGCCATACCACGGAACAGGCTTTTTACAATGATCGCAACGAGAGCGGTCAAAAATGGAAGAAGAATTGTTGTCTCTATCAACAAGCACTTGGATAAATTCCGAAATAAGAAGTCCGACAAGAAAGAGATACACCCCTAGTTCAAGTTGAATAATATCCATACAGTGATTGTGTCAGTTATTGGGAATTGTCGCAAGAGATAATAAACAAAAAAACTCCGCAATTGAGAAAGTTTTCACAATCTCTTTTGCGGAGGTAAGGATTTTGAGAGACGCGTAGTCTCGATAAATCTGAACGACGCGTTACTGCTGCAATGATCCAAGACCTACACACGCATATGGTGAGTAGTCAGATCCTAAACAGAAACAGTCTCTTTTTCCAACTGAAGGGCCACCTGCTGCGGCTGGTCGTGCGATGTTTCCACCGTTCGGGTTTTCAAGAACAACACATACTCCATATTTAAGAGCACGAGTATTTGTACCACCTGCAGTTCCTGCATAGTAACCAATCAATGGTGGGTTAGCGTTAGGGTCAATCGGGCCCCAGTTAAATGTTCCTTCAAAGTAGTCTGCAAGACCGTTGTTACCTCTTGTGAACAAGATACCGCCAGTTGCTGTCATTGCGTTTGTACAACGAACGTATGTGAAGCTTCCTGACAAAATACCTGAGCCTGTACATCCAATGTTTGGTGTCGTTGGCTGAGCTCCTGGATACTGCTGATAGTCTGCATAATATGCAAGCAACGCAGTGTTAATTGAGCTTGTTAGTGTACGTCGCTGCGTATCACGTGCTTGTCGAAGACCGAATGTCAAACCTGCGAATGATCCTACGGTCAAGAAGGCAATAATAGCCATGACGACAAGAAGCTCCGGGAGGGTAAAACCTTTCAATTTTTTCATGGTAAAAGGGCAATATTAATTAAGTTATTTCATTCTAGTTTATTGTATTTGCTGTGTCAACTGGAACATCGGCAGGTACACTGCAACGACAATACCACCAACAACAACACCCATGACAATAAGCAGAATCGGTTCCAAAATTGTGGACAATGCTTTGCTGGCAGCTTTAATTTCGATGTCGTAGTACTTCGAGACTTTCTTTAAGACCTCGTCAAGCTTACCGGTTTCCTGTCCAACGTTTACCATATATCCCAAAATGAGAGGAAAGTTTGCGCTCTGCATCAATGGCTGTGCAATAGGGATACCTCGCTTTACTTGCTCACGCATGTCGGCGACTTCGTCTTTAAACCAAATGTTTGTCATTGCAGCTTCAGTCAAGTCCAAGCCTTGCAAAATAGGAACACCGCTGCTGATAAGCAAGTACAAAATACGGGCAAAGTTTGCTGTTTGAATTTTAACATTTAGTGGCCCAAATACAGGAATAGTAATCCACATTTTTTGCCACAATCTGTCTCCTTGCGGAGTCGAAATAAAGTATCGGAACGCGACAACAATTGAAACAATAAGAACAATAACGATATACCAATAATGTATAAGGATATTGCTAAGGCCAATAACAATTTTCGTAATAAGTGGAAGTTCTGCTCCGAATTCTTCAAATGCCTGTTGCAACTGTGGAACGACAAAGAGCATTAAGAAGATAACAACGCCAACCATTAATGTTGTGATAACGGCAGGATAGGCGAGTGCTCCCTGAATTTTTCCTTGCAACTGTTTTCTATTTTGATATTCTGTCGCGAGCTTACGAAAGATCTTGTCTAAGTTACCTGATTGTTCACCAGCTCGAATCAAGCTTACTGCAATACTATCAAAGGCGTCAGGGAACTTTCCAAAGGCGTCAGACAAGCTGACTCCACCTGACACTAATTTATACGATTCTTTTAATACTGCTTTGAATCGCGGGTTTTGCGCTTGAAAACTTAAAACTTCCAATGCACGGGTAACCGACAAACCCGCATTAATCATAATTGCGATCTGTTTCATGAAAATCACCTTTTCATCAAGCGGAACACCACCGATGTTGATTTCTTTTAATCGTTCAAGCGAGAATAATCCTGATACTTCGTCAATGGAGATAATTGAAAGTCCTCGTGAAACGACACTTTGTACAACTTCTTCTTTTGTATAGGCAGACATGCTTCCTTTCACACGCTTTCCGTCTTTGTCGAGACTAACGTACTCAAAGAATTTTTTCTGTCCACCTCCTTGCGGAGCTGAAGACGCGGCAGGTGCCTGAGTTGGAGCTTGTGATGACGTTGCCGTTGCTGGCATTGTCTGAGAGCTTTCAGTAGGCTGTGGCTGTGCCGGAACTGTACCAGGAATTCCTGGTGTCTGCTGAGTTTGTCCGACCACTGCTTCGTCTGCCATAGCTATTTCATTAATAATTAAATTTAACCTTCATTAATTAATCGCTGCATTTCTGATGCATCGAGTGCATATCGCAATGCATCTTCTCTATCAATTAATCCTTCACGGAACATATTCAATAATGAGCGCTCTAAGGTGATCATTCCCAGATCAAGACTTGTACGAATAACATTGTCAATTTGGAAGATCTTATTTTCACGAATAAGGTTTCTAATTGCCGGAGTCATCAACATGATTTCAACGGCTGCACGACGTCCACCACCTTTAATAGGAATCAATCGCTGCGCGACAACAACTTCAAGAATGTCTGCAAGCTGTGCGCGGACTTCTTCCTGCTGAACATCGGGAAAAACGTTAATAATACGCTGAATTGTTTGAGCTGCATTGTTCGTGTGAAGTGTTGCAAGAACCAAGTGACCTGTTTCTGCAACAGTGATTGCAGAGTTAACTGTTTCATAGTCACGCATTTCACCAACGAGTACGACATCTGGGTCTTCACGAAGTGCTGCACGAAGTGCACCTTTCCATGAATGAGTATCGTCGCCAAGCTCACGCTGAGAAACTAACGCTTTTGATTGTGGAAATACGTATTCAATTGGATCTTCAATAGTCAGAATGTGCTTTGGATGAGTATCGTTAATTTGTTGAATAATACCTGCCAACGTTGTTGATTTTCCGTGACCTGTCGGGCCGGTTACCAATACCAATCCTTGCTCAAGCTCTGCAAATTCTTTAAAAATAGCGGGAACTTTCAATTCGTCTAATGTCCTAATACGTGTAGGAATCAAACGAAATGCTGCAGAAATATATCCACGCTGATAATATGCGTTAATACGAAAACGTCCAATTCCTTCGTATCCATATGCAAGGTCAACTTCACGATTTACTTCAAGCTGTTCTTTTTTATCGTCAGGAAGGACATCATATACAAGTTTCTTGGCCATATCCGGAGAGACAATTGTGCTGGAAATATTCACAAGATCGCCATCAATACGAAGCATTGCAGGATAACCAACAACAAGGTGTAAGTCAGATGCGTTTTTTGATGCAACAAGCTCAAGCATCTGAAAAATACTCATGTCACCGCTGACAGAATCTACAACTTGAACCATAGGTGCCGAGGCTGCAGCTGCTGCAGGCTGTGAAACATTGTTTTGAGGTGTTTGCGGAAGTGGAGGTAGTTGTGAAACGTCTTGAATCTGCTGTTCCACGGTCGGAGATGCGGGTACTTGTGGCATAGGGGGTAATGTCGGTGGTGCAAACGACTGTGCAACTTGCGGTGCAGGAGGCATTTGAGGCATATTTTGTGAAACATTCGCGTTCATATCCGATGTTCCCGGCATTGGCATAGGTGCACTAGGAATCGAAGGTGATGCAGCCGGAGCACCGGCAAATTGGGACACCGAAAAGTCTGAATTTTGCGTGACATTTGGAGTCACGGGGGCGTTTCCATCCATGTAATCAAATAGTATCCAATTTATTCACTTTTCGCAACCCTCATAACCTCAGCCATAGAGGTAATTCCTTCAATTGCTTTTAAGAAACCGTCCTGGTACATCGTAATCATTCCTTCTTCAACTGCAATTTTCTGCAATACGTCGTACGGAACATTCTGAGTGATGGCCTCACCCAACCGTGGAGTAATAGAAATGACTTCGAAGATAGCCATACGACCTTTATATCCGCTTTCACCACAACGAGAGCAACCTTTTCCTTTGTACAGATACATTTGCTTTGTTCCATCCGGTAATGTTTCAGGAGCTTTTACAGGAGGAGCAAATTTAAACTCAACAGAGTCATTCGGAGGGTTTCCATTTTTCTGTGCCAACGCTTCTAAATATGAAAACATGTCAAAATTTTGAATAGATTTGAATTGCTCCTGTAGTTCTTCGACATCACTTGGAGATGCAGCATATGGCTCACGGCAGTATGGACACACAGTTCTCACAAGACGCTGTGCAACAACCATTTTTACTGTTGAAGAAACCAAGTATGATTCAATTCCCATATCAGTCAAACGAGTAAGCGCTGCTACCGCAGAGTTTGTGTGTAAAGTAGAAAGAACCAAGTGACCAGTCAATGCAGCACGAATAGCCAATGTCGCAGTTTCGCCGTCACGAATTTCACCAACCATGATGATATTCGGGTCTTGTCGCAATACCGCACGAAGTACTGTCGCAAAGTCAAGTCCAATTTCGTGGTGAATCTGAACCTGGTTAATACCGCCAACACGAATTTCAACCGGATCTTCAATGGTAATAATGTTTACCTTTGGATCGTTCATTCGTGAGAGCGTCGAAGCAAGTGTACGCGTTTTACCTGAACCTGTCGGCCCAGTAATCAGAATGATTCCGTTCGTAAGCTTAATTGTTTCAAGATATTTTCGATATGCAGAGCCGCGAAGACCTGACTCTTCCAATGGAGGAATACCTGTCGTACGCTCAAGCAAACGCATTACTGTTTTTTCACCCTGAATTGCAGGAAGTGTTGATACACGTAAGTCGAAGCTTCGATTATCTACTTTGATAAAGATACGACCGTCTTGCGGAAGACGAGTTTCGTCAATTTTAAGGTTTGAAAGAATTTTGATACGTGCCACAATTGGCGCTTGCAAATCTTTTGGCAAATTCATTCTTTCCTGCATAACACCATCAATACGGTATCGCACACGAATAGAGTTTTCCTGCGGTTCAATATGGATATCTGATGCGCCTACACGAGCACCATATACCAATATTGTGTTAACTATTTTTGCGACAGGAGCGCTTTGCAAATCTGTACCAAGATCGCCACCTTCACTAATGACAGTTTCGTCAATACCAGATTGCCCGGCATCTTGTTTATATGATGATACAGCAGAGGCGACCTCGCCCCCGATTAAGTTTCCAAATTTTGTGTTAACAAACGACGCGACTACCGATGGAGTAGACGTGTACACTTCGATTTGTCTTGGAATATATCGGACACGCCAGAATTGAATAGCACCCACGTTGAACGGGTCAGCCATCAATACTTTTACTTTTTGCTCAGTGATTTCAAATGGGAAAGCCATTTGCTCTTTGAGCGTATCAACGTTTAAGCCGGTAAGAACTTCCTGGGGAACAGTGACACCGCTAATATCCTCAATGAAAGGCACATTATAAATTTGTGCCTTGACTCTATAAACATCCGTTTCGGAGAGTAAATTTTTTTCAAGTATCAGTGTTATTTCAGACTTACTTTGCTGCGCAGACTCGAGTTTTAGGGCTTCAGCTTGCTCATTTGTAAGCTTTCCCTGTTGCACAAGGGCATTCAGCAATCGCAAATCAACACCGGTGTAGGGCAGTGCCATATCATGCAGTATAGCGTAAAAATTATGATTGTTGAAGTGTAAAACTATTTCACTTCAATACGCGGAAATTCTATGTTTAACGAAACTATAGCAATCACCAATCCTTATTTTTTACCTTATCAAAGAAGATTTGAACTATATCCTTTACAACTCCCACAAATACCGATACAATGAGCCATGACGCAAGAAAATTTTGAGCTTTATCGCGGCCCTTATAATGCAGACGAATCTGAAAAGAAAATTCTCGCATATTGGCTCGCGCACGACTTTTACAAGCCGGAGTATAATAAAGTAACAAAAAAAGCTGACACTGTGGAAGAAATGCGTCAGTATCTTGCAGAAAATCCTGACAAAAAGTTTACAATCATTGATCCTCCGCCAAATGCATACGATCGTCCTCATATTGGGAATATTTCAGGCTATGCGTACCAGGATTTGCTTGGACGTTTTTGGCGAATGAACGACAAACGAGTTTTACTATTTCCAGGTAAAGACCACGCCGGTATTCAGGGAGAAGTTGTTGTTCTTAACGATTTGTTCAAACCTCAGGGAAAAAACAAAAATAATATCACTCGGGAAGAATTTTACGAGCAAACATACCAGTACTTTACAGAGATGATGGCACGCGCTCAAAAAGACGAGCAGAGAATTGGTTTAAGTGCAGATTATGCACGCGACACATTCACCCTTGATCCAAAAATCGTTCACAACGTTTTACAAACATTCATTGATTTATACGACACAGGAAAGGTATATAAAGGTGTCCGTATAGTTAACTGGTGCCCTTCATGTCAAACAGCTCTCGCAGATATTGATACACAGAAGAAAGAACGTGAATCTGCGATGTATTACATCAAGTATCCAATAAAAGGGGAAAGTGACAAATTTATTACGATTGCGACAACACGTCCAGAAACTATGCTTGGTGATACAGCAGTTGTCGTTCATCCTAATGATGAGCGTTACACAGAGTTTCATGGCAAGACAGCAATTTTGCCACTCATGGACAGAGAAATTCCAATTATTCTCGATCCAATTATCGAAAGGGAAACAGGAACGGGCGCATTGAAACTAACACCTGCGCACGCTACCGAAGACTATGAAATTATGATTCGCTGGAATCAAGCCAATCCAGACAAAAAAGTAGAGAACATTTCTGTTATTCATAAAGATGCAAAAATTGTTGGCCCGGCAGGTAAGTACGTGGGTGTGACAGTTGGTGAGGCACGCGAAGCAGTTATTGCAGATTTAAAAGCACTCGGACTTTTAGAAAAAGAAGAAAAGACATTGCAACGTGTTCCTGTTTGTGAGCGCTGTAAGTCCATTATTCAGCCAATAATGTCCAGCCAGTGGTTTATTAAGACTGACGAAATGAAAAAAGACGGTTTGGACGCAGTTGAAAATGGTCACGTTAGCATTCATCCCAAATATATGACAAAGAAATATCTTCACTGGATGAAAAACCTTCGCGATTGGCCAATTTCACGCTCACTGTGGTGGGGATATCGTTTCCCAATTTGGTATAAAGGTGAGGTAGAAGAAACAATTGATGAAAATGGACAAATAACTGAACAAATCAATGGCATTGAGATTTCAGATTTTGCAGATGCAGTTGCAAAAGATCTCGCAAAAGTAAGCTTTGAATCACCGGGAACAGAATGGAAACAAGACGAAAATGTTTTTGATACTTGGTTTTCATCGGGACAATGGCCTTATGTCACATTGCAAAAAGAAGAAATAGATGACATTTTCTATCCGACAAATGTTATGGAAACGGGATATGACATCCTCGAATTCTGGGTTTCACGCATGATCATGCTTGGGAAATTTAGAACAGGAAAATATCCATTTACAGACGTTTACTTGCATGGACTTGTAAAAGCAGGTGACGGACAAAAAATGAGCAAATCAAAGAAAAATACTGTCTCTTTGGATGAATTGGTTACAAACTATGGAGCAGATGGACTTCGACTTTTATACATTGTTGGAAACAAAGCTGGAGCAAGCTATCGCCTCGACGAGGAAAAGCTAAAAGGATATCGAAACTTTTTAAACAAGCTATGGAACGCTTCAAAGTTCTCAATGATGAACCTCCCCAGTGATGTCGCAGAATGGACAGATAATTTTGCTTTCACGGAAGACGACAAAGCAATGCTTGAAAAACTTAACGCGCTTATTCCACAAGTTGCAGAAAAGATACAAAAATTCCGATTCGGAATTGTGTCACTAGACCTTTATGACTCATTCTGGCACGACTTTTGTGATGTTTATCTCGAAGCCATCAAACAAAGACTTTATACAAAAGACCGAGAAGGGAATCCAATTAACACTTCTGATGAAGCAGTTGCGTCAAGGAAAGCTGCTCAGTGGACACTTTGGAAAGCACTTGACACATACTTACGATTGCTTCATCCATATATTCCGTTTATCACAGAGTATATTTGGCAATCATTCCCTAAAAAGTCTGGAGAATCAGAGACAATCATGTATGCAACGTGGCCAACTGCTGTTACAGTAAAATAGATCATGACATATTTATTCATTGCCCAACAGTCGGAAGATATTACAGAGGCCATTGTTACATCTGTTAACGAGCATCTTTCTGCCCAGTTTGAATACGCACTCGAAACGCTTATTGATCCAGATATTCATATTTTAGAGTCAGAATCACCATCGTTAGGAGTAGAAGATACCCGTAAATTTGTCAAAAAGCTACGAAATAAGCCATTTAAGCGACTATTACAAATTGGAATTATTCCAAAAGCTGACTTGCTGACAGTAGAAGCACAAAATGCATTGCTCAAAGAGTTGGAAGACCATCCAAAAACAGTCGTATACATGCTAGGAACAACAAATGAACAGGCAATGTTACAAACAATATTGTCACGCTCGAAAAAAATTTACACAGGGAAGCAATCGAGTGGACAAATAAATGAAGATTCTGCCTTAATCGAGCTTTTTACAGCAAAGCAGCCGCATTATTTAAACGGATACGTTACAATTTCTGGTGGAGATTGGACAAAACAGTCGGCAGCACAGTTCTTAAGTAACTTATCGCGAACTATTCGAGAGAAAAATCATTCACAGCAACAAAAACTGCTTGAGCATATTCAACGAGCAGGAGAGCTTATCTCCACAAATATCGCGGCAAAACAAGCATTGCTCTTCTTATTTTTCAGTATTCAAGAGAAAGTCTTCCGCAGTTAAATTGCCTACTGTTTCGATTCCCGAAAAGCATTTCTGTACCGGCAAATCACGAGGAACTTCCGAAGTCGTAGATATTCCGCAATATGCTTCATATCCATAGTTGCTCAGTATATAGTTATATTCTCCATCTTCTGAGACAAATGCTTCAGGCAAATATGCAAGTTCCAAGTTTGAGTAGACAATTACTGGTTTTCCATTACGCGTGCCCACTCGAATTACCAATGGCGAGTTTGTCACAGACTTACTAGTCTGTAGAGGCATTGATTCCTGTGCATAGACATCAAGATCGTCAGTGCCAAACTGTAGTGGACGAATACTTACCCCCTGTATCTGGGAAGAATCTCGTGTTACTTGTACCGAAAGAGTATAGGTCACATACTTTGGAGCATATGAACCGTAATTTTCATGGCCAAACATGTCAGAGGCTGTAACCGCTCCGCGCGCTGTTGAGACATCAGAGATCGTAAGACTTACACCTGATTTAAAAGCTCGAAGGTTTGATGCCTGCATTTTGGGGTCGTATAATGCACGGGCAGCAGCAAAATCGTTTCTTTCTATCGCGCTTGCAAAGTCATTCACAATCGCGTTGAGCTCTCTTTCGCTGGTAGAAGTTACTTGTGAAATATATTCGTCTCTTGCGGGGGTCTTGAATGTTTCAAGCATAAGTCCGGTAATATTTAATCCGAAAACTCGAGTAAAAATAGAGCTGTTAATTCCTTTGGTGTATTGTTCCTTCTTAATAAGTGAGCGCGCCTTTAAAAAGCGGATTCCAAATGATGGACATTTCATATCTGTCGCACAAGATCCATCCTCAATCTGTTGCGCATACTTTTGCTCGAGGCCATCTGCAAATAGGTATACTTCTCGAGTTGTTTCCATTGGAAGCTCAACAATCTGATAGACATCTATATTCCCGGTTTTCTCGTATTTTGCGGCAATTTGCTGAAGAGTAACTGAGTTCCATGGAACAATTGCAACGATGCTTAACAATGACACAGCTATTAGCGCGGCAAGAATAATGTAATCACCAAAGAATTGAGAGGCAAGAATTCTAAACTGTGGCTTAAATGCTTTTACTGCGGCCAATACCTGATACAAAGTCATTCCAATGGCAAGAACGATAATTGCAAGAATGACATAATTTCGACGAACAGATGGGCCATATACTTCGCTATAAATTCCCATTCTGACAAACGCAGAATAAAGCATGACATACACAAATCCTACAATACTGGAACTCACAATAAAGTTAATAACTCGTGGCAATAGTTTTTCTGTTCGAGAATGATTTGAAACCCATGCGAGAATCGGGTAGGTCAAGGCGACAACAAGCAGTAATTCCCAAAATCCTTTGCGAGCATATTCAGAAAACGTAAGAGTTGAAAGAACTTCGTCAATACTCACACCAAATAGGTATTTAAACTGCAAGTACACAAATAAAAGGAAGATGAAGAAAATAGGGACAGTTACAAGCAGCGGAAGAAATGCGTCTGAGAACTTTGAATGAATAAACTGCTTCACTTTTGCAAGTTGCTCATCAATAAATTCCTTCTTTGCAGCAATAATTCCAAATACTGGCATTTCGGTCACTAACTTGAAAGCTCCGGCAAAAATAAACACGAATATGAGACCTGCAAATGTACGTACGACAATTTCACCAAACTTGATCTGCTCTAAGATTCTGAGAATTCTTTCCCGAAAGTTTGCGTCTGCTTGAGAAAGAAGCGTTACAAACACAATGAAAATAACAAGTGATATCGTGACATAAATAACTGTCTTTAACAAAAATTTTACACGCGACGATTCCAACTGTAGTAACGAAAAAATAGTTTTAAAAATGTGAATAACCCAGTTCAGTCCGGCACTTAGCCAATAAATGAACATATTGAATGGATTTAAAACTGCCAGCAACGCTGGGTATAGTCCAAGAACCGAGAATACTGCAATGTAAAGAAAATGATACGCAACAAGGCCAGTTGTTACCATTTCATCAAGGCGGTAAAGGTAAGGAATCGTTAACAGAACATAAAAACCGGCGAAGACTTTTAACACCATGTCAGCCTCTTTGTTTCGCGCGAGATCTTTTTTGTCCTTACGACTATAGAGAAACCATAAAACACCAAGAATCATATTGGAGAAAAGAAACAATCCCAGCCCCGTAGGAACTCCAATTACTGCGAAAGTGAAGGTAAATCCACAAAGAAGAGCAAGGAGCCAGACATAATCTGTATTTGTCATTCGGTGACCTATAAGCTTAGATAGTTTCCTGGATAATTGAACGTGCGAACATCTTAAAAGTAACGTTTTCGTCGAATAGACATTTTCTATTCTCCTCAATTCTACCAAGCCTTACAACACAATAGCAAATTGTTGCTATTGGTCGTTACGGTTCCGATTTTCTACTTAAAATTGCCTTTAATGCGAAAATCTCATATAATATACTACTTATGAAGAAATTGGGAGAGACCATATTCCGGTCACTTTTATACCTATTCGCGAAAATCCAGCTCAGAAAAAATCCGGAAGCACTAATAATTGGAGTGACAGGATCAACTGGAAAGTCATCATGTAAAGAGACATTAGTTGCATTTTTGACTCCACATGTTGGTGAAAAACTTAAATACACAGGCAGCGGCAACTCCGATATTGGTATTTGCTATGAAATTCTAGGACTCCCCGTAAAAAAGCATTCTACGCTTGGATTTATCGGCACTCTTTTTAAAGCATTCTGGCAAGTACTCACATTCTGGGAGCAATTTGACGTATTTGTTGTAGAGATGGGAATTGATTCTCCATACAGGCCAAATAATATGACTGCATTACTCAGAATTATCCGACCACATGTTGGCGTATTTATTTCTGTTGGAACAGTACACGGCTTTGCATTTGACCATCTTGTTGACCCGACACTTACCGGAGAAGAACGAAATACCGCAATTAAGAAACTTATCGCTAATGAAAAGTTTAACTTGATTCGCTCGTTGGAAAATAGATCTCATGGATTTGTTGCACACGATATAGTTTCGTTTCTTCCAAGCGAAGATTTGAAAAATGTACGGATCATCGGTACAGGCCAAGATTTTTCACTTGTTGAAGGTGGTAATACGTTGCAAGGGTTTTCCGGTGTCGTGAAATACAAGAACAAGCGATACACTGTTGAAATTCCTAACTATGTACTTCCTCCGCAGGCATTACTGAACCTTGAAGCAGCAACAAAAATTCTTGATTTATTAAAGTTCGACTTGGACAAATCATATCGCATGCTTCCTACATTACTGCGTATTGAACCCGGACGTTCCTCCATTTTGCCTGGTATAGAAAAGACTGTGATTATTGATTCTTCATATAACGCGAACATTGATGCCGCTGTGGGGTTACTTCACGCAATGAGAGACATGACAAAACATAAGCGCCGCAGACGAGTTGTAGTATTAGGAGAATTACGAGAAAACGGATTGCTAACACAGAAAATTCATGAGGATTTAATCGAAGAAGCTGTCAAAGTTGCTGATTTGTTGATACTTACAAACACAGAAATGCTTAAATACGGCATTCCTAAGGCGAAAGAGCTTGGCTTTGCAATGAATGAGAATCTGTTCTGGTTTAAAAATGGAAAACAATTGAGCTACCACATTAAAAATATGATTGAAGAAAATGATGTGATTCTTTTTGAGGGGAGCCAAAATGAGGTATTCTTAGAATTCGCCGTTGAACAATTACTTGCAAATCAAGATCCTTCTTATGTTGCAGGAGTATTACCTCGCATGCGCAGCGATTGGAAAAAGATAAAGTCCCAGATTGAGGATTAGTTTCATAGATTAGTGGAAAAGTAGGGCTAAGAGCATCGAATATAAAACGGAATGTGACTCCTAACCCTACGTAATTTTAGCCTAGTTTTTTGTTTGTTTTTTCTTTCTTTTCTTACTTTGCTGGACTTTCCTGAGGATCTTTTGAGGGATATTGTCCCATAAAATCGAGGTATCTTCACCCTCAAAGAGGGAATGTCCCACTACCTTTTTTGTCCAGTAGATATTTTTTTTCATTGTAAGTCGTACATCCTTTCAGGCTATTACATATCGTAATTACAACATACTATAGGTTAATCTTGCAATAAAACTGTACACATAAAGGAGATATTTTTCATGAAAAGGGTAGAAAAGGGAGTGAGTTTTCGTTGTTGTGTATATTGTTGAGCGCTCACTCCCGATTCGTGAAAGGTGTCAGTTATTCATTGTCGCCATTCGACTTCTTCTTCCCGTTCTTTTGCTTCTTCACCTTTTTGTGTGGTGTTTTACCTGTTGTCGCCTCAATCAGGTCTGGATATTCTCTCAGATAGCCTTGCGGCACAGACGCTGGTGCGATTTCAGGAACAAAAGTTTCTTCGGAAGTTTCGTCTTGACGAGGTGTGCGGACTGACATGATGTTTAAGTTCCTTTCATACGAACAATTTTCAGACCCTATTAGGTCTACGCGTATTATATCATACTATAAGTCTCTTGCGTAAAACCGTAAATATTCAGGCCTATTTACATAATCTTCCCACATACGGTACAATAGGGCATATTACTCATGACCAAAAGAGCCGCAGTACAGATTTCAGGAAAACAACTAGCATTAGAAAGAGCAGCCGAGCTTTCTCAACGGCTGAAAAATGCGCAAACAAAACCACATTTAGCAATTGTTCTTGTGGGTGATAATCCCGCATCCGAGCAATATGTCAAAATGAAGCAAAAACAGGCAGAAGCAATCGGAATTGCGACAACCCTTGTAAGAATCCAGGCAGAATGTCAACAATCTGTCATTCACGCGACAGTCACAGAGCTTGCAAACGACCCCAATATCCACGGCATTCTTATACAGCTTCCTCTTCCTCAACATGTAAATACTCAAGAAATCCTCGACCTCGTTCCCGCAGCGAAAGATATAGATGGAATAAGTTCAGCATCGCTTGACGCACTAGAGCATCATACGTCACAGTTTCTTCCCGCAGTTGCAAAAGGAGTACTTTCACTTATACAAAGTATTGATGCTCATTTACAGGGTAAAAAAGCTGTGGTAATTGGAAACAGCAAATATACAGGGCATCCTATTGGCATGCTACTAAAACACCACGGCGCAGAAGTCACATTCTGCGATGAATTTACACCAGACATACTGTCTATCGCACGAGAAGCAGATATTCTTGTGAGTGCAGTCGGGAAACCCCAGTTCGTCACAAAGGAATATGTAAAAGAAGGAGCAATTGTGATTGACGTTGGTACATCTGTCCAGCCTGAAACGGGCAAAATTGTAGGAGATTGTGACTACGAAAGTGTGAGCGAGGTTGCCAGAGCAGTTACACCAGTTCCAGGTGGTGTCGGCCCAATGACAATTATCTCACTCCTTGAGCAAACGGCTACCGCTTGGGAAAATAGTCAAAAGAGTCTCAACTAATATATTATCGGGAGAATATGACACATATCGAAATCGTGAAACACCTTCAAAACATTGTTTCACAAAAAAGCGAAAAATGGAAAGAAGTCTTATCAATGAAAATGCTTCCCGAAGGAGTATCACAAGACCAGGCATTTCGCGCATCTGCAAAATCAGATTTCGCAGGAATTACAGAAGGGACTGAAACTTTTTACGCGTTACTTGATCTTGCAAACGAATACCAGCAAACCGTACGCGATGGAATTCGAGAGGAAATCCAGGCAAATCGCTTGCAACTGACACCGTTTGAAACAATTTTAGTCATGTACTCACTCGAAATTTCTTTTCACTATGCTGCATATTACAAGGCATGGATTCAAGAAATGGTTTCAAGTCCTGCATCACAATTTCTTAAAGCGGAGCTAGAGACAAATCCGGACAAACTTCACTCATTTATTACAGAAAAAGGCTTTGACAATGGTTACACCGTCATTACCCACAATAGCGAGGAAAATGTTTCCTACGAAACATTGCAGCAGATTCCATACGCCGAAAAGTTTGCACAAGAGCTTGACCCGATTTTACGTGACTTTGACAATCTTTTTGCTGCGACACAGCACATGACACTCAACGAAGAGGAGCAGGCGATGGTTACGTATCTTAAACATTACAGAGGCGCACTTGCATTAACCAGCATAGAAGAACTAGAGCAGGCCTGGACTGAAGTGGACAAGTACTGGATGAACACAAGTTTCTGGATTCAGATTGTTCACGACATTGAGAACCACTATGGCGACCCTCTAGGTGTAAAAATAATTCCTGACTTTTCCCTCCGATTTACGGATGAATCACATGAGCAAGCACAAGCATCTTTTAAAGCGTCTCAGCAGATATTAGATGCGTATTATTCAGTTCGAGATAACGAATTCAGTAAAAAAGGATTACAAGCACTGCGAAATTCACTTGCATGTGTGTCATACTTACCGTTTCAAACAGGAATGAGCGTTCACTTCAAATTTGCAGGGCAGAGTATTCCAAATCGAACAGAAGTAAAACAGGAAAAGGGTGTAAAAATCTATCTTGACTATCAGTCATCACAAGCAAGAACAGAAAAAGCAAAGCAATTGTTCAAAAAAGTTTTTGGGGACGGAGTTGAAAAAGAATTGCAGTACGTTACTGCAGAGGATCAGATGTTGAATCACGTTGTTCCACACGAGTTTGGTCACACGATTTACAATATTGGAGATTTTGCGCCAGCAATACCAAACGTATATTCTCAGCAACTCGAAGAGTTACGAGCAGATTTGAACGCGCTCTCAGCTTTACACATTCTGGATAAGAATGGACAACTCTCACCTGAGAAACTTCATGAAACAGTTGTAGGATATACAGCGCATGAATTGCGACGCTATGATGCGTGGACAAGCTCGTCACTCCGCGCATATAGAAACAGCACAATGCGCATTTACTCGTTACTCGCAGAAGCAGGAATTCTCAATGTAGAAAATGATTCAGTCACACTGGCATTTTCTACTGAAAAAGAATCCCAATTTCTGAAACTTTGCTTCGAGTTGCTCGATAAAATTCACGATGCATTGGAAGTAAGCGATACAAGCGTATTAGAAACAGTATTGCAGGAAATTAAAAAATCAGAAGAGAGTGATTATTCAAAAATTATTCTTTCAAAGCTAAAATCTTAACTCAATTACGACAATGCCATACAAAAAGCTTACAACAGAACTAAAAAATCTCATCTCGCAAGAAGAAGATAGGCAAAATACACAGCTTCAACTAATTCCGTCTGAAAATCATGTTTCAAAAGATGTTCGCGAAGCTGTTGGATCCGTGCTTATGAATAAATATTCGGAGGGAGCAGCAGGAAAACGCTATTACCAAGGAAATCATATTATTGACGATATAGAATTTCTAGTAAAAAAAGCCGCACTTGACCTATTCGACCTTGACCCAAATCAATGGGGAGTTATCGTTCAGGCAGCAACAGGAAGCATTGCAAATCTCGCCGTGACAACAGGGCTCTTAGAGACAGGAAGTAGAGTGCTTTCAATGCATCTTTACGACGGAGGACATTTATCACATGGATGGAAACTTCCTGACGGGAAGAAAGTCACTATCTCCTCAAAGCTGTTTGAAAGCTACTTTTATATGGTTGATCCAGATACCCAGCGGTTTGATTATGGCAAAGTACAGAAACGTGCAGAAGAAGTTCAGCCAAAAATGATTATTTCTGGTGGAACAGCATATCCACGAACAATTGATCATGAACGAATGAAGCAAATTGCTCAAAGTGTCGGTGCATATTATCTTGCAGATGTTGCACACGAGGCAGGACTTATCGCAGGGAAAGCATATCCCAGCCCATTTCCATTTGCTGATGTAGTAACAATGACAACGAGAAAAACACTTCGTGGGCCGGTTGGTGCAATTATCTTTGCAAGAAAAGAGCTTATTGGGCAGATAGAATCAGCATTATTCCCAGGAATTCAAGGTGGCCCACTAAACCATAGCATTGCAGGCATTGGAATCGCGCTCGCAGAAGCAATGAAACCGGAATTTAAAGATTATGCCGCTCAAGTCATTAAAAATGCACAGGCTATGGCGAACAAACTGCAAGAATTAGGCTATCATGTCGTAAGCGGAGGAACAGACAAGCACTTGCTTCTTCTGGACTTACGAAATAAAGAAATCTCCGGAACAGTGGCAGCACTTGCGCTAGAAAAAGCAAACCTCATTGTGAACAAAAATACAGTTCCAAACGATACTGGAAAACCATGGAATCCTTCTGGCATTCGACTAGGAACTCCGGCAATTACAACACGTGGAATGAAAGAGCAGGAGGCAGAGAAAATTGCACTATGGATTCATGAAGCATTAGAAAACCGTGATGAAACTTCCGTGTTAGAGAAAATCGGTAAAGCAGTTACAGAACTTGCGAAAAAGTTCCCTATTCCGTAAAAAGCAAAATCAGAGACAAATACTAAAGAAAACATATAACAGGAAACAGTCCACCTGGAACAAAAGGCTCACAAGGGTAAAATTCTTCAGTATCAAGAATCGTGAGTTGGTACTTTGTTTTTCCATCGTTACGTGATTCGTTATACAATAGCTGGTGAACTCCTAAATCATGTGTATAAATCCCGTATTTTGAAGCAGCCGCGACATGAAGATTTGTTAACTGTCCATGAAAAAGGTTTCCATAGAGCAAACGTTCTTCCTGTGTGAGGTGATTCCACCCGTAAGACATTGCCACTTCATCGCGGACAGAAGTTCCAGAATGAAACTGAAACAATCCATAACGCTGATTTCGGGTTTCCGGGGTAATTCCATATACACCACCAAAAGGCACTTGCACGTCAAACTGAATATCAACTTCTTGATCCTGATACATTACGGAATAGTCACGCAATCCTTCTGCATCAATAATATCATTGGTAGCATGGGCCATTCTAATCTCGTTAACTAAGCTGAAAGTTGTGAACCTTCGCATATATCCATCCTGCGGCACTTGTGCTTTTCTTTTTACAACAGCGATTGCATGGGGTCTTTCTTCGCGTGAGTTTAATCGGGTTACAACTCGACGGGATGCTGAGCCAATAAAATCACCTGCGAGAAACATTCCTTCGTTCTCATCGGCATTGGCGCGAATTGTGTCTTTCACTTCTTCTGGACATTCTACAGTCGTAATTATTGCGAATTTTCCACCCGGCAAAACTTCGCGTCCAAGAGCAACCGGCTCAAAGTCTTTCTCAGGAGGGTGGTAATACCGAATTTCGGTGTCTTTAGGCTGCGCGGACATATTGTGCCACTTCTTCAGTTACCTGCGGTGGGGCTTTACCGTCACATTGAACGATAATTGTTTCAATACCCATTGACTCGGATGCTTCAATAATAGACCTTTTGTTGCGCATGTCGAGGTGATATCGAGCTTCTCCTTTATGACCTTCGTCTCCACGTGCCAGCAATAGCTGTTCAATCGCTGCCTTGTGATTCTCAAAAATTGCTTTTTTAATTTTTTCCTGTAGTTTTTTCAACTCTATTTTCCCGTGTGGATCTACGATTTGCAACGCAGCAAGCATGTCTTTATTAAACCGCAAGATCATCTGTCTAACTTCTGGAGCATTTGAAAAGTCCAAAGATTTAAAGTCATCTCCGCGGTAATATTCCAACTTTGCAAGTCTTGCATCTTTTTCTGCACGAGAAAGCTCAGCATTTTCAATAGCTCTTGCATCCATTGCAGTTGCGACACTTTGCTCAATCATGCGGCTTAGCGTTCGCGTTGCTGCTTCCTGTTCAGAAATTTCCATATACACAGAAACAACTTGCTCCTGGTCAAGATGCGCAAAGAGTTTTGTTTGATCAACCTCGCGAGGATAACCCGAGATATAAATAGGCTCGTCGAATTTTCCTTCTGCATCAAGCTCTCCACGCTTTTGCATAAGTTCCATTGCAAGCCACATACGCATAACGCGGTCAGGAATTCGTCTCTGCTTTTTGCGTGAACGGTCAAGTCCGCCGGAAACATATTCCCAACGATCGTATCTGTTTGGGCCACCTTCTAATTTATCGCGTTTTTCTTTTGATTGTCCACCACGTCCGGCAATACCGGCAGTTCCTGTTTCTACAGCTTCAGCTTCTAATTGTTCAAGCGTCGTTCCTTTTCCTGAGCCAACTGGGCCGTTAAGCAAAATAATATTTCTTTTTCTCTTGTGTAGGCTATAGCCATCATCGTACCAATCTAGCTCGTAACAAACATTTTGTTCATATTTTGCGAGCTTTTCTTCGTCAATGAGGTTGTTTAGCTGTTGATAGTAGTCATCAATAAGCTGTTCTGTGAGTTCTTCTGCAGCAGGAATAAGATGCGCTGGAAGGTTCTTTCTAATTCTGCTCAAGAGTCCTTTGTCGGCAAACATTGTTTCACACTTTCGAGGCGAAAGTACTGCTCGGGCGACTTCTCTATGAACATATGTGAAGAATTCACTGTAATGAAGCTGAATTTGTTTACGAAGATCTTCGTCTGGAACCATCTCCTCGAAGTATTCTTGTGCTTCTTGAGAGTGCCTAGGAAACCACTGCATTGCAGCAATGTTATTAACAGTATCTCGTCTCAAAGCGTTTACAGCACCTGGTTCTGTCTCAAATGCTTCGTACATTGTGTGGACTTTATGGAAATGTTGCCTGCGGAGTGATTCCTGTATGTGTAAGGCTCGCTCACGAGCCTCTTCATTGTTCAGGTCAAAATAGTTGAGTGTTGCGGCTTCGTTGGGTTTTCGTGAAGAAGAATGGCGATTTCCTAAAGGAGGACGCGCCTCTAAAATACCTTCGAGGTCACCTATATTGTTTTGCACCGGTTGTGCCGACTTAGTTTCTAAAGATTGCATATCTGCCATGTTCCCCCTTTTGATATTATCTCTTCAAGGCAGTTGCCATGGATTATAGCATAAAAGAAAGGGATAGGGGAGAATCTGTGCCCGATAATTGGACGGTATTTCGGTTACCGAATGAGTAGAGAAGAGCAAATCTAGTGTAATAGTTTTGATAAATAGGATAAGGAAAAGTGGGTCGAAGCGATTCGTGGGAAAAAGCTTCGACCCGTCTTGGTCATGAGAGAGCGTTATTGTTTGGATGACGCGGACGGCGTGCCGAATAACGCAAAACTACTCGCAACCATAACAATGAAGAAGGCGATTCCCGACCACAGATTGAATGCGGAAAGGAACAATGATATTACAACTATCGCCACAATGTATATCACCATTACTGCCCAGAAAACGCGAGTCGTTTTATCATCCCAGTCAAGCATATTACCGGAGACAGAGTGACTATGCGCGTTCTGCGTAAGGGCAACTACCCACATTGCCACCTTTAAGAGCGCGATAGCTGGGTATTGCAATATCTGGACTAACATACGAACCTCCCTTTTGTCATTGTTCGGACATATAATTATACTTCAGAGAAATAGACTTCGCGACACGAAAGTTTACGAACTTCTTACAAGATGTTACAATACTATCGGTTATTCGTTTAGCGCACATGGAGAAATTTTAGAATGTTGTTCTTCCCTGATATGTCCGCCGAAGCCATCGCAGACGCAATGGACATAGAATATGATGTAGCGGTCAAACTCTGTAAAAACGGTTGCCTTCTTGCAATCGTGTGTATCCTATTTAGTTACTCAGGTGAGCATGAAGTTACTATTCTTCACTATTCGGAAAGTAATTCCACACCCGAAGCCTTACTAAATATTGCACAGGAGCAACTCGAAAAAGCAAACAACCGCGCAGAAACGGAGATGTGGGAAATTATTTTAGATGCTTTAGAGCAAAGCTACTGCGTCAGAAAAACTATTTCCTCCAACTGAATTTCACCTAGGCAGCCTTGCTTACCGTCATAAACAACGAAAAACAAGGCTGTCCCTTCACCTTTCTGATAAATTCCTGAATAATAAACCACGCTATGGAACAATGATGTTCACTGCTTGTGGAATCACTGAAATTGCAATACGTTTCTTTGTATAAACCTCACCGTCAAGTTGGCCAGGCTGTTTTGGAGTTGCAGTCACAACAATTTTTGAACCTTTCCAGTGCTCAAGATGGGGCACACCCATATTTTTCTGTAAAAGATTTTTTGCAACGTCTACAAGAGCTCCAAGCTCCGCAGAATCAATAATAAATACGTCAAGCTTACCATCATCAATTAAAACATCTTCGTCCATCTTTAAGCCGGGAAGACCAATACTTCCAGCATTACAAATAATGCAGGTGACACCTTTGGCTTCGCTTTTTTTGCCATCAATTTCAAGCTGATATGTACTTTCAATTGGAGATTGAATTGCTGCAAATGCGCCAAAAACATACGCAAGTTGCCCAAGGTTATTCTTTGCACTCCGTGGAGCATTGTGTATCATTTGGGCAGATAATCCCATTGCTGCATGTAAAACAAAATATTCTTTATCTTCTGTGAGACCAACATCTATTTTTCGTGTGTTAATTTCGGGCTTGGCGATTATCTCAGCCGCTTCGCGCTGGTCAGCAGAAATCCCAAGCTCAATAGACATAACATTGCCTGTACCTCCAGGAATAATTCCCATTAGAGCGTTCGTTCCAACCAATCCACCGGCGACTTCTTTTACAGTGCCATCTCCTCCGTATGCGACAACGATACTTCCACGTTTTGAAGCCTTCTTTGCAAACTTTGCGGCATCTCCTGCGCGGTTGGTAATAGAAACATCCCAATCGTATTTATACTTTTTGAAAACGGCATTTAGTACGCGCAAATTAAGGACTTTTTGACCGGATGCCGGGTTAACAATAACCTCAATATGTTTATTTTTCACTAGGTAATAAACTTAGGTTAGTTTGAAATTCGCGTTGCCTGGACTGGTATTTGTCCATGAATAACTCGTTCCACGTCGGAAAACTCTGTTCCACTCATAACGTAGCAAGTAATATTTTTTTCTTTAGATTCTTTTGCTGCAATAGGATCAACAGGGTAGTTGGCACCTGGCAAATGTTCTGTGACTTTAATAATTGAGAAATATTCATCCCATGTAAGTGAAGCAAGACGTCTCGCTGTGGAATCTTTCTCTGGATCAGCGGTATATACGCCATCAATATTCTTTAGGCTGTAAAACGTTGTTTCACCAAAGTACTCCGCAAACATAACTGCATCCAAATCATGGCTGTGACCTGGTTTCCAACCCGATGCAACAATAAATTGAGAAGCCTCAAGTTGGTCACGTAGCTCATCTAGGTGCTCATACATGTGAAACTTTAAAACTTCTGGAAAAAGTCGTTGTTTCACGCCAAGGGCATTATGTAGCAATATCTTAAATGTACTCGCATTTATCACTGACGCAGCAATGCCGATAGTATGGAGGTCATTTGTATTTCCTTCTTCAATGTTCCACGACGCCTTCATTTGTTTCACATACCAGCGGTTTAAGAAACCTCCACCAACAAGTAATACTACCCGCATTGGAGCACGGACAAGCTGTTGAATCAGGTTATTTGCGTAGTCCACGTCAAAAGGAATCTGTGCAGAGCAAAGCTGCGACATCGCTTTATCGTACGGAGAGAGAAGTGATCCCCCAAGCTTAATCACGACTGTCTTCGTCGTATTCTGTTTCGCTGTTGTCATCTTGTTGTTTTCCATTCTTTACAAATGATACCACAATTGTGTATTCGCCCTTTTCTAAGGAAAAGCCATTTTCTCTATACGAGAGCAACGCATCTGGTGCAGACCATAAAAATGTTTCGTGAAGTTTCGAAATTTCCGACGCAAGACCAATTCTGAGAGTGTATTTTTCAGAAAGGTCTTTTGCAAATTCGACAAATCCTTCAAGCGTCTTTCGTATTCGATGTGGAGACTCAAACGCAACATATGATACTTTCTCTTTGAGAATAAAGTCCTGAGACTGCTCAAACCACTTCTTAAACTCTGAAAACTGCCGTGGAAAAAATCCAAGAAACACAAACTTCGGGCTTGGAACAGGAAAAACTGAGACTGCGCTAGTTACTGCAGAAGCACCTGGAATTGGGATAACTGGAATATTTTGTGCATAACACTCTCGCAACAACTTAATACCAGGATCAGAAATCACCGGGGTTCCCGCATCTGACACAAGTGCAATACTGTGTCCGTCTTTTAGTGTTGTGATTATGTTGCCAATAACTCGGTCGTGGTTATCTTCACGGTAGGGGATAATAGGAGTAGAAATACCAAAATGTGTAAGCAATTTTCGAGTCACTTGAGGGTTTTCTGCAATAATTGTGTGAACATTAGAAAGCGTATCTTTTGCCCGTAATGTCATGTCTTGCAAGTTACCGATTGGCGTTGCGACAATGTACATAACTCCTTTTGAAAGTTGCTGCTCCATTTGTGAAGGCAGAGTATCTGTTTCGCTCTGTGTCATCCCTGTATTATCTCATACCTCTAGAACATAAGAAAGTCCCGCATTTGTGATATAATTCCGACATGGCAAATCAAAAAGACATAAATCCTGTCAAACAGGAAAAAATTACCCAGAAAGAGTTCTTCGAAATTATCCTTTGGACTCTTAAAACGTATTTCAGATTCGCACCATTTAAACTGATTCTCATGTTTTTAATGCAAGTGCTTGCGGAAGTACGCCCAATTATCTACGCCGCGCTTTTCGCAAAAGTGCTTGACGAATTGATTCGCCTCACAACAAATGGTGGAAATATTTCTGAAATGTATCCGTACCTTATTGCACTATTTTTATACTGGATTATTTTCGATGGATTTGTTCACAGCATCCAAATTTACGCCAGGCGTTCTATTAGAATGATTATGCGCAGCGAGCTGGAAAGAATCATGTACACACATTTACATTCGCTTGGAGTACAGACACTCGAAGATCCCGAAGTAAACAATATAGTTCAAAGAGCAAACCAATGGATTTACAGTACATTTGATATTATCCTTGAGTTGGTCACGGGATTTGCTCAGATTATCCGCGCAATTACCGCAGGAGTCGTGCTTGTTGCGTTTCTTCCAATGTTTATACCAATCCTCATTGTATTAACACTTATAAAATTTGTCCCCGACCGCTATTACACAAATAAAGATTTTAGGTTCCAGGTAGATAACTCAGAAAAGCGTCGTATGGCAGGCAATTATTCAGGATGGCTAACAAATCCGAATGCATTGCAGGAAATTGGACTTACCGGTGCATATGGATATTTTGACAGAAAGTTTAAAGAATTTTACGCATGGTATAACAAAGGGATTTTGCAGATTATCCGCGATAGAGAACTCGTAGGATTCTTTTTGAATCTGCTGGACTCACTCGTAAGCATTGGGGCATATGTTGTTGTTATCGGTCAGGCAATTGCAGGCGCAATTACGGTTGGTACAGCAACGTTTCAGATCCGTGCAGTTGATAGCTTCTCTTCGGCACTGATGAGAGTATTGGGAACAATTTCATTCTTGAATGAATACTCAGTAAAAATGATTGATGTTGTAAAGCTCTTTAAGCTTAAAAGAGCAGTTGCGGATGGTCACATTGCATTACCCCGGCTTTCTGAGCCTCCTGAAATTGAATTTAGAAATGTATCGTTCTCGTATCCACACTCAAAAAAGAAAATTTTTAATAATTTATCCTTCACAATTAAAGCTGGAGAGAAAATCGCGATTGTCGGGCACAATGGCGCAGGAAAAACAACTTTAGTGAAATTATTAGCACGGATTTACCAAGTTTCTTCAGGAGAAATTCTTGTAAACGGAATGAATATAAACGATCTCACAATTGACGACTGGCACAAAAATGTAGGCATCCTTTTCCAAGACTTTAATTCTTACGGACACATGACTGTCAGAGAAAATATTTATATCGGACGATCTGTAAAAGAGCTTAATGAAGAGAAAATTGTTGAAGCCGCAAGAAGCGCCGATGCACATGATTTTATTATGGAGTTTCAGAAGCAATATGATCAGATTTTGAGCGAACGATTTGAGGGTGGAATCCGCCCAAGTGGAGGACAACAGCAAAAGATTGCAATTGCTCGATTTTTCTACCGTGATGCAGCACTCGCTGTCTTTGACGAACCAACAGCCGCAATTGACGCAGTTTCTGAGTACAATATTTTTACGAGAATTTACGACTTCTTTAAGAATAAAACAGTTGTGATTATTTCCCACCGATTTTCGACTGTTCGCCGCGCAGACAGAATCATCGTGCTTGAAAAGGGCAAGATTGCAGAGCAGGGAACACATGGCGAATTACTCGCAAAAGATGGCGTATATGCGAAGGCATTTAAGCTGCAAGCGGAAGGGTATAAAGAGGAATCTGGTTCGTAAAGTTTTTCAGTTTATTTTCTAGGGAATGCCTTTTGTCAGGATTTCGTAAGGAGAAAGTAGTATAATCGGGTGTATCGTTAAACTCCGTTCTTCAAAAAGGAGATTTCAATGTTTGATTTGAGGAAAGCCGTCCTCGTTTTTATCGTGCTAATGCTAAGCATAGGTTTTATTCCCGTGCAGGCAGAGGCTCCGCTTCAGGCTGAAACGCCGACTACACGCGTTTTTTACGGCGGTACATTGCGCCTAGAAAATCACGCAACGCTAGTGGTGAATGGTATTCCTCAGGAAGGAAAGTTTTTAATCGTTTACCATTTAATAGTAACAACTCCATCTGAACCACTTTCACTGCATACGAGTTTTGCAGAGGTATGGTGCTTCTCCGATGGTTGCGGACGAGAATTAGCTTCGGCTGCCTCATTGCAGTTAGAAATATGGAGCGAATATCGCGTTCAACCCATTTTCACCCTTGATGGAGAAATAACATTCCGAAACATGATTCTTGGACGTGGCACACGCACCTTTCCTGAAACAGTCACTGTGCGTGAGATTTCTGGCTTCATGCCTGACTTTGCCGTATTCGGTTCATCCCGCGACAAAATCTATCGGCTTGAATTGCCACAGTAATCGCTAAAAGTCTCCCCCAGGCACTTCTGTGTATCCTTTTTTGGTCGCAAAAGTGCCTGTTCTCACCCCTAAATAAAAAGTCTCTCCTTTACCTTGTTCAAATATTCTCAACATGTCAGTTCCATATTATTCGTCCAAATGGGGGTACAAAGTCTACTGCTCACGTGATATAATGACAAATGGCAGCAACACAACCACAGAAACAATCATCATATAATGCGGCGGAAATTACCGTCCTTAAGGGCCTTGAAGCAGTACGCGAAAGACCAGCTATGTACATCGGTTCAACCGATGCTCATGGATTACATCAGATTTTTTACGAAGCACTCGACAACGCTGTTGACGAAGCACTTGGAAAGTTTGCAACACATGTCACTGTTATTCTTCACAAAGACAATTCCATTACTGTTCGAGATAATGGCCGTGGTATTCCTGTAGATGTTCACCCAGAAACTGGCCTAAGCGCACTTGAAACAGTCATGACTGTGCTTCACGCTGGCGGTAAGTTCAACAAAAATGCGTATAAAATTTCCGGTGGTCTTCACGGAGTAGGTATTTCTTGTACGAATGCACTTTCTTCGGAAATGACAACACAAGTTATGCGTAACGGAAAGTTATATCAACAGAAGTTTTCACGTGGAATTCGCCAAACAGAGCTTGAAGTTGTCCGTAAACTAAACGATGCAGAGCAGACAGGAACAACTCAGCACTTTTTACCAGATACAGAGATCTTCGCAGATCAGAAATTCAATCCAAAAACTATCGAAAAAAGACTTCATACTCAGGCATACTTAACTTCTGAGATTTTGTTCACATTCATTAACGAGCAATCAGAAGGAGCAATCACAAAGCAGTATTACTTCGAAAAGGGTATTCTTTCATTTGTAAACAGTCTCAAAGTGGGAAATGCAATTATGAAAACTCCATTTTTCGTCAGCAAAGAAGATGAGAACGTTGTCGTCGAAGTAGGATTTATGTACACAGATTCAACCCAGGAAAATATAAAAACATTCGCAAACAACATTGAAAACCCAGAAGGTGGAACTCACTTAGCAGGATTCAAAGCAGCATTAACACAAACAATTAACAAGTATGGACTTGGAGCAAGCCTTCTCGACGAGAAAACAAAGCTCGAAGGAGAAGATGTCCGAGAAGGGTTAACCGCAGTTATTTCAGTAAAACTTCCAAACCCACAATATGAGGGTCAGACAAAAATCAAATTGAACAACCCTGAAATCAAGAGTATTGTTCAGAAAGTCGTTGTTGACGCGTTGCACGAATTTTTCCAGGAAAACCCGGGCGACGCAAAATCAGTGATTCAGAAAGCAATTATCTCGTTGAAAGCACGTAACGCAGCAAAAGCAGCACGTAACGCTATCTTAAGAAAGAACGTTTTGACATTTTCAGCATTGCCAGGAAAACTTGCAGATTGTTCTACAAAAGACAAAGAGCTCTCAGAATTATTTGTTGTAGAAGGTGATAGCGCAGGTGGATCAGCAAAACAGGCACGAAGCCGAGAATTTCAGGCTATTTTGCCACTCAGTGGTAAGCCAATCAATAGCGAAAAGTATCGTTTGGATCGTGTATTGGCAAACGAAAAGCTTAAGGATCTGGTAACAGCACTCGGATGTGGAATTGGAGAGCAAATGGAGATCGCCAAGCTTCGCTATGGTAAAGTTATTATTATGACAGATGCCGATGTTGACGGTGCTCACATTGTTACGCTGGTACTTACATTTATGTACCGATTCATGCGAAAGCTAATCGAAGATAAGCGAGTATATGTTGCACAGCCGCCATTGTTTAAAGTCGAAATTGGAAAAGAAAAGCACTGGTTTATCAGTGACTCAGAAAAAGACAACTTTGTTGCAAAACAAAGCAAACTTGGAAAGAAAATTAAAAGCATTCAGCGATTCAAAGGTCTTGGAGAAATGAACCCTGACCAATTGTGGGAAACAACAATGGATCCAAAAGTTCGCGTATTAAAGCAAGTAGATATTAAAGACGCCCAGCAGGCAGATGCAATTTTCGATATGCTCATGGGTACTGAAGTAGCTCCACGACGAAAGTTCATTTTGCAAAACGCAAAGTTCGCAATTCTTGACGTTTAATTTTTATTGGGGGAGATGGATAAGAAATTATTCGTTGCGCATCAAGTAGGTACAGAAGCTCAACCCGATTACATGATTTTTGGGCCAGAAGGTAAAGAGCAACCAACACTTATTGCAGAAAGTCCCGTTATTATTCCTGAACACGATAGAGTACAGCTTGATGATATAACCACAAAAGTAGCAAAAGTAATAGAGCAGACAACTATTTCTCCTGAATTTGCCGAAGGTGTAGGGGTAGAACCGCATTATGCACGTGACGTCATCAATTTTGATAGTACAACCAACAGCGCAATAACATATTTTGGACTAGATTTAGTGAAAGGAGAAGATGGCAGGTTCTACGTCATTGAAATCAACCCCAATAATCAATCATTTTTACAACGTCCTCGAGCAGAAAGCATTGGCAGTGCTCATAACGACGATTTTGTTGCGCATTTAACAGAAAGATTCCAATCGTCGGGTGTGCAATCTGCTGCAGTAATTGGAAGTAGAAAAAACGCGTTTTGGAGATCTCATGAATACCTCGCAAGAAGAATGGCCCAGGCCGGAATTGATACAGCATATACCGACATTCAAGGCTTTGGACAGTTATTAGAGGAAGGATTCTACCCAGATATATTATTTCGATGTTGTAATAGTAAAACATTTTTATACTCCGATGGTTCTCAAATGATGCTAGATTATTGTCAGGAAAGAGAAGATGTTCACGTATTAAATAGTTTATCTGCACCATTTTTTGGATATAGAAAGTTTCTTAGGCAACTACAGGAACAACAGCCTGATATCATGCCACTAACAAGAAACGATGCTTCTACCGTTGACCCCGTGCAATTCCCGTGGCTAAAGTATGAAGGAAAAGATGGGTTTTCATTAGTTGTAAACCTAACAAATGTACGAAAGTGGCAGAGAGACGCAATTCTTAATGCATTGTGCGGAAGTAACGCTGCAGCAGCAGAAATAATTGAAGGAAAAACAAATTCAGGAGCAGAGAATGTCCGCGAATTAATGCGTAGTCTCACAACAGATGGAGGCAGTTATATATTTCAACAACATATAAATCCTTCACAGGAAAGAGTTCTGTATCAGGGAGTAGAGACAACTGTTACAACATTATATAGAACAACAGGTGTCATTATGCCTGATGGCGGTGTGAAGGTATCTTACGAAATGTATGGTTGCACTCCTACACAACTCTCGCAAGCAAATGGTAAAATAAACGCAGGAACAGGAATTTATATTGCGCCAATAATTGAATGACACGAGGCTACCTTCTCGCTAACATAGATTCTCAAGATATCTTACTTTCTCACTACGCAGACACACTATTCGAAGCAGCCAGCCTTACAAAAACCCTATATGCCGCACTAATCGCAGAGACTGCCGATTTTTCGCAAATTCTTACTATTTCAAAAGATCAACTTGCCGGGTATGGAACTGATGTCCTTCCTAAACTATTTATGCACAAGGATACTCACGAAATTTCTGTAGAAAGTCTTTTAAACCTTATGCTCATATATAGTTGCAATTCTTCAACGAAGGTTCTCCTTGATATATTTTTTCCCGAAAGACACAAAATAACACAAGAAATTGGACGAATTGGAATGAAGTCAGCCCATATTAGCTTTATTGATAATAAAATAAATGAGAATAAGCTGACATTACGCGACTGTTTTATGCTCTATCAATATATATGGACAAATAAAAAGCTAAAGGATTTTTTTATAGGAAAAAATTCCATCAATATTTTCTATTTATTCGATCAATTGCCTACGTCACTCGTCACTTCAAAAACAGGAATGACAAAAGAAGAAGGAATTTATACAGTAGGAAATACCGGGATTCTCGTACATGAGGATTCATTTTATTTCATGGCAGGGTTTGCAGAAGACCAGCACATACAGAACGCAGTTATAAATTTAAGAAGTGCTGGGAAACTTATGTACGAACACTTAAATAAATTAAATACTTAGGACATGAAAATTATTCTTTTTGCAGGAGGAACAGGAAAACGTTTTTGGCCAGTCAGTCGTGTGAAGTCGCCAAAACAGTTCCTCGCTATTATTGAAGATAAGCCATTGTTGCGAATTCGCTACGATTTGCTTCGCGAAGCATTTCCTGCAAGTGATATATTTGTCAGCCTTGGGCAACAGTATCGTCACGAAGTTGAACAGATTATTCCTGAGCTCCCTAAAGAAAATATCATTGCCGAGCCAATGATGCGCGATACAGGCCCTGCAGTGGGACTTGCTATTGCATATGTTACAAAAATGTTTCCAGATGAAGTCATCATGACACAGTGGACAGATCACCACATAAAAGATCCAATTGCATTTATTACTGCAATCAAAAAAGCAGAAGAGGTCGTAAAGCAAGAAAAGAAAACAGTATTTTTGGCAGTTCCCGCGCGGTTTCCTTCACCACATAGAGGATATATTCATTTTGGAAAAGTTCTTGACTCACAGTATGGTGGACAAATAAAGCTTGCGGAGTTTGAACGGTTCGTAGAAAAGCCAACAATGGAAGTAGCTAAAGAGTATATTGCCGCAGGAACATATGGTTGGAATCCAGGATATTGGGCAGCCTTTGGTCAAGATTTTCTAAAAGGCTACAAAGACAGTGCAAGAGAAATCTACGATGTGGTTACAGAAATGGTTGAGTCAGATTTTTCAGAAGAATCATGTGAGAAATTTTCTAAGCTGGAAAAAATCTCCGCAGACTATGCGTATGCTGAGTACTTGAAACCAGAAGATGCTCGAGTTTTGCTTGCAGATATTGGCTGGAGCGATATTGGAGAATGGATTGCACTTAAAGAGACATTAGAATCTTCCCCCGAAAGCAACGTTGCTATTGGCCCTGCAAAAGATATGGGATCAGAAGATACACTCATTTACAATACAGAAGCGGACAAGCTTGTGGTTACCATTGGGTTAAAGGGCTTTGTCGTTGTTAACACCAAAGATGTTGTCGCTATTTTCCACAAAAATGACAATACAAAACTAAAGGAATTTCTTGCACAACTTGAGAAAGACCCAAGTACCGTGATATATTTGTAGTCATGAAAACACTGTATTTTATTCGCCATCCACAAACTGTGTGGAATGTTGAAGATCGCCTGCAAGGAACACTCGATAGTCCTGTTACAGACTACGGCAAAGAGACCAGTAGAGCATTTGTACAGAACTTTCGTCCAAAGCAAAGAGTTGACGCAATATATTATGCATTCAACGGCAGAACTGAATTTTTAGCAGATTTACTCTACAAAAAGTTGTCAAAGCAGTATCCTCTTGAGATCATCCAGGACGAAAGAATGAACGAGAGAAGTTTTGGTAAATTTGAAGGATGGACAGTTCCTCAGATGGAAAAAGTTCATAAATATAACCCGCATTCTCCGTACGAAAAGTACTCCTACAAAATTGAGACTATCGAATCATACGAAGAAACCTTACCTCGAGTAAAAAGTTTTTTAGATGATTTTAAAAGCAGTACATACCAGAATGGAATTTGCGTAACAAGCGGTGCAATCGTACGTCTTGCACTTTTAGCAAGTGGACAGAAAAATATTGAAGAAATATTTTCTTTTAAAGCACCAAATTTGGGAATTTACGAAGTGATCGTGTAGTTTTGACATATCATTGGCATTTGCGTACACTTTATCTATGCCAGAATGGGAAACCCCAGCCACAACACCTGTCCAGGAAGGAACTATCAATGAGTTTCACACTGTTAACGATACTTTAGACAGAAATAAAGCGTATAGTAATCGCTTAAAGGAGTCACAAGGTCAAGGATTAACATCATTTGACCTATTTCTGAGAGATTTGAAAGTTATTGCTGCAGAATCAGAAACAACAAATGAGACTGAACCTCCTAAAAAACGTAAAAAATTGAAGCCGGAACAAAAGGCTGCTCTGCAATCTGTAGTAAAGCAAAGAGTTTCGGTAGTTGAAGAAAAACAAAACGAGGAAGGAGAAACAATTTTCGTTATAAACGACCATTACCCGCCGGCAGTAATAGACGTTTGGCGCTCAATGAACAGGGCCATGAAGTCCGGAAAAGAATTCTCTAATAATCCCAATGCAAAAGCCTTAGTAAATGAAAGATATAGTGGTATCAGAGATCCTCGACTTTCTTCTTCAGACCGAGCAGTTGCTGTTGAAATAGCCTCTGAGTTTCAAAGAAATATGCTTGGAACATGTATTACAATGTATGAGAAGATATATATTCCAGACAATGCCGGTCAGCCTAACCGTAAAGCAACAATGCAGGAGATTGAACGTGCAATTACCAGTATGATAAATCATATTGTCCCACCGTTACATAGAGCAGAGGCAGCACAGAGAAGAGAATCTATTCTTGCCGAATTTTCAGCATATGTTTATTTTAGAGAGCAAGGATATGATGTTAGCGTTACAAAATCAGGGACAGAAGACTTATCAGGAGTAGACTTAATTGCCAAAAAAGGAGATGAAGTCATTTATATTGACACCAAGACTGGAAGCAGCGTTACAGAATGTCATTTGCCAGTTATTCAAAATGGAAGAAATAAACACACGCAAGCTCAAAGTATAGCACTCCAAGCCGAGGAAGAAGGACGATTAGAATCCAGGCATTATGACAGTGCTGTAAAATTAATGGGAATTGACAGTAATGGACTAGAAGGACGCGACGCGCCAACATCCTTAAGGATAGTGACCATGCCCCCAAATAACTTTATGAAATAATTATGATGAGTTCTCAAGAACCGATAGAACAATTTAATGAATGGATTGAACAAATTCATGATCCAGAAAGCACAGCAGATCCTATAATTCCGGCATTGCCCACAGTAGATATGGGAACGATTAAAGTACAGCTTTTTGACTCATTGTCTTATGATGAAACTACAAATATTCTTGTAGGACAAGTTCTTGGAGCAGCAGCAGAAACAAAACCAACGTCTCAATTAGAAGGATTCCTGGAGGAAGCCGCACAGAGAGATACAAATGGATTAGTGCTCATTTACCCGGATGGAAATATCTCATTTTTATTTGAAAGCGATTTAACCGACTCACCAAGTCCTGAAAAGATATAAAAGCGTTCTACTAATGAGGACACTTACTGAATAATCTTTACAAAAGCCTCCATCCATCGTAAAATACGTCATCCAGAGGTAGCTCAGCGGTAGAGCAGGAGTCTGTAAAACTCTTGGTCATAGGTTCAAATCCTATCCTCTGGATAGTCACTCATCTTTTCAAAACAAGAACTGTTTTAAAAAGTTTCGTTCCATCCAAGAATTGTGCTACATTAACCAAACGTCAGCTCTTACATCCACACGAAAAGCTAGTTTTTATAAATTAATCCTTTGTCACATGATTTCTGCAAGATTATCCTCAGTAAAAGAACTCCTCGAAACTCTTAAATGTGAAGTGGAAGTACGTCATAGCGAAGATGGAATGATCGCATTGTTGGTATCTGACCTTAGCGTGGGACATGAATATCATATTCTTGAAGATACATTTATTCTTAGCGTTGATTTTCTTTCGCCGGAAACGTACTACCTCGATTCTCCTGAAAGAAAAGTGCAGTTCTTCTCATTCATAAATGACAGAAACCTCGACGAAGCGCTTATAAAACTCACAGTATTCCAGCCAGATGAAAGAACAGGTCGCGTGACATTTTCTGCATCATACACCGGAGATTTTGATAAAGATCGCTTTGTTCAGTTCTATATGACCTACCAAAGAAATATCGAAGAATTCGTTGCAAACTGGACAGAAGATATGAAGATCTTTACAACCCCATCAGACGCAAAAACATTGTTTGTTTAATGAGTTTTCTCCTATAAGAAAACTTTTCCCGCAATAAAATGTAAGAAAAAAGGTGCGATATCCATACGACATGACGAAATCCAATGAGATGCTATAATGGTTTATGGACACTGCTGTCTCAGCACAAAAACTAAGTGACTGGTGGTTTATAAAATTTCTCAAAGGGTTTGCAATCTTTGTAATCGTCATCATTGTGGGAACTTTTGCATTTATGGCATCTGCACCGATTTTACCTTCACCGCTCAAAGAATGGGGAGAAAATTTAAGTGCATCATTTACATTTAATACAGGTGGGCCACTTTCCGGCACTTGGGTCACAGATGAAAACAAAATTTGCTCATATACACTCCTAAAAGACAGTATCTCTATCGCAAAAATCGAAGGAACTTGTAAGCTTAGCATTTTCGACAGCAGAAATGGCTTACACGCAAATTTGGACTTTACATACAAAAACACCGTATTCATCACTCAGGATGCCTCTCTTCGCAGAACAGTCACCTCTATGAAGCCGGACGAGCTAAATGTCCGATACAAGCTCCAGGAAGGAAAATTCGAAAGTAACCAATTCAGTTTTAAGTCTTTTCTAAGAACAGGCGCAATTTACGAGTTTAACTTTCTTGTAGACGGCGAAGACATGATAACAACAAAAGCCAATACTATTCCCGGAACTGAATCAAACGTTGTAAGGTTTGCCCCCGAATCGCTTGTATTCATCAAGCAGAAGCCTGGACTTTTTCAGTAAGGATCTTTTTAATCGAGACCTTAAATCAAGGCTGAAATAACATCTTTCACGGATACCACTTCCTGAGTTCTATTTCGAAGATTTTTCAAGACAACTTTCCCTGCTTTTAGCTCTTCTTCACCTGGAATTACCATCCATTCGATACCTTTTTTATCAGCGTATTTGATTTGCTTATCAAGCTTTTCGTACTGGACAAACATATCTGTAGAAATTCCTGCATTTCTTAATTCTGCAGCGACTTTTTGAGAGTCATTCAGGCCGTTTTCAAAGAGAGCAACAAGCACTTTTACTGTTTGGGGCAATTCAGGTACAAGATTCCAGCCTTTCAAAAACTCTAAAAGCGATACATCTGAAACAGCAAAACCCGTTGCGGCAAGATCATAATTACCATACACCTGTACAAGTTTATCGAATCGTTCTCCACCAAAGAGTGAGCGCTTATACTCCGGATTATTGTCGAATGCTTCGTACACAAGCCCGTCGCTGTAGTCGAAGCCACGAATAATTCCTGGGTCAAACTGACAGAATTCTGCAATTCCTGCGTTTTCAAGCATTGTGAACAAAGAAAGCAACGAAATATAGCCCTCGTTAGCCTCTAAAATGGCCTGTGGGATACTTTTGGTTAGATCCTGCACCTTTGTCCCACTATCCATAAATATAGCGATTTTTGATGCCTTTTCTGCGTCTACATCTATATCGTACAATGCCTCTGTGAACTCCTGTGGGCTCATTTTTCGATATTTATCCATCAGACGGCGTGTTGAGAGCTGTTTTTCTTCAGAAAGCTGTAATGTGTCATTTAAGAGAGCAGAGATAAGCCTACGATCACTAAGTCGAATTGAAAACATCTCTGATGTGGCACCGAATTCTTTCATGAGAGCCACAATTAAAGAGATAATTTCGAAGTCTGCTTCGACCTGAGAAACTCCAAAAATATTTGCTTCAAGCTGATAAAACTCACGACCGCGGCCTTTTTGTGGCTTTTCAAATCGCCAATTATTGCCAATCATGAACCACTTTATCGGCCTTGGAATTTCATTGAACTTTCCGGCAATCATACGCACAGTGCTTGGAGTTAATTCCGGTCGCAATGCAAGTTTACGATCTCCACGGTCAGTAAAGGAAAAAAGCTGTGTATTCACAATTTCTTCGCCTGATTTTGAGGCAAATACTTCAAATGGCTCCACAATAGGGAAGTCATACTCTTCGAATCCGAACAATCGGGAGACTTTACGCCACTTATCGAAGATATAGTTACGAAGTCGCATGTCTTCGGGGTAAAAATCACGTGCTCCTTTGTAGGGCTGTGTGCTTACTGTTTTCATTTTTATATTTTTTAAATTAATTTTTAGCCTTGGCAATGAGCATTTGCTCACTATTTAAATATTTACGAATTTTACGCGCAACGAATTACACAAGTATACGCGAAAAATATGTAGTCGTGAAAAAGTTCCCCTACGAGCGGGGATGGAAATGAAAACAATGTGTGACTTGAATAAAAGTCATAGTGAATTATACCACTCAATAGTGATTCTTGGAAATTTTGCAGCAATTTTGTGTTATCGAAAAAAGGCGGTGAGGCAGACAAAGTGGAGCTCCAAAAAAGTTTTATAAAGTTCGCAAAAGGCGAAAATATAATATTGGGTTTTTGGCCTTTGTCAGCTCGTGGACGGGGTTTTTGTTTGTTTAGCCCAACTTATGCAGAAGAATGATAGTCAGAATGGCAACAACGAAAGAAATCGCAACACAGTAGACTGAGAGAACCCAAATCTGCCGGTGCATTTTTTTCAGCCAACGATAATCATCCAGACGTTCCTTTGCCGTAATGTACTCACGAAACATCCACCCGTTAGGGTCAAGGTTTTTCGCGGTATTTAATTTCTGAGCTGCAAGCTCAAACTCGGCAACGAGGCGCGCTTCGCGCATGTCAACAGGCATAACCGTCCTTTTTCAAGTGCATTAAGCACAGAATACTAAACGAATTATCTCACGACTATAGATCTTTATCTACTTTTACAGTGAGGACAAAAATATGTAACAGTTATGATAGGGAACTTGTTTTATTGGTTGAAAAGGCTTGTTGCGTGACAAAGGTGAGGCTAAAAAAAGAGTGTCCTTTGTCCGCGCGATGAAAGTTTAGAGTATTGAGATGAGAGTTACCACCACAACAGCGGTCAACCCAAGAGAGTAGATCATTAGACAACTTAATACGTAAGAAAGAAGACCTGTACTATGCTCTAGCGAGCTTAGTCGCTGTGTTAACAGCATGTTCTTTCTTGAATGTATATCGTCTACCTCAGTCACATATTCGAGTAGTAAGTCCTCCGCAACAGAGCGAGGCAGCTTTTCGAGTTTGCTCAGAGTTTGCACGATCTTTTTGTCAGACATTTCAATTCTCCTTAAAGTGCTAAAGCACAGAACAATGCATTATTATAGCATAACTATAGGATAAATTCCACTTAATAACATATAATGCCCAATATTCACTTTTGGCGTAAAATTCAGTATTATTAGAGAGATACTTAAAATTGATTAGTTATTCATGGCAAATATTAAATCTCTTGGCCAGGACTTTATGAAGTTCACTCCAAATGCTCAGCACATTCTTAACCCTCTCGACAAAGATGGCAATGTAAACATGCTTGTAGAAATTCCACAGGGATCGTTTAACAAATACGAATACGTTACAGAAGCAGGTATTATCAAGCTTGACCGCGTTTTGTACGAAATGCTTCCGTATCCGGTAGAGTATGGACTAATCCCTCAAACATGGGACGAAGACGAAGATATGCTTGATGTTATCGCGCTTATGACATACCCAACTTTCCCAGGATGTCTTATTGCAGGCCGAATTATCGGTATTATGTACATGAACGACAGCGGAGAAAAAGATAGCAAGATTGTTGTTGTACCAGCAGACGATGCGCGATTTGACCACATTCAAACTGTTGATGACATTCCAAGACTGCGAAGAGACGAAATTCAGTACTTTTTTGAGCACTACAAAGATTTGCAATTTAAATATAAAGGCAAAACCGACAAAAAGATTGTAATCGAAGGATGGGGCGGAATTGAAGAAGCACATAAAGTTCTTAGTGCTTGCACAGAAGAGTATAAAAAGAAATTTACATCGAATACTTAAATATTAAGAACGCCATGAAACAGCCCCCAACAAACGAACAACTTGTTGAAGCATCGGAAGTCTTAAACAAAATAACTACTGAGTTATCGCGCCACATTATTGGCCAAGAAATGCTTATTTCCCGACTTGTATTCGCATTGTGTGCAAAAGGCCACATTTTATTGGAAGGAGTTCCAGGCCTTGCAAAGACTCGCTCAATAAAAATGCTTGCGAGCAGCATTGACAGTACTTTCAAGCGTATTCAGTTTACGCCGGATTTACTACCGTCTGACATTACCGGAAACCTCGTATTCAATCCAAAGGAAAGCTCTTACATTGTTAAGAAAGGCCCAGTATTTGCTAACTTTGTTCTTGCTGATGAAATCAACCGTGCGCCGGCAAAAGTTCAGTCTGCGCTGCTTGAAGCGATGCAGGAAAAGCAAGTAACTATCGGAGATACGACATACGAGTTGCCAAAGCCGTTTTTTGTACTTGCAACACAAAATCCCATCGAGCAGGAAGGAACGTATCCACTGCCAGAAGCCCAAATTGACCGCTTTTTAATTAAGACTGTTATTACGTATCCAACATTGCAAGAAGAGCTCAAGATCATTGACCTGCTGGAAGATGAACCTGAAGAAATTACTGCGAAAGTTGTCGCTCACACAAAAGATATCGAGAAAATTCAGAACATCACTGAACAGGTTTATATTGATCCAAAACTGAAAGAATATATTGCTGCGATCGTTCAAGCTACACGAACACCTGGAAATTACGGACTAAATGAGCTGACTCAAACAGTGCAGTTCGGAAGTTCTCCTCGTGGGACACTTGCATTCATGAAAGTCTCGAAAATTGCCGCATTATTGGCAGGGCGAAACTATGTTATCCCTGAAGATATCCGCGAAGTTCGCCACGATGTATTACGCCATCGTCTGATTTTAAGTTACGAAGCTGAGGCAGAAGGAGTGACAACAGAGTGGGCAATTGACAAGATTTTTGAAAAAATCCCAGTACCATAATCCTAATATGGCGGAATATCTAAAAAGCCTAAAACGTTTGAAAATCTCTCCCCGAAAACAAATAGTTTCGTTGCTTATGGGAGCATATTCTTCTTTATACAGAGGACACGGCGTCGAGTTACAAGACCTTCGCGAATATGTCGCAGGTGATAATGTGCGAGACATTGACTGGAACGCAACGGCACGAACTCAGAAAGTGTATATTCGGCAGTTTCGAGAGCAAAAAGAAATTACGTTGCTATTTGTCATTGATACATCATCGTCAGTGGGTATTTCGTCGCGAAATAATGATCAAAAAATTAATGTTATTACCGATTTTGTCACACTTATGACGTACGCGGCAATGCAACATAATGATTCGTTTGGAGCAGTATTTTATAACAGCGCTGTCCAAGAAGTAGTTCCTTTTGCAAAAGGAAAGCAACATGCACGACAAATCGTAAACACCGTCGCAAAGGCATTTGAGCATAACTACTTTCAGCAAACCAGTCACGAGCTTTTAAAGAAGATCTTATTGCAGGGAGTAAAGAAAAAAACATATTGCTTTTTAATCACCGATGCATTGGACATTACAAAAGAGAGTATTGATACATTCAAAACGCTAAACAAAAAGCATGACGTAACAATTGTCCATCTAGTGGCACCTGATCCAGTGTCAGATGCAGAATTCATGCCTTTTGTATTCCAAGATATCGAGACAGGAGAAATGCTCCTCCCCGAAGAAAAGGAAAAATCCAGCACTGACATTGTAAAACAGGCAATAGAGTTATTCGAAAAGTCACATGTCCCGTATATGCCGATTTCTGTGACAAAAGATTTGCTGCAACAAGTAATTGCGTATTACAGTAAATTTGCGCATACTAAAAAAAGATGATGACCGACATTCACGATATACAAACGATTGTTGGGCCAAACTGGTGGCCGTTAATTATCATAATTGTGGTAGTTTCAGCAATTATGGCATATTTCGTAAGATGGCTACAAAAGAAACTTGCAGCACATTCTGCGATTAAAAACGATGGGCCAGGAACAAAAACTCCGTTCCCCAAAGAGTATAAAGATATGACAATTACAGAGCTGAGAAGTATTGAAAATACCATCCCTCTTGTACCGGAAGAAGAGCTTGTTCACCTTGCCAGTAGATTTCATCACGCATTAAAGTGGTATTTATCATGCAAAATGCAGCAAATGCTCTTAGGAAAAACCTGGAAAGAGCTTACCGAAGTCATTCCACCAACTTTTACACAATTTTTTGCCTTTGTATACTCCATGGTATATCCGTGGCAAAAGCGAACTCGAGCAGAGTTTTCTGCGATAGTTGCGAACTCAATTAAGAGTGTGCAAGATGATATTTAAATATACCCTCTGGGGTATTTTATGCGCGGTAATAACGGCAGTTGCAGTATATTTTATTATTCGATACAAGAAAGGCGCCGTACGAGCGTTGTTTGTTCCCACTGCCAAGAAAATAAAGAAAAGTGAAGCCGGAGCAAAGACAGAGAAAAAGACACAAAATTGGAAAGATATAGCTGAAAAGGCAGTACTATTTATTACAATCGCCGCCTTACTTGCATTGGTCGCACGCCCCATGATTGCTTCTCCTGCAGAAGACGATAGAGTCGGACTTGATATTATGCTTACTGTTGATATTTCTGGCTCGATGACAATCGAAGATGTTCCTCCAAGCCGTATTGATGCCGCACGAGAGGTCATTACAGAATTTCTGAAGAAGCTCAGCAAGGATAGAGTCGGATTAGTCGTATTTACCGGTGTTCCTGTTACGCTATCGCCACTAACGCAAGACTACGCCATTGTTCAAGAGCATGTAGATTTACTCACACCGGATAAGTCCTTATGGCTAAGCGCTGGAGGCGGAACTGCTGTTGGAGACGCATTATTCTTAACAACAAAGAAATTTCAGCAAGGCACACAGCGCTCAAAAGTCGCAATTTTAATTACAGACGGGCAGTCGAATATTGGCATTGATCCATCAGAAGCAGCAGATATTGCCGCACAGAGCGGTATAAAAGTATATACAATTTATATTGGCTCATTCTTTACATCACGAGCAAAAGACTCACTGGCAAATGTTGCACAAAAAACGGGAGGCAAGGCATACACTGTCGAAAACAAGAAGGAATTGGCCACAATCTTCGATGAAATTGACCGACTTGAGAGAGGTGCGTATCAAGGGATCTCTCCAATTCAGTACAGAGACTCACCAACGTTGTTTTTGCTTATTGCAGCGCTAGGAATTGCCGTATATCTGGGATTAACTTCATGGAGGCTGAAAGTATGATCTGGGCAAATAGTGGAAATTGGTACATTTGGATCGCTATTTTGCTTGTTGTAGTTGTAGGAATATATGCAGTGTATAGGCTTGTAAAGATCCGACCCATCGTTATAAAAATGGAGCAGAAGTATGATCATCTTTTGAATTATGTAGGAACCCCCTTCAACAAAAGTATCATAAGAAAAATGATTTTAATAGGCCTTATCGTTACAGTCTGTATTCTTATGCTTTTGCGCCCATCATTTGGGACAGAGCAGGGTAGAGTAGCCCAATCATCGCTGGATGTAGCATTTGTTGTTGATATCTCTCTTAGTATGGGAGTTCAGGATTCACTTGGAAAGTCACGCATCGAAACAGCACAGGATATTATGAAAAAGTTTCTAGAGCAGAGTAGTGGTGAACGAGTTGCGCTGGTATCGTACACAACATTTGCAACAACCGAAGTTCCTCTTACATATGATCTTGATACTGTTCATACGGGAATAGAGACGCTGAGACTTGTTGACTATACCTACGCATCGGGTTCTTCAATGAGTACCGGCATTGCCGAAGCAGTCACGCGTCTTACTCGAAATAACGACAGTAATCGGCAAAAAGTAATTATTTTGCTGGGGGATGGGGAAGAACTCAATGGCGCAGAGCTCCAGGATGCAATTGCAAGCGCGTCAGGCTCAGATATTCCGATCTTTACCGTTGGAGTGGGGTCAACTTCCGGAGATAAAATTCCGTATTTTACGTCACGTTCTGGAGAAGTATTTTATATTCGTGAGCAGGGAAGAGATGTTGTTTCAAAAATGATGCCGGATTTACTTGAAGAAATTGCTGACAAAACAAACGGAAAGTTTTACGACAGTAATACCCCCGGGGGTAATATTCATACTGATATATCGGTAGTTTCGAGAGAGCAGCAGTTTACCCAGGGAGGTATCTTGAGGCAGGAAATATATCCCTTTTTTGCATTTATAATACTCATTTTATTGATTGTTGTTCATTTTAAGCTGTACGAGAAGGTGTCTTTAAAGCATACACCCAAAGCTTTTCAGATTGCTCCAATCTCCCTTACTTCAGTAGTCTTATTACCAATCATTTACGTATCAAGTTTAGTTGGGATCCAACAAGGAAATTTATTGTACACTCGTAACGAATTTATTGGAGCAAAGGAGACCTATAATACGTACCTCCAAAAAGATGGACAAAATCCTCGTTTGCTGTATAATTCTGGAGTTGCTTCTTACAGGGCTAATTTGTACAAAGAAGCTATACAATCACTTTCCCGCGCTGCGGAACATAATAATTCAGACATATCCCAAAAAGCTTCATATAACTTGGGCAACGCATATTACCGCGATGGGCAAACCTACGAGCAAACTGACCCCGCAACAACAGTACAACAATGGATTCGCGCGATTGCAGCGTATGATCTTGCATTACAAAAGGATCCAAATGACACAAAAGCCTATGAAAACCGCGAGTTTGTAAAGAAAAAGCTTGAAGCTCTCCAGCAAAAGCAAGAGCAATCTAATGGAAACAACGGTTCTTCGTCGTCGGAAAATCAGCAGGATTTAGAGGAACGTATAGAGGAAGGCGAGCAGACCGCGCGCGATAGATATAATCGCTTTGGGCGATACCGTAATGATGACGGCTATTCCCGCGGCCAAGGCGGCTCCGGCGGGCCTCAGTGGTGAGCGCCGCCCCTTTTAAATATTTAATGTGCGGAGCGGAACCGTAGTGAAAAGTATGAACAATTTCATATTTTTGCAAGGTAGGAGAGCTATTTATCTTTAAAACTGAGCGAACATGAGCAAAAAGCGCGCAAGCTTAGCGTACTTGCTACGCGTCAAAAGCTGAGCACTCTTTTTGAGAAGGTGAGAGAAGTTAATGCTATACTTGAATATGTTTTACTTCATTATTCCAAAGAAAAGAGTCCCCTTGCGTAGCGTATCCGTTCCCTCGGAGTATTTTTCACTCCCTCTGCAAGTCGTGTATAACCCTAATACCCGGGCATTTGCAATCATGTGGCAACTTGAACCCAAAAGGCAGGAAGCTGTAGGGTTCCTCGATGTTTACGCAAAAGTCCATGATAACCACCTCTTTCTTGACGCATTTTCTCTTGAATTTGAATATAAAATCGCTCAATACATTTCTTTAGAAGAAGTTATCCATCACACACTTACAAGTATCTACGCAAAAATTGGCGAGTTCACAATAAAAGACCTCTATTTGCAACGCGATATCTCCGTAGAAAATTCAGAAGATCTGGAGCAAGCAGTTGCAGTGCTTGTAGAGTCACGAACGGCCTCATTTACGCAGGAAAACGCATTACTCAACTCGATTGCCAATGATACCGATATAGACAGTGTACTCTCTAAAATCACTGAGCTCCCAGAACAATTTCGTATCTTTGCCTATTCCGCGTATATTGCACAGCTAAAACGAGTTAATCAGAATACTCAGGAAAGAGTGGCAAAAATTATACGCCCGGCATTGGATATTTTGCTTAGCTTGGAAGACTCCCACCTTAAAGCATTACTCACTTTTAAGCTCATTTTGTATTATAAAAGCTTTTCTTCTTCGTATATTGATCTATTGCCGCTTCACACGATTCTTGTTGATATTGCGCCATTCTTCTCGGAATTACCAGTCTCTCACGAAATATCACAATTACTTCTCGCTGACCTTGCATTGTACCTAATAAACTCGCCGGATCCGGCATCATCGGAGCAAATTCTTGTTGAGCTGTTGGAACTTTTCAAAAAAGAAAAATCACGATTCTTGCTGTATCCAGAGGTAAAAACTATTCGAAAGTTCTCGAAAACAGGGTCATATACGCGAGGGTTTGAAACGTTTGTAACACTGAACGCAAGCGAGCCTCGAGCATCACTACGAAGCGAGTATGAAAAGGCGTTTCTTGCCCATAACTTGGTCACAGAGTTCTCGCAACAGGTACTTTTGCAAAATTATTACCAGAAGCTTTCCTGGCAGAACAAATTAAAGTATTACTTCCATGCACAAAAGCTCAAAAACAAGACTGTAAAAAAAGATCCGCTCGCACAATTAGTTGTCATTGTTGCCGGAATTATTGGCCTCGCGTCGTATACCATGCCACTTGCATACGGCATATTTGTCTCGCAAAGTAACACTGTTATTAGCGAAGTATTAACTCCATCGTTTGCACTAGGATACTTTTTTATTAGCATACTTCTTACCGGTATGCTGTGGTACACGGGAATTGCGATAAAATCATTATTTACGCTTGCTCAGCGAAGTGGATTGCCACAAATGATTCGTTATCTCGCATTAGTAGTACTTGCCGGTATCAGTGTTTGGCTTGCAGCAACGGCACTATTCGTACTATTTATTACACAGTTTTTGAGTATTTCCGGAGATACCCTATGGGGTATCCATAATGACCGATTTATCAACGGTTACATGAGTATTCCTTTGGATAGTATAAAGAAAATAACAATTGATATCCCCACTTGCGATGGTGAGCCTTGTACCACTCCTCATGTTGATTTTGTTGTCGAAGGAACAGATGGTACTGTTCCTAAAATTATGTTCATAACTGATACAATACAAGGAAACACAAAAGAACGGGCCTGCCAGATTATTTCACAACTTAATGAGCATACTCCCGGAGGTATTACCTATGAAACAGAAGAAGCAAAAATACTCATCGCAGAGACATGCGGCGAAGCCGAAGCAAAGTAAGCCCCAGTCACATAACGGGCACAATGCAAAGACAACCACTCATACAATTGACCCAACGTTGCCATTTCCCGCACAAACCGAAATGACTGTTACTTCACAACTTGGAGTTCCATTATTTCCGCAGTCTTATACCATTAACTACGTTGACCACAAGGTTGCAGGGCGAATTAGAATTTCAACTTTCTGGCTCACTCGGCTATTTCACATCTTTTTGAGCAACACTTGGCTTCCATTTTCTATTACGCTCACAACCAATGACCGCAAGAAGATAGGAGTAATTCATAAGCCGTGGAATCCATGGGGTAACGAAATTAACATCTATGACGAAAAAAAACAGCTCCTCGGAAATTTACGACAGGCCTCTACATTTACACAGCAGAGATTTGAGCTTTACAACACAGAGGGAAAGAAAATTGCCGAATTTCTTGGAGTTCAAAAAGGAGCAGTATTTGAAATTCACGCAGTGAATACTGCACATGTTGGAACAATTTCAATTATTAAGTCGAATCTGATTGCTGTTGCTATTTCTGCCCAAAGAAGGAGTCGTATTATTCTTCCACCACTGCCAGAAGCCCATAAAAGGTGTATAATTATTGCAGCGATGACATTACCTGTCATCACAAAAGAGTTATTATCTTAATTTATTTGTTCAGTCATGCTTGACTTGCACTACGTTCTTACAAATCCCCAAAAAGTAAAGGATGCTATCTCATCCAAAGGCGTACGTGGCATTTCATCTAGCGATGTGGACACAATAATAACGCTTGCCAACGAACAGCGAGCATTAGTTACCGAGACTCAAGGTTTACGAACACGACGAAATGAAATTGCCGACACAATACAAAAAGCTGAAACTCCAGAAGAAAAGCAAAAGCTTATTGCAGAAGGAAAAGCATTGAAAGAGACATTGCAGACAAAAGAAGCAGCACTCACAACAGTTGAAGCTGACTTATTCAAGCTAATGTCGTATGTTCCAAATGTTCCATCGGATGACACACCAATTGGAAAAGATGAAAACGACAATGTCGAAATTCGCACAGTTGGAGAGAAGCCAACATTTGATTTTCCAGTAAAGAATCATGTCGAATTGTTAACAGGCATGGATCTTGCTGACTTTGAAAGAGGAACAAAAGTTTCCGGATTCCGAGGCTATTACCTTAAAGGTGACCTTGCAATGCTTCACTACGGAGCATTAATGTATGCATTTCAAAAGCTTGTTGCAAAAGGCTACACACCGGTAATTCCCCCTGCATTGGTAAAAAGCTTCACATTGTTTGGAAGCGGCCATCATCCATGGTCGGGAGCAGATGTGTACGAAGCGGGAAGGCCAGATATTGATGAAACTGGAAAAGAAGGCGAAGTTGTATCACTCGCAGCAACAGCAGAAATCCCTTTGATGGGAATGTATGCAAACGAAGTACTTGACGGATCACAGTTGCCATTAAAGATGGTTGGACTATCTCCTTGTTACCGTAGAGAAATTGGAAGCTACAGTAAAGATGTAAAAGGCTTTTATCGCGTTCACGAATTCATGAAGATTGAGCAGGTTATTCTCTGTCATGCCGATTCAAAAGAGGCAGAAGAAATGCTTCAGGAGCTTATGAGAAACAGTGAAGAAATTATGCAGGATTTTAAGCTTCATTACCGAGTACTCGCTATGTGTACCGGAGATATGGGCGAACCACAGTATAAAAAGTATGATATTGAAACATGGATGCCAGGAAAGGGCGGATATGGCGAAACTCACTCAGCATCAAATATGAGCGATTTTCAATGTCGACGCAACAACATTCGCTACACAAATAAAGATGGCGAAAGAATTGTTGCATACTCGCTTAACAATACAGCGCTCGCATCCCCACGATTCCTTGTCGCATTGGTTGAAAACAATCAGACTGCAGAAGGCCATATAAAAGTGCCTGAAGTTCTGCAGCCATTTTTGGGCAAGGACTTAATTAAAGCAAGCTCTGCTCCGTAGGAGCGCTCATGGTCAGTATCTCGGTTCACAGATCAGCCCGAAGACGCCGCTCGATTCAAATGAGAGCAGTGGGAAAGGGAATGATCGAAATGAGAATTCCGAAAAAATGCTCTCCTCAAACACTTGCAGATATTGTTGCGAGACATGTGAAGTTTCTGGTACGCACTCATGAATTTTCACATTCATTGATTCCAGGAATTGTGGGCAGCGGACAGAATGTCTATTTATTCGCAAAGCAGTACGAGTTGCAGCTTGATATCGGTGCATCTGGAGAAACAGTGGCAGATTCTGTTGCCAACCGAATTATTCTCCCTGCAAAACAGGAAAAGGTTCAACGAAAAACACTGTACCTGTCGCTAAAAGGTTATCTTCGCAAATATATTGAGCCAAAAGTTGCTTTTTATGCCGATTTAATGGGCAACCTAAAATATAACAAAGTACGTGTAAAATACGCGAAAAGCTTGTGGGGGAGCTGCTCCTCAACAGGGAACTTATCGTTTAACGTGCGCTTAATTCATTATCCTCCAGCTGTAATTGACTACGTGATTGTGCATGAACTGGCACATTTAGTTCATAGAAATCACTCAAAAGATTTTTGGGATTTTGTAGAAAAATTTTATCCTACATACTCAAAAGCAAGAGGAGTGCTCAGAAAAAACGTGTATGGATAGATACAAAACATGGGAATAAGGATATAATTGGAGTAATTAATTAAAAACACTACGCATATGCAAACAATTCCACACTTCTTTTTAAATGATCAATTCTTTGTAGACGAAAAAGTACGGATTTTCGGCATTCGAAACGAATACAAAGTCTATAACAAAGATGGCGAGCAAATTGGCTTCATTAAGCAAATAATGTCAACTAGCGAAAAGATTCTTCACATTTTTCTTGGCAGAGCCATGATGCCTTTTACGTTTGAAATTCAGGATCTTGAGGGCAATGTACTTTCCGTCATTAAGCGTGACTGGACAATCTGGATGTCAAAAATCTCCGTTATTACTCCGGATGGCACAATCATTGGCTATGTTCAGCAGAAATTCACGTTTCTTAAGCCAAAGTTTGAAATACTCAGCACCGACGGGCAAAAGATTGCAGAGATTAAAGGAGACTTTCTTGCATGGAACTTTTCTATCGTAAACACCGAAGAAAAAGAGATTGGACGAATAACGAAGAAGTGGTCAGGAATGCTGCAAGAAGCATTTACAACTGCGGACAAATACCTTGTTGACGTGGATCAGTCACTTGCAGAAGATACAAACAAAATTGCTATTCTTACCGCAGCAATAACGATTGATATGGTATTCAAAGAGCAGCAGAACTAGATCAGCACAACGAAATATTTATCCTTCTATTCTTCAGCAGCTCGGACATCTCCATTGAGAGAATAAAAAAGCCTTTGAACACTTTTTGGAAAATATGTCGCATCTTTGTAAAGAGTTGGTAAATCTCTTAAATAGCGTTTTGACCAGGTAACCTGACGCTTAGCATACTGACGATGAATAAGCGCCACCTTTTCCAATACTTCTCGTAATACAGCATCGGTTTGTTCTTGTTCAAGTAATGCCAGAAATTTCACGACTTCGGTATAGCCCATAATTGAAAGTCCTGGAATGTCTTGCGAAAATTCAGATAAGAGCGTTTTTACCTCGGCAAGCCAGCCTTCGTCTGCATATCGCAACACGCGCTTTGTGATTTTTTCATCCAGCTCGGACTTATTCACTGCAGGCAAATAGAAATACGCCGTCGCATCCGCAAAGAGAGCACGAATATTTTCAGGAACCGGAAGAGCCTCCTGTTTTGTCGTTTTTGTATCAGACAAACGCTCAAGAACACGCTGCAAACGTCGTGGATTTTTTCTGTCACTATCATTCATATGCTGTAGAGCTGTATCGTCCAATCCTGAAATTTTCAATTGCAGTTGTTCCACACTCATATCTGAAATTTCTTCGCGGAGTTCCGTATTTGCGGCATCACCGAGAGGAAGACCAAATAGTAAAGAGTCCAAATACAAGCCGGTTCCACCAAAAATAACGAGAGACTCAGGAATAAGGTCTAAAGCAGCCAATTGTTCCGATACAAGCTCACGAAAACGATACGCAGAAACGGTTTCTGCCGGAGAAACCAAGTCCACACCCAACAATGTAAGTTCACGTTCTTTCGCCGCTACTAATAATTCTAGTTTATTTGTCCCAATGTCCATACCTTTGTACACTTTACGAGAATCAATAGACAGCAACGGGCTATGAAAACGCTCAGCAAGAGAGAGTGCAAGTTTTGTTTTTCCACTGGCGGTCGGGCCAAAGACTACGTAAATGGTCATACCTGTATTTTACAGTGTAAAAAATGATTTTCCCACAACCTCTAATCACTCCTTAAAAATTCCTCTCTCCGCGTGGTACAATATATCACTATGAGTTATACACTATACATTATTCTTTCTATCGCAGGCTTCCTGTTCGCCGCCGCTGCTTCATTTTTTACTTCTGCAACATTCTCAAAACATCGAATGACTCCGGCAGCCAAAAATATTACACCAGTAGAGTTAGCAAATGACATTATTAAAGGCGAAGGATTAAATGTTACTCTGACAACAATCCCAGGTACACTAAATGACCACTACGATCCATTCAAAAATATTGTTGCACTTGGGGCAGATACCGCAAACCAATCAGGAATGAGTCAGCTTGCAGTTACAGCACACGAGTTTGGCCATGCATTGCAGGATCATCATAGCGGTATCTTGTTCAAAATTAGAAATATGCTCGCAAACGTTGTGGGAATTAGCACAAATATTGGTTATCTTCTCTTTATCGCAGGTCTTGCATTATCATTTTTTGACCTAGCAGTGCTTGGACTTATTCTTTTTTCAGCAACAACACTATTTATGTTTATTACGCTTCCAATCGAAATTGACGCAAGTGTCAGAGGTATGAAACTCTTACGAAAGTATGGCGTGATTTCTGATAGAGAAGCAGGATCAGCAAGAGAGTTACTTACAGCTGCAGCAAGTACCTATGTCGCAGGATTCTTACAGTCGTTTATTCAGCTATTATATTTTGCATCAATGCTCACCGGAAGACGCCGGGACTAGAAAGCACAAACGAAACTAATTTTGTCGGGTTCATGTTATGAAACTCATCCCTGAAACGTGGGGAGGAAAACTCCTTGCAGTACTATTTGCTATTATTACCGGAGTTGCCGCATATATGCCATTTCTGGAATTATTCGCACTTACACCGGCAGTTACCTTTATTCACCGCTTCAACCTAACTCTAGAAGTTGGATCACTTTCTAAAACATTACAGGTGTTCCTCTTTATTATTCCGTTTCTTCTGTATAAATCCGTACGAGAGTATCTCAAGCGATATTCTCTCAAAGAGCTTTTAAATGAGCCCGTTTTAAAGTTTTTAGGAGCACTTCTTGCCATTGATACTGTCTATTCACTATTTACGATTAATATTACGACCTCGCTTGCAACCCTCGCAGTAAGAGTATTGTTGTACGCAACATTCTTTGCAGCTGCAGTATGGGTAAAAATCCTTACGCAGTGGACATTCAAAGAGAGCTTTTACAAAACTGCATATACAATTGCTAGAACATTTATTATTGCATTAGGAATCTTTGCCATTCTTAACTCTGTTGTTTCTGTTACACAGTTCTTAGATTGTTCCATTGTTGCCGAAAAAGGCTGTACCGTTTGGGCCTGGGTTGATAATAACTTTCCAAACCAAATGCTTCCTGTTGGACACCAAAAATTCAATGACTCTCTTTTTATTGTTCGTGCCCCTGGATTTTTCGGCGACGTAAACTTTAACGGAATCTTTTCTCTTATTATCGTCACTATTTTCTCAAGCTTATTGCTTACAGACTTTCTCGCACACCGTAAAAAAGGTCATGAAGAGCCTCGAAATAAATGGTTCTTTCTAGTTGTCATAACGATGGCAGTTGCTAGTTACACATTAACTCTTTCGAGAAGTGCCATTCTTGGGTTCGTTCCAGTTCTTTTTATTGTTACAGGAGTATTCTTTTTTCCGATTGTTCGAAAGATTGGCGAAGCAAAGACTGCCATTGACGCAGGGTGGAAGCTTCTTATTGCAGGTGTTGTCGCAATTGCATTTTTGGCAGGATTAGGAACACAAATAAAAATTCCTCACGAAAGTGGAGGAGAGAGCAATGTTACGCAAGAGATCTTTGTCTATGCACAAAAAGCAGTTCACCCGTCGGACGATTCTGCCAATGATCACCTCCGTCTCTTTAAAACGGCGATCGAGATTTCTAGCAAGCGCTACTTCCTCGGCACAGGGCTTGGAACATTTTCAAATGCTTACCAACAATATATTGACCCTCAAAACTTTAATGCTGACCCGCACTCAACCTATGGAACACTTATTGCAGAGCAGGGTGTTATCGGATTAGGAGTGTATTTGGTTTTCTTTGGATTTATTTGGGTAAAAAGTATTGGATTCCTACGAAAAGCCGCCAGTATTGTTGGAGAGGCACTTGCAAAGCAAAAAACGCTTACACGAGAGGTCTATGCCAAAGCTATGCTTATGACATTTATTGCGGTATTAGGAATGGTTCTGCCATTTATGACACTTGCGACAATCACATATTACGGATTCTTCTTGCCAATGACATGGTGGTGGGGAACAACGGTATTGGTTGATACGAAGGCGATGGAGGGGAAGATTTAAAAAAGAGTTTGTCAGCAGCCGGACTTGCACCGGATAATTGCCAAGTGTACATTGGACAATACTGTGTTCTTCCAACAGCTACCTGCTGACGATATATAGAATATAATATCATATCCCTTTACTATGATTCAAATATTTAAACAAAAGCTTTTGGCAAATTGGGCAAGAAAGGGATTTCTCTCAATTACTGCCATCGCATTTCTTTATCATGCTCTCGTTATCTCTGGAATTGTTGATTACAAATATGCGTGGGGAGGCCGCCTTGAAAGTGTTGAACAAATGTATCAGTTTGAAGCAGTTTCAGTCATACTGTCGTTATTATTCGTTGGAGTATTTATCGCAAACTGGAAACTCGCCACTAACAAATATGCAAAAACCATTACAAAAGGGCTTCTCTTAGTTATCTCGCTGATATTTCTTCTTAACACAGTTGGAAACATTTTCGCAGTACATCCATTTGAGGCAATTCTCTTTACTCCATTGACACTTCTTTCAGCAATTTTTGCATTCAGGCTTGGAATTGAGAGCTGAGTTTTCAATATTGTATAAATAAAGCAATTTACATGCACAATTCCCGTATTTGTGCTACCATTATGCAATATGACATTTCAAGACATTATTGCGACACTTAACAAATTCTGGGCAGATCGTGGCTGCATTATTGCTCAGCCGTATGGTATAGAAGTTGGAGCAGGAACATCAAACCCACACACATTTTTCCGCGTACTTGGGCCAGAGCCTTACAGCGTTGCATATGTTGAACCTTCACGACGTCCTACAGATGGGCGCTATGGTCAGAATCCAAATCGTCTACAACATTACTATCAATACCAGGTTATTTTGAAACCAGCTCCCGCATTTAACCAGGAGCTTTACATGGATAGCTTGAAAGCACTCGGTATTTCCCCAAAAGAACACGACATTCGCTTCGTAGAAGACAACTGGGAATCCACACCGCTTGGTGCATGGGGTCTTGGCTGGGAAGTATGGCTTGATGGTATGGAAGTATCACAATATACGTATTTTCAGCAGGTTGCAGGTATTCCTCTTGAAGTACCGGCGTTGGAAATCACTTATGGTCTTGAAAGACTCGCAATGTACATCCAGAATGTTGACGACTATCGCGATTTGAAATGGAATAGCAAAACATCTTACGGAGATATTTTTGAAAAGCACGAATACTGGCAGGCAGTTCACAACTACGAAGGTGCAAGCATTCAGTCGTTGCAGGAACTCTTCATGATTTATGAAAAAGAAGCAAAGAATCAGCTCACAGCAGAAAACTACTGGGCAGCATATGACTACATCTTGAAATTATCACATTTGTTTAACTTGCTCGATTCACGCGGTGTTATCAGCGTATCCGACCGTATTGCAAAATTCGGTATGATGGCAAAGCTTTCAAAGCAGGCTGGACTCATGTACCTGGACGAAAGAAAAGCCCTTGATTACCCATTGAAAGAAAAGACTGCACCAATTTCATTTGCAATGCCTATTGAGAAGGTAGAAACAAAAGATACAGCGTCTCAGGATGTACTTATCGAGGTTGGTCTGGAAGAAATTCCATCAGAATACTTAACAGAATGGGCAGAGCAGCTTACCTCACAATGGATTACTACATATTTACAAGAGAAAAAACTAGCGTTTAATCACGCAAGTATCGAAATTACTCCACGACGCTTAGTAGTAAGGATAGAGGATCCTGTGAAACATGTAAAAATTGAAGAAAAAGTATTTGGGCCCTTGTGGAACATATGTTTCACCGATAATAAGCCAACGCAAGCAGGTGAAGGGTTTGCAGCAAAGAACAATGTGAAAGCCTCCTCTCTCAAAAAAGAACTTCGAAATGGTAAAGAGCATGCAGTTGTCATCATCAAGAAAGAAATCAGCCTTACAGAGACCTTACAAAACCTTCTTAACGATATGCTTGCAACAGCACCAAAGGCAAAGTGGATGAAATGGGAACAGGGAAGTACAACATTTATCCGTCCAGTACGATGGTTGGTTGCATTGCAGGGAAAAAGTATTTTGCCTCTAACAATCTTTGATACCGTCAAAGCTAACAGACTTACATACACACCAAGATATGCCGATCAGACCGAGGTTCACCTCTCATCTGCCTCCGCATACGAAGAATTTGCAAAAAAATACAAACTCACAACAAGCGAACAGGACAGACAGAAAACAATAGAGAAAGTAAAGTCAGAATTCAAAAAGCTTTCACCAAAGATTGACAGCTATATCACGCAGAATACATTTCTTACAGAGCATCCAGCGCTTGCAGCAGTAGAGCTTCCATCGAAGTATCAAAAGCTGCCAATTGAGCTAGTTACATACATTCTTGAAAAAAATCAGCTGTACTTAATGGCATTCGAAGGTAAAAAGATTTTCTATACGATTGTGGCAAACCACCCAACCGCATCAAAGAAAATTGTTGAAGGTAATGCAAAAGTAGCAAAAGCACGCTTGGAAGATGGATTGTTCTATATGAATCAGGACTCAAACGTAAAACTTGCCGATTTACGGGCAAAGCTTACAAATATTGCATTTCATCCAAAGCTTGGAAGCTTTTTAAGCAAAGTTGAACGAATTGACGCAATTGCCACATGGATTTTGTCATATGTAGAGCACAATGCAGATGTTAGTTCACTTGTTGACGAAGCAGGAAAGCTTATCAAAAACGAAAAAGCATCCGCACTAGGAAAAGAATTCCCTAAGCTTGAAGGTGTTATCGGTTATTACTACGCACTCCGCGATGGCGAGAATAGTAAAGTAGCAACTGTCGTCAGAGATTATCTGTCCAGTCCATTATCAGCACTACTAAAGAAAGAATTGGCCGCAGAAGACTTTGCAGCACTCATTTTGAGGATTGCTGACACAGCAGACTCTTATGCATCACTTGCATCTGTAGAAGGATTACCAGAAGGCTCACACGATCCATTTGAGATCCGCAAGAAAGCATACGACCTGATGTTTGATCTTATGTACTCTGGGTTACAGCTTCCACTTGTTGAGTTATTTGACTACATTCAGACATTGTTTACCGAAAAGGCAGTAGCGTCATCACAAGATTTATTCGCATTTATTACACAGCGCTTTGCTCAATATATTGCAGATGAAGAAAACATCGCACAGTGGATTGCAAAAGGTACAGCAGACAGCCATTCTCAAGTATTATCAGATAAATTCGCACTGGCAAAAACATTACAAAAGATAAATGCTCCAGCATTTGAGGAAGAATTCAAAGATTCGCTAAAGAGAATCCGCAATATTTTGCAAAAAGAGAATGTGTCGGCAAAAGTTACAGTCAAGAAAGAATTGCTCGAAACTTCCAGCGAGAAAAAGTTATACAGCGTTTTACAGAAGAGTGTCTCCCTGCCGGACTCGAAAAATCCAGATTATATTGCATTTTTCACAGAGCTTTCAAAAACATTGCATACTTTTTTTGAAGAAACACTTGTAAACGCCAAGGAAAAGAAGGTAAAAGAGAATAGATTGGCACTCTTAAGAGAATTGTATGCATCTGTTTCAGCAATTTTCATGCTGAATTATTAACAGACTAAAGAAAGTTTTTCAAGAATTTACGTTTCTAACTTTCAGACGTAGTCAGAGAATAAAATTTTGACATCACTGTGCGATAAATCGTTATGCTTAATGCGTCACGCATTCTATGCTGCGTGATAATATCTTCACCTTTATCAAGCGGAACAAGCATATATTCATCATTAACCTTTCTGTCATCAATAGAGGCATTTTGGACAAAGTAGATATGGATCAGCGAAGCAATTCTCTCAGGAAAAAGAGACATTGTTTCAATAAGCGACACATTTTTGGAAGAAACATGTAAGCCTTTCAAAATGCTGTCAACGCGTGAAGGAGCATTTGCCATATCTTCAACAAAGAAAGAGGGGAGTACAAGCTCATCTTTGCCTGTAGAGAGAGATAAAACCTTTTTGGTAAGGAAAAATCCACCTTTTTTGATAATAAACAATACAACAATTTCAGGAAATTCTACGCCAACGGTGCGAGGAGAATGGGATTCAATAACTTTTACATCATCCGCCCAGAAGAGTACGGAATGTTCTTTCGTAAGAGACATAGTGGTTATTGGTCACAGTCAAAGACCTTTTGTGAAACTCTAAATTCAACCTGATACTCGCCTTTTGGAATTGCAACAATATGGTAAGGGGAGGTAATAACTTGAGTGTTAACACAATTTAAGCCTGGATCTGTTGCTTCGGCAACGACATATACTTTTGCACCATCTTTAATGACATTGGTAATTTCAACGCTGTATCCGCCAGTACTTTTTCTTCCCTGTAATACTGCAATGACTGTTTCGTCTGCAAAATTAACATCAGGAAGATCAATTTTTAAGTCTGGCGAGCCAGTCAGTGTTGTTTTTAATGCGTTATATTCTGCATCGGAAATAATGGTAAGGTTTTCTGCTTCTTCAGCTCCCATACCGACGCCGGAAGTGATAGTAATTGTTCTGAACTGAACAACTTCACCATTTGGAAGGTTTTGATCAGTAGATGCAGGAGTAGGACATGGAGCAAATTCACATCGTGGGCCAGTTCGTCCAACAGCAGTACCATCGGGACAAATCATAGCTTCTTGAGTACATGCAACTTGTTGTGGATTGTTTCTTTCGTTAATGTAACGCGCGACAATAACGGCAATAACAAGGAAGAGTGCAATTCCTGCAAGGATAACAGCAATGAGAGTTTGCTTCTTCATACATTATAGTAGCGAATATGCTTGTGGAGGTCAAGCTTGAGAGTAAAAATGATTAAAACTGTTATAATTCCCCGTTGACAGCGGTATAGAAACCAACGTATAATATCAGGAATCACGATGGCAGGACACCTGAGGGGTTAGTCCCGACTGGAATGCCTGCCTTTTTTATTTTTGACCACTGAGCTCACTCCAAGATTTAGATTTTGTGAATCAATAAAAGCATAATTGCCCATAACTCATTATATTGCGTATAAAATCCTATTTTTATTAGTTCAATCATAATTTAAGACCCATAAGAAGTATAAAATTAAAAATTCTATGAAAACAAAACATTCCAATTGTCTGTTATAATTAATCATTTAATTCATTTTTTACAGTATGACGGAGCAGTCCAAACTCGACCAAGTCTTAAGCCACCCGCTCATTGCGGAGATCTTAAACCCGGAAGAGTTAACCTATTTAGTGGAATCAGGGACAAAACTTCGTCACTATATCGGTTTTGAAATTTCAGGAAACCCTCACATTGGATCGGGAATTATCACCATGTCGGTCGTAAAAGCATTACAGGCTCTGGATTCAGACATTACCATCTTTCTTGCAGACTGGCATTCATGGATTAACCATAAACTTGGAGGAGACCGCGACCTTATCAAAAGAGTCGCTCTTCATTCATTCAAGCATATGATGAATGCAGCCGCAATCGCAGTTGGCGCAGACCACACAAAAATTAACTATGTTCTTGGCTCTGATTTATACGAGCAGAATCCTCAACATTGGGCATCTCTTGTAGAAGTTTCTCAGCATACGACACTTGCCCGTGTAAAGCGAAGTATTGACATCATGGGACGTAAAAATGCAGATATTATCTCGTTTTCGTCGTTGATTTACCCTCCATTGCAGGTTGCAGATATCTTTACTCTGCAGGTAAATATTGCGCACGCCGGCACTGACCAACGAAAAGCTCATGTTATTGCACGAAAGGTTGGTATGCAAATGACAGTACAGCCGCTTAAAGACGTAAAGGGTGGACAAATAAATCCAATTGCAATTCATCACCAACTATTGCCAGGACTGATGGCACCTCCAGAATGGCCTATTACTCCAGAACGGGTAAAAGAGCTTATTGGAGAAATGAAAATGAGTAAGTCAAAACCTGATTCAGCAATCTTTATGAACGATACTCCCGATGATATTCGCAGAAAAGTGTCAAAGGCATTTTGCCCGGAAGGAGATATTACATACAATCCGGTCATGATTTGGGCACAAATGATTGTTTTTGGACTCGGTTACACACTTGACATTTCCCGACCAGAAAAGTGGGGGGGAAACCTTCATTTTGACACTTACGAAGAGCTTGAAAAGACATTTGTTGCAAAAGAATTACACCCACAGGATCTTAAATCGGCAATCGCAGAGCATATCGTCAAATTGCTGGAGCCTGCGCACAAGTATTTATCCGAACAAACTGATCTTGCAGAAATTCAAAAAGAATTGCAGGGAAAAATTACACGATAGACCCCGCAATACTTAGTAAGCTGAAATAGTAACTAAATTTAAAAAGTTGGTACTATGCATGTAGAAATTCCATTCAGCCAGGAATACTGGGATAAGAAACTTTCACAATACGCAACAGAAGATTGGGCAGAGAAGCCATCTATTTTTGCAGAGCAGGCAATTACTCATTTTCCAGCATCAGGAGAGCTTCTTGAGCTTGCTGCAGGATACGGTCAGGATGGCCGATTTTTTGCATCAAAAGGATACAAAGTAACACAATCAGATTTATCGGCAACTGGAGTAAAATATCTCGAAGAGAAAAAGCTTGAAGGAATGAGAGTTCGCGTTGTTGATATGACACAGCCTCTTCCATTTTTAGACGAAGACCTTGATATTGTCTATTGCCACCTGGGAATTCATTACTTCTACTGGCAAACAACTATTCAAATTGTAAGTGAGATACATCGAATACTCAAACCTAGCGGAATTATCGCGCTGTTTACAAACTCAGTAAACGATACCGACTACGGCGCAGGAGATCCACTCGAAGATGAATACTTTTTGTATAAAGGAATTCCAAAGCGATATTTCAGTCTCGACTCAATGAAGAAACTAATGAGCAACTTCGAAACGATTTTGCTCGATGCAGAGGGAACGACCTACAAAGATTCAAAAATTGGAGTAACAAACTTGATTCGGTATATTGGAAGAAAACCTGTAAACTAATTGTTGAGAAACAAGAGGATATTTTACGTTGGCAATTGTCCCTGTTCGTCGTCCTCAATCTCCGCTGTGGTAAGTGAAATTGCTCCTTGCAACTTATTGCTGAATCTCGCAAGGTATTTGTCAGTCTCATTATACTTCGACTGTGCATTTCCAAGGTGTTTCCCAACAACACTGTAATGCTCAACAACATTGCCAAATTCTGATTCCATTGTTTTAATTGTGTCCAGGATTTCCTTTGCTTTTTTGCTGACCTGCATACCGCGCATTCCGAGCAAAATAATCTGAATGTATGCGTACAAAGTGTTTGGAGAGACCGGAACAACACGTCTTTCAAAGCAGTATTGGCGAATATTTAGTGCCTCATCGTCGCGGACAACTGCTTCGTAGTAAATGTTTTCTGCAGGAATGTACATTAAGGCAACGTCGAGGCTTTTTTCGCTTTTAGAAATATACTTCGACGAGATTGCGTCTACATGCTTTTTCATATCCTTTGCCAATTCTCTTGTAATAAGCTCTTTCTCGCGTGCTTCGGTTGCTGCTGCAAGCTTGCGAAAGTTTTCAAGCGGAAACTTTGAGTCAATTGGCAAGAAATAATTTTCTTTCAGCTTTACAATCGCGTCAACAATGTCACCGTTAGGGTAGCGGTACTGTAATTCATAGCTATCACGGGGCAAAATTTGTGCAAGTAATTCTTCGAGCATCCACTCGCCAAATCCTCCGCGCAACTTTGGAGCTTTCAAAATATTTTGCAGCTCTGATAAGTCCTTACCGAGATCATAAATTCGCTTTGAGCCTTCTTCAAATGCTGAAATTCGCTCACGCAAGTCGCCAATTACTTTGCTGGCATTTGTTAAGCGGTCGTTTACTTCTTTTGTTGAGTTTTGCGTAATCATAACGTTTTCATTCAAGCGCTTTGAGACCTGATCTTTTACGCTATTCATGCGATCTTCCATTTTTGTGTCTATGTCCGACATTTTCGACGTGAGTGAATCTGTCAAAAACTTTACCATTTTGTCATTAGTTTGGTTTACCATCGAAAGTTCACTAATTTTGCGGGATAAAAAGAACACTGCGCCAACAAGTACAATGATCAGAAGTACGATAAGGGCGATAAGGACAATTTCCATTATGAGAAAAACTAGTTTAATATAGTGCTATTGTACCATTACTCGTATTAGTTAAGTAAATATGTCATGACAATAGATCCATTGGCGCCGCTTGTTTGGCTTGACCTGGAAATGACCGGGCTAGACATACAAAAAGACACAATTTTAGAAGCAGCACTCATTATTACTAATTCTAACCTTGAAATAATGAATACTCCACTGACACTTACCATCCATGTTTCCGACGAAGTCCTCAACAATATGAACGATTGGTCAAAAGAACACCACGCAGCATCCGGCCTAATTAGCCGTGTAAAACAATCACCTTTGACACATGCCCGAGCTTCCGAAATTTTATTAGACGAAATTAAAAAATATACAAAGCCTAATACTTCATTTCTTGCAGGAAACTCTGTCCATAATGACCGACGGTTTCTTGAAAAAGAAATGCCTCAGATTGTTCAGTACCTTCATTACAAAGTGTTAGATGTTTCTTCGCTTGAGATTATTCAAAAGTATTGGTTTCCGGAAGTAGAGGAGTTCAAAAAGCTTGATTTGCACCGTGCAAAGTCAGATATTACCGAAAGCATTGCCGAATTGAAATATTATCGAGAACATATTCTCCGAAATACTTCGAAATAGCTGGAAATTTCACAGGCTTACGTTAAACAAAATCTCGTAAGAATTAAAACAGTGTTGTTTGTTCAGGAAGTAATTCTTTCTTGGGTAAATCCAATGCAACTGGGCCAGATGGAGCATCTTCGTCATCACTTTGCGCACTTACGACAGAGGATTTTTCAAATAGCTCTTCAGGAAATTCATCGCCAAGAAACTGTTTTAGAACTGCAAAGTCTTTTAACAATGTTTCACGCATTCCCCCATTGTAGAGTGCAACTGCAGGGTGATACAGCGTCACAATTGCCATATCTCTGTCTTTTACATGAAATACCTGTCCATGAATTTTGCTAATTGATTGCAACTGATTTCCCAACCCAAAATGATTCATTAAAAATGCCATAGAATACCTTCCCAACGTGACAATGCTTCGCGGCTTGATGATCTCAATTTGCTCAAGCAATAGTGGAGAGTAGTATGCGATTTCTTCGGGCAGAGGATCACGATTTCCGGGAGGACGATCTTTTACCAAATTTGTAATGTATACTGTTGTTCTATCCATACCGATAGAGTCGAGCATGACATCGAGAAATTTGCCTGCAGCACCGCAAAATGGGCGGCCTGTTTTTGCTTCTGTTTCACCCGGAGCTTCGCCTACAAACATGATTTTTGCATCATGTGCTCCTTCACCAATAACGGGAAAATATTTATTTTCAGTGCGGTACTTAAAGAGCGGTGCATTCGATGCTTTCACTAATCCATCACGTATTGTTTTTAGTGCGTTGTATCGTAATTCTTTTTCCGCTTCTGTCATGTATCTCGCAATAAATATAATTTATCTGTCCACGCTTGCACCTGAACCTGCAGCATTCCCAATAGTGTATTCGAGTGGGTTTCCATGTAAAAAGAGCATTTTGTTACAGAATGCACAGCTTGTTTTTGTAACTTCTGGCGCACGAATTCCCAATAGTGCAGAAAAGACGTCAAAATTGCGTTCCTGTCTAATAATCTGATAGTCAGTGCCTAAGTTAGCCTCTTTTGCCAACTCTGAATACGCAGTTTCTCGAGATCCTTCCATATCAATAAGCTTGTACTCACGTGCTGTTTTTACTCCGTACAACAAAGCTTTTACATCTTGCTTGATCGCTGTAGGATCAATTCCTCGTCGTGAGGCAACATGGTTTACAAATACATCATATTCGTAGTTTACATCGCGTTGGAGAGTCTTTAGTTCTTCATCTGTAATTCTGCGAAGAGGATTACCCAAATCTTTGTACTCACCGCCGGTAATATAGTAAATATCAATGCCATTTTGTGCAGTGACCGACCCAACCGAAACAAGCTTGTCATAATATTCAAAAGGGCCAAACAACACACCAATACTGCCGGTTAAGCTTCCTGTATCTGCAATGATTTTATCTGTTGCTGCAGCTGCCCAATACGCTCCTGATGCCGCCATATCCTGAACATATGCAAACACTGGACGCTGGGTCTTTTCACGATAGTACGCAATACCGTCTGAAATTGCTTTAGAACCAACAATCGTTCCTCCGGGAGAATTTATTTCAAGAATAACCGCTTTGATTTCATCGTTATCTGCTGCCTTCATAAGCTCTTCTTTAATCGTATAGCCATAAACATATCCTCCCGAAAGGAGATAATTATCGCTTACAGATTCTGTAAGAATTGGTGCATCTATTTTAATTGAGAGAATTTTATTTTTGCTTTTTTCATCGCCAGAAATGCTTGTGTAATTTTGTCCTAAAACGCTTGAACTATCGGTTGCTTCAGCAAGAAGCACAACAACTCCGCTACAAAGACAAATAGAGAAGAGGAGCAAAAAGAGGAAAAACCATAGTCCCCAATTACTTTTTCGCTTTGGTTGCGATTGATATTGTGCTGAAGTATTTTGAACCTCTGGTTGAGGTGAACGGCTAGCGTTACGCGCTTGAGTAGAACTTACTTGCCCGTCATTTTTGGTTTCAGAATCCATCATTTTTGCGATTAGGTTAATCTATTACTATATCATATTTCACATATTTAGCCGTCTTAAAACTGGAAGTATTGCATAACAACACAATAAAAAGCGTTTCACTTTCGTGGCACAAAGGGTCTCTAAGGAGTGTTTTTTCGGCTAGTTATTGACTTTGGACACAGTATATTGTACCGTATAGTTGTGTACAAAACACAAATTTCAGGGGAGAACAAATTAATTCAACGGTAAACATACATGGTCTGCCCATATTGCAGAAGCCCAAAAACTCAGGTTGTTGACAAGCGAGATACAAGTGACAGCACGATTATCCGCCGTCGCCGAGAGTGCTTAAATTGCCACAAGCGATTTACCACATACGAGCGTTTAGAAAGTATTGGACTAAAAGTGATTAAGCGAAGCGGACGAACCGAAGATTTTGATCGCACAAAACTCCGAGAGGGTATTATAAAAGCTGTAAAAAAGCGACCGATTACTCAAGCACAAATTGACGAAGTCATTGACGACATTGAGCTCAAACTGTTAAACAGAAAAACAACCGAAGTCAAAACCGTTGACATTGGGAAAATGGTACTCACACGCCTTAAGAAAATTGATCCACTGGGATACTTACTCTTTTCGGCAGTATATAATGAATTTGCAAGCATTGACGAGCTCGCAGACGAGATCGCCCGAATTAGAGCAGAACAGAAGTAGTATTACGAAAGAGAAGTTTCTGTGAAACGTCAGTTTAGGGTAAATTTCCACCCAAAAGTACTATGTTTCACATTAGAGAATTTGTTTCACAAAAGCACCATCACCTTGCGCCCACTTTATTGGCATTTCTAAGATTCCCTTTGCTAAGAAGTGTTTCACAAAGATTTATTAAAAATCCTCTTAATGAATGCCAAGCTGGCAATATTCGCAGGTATCACCGTTTTTTACGTGCAGTCTCGGAAACTTCAACGCTTGAATATCTCTCCATACGTCAATAATGAGTGCCTTCATTTCTTCGACTTGTGATTGCTCGTATTCCACCACACATTCTGTAAACACTTCTTTGTCTGGATCAACAAACAATAGCTTACCCTGTACAGCAGATGCTCCAAATGAGGTCAGATATGGATCCAAGTCGGTCGCAACTTTATAAAACATAAGCTGGTTATAATAACGTTGGCCTTTATCGTGACTATCTAGCTCGCGAGTTGGTGTGCGCAGTAAGTCGTTTTGAGTAATTGCACCTCCGGTTTTGTAGTCACAGAGACTTACCCATTTCCTGGTGCGGTCAACGTAGTCTACGCGGTCAATTCGGCCGGATAATGCGGCTCCTCCCAAGTAAATACTTCGCAGGCTATGCTCAAGCTTAATAGGTGAGACCTCTTTGTTGGCAATTTCATCATAGTAGAGCCCCAAATTTGCTCGACCTTTCTTTTTCAGCTTCGTGACTTGAGAAGAGGTAAGCAATGCTTTTTCGAGCGCAAGATTAAATACTTCGACAAACTGTTCTTTGCTAATGTTGGTTCCTGTTTTCATTTTGGACATATAAAATACTTCCAGTGCTTTGTGGTAGGCATTTCCGTATTCCAACGCCTGACTTGTTGCCCTTGGAGTTCTGAGCACAACATTCATTAAAAATTCCATTGGACAGACCAAGTAAGTGTTGAAACTTGTTGGACTTAAGCGATATCGCTGCAAAATATTTTGCAAAATATGCTTTTCCTCCACAGTGTTAATGTACACATGCTCGTACGGATTGACTTTTAATAGTTCTTCAATTTGTCCATTCACAGATTGCTGATATGTTTCAGTATCTATTTCCTGGATATCGGTTTCGGGTAGTTCACTCAAAAACTGTGAGGGAGAAACTTCTGTTGCCTTGCCCGAATACGAGCTTTCATAGACTTTTGCAAGTGTGAGATATAAGTCTTTTCGAGCGCGAGTTAGCGCAACGTAGAAGAGTCGGCGCTCTTCTTCAAGCTGATCAGATTTTTCTGTTTCGCCAAAGACTGTCGGCAGAGGAAGAATATCAGGAACACGTTTGTTATCCCATTTTTTCGTATATAACTTTGCAATAAAGACCGCGTCGTATTCCAGTCCTTTCGATGAGTGAGCCGTTCCTAAAGTGACTCCACCTTTTGAAAGCCCCATATCCTGCTCTTTTATTGGAATACGGTATTCCTGCATAATTTGCAAGGTGTCCAAGAATTCCCACAAAGTAAGATCTGGTTTGCTAGAATTGAGTACTTTGGCTTCGTTAAAGAATGAATTAACCATATTAAGCTCTTGGAACTTTGCCGGGAGAGATATGATGTGATCAAGTAATCCTGATTCGTTAATGACTTTTTCAAGTAGTTTGACGAGTGTTACAATATGAGCTTTTCCTGCCCACTCGGTAAACTTATTCAGCACCGCGCGGATTTGCACTTCTCCTTCTGGACTAATACCCGCAGCAGACCATGGATCGTTTGGATCATTGCCAAGAATATAATCCCACATATTTACTGTCCACTTTGCGCTTACGTGACGAGCAAGCTTTATTAAATCTGCTTTGGGTAGGTCAAAATATGGGTAGTGAAGCACAGTGTAGAGCAGTTGGTCGTTGTTTGGAGACTTCTCAATTTCTGCAATAATTTTCAGCATGTTTAGAAGCTGCTTTACATATTTGTTTTGCAGTACATCATTTCCGGTTTTTCTGATAAACGGAATTTTTCTGCGCTGGAGCATATCTGCAATGTCGTCCACATCTTTATTTTCGCGAGTAAGTATAGCAATTTTTTCGTACTCAACACCTTGTTTATGCAATGATTCTATTTCGTCGAGAATATACATTGTTTCTGCGATATACGAATGAAATGAGGCCTTTTTAATCGTCTGGCGAGGGATCTCAGCCTTGCTTGCTAACTCTTTATTTATGCTCGAAAGTTTATGCTCAATTGAGGAAGAGTTATGTCTGATAAACTCACGAGATGTGTCAAGAATCCCTTGGTGTGAGCGATAGTTTTCTTTGAGAGTGATAATCTTCGCGTTAGGAAAAACGTCAAGAAAGTCAGTAATATTTTTAACGGATGCTCCTTGGAATCGGTAGATTGCCTGGTCGTCGTCACCGACAGCAAAGAAGTTTGCATCTTCACCCCAGTATTCAGCCAATGTGAATAATAGTTTGTTTTGGGCGTCGTTTGTGTCCTGATACTCGTCTACAAGAAAGTACAGATATTTTTCCTGAACCGTGCTTAAGAGTTCTGGATCGGTCGTGAGTTTATCTAATGCAAACACAATCATATCATCGTAGTCGTAGCGCTTTCTCTCGCGGAGCATTTGTTGGTATTTCTCATAAAAAATGAGCAACTCTTTCCACTTTCTGATTTTCCTTTCCTGCGTTTGATAGTCACCTGTAAGCTTTTTTCCTTTTTCCGGGCCACGAGTAACGTATTTATTCATTGATTCAAGAATAGTTTGCTCTGCTTCGATAGCCTGTTGCAGCTTTGATGGAGTAATATACTCTCGCTTCATTGTGGAAAGTACTGAAGGAAGCTTTAGAAGATAGGTGTCAGGTTTTCCTGCAGGAGTTAAGTCGCTAAACACTGGATCTTCGAGAATTTCACGTGTAAATTGAATTTTTTCCAGATCGGAGAGAGGAGAGAAGCCCTGGACATCGGTGAAATAGTCGGGATAGTCCTGAATGAGTGCATTACAGAATCCGTGAATAGTCGTAATGTTTACTTTATACGCATCCGGGCCAATAATTTTGAGAAGTTTAGATTTCATTGAGTGAACGCCTGGGTCGGTAAAGGTCATTGCAAGGATTGATTCCGGTTTTGTATCGGTAGTCTGCAAAATATAGGCAATACGGTTGGTAAGTACAGTTGTTTTTCCTGTTCCAGGCCCAGCAATGATAAGCACAGGCCCATCAATAGTAGTCACTGCTTCGCGTTGCGCTTCGTTGAGAGAAGAGAGATCAAGTGCAGAAAGTGTATGTTCTGCCTTTGGGGTCAGTGGCTTTTCCTGTTTCTGTTCGGGTTGAGCATCCGGATGTACTTCCACTTGTGGATCAAGTTTCTCTGGAGTAGTGTCATGCGCAATGTCGAGTAAAGAGAGTTGGTTCATGTATTGATTATATCATCACTTAAGGTATTTCTCGCGGACTACAAATGAGATTATACTTTACGTAACTAATCGCTGAGCGATTGTGAATAAAAAGCACGCAATGAGGAAACTCAAATAGTAAGGCTTTCATAAGTTGACGGAACCGTAGCTACCAACAGCAACAATTTGCTGTTGTGTTGCAAGGAAACCCTTTGAAGAATGTAAGCGTTAAAAGTCGAGTACTCTTTTTATGAACAAGCGAGAAGCGTTTATTCGCACAAAATGTGATTTTGTTGCTCATGTGTAATAGAGGACTCCTTGCAAAAAATATGAAATCGTTCATATTTTTCGCTACGGTTCCGCAATAATCATTATTTTCCTACCAATGTTTATTGCTCACACACAGGGTGAGATGATGCGCCACAGCGGAGGTCGCTGTAACGTGAAACTCCGAGGAGACTTCGCAAGGCATCATTCATTTGTGCATCGTAGATAATCCACTCTGACGGTAATTGTCGGTTTTCAGAGAAGACCAAGTCGCGAAGGAATAGCGGTGTTGTTTTTGCTGCGTATACAAACCCATGAATCTGCAATTGATCAAACTTGCCATTTGATCCTCTTGTTCCAAGCTCAGTAATAAAGTTTCCGTCTGCAATAATACCTGCTTCGAATCGGTCAATTTCTGTTGTACCCGCAAGCGACTGGCTTTCTGGCAAATCTCCAATTTGTAATGTTGCACCTTCGTTTACGACAAAGACACAAGCATCAGAAGCAAGACCTGCTCGTGATTTTCTCAACTGACCATTTATTGCTAACGTTCCACTGGCAATAAATATAATGTTCGTATTTCGGCATGTTAGATCTGTGTTCACATTCTGAATACCATTCGGCAAATTCAAAATAATGATTTTGTTCTGCGACGATGCATCTGCAAGTCGCCCTTGAAGCATTGATGCACTATTTTCTGTAAAGGTATGGCATCGGTTATTTACTCCAAGCTCCGATGTCGTTCCCAAATTACGAAGTCCCGGACAGTTATAGTTTGCAATCGAAAGAATTCGAGCATACCAACCTCCAGAACCAATACGTGTGCCCGAATTATCAATAATTCCTGTCCTGTTAAAGAGGTGCGCTGCATCAAGTCGGCGGTAAAAACCTTGAACGCCACCTTGTTGATTTTGCTGACCACCTGAAATTCCCGGTGCAATCGCTGCTGAGATATACGCGCTGTTTGTAAATGAGTAATCGTGCAAATTCGAGTTAAAGTATGGAGCATAGAGAATATCATCTGCAAGTGACTGGTCAGTATTCGGTGGGTTAGATGGCATCTGAACACTAAACGCGCTTGCCGAGCTGGCGCTTACGTTCGAGTAAATACTTCCCATTGATGTTTTCATCCAGTTTGCTTGCGCAACAAATTCGGGGTTCATATCGTCGCGTCGGCAGCCACCGTTTCCGGCGACATCATACAAACAGACGTATGCATGGACAATATCTTTACCACGCACGCCATACCCTAGAAAAGTAAAACCGCTCTGCGGAGTTGGGCCAGTGTAACAATTTTGTTGACCATTATACTGACAATTAAGTCCAGCGTTTGTAAGGAATGTTCGAATGCCTTCTGGATCCTGCTTGTAGTAAATAATTCTGTAAAGTCCTGCGTAACCGGAAAGATTATCTGTAATATTTGCTACATCTGCGTAAATTTCATCACCAATACCTTCGCGGAAGCGAGTAGTATATGTTGGGAATGATTTGTCTATTCCAAGCACAAATTGATTCGATCCACAGTTTGTACAATAGGCGCCATTTCGTGTAAATGCTCCCCATTGCGGGCCGGCATTTAGTCCAACACCGACCTTATCATCTGCCATAAGCAAAATAGAGTAGCGTCCTTCGCCAAGAGTCTCGTTTGCCTGGATTTCAAAGCCGAACTTTACTGTATTATTGTCCACCTGCTGAATTGCATTTGTCTGCGAACGACGAATACATGCAGCACACGAGTTATCACAAGTCGAAGTAACACGTGGCGACAAAGAGTTATCGTAACAAATGTAGTTGTTTGTATTTGAAACAACATCCCATAAATAGTCGTGATAATTCCCTGCATTTCCTCCAAACCCGCCTTGGCTTGATGGAGGAATATTCGATGTTTGACATCCATATGATGTTTCAAGACAGTCTGGAAATCCTGCAATTTGCCATTCACGATATAGGCTTGACCTAAATGGACTCGATGAATTTCCTGTTCCGCTTCCGCCAATTCTCATACCAGAGAAACGGTTTGTTCCTGTCGCAAGGTTTGCATTTAAGTCTGCACGTGTTATCCAATGGAATCCGTTTGAAATAAATCTATCTGAATAGTCGGAATACATTGCAGTAATACTTGTTCTTGATCCTCCAGAAACAACTGGGTAAACAGGGGCATTTGCTCCATTCGGAATGTCACTTCGCTGTAACCAAATACCGCCATAGTTAATGTCTCGTGCACCGTTTCCATCACGAACAGTAAAGAAAAATTCGAATGGATTTGTTTTTGTCACAATTGGTGTTTCAGGATCACAATCTGTTGGAGGATTACCGTCAACATCTACCGGCGAATTACATTGTGCTGGTCGAGCATTAAAGTCCTGCGAAGAAACCCATACTGCTGCTGAACCATTCACTAAGTTTCCTGGCCTTCGTAATGAGTTGACAGGATCACGATCGTATAACTCCACGCCTGTTAATTGAGGAGCTTCGTTTCGAACAGTAAATGTTGCAGAACACTGCGCGACATCTTGTGTATCGCCGGCCTCACCAATTCTGTCACGAATTTCAATAACGACACGCGCCTGACACAGTGATGGGTTGCCAGTATACACTCCATGCGCAATTTGCTGGTTAATAACAAATTGGTTATTTTGCATTGTGTAACCAGGGCTATCTGAACCTAGTTTTACAACAATACCGTTAGAGAGAGATGCTCCACCTGTTGTGCGAATTAATGCACAGTGGTTTTCAACTCGGTATCCAGTAATTTCGACTGTGTCTCCATAATCCGCATCAGTAACTGTTAAGTTCATATTTATTGGCGCATCTTCACGTGTTACGCTTGTTCTGTCTAAAGAAATAGAGCAGGACGGACTGTTGTTATAGTACCTTACATACGAAGAGTACGAGATACTACTACCACATGAACATGGCGATTGACTTGAACACTGCCATCCACCTGGATAAGCGGTTTTAATTTCACAGCTATACGATACTGGTCTTGTTCTAAATTTTGTTGGAGCCTCCGATGGCTGACAGGTATTATATCCTTGTTCCGGAGTACAGTATGGAGGAGGTGGGGGAGGTGTTGGTGTTGGCCAATATGTTGGTGGAGGAGTACTTGGCCATGGAGTAGTCACTGGTGGAGGTGATGTTGGCCCTCCGCCACCACCGCCGCCGCCTGATTTACGAGTTACACGAATACATCGGTTTCCACATGCTTTATCTGAGATATTTACAAGTGCGGCACAATAATAATCTTCACCATTTTTTCTAAAACACCAATAGTCTTCGTATCCTGGAGCTACTCCTCCGCAGGTTGCTTGAATAACAGCCTGAGAAGCACACTGGTAACCCGAAATTTCGACACAAGTATTGCCAATGTTATTACATGCTGCACATTGAGTAAGCATGACATTTGCATCTACAGTAGGGACAAAAGAGAGTAGGCTAATACTTCCTATTATCGCTGCAATAATTAATACAAATATTTTTGGCAACCTAATTACAATCATACTTATTTTACAATAACTTTACCCAATCGCTCATTTACTGTTGAGCAAATTCTATATGTATATTCTCCTGGAACATCAAATTTTTGCTTGAAAGTTCCACCTAAGAGAGTCATGCCTCCCCAGTAATCATTTCTGATTGGATCTATAGCTGTTACCATACCATAAAGATTTTTCCATGCGACAACCTGTCCTTCAGAAATCTCGATTGTCGAAGGGTATTCATTCTTTTCGTTTCCATCAAATGTTACATTTGCTGGCTCTTTTGCACCATGCTCACCCTGGTAATCGTAGTTATATTCCCACAATCCACCATAGTAACGCCATTTCCCATTATCGTATGCAAATGAAATATCTGCTTTGGCAATAAGATGTTCACCTTGTTTTGCATAAAATGTCTGTAGTAACTGGTAGCGCCATCCGGTATCTTGTACATATTGAGCTCGACCATCTGGAAACACCATAATCCAGCGTCCACTTGAATCCGGAGCAGAAATATTAACAGATGAGTAGCGTGGGCCCTCAAACGTTACAAATTGAACACCTTCTACTTGAGGATGTGACATAGTTGCAAAAACACCACAAGTTCCTGCGGGAGTTTGCTTCCAATTTTGTTCACCTGTTAAACCACGATGAATAAGTACACGAGTACCTTCTTTAGTAAATCCAGCAAGCTCGCCATTGTTTGCTGTTTGCCATACTCGATTCTGTACTGCATTTTGCTCGTAGAGAGAAAAATTTCGTTCTTTTACAGACCTTACAATAGATGCAAATGTATTCTCCAATTCAGAGACAGCGGGAAGAGCAGGAGTTGGAGTAATCTCATCATCTGAATATGCCCAAGGAGAAAGTACTTCCGCTTCAATATTTTCCGGAGTTGGGTAAAACGTTAGCTGCGAAATTGTTTTTGTTGTATCTACTTTCCAGGAACGAATTGTTGTCGTATACAATCCATGCTGCTTACTTACGATCCAATTCCACGCATGAATAATCGAGGGAAGCAAAGATTTCTCCGGCTTATTCTGAATATAGCTCACTGTAAAATTGACCTGAACCGGATCTGAAATTGTACCGATAAACGAAAACTCTGAAAGAGAATCCATCCCAACATACGCTTCAGGAAGAGGTGTCTTATCTTTTATGTAGTCAAATACAACAATATGGGTATGAGGATCTTCTGCGAGTCCAGGATTTCTAACGACTTCTGCAAGAGGAGCTGTCGTACAAACGTACTTTGTAACATCATTTTCAGTCGTTACAGAAAAGAGAGTACAATTTTCAACTTTGATAGTCTGCGACTTGTCGTTGTGATCATTAATAACGAGCTTTAGTTCGCCGGCTTCGGTACCTGGGTCAAAATAGTTAAATTGAGGATTTTTCCATGAAGAATCATCTTCCCACACAAGGTTTGAAATGAAAACGACAGCAGCACCAGACATTACAAGTAATAAAACAATTCCGATGATAATTTTCCAGAAACGCGCGTTTCGAAACACTGACTTCATACCATAATAATGCCTAAAAAAAACGCCTACGTCAACCTTTCACTGTCAAAAGAAACTAGGGATTAGCGCTAATCAGCACAAACTGGATGTGAAGATGTTCCACATCTGAATTCACTGTATTGTGTTGTTCCAAGCAGTGGTCGCATCGAGTCAATAACCAACGGGTCATACACCAGGTATTCTGACGGAAGCTGTTTGTTAATCGAGAAGATCAAGTCACGCTCAAACCGTGGAGTACTTCTTGCAGCAAACACAAACCCATGAAGCTGGAGCATATCAAATTGACCGTTAGAACCTCTGGCTCCAAGCTCGACAACAATATTACCGTCAGCAATAATACCTGCCTGGAATCTATCAACATTTGTCGCATGCTCATTATTCGGCTCATCACCAATTGTCAAAGTCGCGCCATTCGCGACAACAAAGACACATGTGCTTGATATCCCTGTTGAAGTGGTTTTACGCAACTGACGAGTCCATTCCAAGTGACCTGATGCAACAAAAATGATGTTATTTCTCGAACATGTATAATCGCGCGTTGTACGAGTTCTGCTTCCTGTTGGAAGGTTAAGTGTAATCATTTTATTTTGCACCGATGGGTTTTCCATCTGATCCAAAGCCACTAAGTTACCGCTGGTAAATTCCTGACACTGACTATTAAGCCCTGCAGGTGTGACTGTTCCTCGTGCTTTCAAAATTGGACAATTATAGTTAGCTAACGACAGCATTCGAGCATACCAACCACCAGTACCGTATCGTGTTCCTGAGTTGTCAATAATTCCAGTAACATTAAGTCTGTTTGTAGCCGAGAGCTGACGATAATCTCCGCCAGTTCCTCCCTGCCTATTGCTATTTCCTCCAGACACACCAGGAGCGCTTGCTGCAGATACATATGCCCCAGAAACAACAGTATTTCTCTGGTCAGTAAATGGTGCATACAGTAAGTCTGCTGCTAGTGTTTGAGCAATATCTACGTTTGGAGGGTTTGCCGGAACTTGAATCTGAAATGCTGAAGTACTTAGCGCACTTGTATTGCTATATATTGAGCCCATTGACGTTTTCATCCAGTTATCCTGAGCAACAAACGCTGGATTCATGTCATCAAGGCGACATCCACCGTTTCCTGCGACGTCGTAGAGACATACATAAGAGTGCACAATATCCGCACCTCGCACACCGTAACCGACAAATGTAAAGCCACTTTGTGGAGTTGCACCTGTGTAACAGTTTTGCTGTCCATTGTACTGACAATTTCCTGCTGCATTTGTCAAGAATGCCCGTTGACCGGTTGGATCCTGCTTGTAATAAATGATTCTATACAATCCGGCATAACCCGAAAGATTGTCTGCAATATTCGCAACGTCTGCATAAATTTCATCTCCGATACCTTCGCGGAAGCGGGTAGTGTAGGTTGGAGGCGTTTTATCTATACCCATAATAAACTGATCAGCACCACAATTTGAGCAGTAGACTCCTCTACGAGTAAAGGATCCCCATTGCGGGCCATTGTTTAGTGTCGCACCGACTTTATCATCTGCCATAAGCAAAATAGCGTACCGTCCCTCAGCCATTTGCTCATTTATTTGCAATTCAAACCCAAATCGAATCGCATTTGGGCCCATTTGAAGAACAGAATTCGTTTGTGATCTTCGTACACATGCAGCGCATGAATTATCACAGCTAGATGAAATACGTGGATACATTGAGTTGTCATAACATATGTAGTTATTGCTTGTTGCAACAACATCCCACAAGTAGTTATGGTAATCCGCAAGTGTTCCATTAAAAAAGTTTCGGCTGTTAGTTGGAATATTCGAACTATTACAAGACGCGGATGAATCATAACAGTCAGGAAATCCTACCGTTTGCCATTCTCTATATAAGCTTGAACGATAAGGCGACGAAGAGTTTCCAATTCCACCGCCACCAAGTCGCATACCCGCAAGACGATTAGTTCCTGTTACTAAATTGGTATTAAAGTCTGCACGAGTAATCCAATGATTTCCAGAACCGATAAACCTATCGTTATAATCAGAATAAAAGAATGCTAAGCTTCGTCGAACTGAGGACGCAACTGGCGGATAAACTGGAGCGACTGCACCGTTAGGAATATCTACTCGTTGGATCCATACCCCTGCATAATTGATATCTTTGCTTCCGTTATTATCATTGACCGTAAAGCCTAATTCGAATGGATTTGATTTCGTTCTGATTGGCGTTTTAGGGTTACAATCTGTAATAGGGTTCCCATTAAGATCTACTGAAGCATTACACTGTGCAGGTCTTTGATCAAAACTTTGAGATGAGACCCAAACAGTTGGAGGAGAACCATTAATACCATCAACAAGGTTTGTTTGTCGTCGTAGTGAAGTAACAGGGTCTCTATCTATCATTTCTGCGCTCACAAGGTAAGGAGCATGGTTTGTCACGCTAAAAGAAGCACTACATGTTCGTGTAGCTTGAGAATCTCCTGAATCACCGACTCTATCTGTAATTTGTATTGTTACTGTTGCCTGACATAGGGAAGTTCCTCCTATATAGTTGAACACTCCGTGCGCGAGTTGTTGGTTAAGAACAAAATTATTCACCTGAGTTGTGTAGCCAGGACTATCAGATCCTAACTTAACGACAATACCGTTTGAGAGAGAAGTACCACCTTGTGTTCTGATTTGGGCACAGTAGTTTGAAACTTCAAATCCAGTAATTTCAACTGTGTCACCATAGTCCGCGTCAGAGACAGTCAATCTCATATTTATTGGTGCATCTTCACGAGTTACGCTTGTTCTATCGAGAGAAATAGAGCAGGATGGCGCAGAGTTATAGTAATGAGTCCAATAACAGTTACCACCGGTAGAAGGACAATTACACGGACTAGAAGAACCACATGTCTGACCGTTATAACAAGTTCTCCAGCTACCGCTGTAATTTTGAGGTGTCTGCCTAAACTTTGAAGGAGGCGTGCCCGATTGACAGTTATTATATGAGGAACAGGATGTACAAATAGGCGGAGGAGGAGACTGAGTCGGTGGAGGAGTTGTTACTGTACAATCACCACCATAATAGACCATATACCCTGTTAAGTTTCCATAAAATCTATCGCTCCATACATCCAACTGCACTGTTTGTCCACATGCCGCATTCATATAAAGAGTACCGTTAGTAATTTCCTGCTGGCTAAAAGGAGTCGCTCCACCGCCACCACATTCATTATGACGTCCATTACAGACATACCTTCCTACATATGGGCCCGAGCAAGACTGGCCGGATGTACTACAGTTGGCTGAACAACCATAAAAACTTCCTCCAATACCTGATCCACATAAGTTTGTATATTGAGCTTCTACCGAAGGAATACTAATAAATAGAGAAAAACATACGAAGAGTGCCGTGATAAAGATTTTTAAATATTTAGAGCGATGCATAGATAGAATAGATAACTAATAAGGTGAGACCTACATTTCCTGTTTTAACATATTCTACTAAATTATCAACAGAGTTTTGATTTGTTTCAACAACTTGAGAAGTATATGGTTGACTCAGAAAGTTATACTTATAGGGATGCAAAAAAGTACTTATAAAAAGATCTTCAGCAGCAAGCTGTTTCCATTCATCCGTTGGATAAGCAGCAAAATTCAAATGATTGTCAGAAATGTTTACAGTCGTTTTGCCTTCTTTGAATAATGTCAGATAACGCAACAACATAAGCGAATGAAATTCACTTTTATCATCTTCGCTCGATAATGCATCAAATCTATACGATTCAGTTAATTTCTCGTTTTTTGTCAGAAAGTCTACACACACTGTATCTACCGCACGTGCTGCTGGATTATTTACAAAAACGGTTGATAAATTGTTCTCTCCGCTGTTTATAATATTAATTGACACCAATTGTGGAGCATGAGAAACCCATGATCCCACTCGATTATAATACTCGCGAGCAAAAGAGACATTAGCATGATTTAAGCGTCCACGTTCAATTTCAATAATAGGGCATAGTGGATATCCAGAAAAAGAAATACGTTCATTTACAATTGCTCCTTCTTCATCACGAGTAACGGTAAAAGGAAAGTACGTGCCTTTTATTGCTGTCGCAATTTTCTCTGCAATTCCTGGATCTGAATATGCCTTTGCATACATATACAGCATTAAAGTTGTATCTGTATATGAAACATCTTTAGTTGAGCATTCTGCGTTATTCGATAAGGAATTTAGTTTACAAACAACATCATTTTTCTTGATCTTGTTTAACACATCTTTCACAGAGAAGTCCGCCATTGCAATGTCTCCTTCTATTCCATAGAATTTTTCAATATCTGCTAAGGCTTTATCTGCCCATTCTTTTAAAACTTTATCTCTATCAGACGCTGACATCTGATCTGGCTGTTGTGGTATTTCATAATTTTCAATAGACCAAGAGAGTAGTGTTGTGCGAAGTTCAGAAAAATTTCCCGTTCTATATTTAAAGTAGTGATTTATAAGTGAAAATAGGTTCTTATCCGGCTTTTCATATCGAAAATCTGCGGTAAACTTCACAGGAACAGCGGCGCTCCCGATATCTGAAGCAAATGAATCTTCATTTAACACTGGTTGGCTTAGGTAGCTTTCAGGAAATACTGCGTTTTCAGTATTACGTGGATATGTAAAAGAGAAATCTTTCCCTATAGGAGCTCCTGATACCGTATTAGTGACTTTATCAAATGCGAAATCTTTTAAATATGTGTAGGGGAGATAAGAACAGTTATATTCGATATTGTCTGCCGATATAGTGACCTGGTACAAAGCACAATATTCGATGTCGTATTGAATTGTCTGAGATTCTTCATCTACTGTTAATGTATTCTTTGATTCATTACCTAAATCTTTATACATAACTGTTGGATTTTTCCAGGTATGAATATCATCCCAAGCGGTTAGTGATTCTTGATAAGTGAAGACAGCTCCCCAGATTCCAAAAAGAGATAATAGCAAGATTACCACGAAGGTAAGGCGCTTTCCCCAAATAACAGTTTTCTCTTTATTGATTTTTAATATTGTGAAAGCCATGCTCAGGAACAGTATAGTGAATTATTTTTTTTCTCGCAACCTCATATTTGAAAATCGAAGATGACAATATAATGTGTAGTATAATTAAGATATGCAGTATTACCAGAACGAAAGACAGCAGTTTCTGTCGCAAATTGGACGTATTTACACAGCAATCGGAGCAGTGTTCGTTGCACTTGGCCTTATTTTTGTATTGATTCCGGCGTTTCCTTACATTTACTACTCGATAAATCCCGATGCCACTGAAGACGAAATTGCTACATTGACTATTTCCACCGTTGCGGCCGCAACTCCAACGCCAACACCGTCAAATATACCTGTAACACCTACTCCAACTCCTGCAGAGCCAATATTACCGCCAGTTGATCCAAATTTACCTAAAACAAATACACTACTTATTCCAAGTATTGGGGTAAATGGGCCGATTCACGAAGGACAGGACAGTAAAAGAGCATTATATCGAGGAATGTGGAGAACTCCTGATTGGGGAAATCCCGAAGATTTCACAAAGCCAACAGTGCTCGCAGCCCACCGATTCGGATATATTGAATGGACAAATGAATTCAGAAAAACAAATTCATTTTTTAACTTGCCAAAGCTAAAGCCTGGAGATACTTTCACAGTCATTTGGAATCAGCGTAAGTTTGAGTACGTTGTCCGCAGAGTAGAAGAAGTCACTCTTATTAACCCCGCAAATACAGATATGATCTTGTACACATGTAAATATTTGAAGTCTCCTATTCGTATTGTCATTTTTGCCGACAGAACTAACTCAGGATACGCTCGCTAGAGTTTAGTTTACCGATCACTTTTCCCAATTTATAATAGCTAAAGTTCTTACCAAGTTCCGACATTTTCGTTTGAAATGTGCGTTCAGAATCGCTATACTTGAGTATATAATTTGATTTCTTGTCAAGACATGGCAAACTATAAAGTGCCAAAAACTCCTTCTGGAGAAATAGACGGATCACAAGTCATTATTGATATGCTCAAAATTGCAATCCGCGAGTTTCGTAAAGCAAATAGAGAAATTGACAGACGTTACCCACAACTAGCTAAAAAATCTCATCATTAGAGAAATTTATAATGACACAAAGCGAGCGCGATATCGTCCTACTTATGAAAGAGTGGGCCAATGACACATACACTATTACGGAAAAATATAGATCCGCAATAACTGACTTTGTTAAGTACCAGGAGACATGGTGGGTAAAGTACGAACTATACATAAAGACAATATTCCTTTGGGTTATAACTTTAACAACGTTATGGATATTTAATGCTCTCGGCATTCCAACAGAAAGTACACTCAGCTTTATCGCAAAATTATTAGGTATTCTTTAAAGAGCCTTATTATTTGCATTTTCAAAAAATTTGTATTAGCATGTTCGTAACGTAAATTACTGCCTATTCATAGAAACATGAATACTAAAAAACTGTTCCTCATAGCAAGTGCAATCGTCGCATATTTTGCGATGACTCTTTTTCTTTCAATTCCGAAAATTGCAGCAACAGGGAGCCCATATGTTGATCCAGAAGATACCAGCATTAACTTTGATATGCTTTTTATTGTCGGCGGTGTCGTATGGTTCGGTGGAATTCTGTTTTATACCGCCGGTAAAATCATTTCGAACAAATACGCAGAGAAGTAATTCTTCTTTCCATATTCAAATCTTCCCACTATTGGGAAATTTCTCACTTCGAAACTCATAGATCTCTGTTACTTTTGTACCTTCTTTTCGTTTAAAGCTTACAGTTTATTATATTCTTGCTCATCAAGTTGCAAAGTATTGCCCTCAGTACATAGACCCTAAAGAGGGTAGGTACCACCTTGACAGTAATACAATCCTATAGTATAATATTCTGTAAAATTAATATTGAGAAAGAGGAATATGAAAAAAATAGTTCTTATAGCTATTTTTCTTGGTGTTGTGATGATGGTTGCCTCTTCTCCAGCTATTGTTAATGCAGCCGGGGGAACAAGTCCGTACATTACACCTGAGGAAACAAGCTACAACTTTGATACTATCGGTATTTTTGGAGCAGTCGTTTATGGTATCGGTATTGTTATTGCCGGTTATGGACGTCTTCTTCACTCTGTGGCCGCTAAGTCATAGATCTACCATCAAGACAAACAGTGGAGAGTAGGATATAATTTCCTACAATGAAACTGTCAATCATCATCCCTGCAAAAGACGAGGCTCATAGAATCCGTCCCACTATTCTCGATGTGTATTATTCTCTGACATCCCGGTTCAACGAAGAAGATTTCGAAGTACTGGTCATTGTTAACAACACAACAGACGAAACTGTTGATATTCTCCAACAAGTAAAAAAAGATAACCGTTTTAAAAGCTTGCAAATTATTGATATTGGTAAAGTAAACGGTAAAGGCGAAGCAGTGCTGCAAGGTGTATCTATGTCGCAAGGAGATATTATTGGATTTATTGATGCCGATGGTGCTTCTCCGGGGCAAGATATTGTCTCATTGTATCGTGTTTTACATAGAGATGTAGAGTATGATGCTATTATTTCAAGCCGATATATGAGGAAAAGCAAGATTATTGGGCATCTTCCGCTTACAAGACATATAATGAGTAGACTTTTTAATATTGCTGTTCGTACTTTATTCCGACTATATTTCAATGACACCCAATGTGGACTAAAATTGTTTCGTGCGCCAGTTATTAAGCAGGTTGCGCCATATATTGTTGCAAAAGGATGGACATTCGACGTAAATATTCTGCTCATTATGAAATATCTAGGATACAAAACAAAAGAGCATGCAAGTACTTGGTATGTAAAAAACGGTAGCAAACTCAATGTTGCAAAAGCAATTCCAAACGTTATAAAAGAGTTTATTCAGATGTACCGCCAGGTTATAAAATACCGCATATTTTCAAAGCTGGAACATGCATAAGCTTTTTGAAAGATATAAAACTTGGAACTCGTATATAAACCGCCACTATCCTGTACTTATTTGGATTTTTCTGTCCATTGCTGTACTTATAAATATACGCCCTGAATACACAATTATGGGTTTGGACAATGGATCTCCTTTCTTCTCATTTGAAACACTGTGGTATCACATTCAACATTCGAGTAATTTCTTTGAATTTGGCCCACTATTATATACTCCGAGCATTATTCTTACGTTTTTTTCGATTCCCGCGTGGGTTGTGTCGCACATCTTTTACTGGGGATCATTTTTCATAGGGTGCTTTTTTATCATAAAACTTGTGGAAAAAGCAGTCATTGTAGAGCAAATCACACGATTTAAAGGTATTATCGTTATCCTCGGCCTTCTTTTTGTATTGAGTTCGCTAATACCGCTGTGGATATATTCACAGCCTATCGTATTATTTGCCTCAGCGTTTGCAGGAATACCAGCGTTCATTCACTTTATTACCACCGACCGACAAGATAAAACACTTTTGCTCACAATTTTGGAGTCTGTGGGGATACTTTTTCTCTTTGGAACTTCTATCAATCCCGTTGCGTTCGGATTTTTTATTGTGACTGCAACTATCGTGAGTATCGCATGGCTTAACGATAGGAGCGAAGGGAAAAATGCGATAATAAAAGCTATTACAATTTTGGGAGTATGGGCAATTGTTACCCAGTTTCTCATTCTTTTGAGCTCGCACCGTGTATTTTTACCGATTGAAATTGTTTCGTATGGACAGGAAATTGCGCAGGATCCAAAGTCACAAGAAGTTACAGAATCATTGCTGGCTGCAGAAATTCAACGAAATTCTCTAACAAACGTAGTTCGTTCCGCAACAAGCTGGATGCTCTTAAACAAGGGCGAAGGAGAGAGAATTTTTGAACTGGAACCTCTCTACGATTCAATTCCCTTTGTGTTAATGGGAATATTACCACCGCTTGTCATAATAGCGACTGTGTATCAAACTAAAAAGAAGTCCCGACGTACTCTATTTCTACTCTCGTTATGGATTGTTGCCCAAATACTTATTTCGGGTTACACAATGAACTTACTGCGTTTTGTGCCCATTGTAAATCAAATATTGCGCTGGAGCTCCACAAAATTATGGGCATTATCATTTTTCCCACTGATATTTCTTTTACCAACGTTTTTTAGCGAAATAGTCAATCTTATCAAGAAAAAATCTTTTCTTTTCATTGCCGCATTCTGCGTTATAGTTATGAGCATGGTGGGAACATCTTTCCCATGGTGGACAGGAAACGTTGTTAGCAATACCGTTTTCGTGAAGATTCCTCAGGCATATACAGAAATTCCTATGCCCGAAGGCAGTAACGTATTAGTTGTACCACAACCACAGCGTTTATATATGAAAGAATATTTATGGGGATATTTTGGTACAGATTTTCATCCTTACCTGCAAAAGGCAAACTTTATTAGCAATGGAGGGTTTATGGAAAGACATCATCGCTATAGCGAATACTTAGAACAATACCGTAACTGCCAACTTTTAGAAAGTAGTGATACCATTGACTTTGTCATTTTTGACAACAATGTAAAAGCCTACGACGAAAAAGAAGATGTTGCTCAGTGTTATACCAATGCTATAGAATGGAGCAAAGACGGTATTTACCTGATTCGTATACACTAAGTTAAGAGACGACTGTTATGGCTAACATTGTTTGCTTCAGCTGGAGAGATAAATTTCATCCGTCAGCGGGGGGTGCAGAAACATACATAACACATATGGTGGAGCATCTCGCATCGCAGGGACATTCTGTAACAGTGCTATGTGGTAACTTTCCAGGTGCTGCACATATGCAGCAAGATAATGGAGTAACATATATTCATAGAGGAAATAAATTTTCCCTGTATCTTGAGCTACCGCTTTATTTTCTTCGAAACTTATCCAAAAATACAGATATTATCATTGAGAACTACAATGCATGGCCGTTTCTTGTACCTCTTTTGAATAAAAAAGCCATTGCAATTGTCCATCATATTCAAAAAGAGGAGTGGAAAGCAGAGTTGGGAATAATTGGCCCATTATTAGGAAGTATTGCGCGCTTTCTTACGAGTACACTGTATAAAAATGCTTCAATTGTGACTGTTTCACAGTCGTCATTTGAACAGGTTGAAGCACTTGGAATTCCGGCAGAGCATATCACTGTCATCCCGAATGGCATTGCCACAAAACTTACACAATATGAATATTCTGCGCATCCGTTGAATGAAGGTATTCGATTTATTGCGCTAGGGCGGGTAAAAAGACATAAGCGGCTGGATTTATTTTTGCGAAGTCTTTCTTTGATTAAAGATACTCTCAATGTGCCCGTGCATTTCGACATTGTCGGCAAAGGAGATGACGAAGCACGTTTGGAAGAAATTACAAAAGAGCTTGGACTAGAGTCATCGGTTACATTTCACGGGTATGTTACAGAAGAAAAGAAAGTTGAGTTGCTTCGCAGAAGCCATTTGCATGTACAGCTTTCTCCGCGTGAAGGGTGGGGAATAACAGTAACAGAAGCGGCAAGTCAGGGAGTTCCTACGCTTTGCTTTAAAGTTCCAGGATTACAAGATAGTGTAAAAGACGATACAGGCTATATTTTCCCGGAAGGAACAGCACTAGAAACAGTATTACCGGATATTATTACTCGTATCCAGGTACAGGATCAAACATATATTTCAAAAGTCTTAGCGGGAATTCAGTTTGCCTCTCATTTTTCCTGGGATAAAATTCGCGAAAAATGGTCGGAATACATACAAACAAAATCCAACTAGCAAAATACTTTCTACCAACAGCAAAGCCCACAATGCAATATCTTTTCTACCGACAAAGAATACGACATGCGAATTAACTCCTTCTGGTACGGAAATTTCATTTGCAAAAGAGAAATGTAAAGTTTTTATATCGAAGACAAGAAACTCCGATTCGAACACCGAATTTACCAACTGAGTCGGGGTATTACAGTATGTAGTCACGGCAAAAGTCTGAATACTTTTAAACAAAGATCGTTCCTGAATATAACACGAAGGTGATGCAACCTCAGTCTCGTAAGCAGCTATATTTGCTTGCTGAGCAAAGCTTCCACTGGCATCAAATGCAACTGCTGTTATTGCAGAGAATCCTTTTTCATTAGCCAAGGTAAGTGGAACCGAATCGCCAGGCTTAAACGACATTCCACGAAATAGTTTCACCCATCGAATTTCGGTTGTATCTTCTCTTAGAGGCAATAACATTGTTTCTCCATTCACTGTGAAAGAAAGATTTCCACCTCGAGGAGAAAATAATACGGCTGCCCAAATATCACAATCTCTTCGGCACTGTGGGTCAAGCTCAAGGCGAGTAGACGCATAGTATGGTTCTTCAGGAACATCTGCAACATACGAATACAAAATGCCGTCAAACTGACGAGAAAATGGAGCAATTGGCAAATATCGAAGTGCAATCTGAGAAAACTCATAATTAATAGGGTCTTTCAACGACGCTTTATTCCAGCCACTCTCCTTAGAATACTCCCCAGACAAGCTGTCAATTATAAATATATCGTCCGGATGAGTAAAAAGCTCTAATTTCGTTTCTTGCACATGTTGCACTTTTTCGATAAATGACTCTCTATATGTACGTAGTTTATACAAAGAAAAGTACTTATCATCATGGAGGACTTTTACATTCACCTCATCATGTAAAAATTGAAACATTGCATCTATTTGTAACGACGAAACAAGCACACAATACGGTGCTTGCGATGATTTTTCAATAATGAAATATCCTATGCCTGATTGCGCAAGTTTGCTCGCAATAGGAATAGATTGCTCTCCAAACAGAGAATACATATACCGTTCTTTAAATGACTTCGGGTTAGGAAGGCTGCTACTCTCATGTACTGGCGGTTTAGCCAGTGCATACTTAATAGCATCACGGTTTGCAGTGTCAACTCCAGGAAATGCAGTTTTTAGCCATTCGACGTTATTCTGCGGTGATTCCGGCAAGTATGCAACCATTCCATAATGCTCCTTAGACAGCGCGTTATTTACATCCATCAATTCTGAAGGAACTATCTGTGGACGGATATATTGAAATATTTTTACCGATAACGGCAGGTTCCACGCAATAAAAAGTAAAATCGCAGTAAAAGCAATTACACGGGAGACAAATAGATCATATCGGTTATTTGTCCACTGAGTTCTCAAAATTGTAAAAATCCCCAGTGCGAATAAAAAGAACATCCAAAACGAAGAAAGAAATTTAAGACGATATACTTCCCTCAGCAACCATCCAGCATCAAAATAAACTAAGCGCGTCGTAATATAGTGAAAGATAGGCATCTCCGGAACTGTCGAAAGAAAGACAAGTAGAGTAATTATTATCCCAGAGAGTACTACTACATTTTTTCTATATGCTTTTACAGCAAAGAGTATAAAAGAGATATACAAATACAGTCCGAGAATTTGGAGAATTTGCATAAATGAGTTTTCTGCAAGCGGAGATAATTCTTTTCCTGCGATAAACCAGTCTCCGGTGTCGGTAAAGAAACTAAAGAACGATAGATTTTGAGTTAATAAGTCCATCATACTTTCATTCACTGTGTAGTTTGGCGCAACGATAGGAGTAGAAATAAAGAGTAATAGCCAGTGGAGATTCATAACTGCTGCAAGAAATATAAACATCGCTAGTCTTCGTATAATCTGCGATAAAGAGACTGCTTCCCTTCGAAGAAATAGCATTCCTAGAAGAACAATAAAGGTAGCTGTAAAATAAAGAATTGCATGTGGCGTCGTAATTCCAAAAAAAAGAAACAGGGCAATAACAGACCATAATTTAGTACTCAGGGCTTTTCTTGTCAGCAATGCGATAACAATATAAATAAACACAGGGTAGAACATTGGGAACAAAAAGAGATGCAAATGCACAATTCGGTACAGGTAAAATGGAATAAGTAACGAAAGAAGTGAGAGGATCATCCATAGAAATTGAGTTTTAAAGGAGTTGTCGAGTGAAATACGAAGTGAGTTTGCAATTTTCTGTCCAAAAATAAAAAAGCTTGTGTATGTTCCAGCAAACATAATCCACAAAACGATTTTGATTGGCAACCCAATAGAAGACGCACCAAATATTTCGCATATCTTTTGAATAATGAACACAACCATCATTATTGGCGCACGCTGCTTGAGCGCAATATCAACACCATCATACGGAGAGTAGGTAAAGAAGTACTGCAAATAAGAGTTTTCAAGAGGAAATCCTCCAGATAAATCCCAGAAAAAGATATAGCCATTGTATCGAAACAATACAAGCCATAACAGTACATTAAGCAATACAAAACCAATAAGCCAACAAATAGTTGACCACCGGGCTCTTAAATTATAGGAATGCATCATACAGAATCCCCTGAGTTTATGAACGTGGGGAGTAAATTATGTTCCGGAGCAGTTGGAGTGCTTTTTGGCGGACGAGGTACTGACATTCCAACGATCAACTCGCGAATAGAAAGCAGCAACAACGCTACGATTATTATAAACCATACATATGAAGTACTTTTTATAAATGTGATATCTTCTGCATGCTCAAGAGTGAGCGTAAATGTATATTCGCCTTTTAGGGGAATAATAAATCCATTAGCATCGAGATAAAGCGGGGAAGCCTCAATAACGGCAGAGCTATTTTGTCCTTTAATTTCAAGTTTCCACAGCGGTGAAAAGTATTCTCCAAATTGCAGTAAAGCATTATTTTGAGTTGTGACGAATGTCCCTTCGATTTTATTGGATGAGCGGTGCGAAATCGTCACATTGCCCGTCTGTGGCGCCTGAACATTTGCCGGTACAGCCAGGACGCCGACATCTGGAGCGGGCGATTCTAAGGCATTTTCGCCACTCGTTCTTGTCTGTGTCCATGAAAAAGTCCTTGTTATCTCGCCCGAATTCTTGAAGTTATGAATCGTGTAAGTTCCAGGCGCAAGTGATACCTTCATTGCATCCGTTGCGATTCCCGGAGCAGAATAGTATACATAATTATTTCCAGAACGCTGTTGGTTTGCAGCAGCAGTTTTGAGTACTTCATATTCTGATGTAGGAATCATCACAAGTGCATTCACCGCATTAAAACCGGAAATGCTTTGAATAATATAACGGCCTCTTGGTTGTAGCGTTGTCTCGCCAAGCTCGACCCAATCAAAATATGCGCTATTATCAATTGTTCGCACTTGAAATTCCTTCTGCGGAAAGGTAAAAATGATAGCTCCACCGTCTCTACTCTTAAGAACACGGGCAAGAATCGTGTAGCTATCGCTTTCTGGAACTGTAAATCCTGTTCCAAAGTTGGGAAAACTTACAAAATCTTGCATATTCACCACACGAGCGCGTTTTATCATCACGCTGGCCGGCAATGGCATAGGAGTATCGTATCCGTGAAAGATTGCCATTTCTACATCAACTTCATCTTGCTCAATATTGTTGTACCAATCAATTCTGATATTTTCTTCAGTACCCTGAGGAATCTGAGTAAGATCTTTTAAATATACTTCTTCAAGTTGTGCGCCATTCTTTGCATAGATTCTCAGCTTTACATGGGGCTCGTAGGTATTTTCAAGTTTAAGCTGCAATGTAATGTTATAGAAATCTCCACGCTGAGCACTAAACCTTGGAAACTTAATAATTTCCCATTCTTTCTGCTTTTCAGTTAGCTCAAATACAGGATAGCCTTCAACAATCGCAGCCTCGGAATCATCATTGAGGTCAAATATTTGCTTATGTAAGGCAACTCGGAAAAAATCCCAATCAGCGGTTGGCTCCAGAGATTGCGCAGCAATATCAAGTGAAAACGGAGCCGCATCGGTGTAAATAAGCCCTAACCCAAGGTCGTCTTGATAGTTTTCAATTTTCTTTACTTTCAGTGCATTGTGAAATTCTTCGTGGAGGTAGTTACTTGTACTTCCTCGTGCCCAACTGACTCTAAAATCACCCTTCAAAAGCGAGGTATACGGAGTATTTACCGGATATTCTTTCTCCAACACTGCGTTAGTAGCAATAAGGTCTTCTATACCGGTTCGTGTATCGAGCACGGTAAGATTGCTGTTTTGCAACCGCATCGTATTCAGCACACGAGATGATGGTAGAACTTTGGACAGTAATGACCAGGTGGCGATATTTTGCGATGGATCAAATAAATACGAAGGATTATCAATTATCTTAAGTTTGTCTTTCTTGCCTAGGTCGGCAACGTCAAAGTAGGTGCCACCGGTAAATGAAAAGTCGCTGGAATTGTAATTTGAGAATACTGCTTCGTTATCCGTCACCATATCTTTCTTTTTAATAACGGCGCGAATATCCAAGCGATCAAGAAGCTCTCTCGATGGAGATGATTCTTCAATAAAAACTGCAGCAACAGAACGTTTCAAAAATGGATTTCCGTATCTTCCGCCAATACTATTTGATACCATGTGAATATTTTTTGTCCTATCCCAGGCGGCACGCTCGCTTTCCTGAATAAGGACAGTATTACTTGGAGTTGTCCAGGCAATTTTATCTGCTGTCGTAAACATTTCCGCTGTCTTTACGTATTCTTCCGGTAAAGTTACAGCGCGGAAAGAGCGATATAAATACGGCACAATAATTGGAGAAGAAACAATATTTAAGAATGCCAAAGAAGTAATAACTCCCACAAAAATGATATTGTAGACTTTCTCGGTATCTTCGCTTCTGACAATAAGTACTCCTGTAAGAAATAGGATTGGAAGCAAGATTGCAGTTCGACCCCATTCTCGGATGTATGCAGTGAGTCCAAGTCTTTCGGTGTAGGTCAAAATATCAATAAAAAATCGCATCCAGTCGTTTGTGTAGCCGCTACTAATAAAAATAACTACCCCAAACACCGCCCACCACATGAGGTAGTAAAAAAGACGATATCGCTTCTGCGGAAAGAGCGCATTTATTGTTTTTGCAAAAATGAAAATCAAAAATGCTCCAGACAACGCAAGTCCAGAAAACATATAGGTAAAGTTGCTGAAGATATTTCCTTCGTCAACAAAAAGCCACCAGTTATTCGCAAACGCTAGAGTATTCCATCCAGAAGCATTCCGTGACAGTACTTCAAGCTGAGTCAGGTTAATTCGGTACGGATATTCCTGCGACGTTAGCATTGTTCCCCAAATTACATGAACATTTCCCAAGAGGTAGACTATTATTGGAACCAAAGCAAACTGTAATCCAGAAATAATTCCTCGCCGAGAAAATACATGCGCAGAAATAACGACATGCAAAAGTCCTGCATACAAAATGCCATGAGGCAAAATCATAAATGAAAGCAGTACCAACGAATAGGCAAAAATATACCTCCAGCGAAGCTGTCGAGCGTACTCCATGCCTAAAAACAAAAGCATCGGGAATACGAGAAATGCGTGCCACATAAAAATATGAACCACACGCGTAATGCTATAAAAGTTCAAAAAGTAAAAGAGGGTAATTGCGATATATAACAGCAGGTTAGAAATCCTGTCTGTAGCCAAATATGTTCTAAAAAGCAATGCCATTCCTAAGAATCCTACAAGCACTGCAATGAAAGTCATGAGTGCCCATCCGGCTGCTTCGTTACCGTGAAACGCGTTTACTGCCACCATAATGAGTGAAAATACTGGGCTGTACCGTAGGTACTCAAAGCTGACAGAGCCATTTACCGGATCAAAAAAGGAATGAATTCGCTGTAACGTTACAGAGGCTGAGTCGGGGCCAAAAAGAGGAAATAGATCTCCGAACATATATGTTCTGTCCAAAAACACCATAGGAATAAAGAGTGGTGCAAATGCGGTACACAACAATAACAACAAGATAAAAGTAACCACCCTGAATTTCATAGGTCATTATACTGGGAAATTGCCCCTCTGGATAGATATTCGCTGAGTATTTTTCCCTGGAATTTATGCTCTAGGCAAAGCGAGCAGGCTCCAGGGGCTTTTTGGCAAGGCAGAGAAGGTTCGAGCAAATACGAGACTCTACATACTCGGCTGTATCTACAATACCTTTAAAGTGTTTAAGACCGGTACCTTCAATTGCTGCAAAAGAAAAAAACGGAGAGAGTAGTTCAACAAGCAACAATGCGGTTGAGTCAAACTGTTCCAGCTTTTGAGGATAGCACTCTATAATAAGTGCGCCGATTCTATTTTCTTTAAGCAAGTGCTTCATTCCGCGAATTGCGTGGCATTCGTAGCCTTCGATATCCATTTTCATAAGGTCAATGTAAGACATATCTGCACAAAGATTGTCTAGCGTTTCCATTTGTACCGAGCCCGGTAGTTCTTGAATCTGAATAGCACCGTGATTTTCCGACTGAGAAAGTGACACTAACATAACATTATCGCCTACAGCATAAGGCACAATTTTAACTTGATCCTTCCAAGGGAGAAGATTTTTTGTTAATAACTCGCGATTGTGAGAGTCAGGCTCAATAGAGAGAATGCGCAGTTTTGCATTGCGAGAAGCTGCAAACGCGCTTATGTACCCAATATTAGCACCAACATCTACAAAAGTCTGTGCGTTAGGAAGAAACTTTTTTAACTCGCGGGACACATGCGGTTCAAACTGACGAGTTACTTGTAATTCAAAACCAACACCGTGATCTGTACCATCAACATGTATGTCAAATTTCTCTCTTGTAGCGACAGTAAGTTCTTTTTTAGGGTCAAGCGAAAGATAGTAGCGAGTGAGAGCGTTTGAAATATCCGGAAATTTCAAACCTATACCAGTACCAACAAATGGAGACAGGGCAATATTCAGCAATTGTTTTTTCAGCTTTTGGAACATTATGTATGCGAATTAAGTTACGCGAACCAAAAATATGTATTACAAGATAGTAGCGTTTGTATGGGGATGTGGCAAGAGGAGAGATAGTGGATAGGGGAGTGTATAGAAGACCTATAGTATGATATAATACATATTCGAACTTTGTACATATACGGAGATAACCTCATGAAACACGTAGCTCACGTTTTTATCGCAGTTTTCGTTTTTTTCTCGCTCTTTGGTAATCTGAATCCCGCGAAGGCGCAAACATACTGTATTCCCGGCGACTTACCGTATGATATCCTCCCCGTAGACAAAACTGCACCAGACTTTGTGTCAGGTACAGTAGTTTTATGGAGTTGCTATGCACGGGGAAGTGGATTTATCTTTGAATACAACGGCGGGTATTTTCTTGGTTCAGTCCACCATGTGTTGTATTCCATGAGATGGGATGAAGAGAATCCGCGTAACCCCGAGTCTATCATATTTGCATGGGTACCAAACACTGAATTGCTTTTCGTGCTGGACTTAAATTCGATTTCCTTTGCGGATACGCGCACGAGAGACCCATTTGGTTGGTATTCTCCAACATCCGCCGAGCAAACACAAATCGCACAAGCGATTCGTGACGGTGAAGTTCTCGCATACACTCTGCAATACTCGACAAGAAACGTCTCCGCAGTTGAAATTCCCGATATTGTCACTGAACAGTGGCTACAATACCAGTTGACTGTCACAAGTGATGAGTCACTGCGAATTGAAACTGATGGAACAAACGGAGTTATTTGTAAAGGAAATAGCGGTGGCCCTGTGGTCAAAAGAGGAACGTATATCGTGGTTGGCGTGCTTAGCTACATTACTGATAGAAACAGTCTATCAAATAATGGGCGATCATGCGCTTTAGAGGTGTACGCCGAAAGAATTCCAAACTGGCCCTGACAGATTCAGATGAACATAAAGAGCAACCAGGAGAAGATCCGCGTCATGTAAACATGCACCTTCTTCTGGTTTCTCACTTTTTAACTTTCTAAAAATAGTAATGACAATACGTAACGAATGAATGATTTGTGTACGTATGATTTTTATTGTGATTTTGAGTGTATAAAAGGGTTGTCTGGCTGGAAGAAGATTCAAAGTATTCTGCGCGAGGGCAAGATATAAGTTGAAGAGCTTCTTCCAGGAAGACAATGGCGAAGAGGAGGGTGATGCGGTTTAGGTCAGGCGGTTTTGCGGTAGATTTCAACGATGACGGTATAGGTTTTGAGTTCGGCGACGGTGACTTTACCCTTAATGAAACTTTCCATGAAGCGAATCGCGGGAAGCATTTCGAGTGTCAAGACACCATCCTTAATAGGGAAGTAACCCGTGCCATCAGAACGTTTGTAGTAATCTGTTGTCGTACCATTCTGAAGCCGCAGGCGCATGTAGTCCCCATTCTGCAACGTGACCGCGCTGATACCTTTACCCCAGACGAGATTGTTGAGGAGCGTGGTGAGTTGGGTATGGTAATCTTCGATTGCGCTGGAGACCGTTACCTGAGGAACATCGCCTTCAAACTTTGCTGAACCTGAACCGACTAATTGGTTAGCCATTGTGTTTCTCCTTATAGAGCGTAGACTTGCGTGAACAATAGGTGCCAGAGTGGCTCACAAGGTTCTTTTTTAAAACCCTCTAAGCCAACCTGGCAATTCATTCGTCTATAAGGCCAGATTTTTAAAGTTCAAACTTCGTTTTTTCTACCTTCTTACTTAAGAAAGCAGGAAAAGCGAAGCCCTTCCCTAGAAATAAATGTTTTGTAAATACACCTTTCGGTGAACATTTATTCTAGGGAGGGGGGGCTTCTGGGGGAGGGGAGGGTGGAGGGAACGCTGGTCAGATTAAAACAGGTTCGTCGTCATCGTCGTCGGTTTTGGGAGGAGCAGGGGGAGTGACGGGTTTAACGACGGTACGGCGCGAAGTGGGAGCAGGGCGTTTAGACGCATCGGGTTTTACAGAGCGCACAGGTTCTTCATCGTCTTCTTCAGTATCATCTTCGTCGTCCTTGCGGGGGTTCAGCACAGCACCAAGACCGCGTTTCGCAAAATCGAATTCCTGATCAGGAATCCAGTCAAGAGCGAAAAACAGTACTGCCATAACAACCCAGAAGATTGCCGTGAAAAACAACCGTGCCACCCAGTCACCAGTAGAAGTAGCAATGCCGCCACCAAAAACGATGCTGAACGTGCCGATAAGCGTGATTGCACACCAGATGAAAAACAGCACGGTTACAATGATGTTCGGCTTACTTTCTCTGCGTGTTGCCTTACCTGCGGATTTACCAGATGTAGCCATTTTGAAATCTCCTTATGTGAAAAATTGGACAGGGGTATTACCATCCTACAAGAGGATGAGGTTTCGCTTACGCGATCCCGTTTCAGTCTAGCATCAGCCAGAAAGCTTACAAAGTTCTCTTTCGAAAACCCTCTAAGCTTTCTGACATCAGCTTGTTCATCTTTCACTTCCCAGAAGCTTTGTTCATACATATTTTGCAGCAATAAAGCTGACTTTAATACATATAAACTATTTTAAGGTGCGATATTCAAACTTCGTTTTTTCTACCTTCTTTCTTAAGAAAGCAGGAAAAGCGAAGCACCCCTAGAGAAATTGATTGTATAACACCGAAGTGTTCAATTTTTCTCTAGGGGTTTGGGGGGCTTCTGGGGGTGGATAAGGTGGGGGGAACGTTGGTCAGCGTGCGATGTCGAAAAAAGCATTCCCTGCGGTGGGGTGTGAGATTGTGAGGGTGTAGCGACCTGCGGCAATGTTTGCAAACGCGGCATCTTTCAGTTGGTCGAATGTGTAGGTGGTGATGTTCCCATTGTTATTGAGTGTTGCACTCGCGTCTACTGAAGTAAACAACAATGGGGTAACGACCTCGACAATACAACCTGTCTGAGCGAAGCACGTTGGAGCAACAACGCAGTTTGCGTGTTCACCACAATCTGTCTGAGCGCGAACCAGCTTCAGTTCGGTTTCCAGCAGAATGGCGCGACCATCAATAGTAACAGAAGAAGGGGTCACCACTGCGGGAGCGTTCTGAGTTGATTCCTGAGTTGGAAGACCCTGCGCCGTAGCACCCTCGAAACGAGGCATGATGTAGAGGTTATACCACCGAGCTATTGTGTTTTGGACACGCAGGGTGTATTCCCCATCAGGCACGTCATAAAAGAGGGCATCAACCGTTGCGTCGAATGTTGTAACCAGATTCCCGTCTAAGTACATAAGGTCATCTGCCGAGTCCACACGAATGTTGACAAAGCTGGCAGAGCAACCAGAGAAGCACTGTGGGACGACAACGCAGGGTACAGACGCATCCGCAGGTCGGCATTGAGAGCGATCACTGACAATCATGGTTAGTCCCGTTATTGCGTACTGCTGACCATTCAGTGTAACGGAAGCAATATCTTGCGATACGCCACCCACAGCCGGGTCAAGAACTTGCGCTTGGGACTCGATGACTGCCGTTTCGATGCTTTCACGAACGTTTGACAAGGACGGAACGAACCAGATTGCCACGCCGATGAGAAGCAGGATAACCGCACCTACCAGAAGCATAGAACCACAACCACGATTTGACATTTTGAAATCTCCTTAGTGAAAAATTGGACAGGGGTATTACCATCCTACAAGAGGATGAGGTTTCGCTTACGCGATTCCGTTTCAGTCTAGCATCAGCCAGAAAGCTTACAAAGTTCTCTTTCGAAAACCCTCTAAGCTTTCTGACATCAGCTTGTTCAACTTTCACTTCCCAGAAGCCATTGGTTTTCAATCTTATTCGCAACCTTGCGGTTGACTCTTAAGTTGAAATACCGGTTTCAAAGTTCGTTCATTTTCTTGCGAAAAAGAACAGATCAATCTTCTTTTTGAAGATTCTTCTCTTCTTTCTCTTTCCTTTTGAGGTACAGTATATTATTACATATCCTGTAGTATTTGTCAATGACTTTTATATGCAATAAAAGCATTGCGTTTTAACATTTCTTTGAGGGATTCTTACAAGCAAGCAGAGTAGTAGTACGGTATATTTTTAAGGGGCAAAATACCGGAAACGACATCTTCTCGGATAATTTGAGAAGACCAGATCTCTGTTGAAGTACAGTATATTATTACATATCTTATAGTATTTGTCAAGCGCCTTATACGAGCTCGATTCCCATGGCTCACAATTGCTGCGACACATGAGCATGACAAATCACGAAAGATACGCGTTGTATATTGTTTCCCCCATTTTTAATGTGCCTTGAGGCACGAAAAGTATTCTCTCAAAAACTGTGTGAAAATACACTATATTATACAATATTTGGGGGTCGAAATCAATTTATAGCGCGTTTGTCGAGAGTTTATAAGAGACATTGCGTTTTTGTCCCAAATTCGGGTAAAATACACAGTGCTGTAATATTACTCAAAACAGCCTCTTACTAACTTTATTTGATCATGTCATGTCAGACAGTGTAGAACTGACCAGCTCTCTTATCGGCCAACGCAATGAACGTATGCTCAAGCTGAAGAAGTTGAAGTCACTTGGCATTGATCCATTTCCCGCACGATCTGTAAAAGAATATTCTCAGGCAGAAATTACCGAACACTACGAAACACACGCAGAAAAAACCGTTACCCTTGCAGGACGTATTACTTCCAGACGCGATCACGGCAAAATTGTATTTATGGACTTAACCGACCAAACTGGCAAAATCCAGCTTTACATAAAAGACGACACAATCAAAAGTGATTTGTCAAAAAGCATTCTCGGATGGGAAGAGCTTGAACTTTTAGACGATGGTGACTTTATTCAGGCGACAGGAACTGTTACAAAAACCCAACGTGGAGAGGTATCCCTTCTAGTGACAGGCATTGTGCTTCTTACAAAATCCTTACGACCAGCGCCACGGAAACTTCTGGACAAAGAACAACGGTTTCGGCGCCGCTATTTGGACATTATGGTCACTCCGGGAATAAAAGAGCGATTTGAACGAAAAGCAAAATTCTGGGCAGCAAACCGTGAGTTTATGAAAATGAATGGCTTTATAGAAGTGGAAACTCCGGTACTTGAGCACGTTACCGGTGGAGCAGACGCTCGACCATTTATTACTCATCACAACGATTTAGACCAAGACTTTTTCTTGAGAATCTCCACAGAGCTGTATCAAAAACGCTTAATTGGCGCAGGATACGAGAAAATTTACACACTTGCTCCAAACTTCCGAAACGAAGGGATCAGCGACGAGCACTTGCAGGAATACTACCAGCTTGAGTGGTATTGGGCATATGCCGACTATAACGAAGGAATGCAACTAACAAAGGAAATGTTCCGCTATGTCGCAAATGAAGTATACGGAACCACGAAGTTTTCAACTCGAGGACACAGCTTTGATCTCGCAGACGAATGGCAAACAATTGACTATGCCGGCATCATTAAAGAGCGCTTCGACGTTGATATCTTTGCCGACTCGGATGAAAAAATTGCAAAAGTTATCGAAAAAGAAGGGGTTGACCTTTCCAGTGGCCACGTAAACCGCAACAGAATGATTGACAATTTGTGGAAACTTATTCGAAAAACACTCTCCGGCCCGGCATTTTTGATTAATGAGCCAATGTTTATGTCACCGCTTGCAAAAGCAAAACCCGATAATCCATTGGTTACAGAGCGTTTTCATGTCATTCTTGCGGGAAGCGAACTTGGTAATGGCTATTCAGAAAAGAACGATCCGTTGGATCAGTTGCAAAGCTTTCTTGACCAGCAGAGCCTTCGTGATTCTGGCGACGACGAAGCACAAATGCTTGATGTAGACTTTTGCGAAATGCTTGAATATGGCATGCCTCCAACATGTGGGTATGGCCACAGTGAAAGAATTTTCTGGTTTTTTGAAGACATTACCGCACGAGAAGGAACAATCTTCCCGCAGATGCGCCATGAGACCGAAGAAATTACAAAAGAAATTTACCCGGAATTGTTTACAGAAACCAATACAATGCCAGAATCACGCTTTGTTGTTGGCCAAATCGTCGAGATTGCAATGCACCCAAATGCTGACAAATTGTTAGTAACAAAAGTGAATGTAAAGCGATCAAAACCATCAGGTACGACATTTCCAAACGTGCTACAAATTATTACCGGAGCCCACAATATTCGCGTAGGAGATTATGTTCCTGTTGCTTTGGAAGGTGCAAAGATCGAAACAATGAAAGGCAAAGATGGCAATGCTCTGGTGATTACTCATCGCAATATGCGTGGAGTTAAATCAGAAGGAATGCTTTGTTCCGCAAAAGAACTTAGTCTCGGCACCGATGCAGAAGGCATTATGATTCTGGATCCAGAAAAGTATACCGGAAAGGAAGGGCAGGAGTTTGTCTTTAAAAATAGCGCTATACCAGAACAACCAGGAAAAGATAGTTCCTCTTCGTTATCTGACTCGCCTAAAAGTGGGACAGTATTGCAAATTGATCCTGCTGTTTCCCAAAACTTTCCAGGATTTAAAGTTGGATACGCAGTTGTAAAAAATATCAAAATCGAAAAAGGCTCTCACTTGAAAAGTGAAATATTTACTACATTTCGAGACGAAATTACAGCAAAAGTTCGAGGACAGTACTCAACTCCTGCAGAAGTTAAGAAAATTGCGAGTATCTCTCAAATTCGGGATATGTACAAAGCATTCGGAGCAGACCCTGACAGCACGTTAAATAGTGCAGAGGCATTGATTCGCAGAATTGTTGCAGGCAAAGACTTGTATAACGTGAATAACCTTGTTGATTCTTACAATATCAAGTCAATCGAGCTTGGACTTCCAATGGCTGCATACGACTACGACACAGTTTCAAAACCAATAACGCTTCGTTATGCCGCTGACAATGAAACTATGTATAAAATCGGCGAAAGCGAACCGGAGACTGCAAAAAGTGGATCTCTTGTCTATGCTGACCAAAAGGGTGTGATTTGCCTGAATTTGAACTATCGTGATTCAGATCGAACAAAAATAACGAACGATACTGAAAATGTCATTCTTTTTATTGATGGCTATCCAGGAATTGAAAGCTCTGCTATTGAAAAAGCATTGCAGGAGCTTACCACGCTTGTGACATCACTCTGCGGAGGAGAAGTCACTGAGGCAAAGGTCGTGGAAGCGTAGAGTGGTTTAGAGATGGTGTCACACTAAAAGTGATATAATCTTCTATGACAATTAACAAGCCAAAAGAGAAAGCGCATCCTAATCTTACTGACTTAAGAAAAGTCATTACTTCTAAAGCCTCTTCTCAGAAAAAAATCAAAAAAATGATAGATACTTTTCGTCCATTATTGATTGTCTTGTCTGAAAAATGAGGAAAATTTCCTATATTAATGAAGCTGATTTAGAGTTCATTTTTCAATATATTAAAGAAATATTAGATAGTCCGGATAACCCAGCAATTGATTATGGAGCAGACCAGGAAGGATTTAAGAGATTGAATGGCGTATTACAATTAGCAAAGAATAATGATTACTATCCAACAATATATGATAAAGCAGGTTATTTATTTACAGCTATTATAAAAGGGCATTATTTTTCAAATGGAAATAAACGCCTGGGTATAATGATTACATTTTGGTTTTTCTTTAAGAACAAATATTTCTTCAAGCTAGATAAAATTAATAATCATGTGCAAATCCTTAAAGCTTTTATGGGAATTGAAGAAATAGAAAGCGATAAGCGACTAAACGTCCCCTATCTTGTTGCACTATATAATCTAGCACTATTAATTGCTGGGCTAGGAGAAGTTCAATCTTTTCAAGTTTATAAAGATATTTGCTCAAGTTTTTTCCAGAGTACAATAAAACCCGAAGAAAGTTAATCAAAAAAATACTTCTTTCTAACTATGCCTGTTTGTCCTCAACCTCGCCGTTTTTCAACCACTCTTTAAATTGCGCAAACGTTGCGGGCTTAACAGTGTACTCATTCTCTTTTACTTTCATTGGAATCGCACGCATAAAGTCATGATATTCCGACATACGTGTCCATTTACCATCTTCTTTTTGCTGCAATGTTTCTTCGTTGTGGAACCATGATCGCAAATCTGTTGATTCAATAACCGCAGTTCGGGCGACCATAAGTTTTTTGTTACCGTCTACTGACGAGACATCGGTTGTAAGAACTTTGTAATATTCAAATAAACTGGCACATTTCTCAATATCTTCCGCAGACATCGCGGATGCGTTTAATCCCATTGCCAATACGTCATCCATAAAAATAGGGAAGTCGTGTGACGGAAATTCTTCACTGAGTGTTTTTGCAATAAACGCCACTTTTGCTTTGTCTTTCATGTGAATTGAAAGAATCTTTTCTGTAATCATTGTTGAAAGCGTTGCGGCACGCTGCATATGTCCAAGTACAATTGGGTGAACATGTTCGCTCAGAACTGCCTCTGCTGTGTCGTTAAAATTCGGTGAATTATGATAATTATCAGCTTTTACCATTTCAAGATACTTTTTGATCTGTGTGATCTCGATTGAAACTGGCATGTTTGATTGCCCATGAGATCGTGGAGCAAGTGGATGCGTGACAGATGTATCAACCGGAGAGAGCATTGCAATTGGACTCATAACAAGTTGGTCTGCGCCAACAGCAAGCATTGTCATTGCCGATGCAGCAATATCTGGAACAGCAACGATCAGGTAATTAACATACGAGCGGATCATTTTTACTAAGCGTAGTGCTGCAGTTCCTTTTCCACCCGGGCCGTAAATAACGAGCGCAAGGCGGTCAACTTTTCCTTCTTTTCCAAGACGTGAAACATGGTAATGCATTTCGTTCACGGTCGCGTTTGAAAGTTTGCCATTCATTGGAATATATACAGCAATAACTCGAGCATTCCATGATTTTTCAAGTTCTTCAAGAGTCTTTTGTGACTCTGCCCAGAACTTCATTTTTGAAGCATCAATTTTTCGTTCTGGCTTTGGAGGCTCTACTTTTGGCAATTCAGGTACTGCAACTTTTTCAGCTTTTGGAGCCTCTTCAGTTTTAGCAGGCGCAACTATTACTGGTATTTCTGTTTTTTCCTTTTCCTCAGGCTTTGCGTCTTGAGGCTCTGTGACATCCGTTTTTATTTCTTTTACTTCTGCCGATGATGACTTCTCTTCAAGTTTTTGAATTTGATCTTTCGTCTCCGGAAGGGGAGGAAGCTCATTTTTCTTGTCCACTTCTAGAGGTGTTGAAGGTGATGTATTCGGTGTTGCTGTATCAGGAAGCGGAGGTAGTGCCGAATCTATTTTCTTTTCAGCTTTTTCAAGAGGATTTTCATTTTTTGTTTCTTTTGCGACATCGCTTAATGGGGGCTGTGGAGGTGTAGGCAAGTCTGCAACAGGATCCTTTGGTTTCTCCGGTAGAGAGGAAGTGGCTGGCTCTTTATTCTGATTTGTATCTTCTAAAGGAGCAGCTTGTGCTGGAAGAGGTGGTAATTCTGACTTCTTTTCTGCCTCAAGGGTTGCTGGAGTATTCTGATCCTTATTTTGTGTATCAGTAGCCACAGGTGGGGTTGAGGAAGAAACTGTAGATGTTGACGGCAATGGTGGAAGTATCGGAGCAGTGGCTGGTGGTATCGGTGGTTCGGTTATTGTACTTACAGGCGAGGCTGGTGCATTTGTGTCTGCAGAGGTAGGCAATTGTGGTGCTGGCACAGAAGCCGTTGCAAGCGTCGGAGTTGATGAATCTTTTACAGGGGTTGTTATTGCCGATGGAATTGATCCTGCCGTTGCAGCAACTGGTGTTGCGACAGAAGCAGCTGTTGAAGAAACAGGTGACTGCGGTAAAACAGGCGGTGTTGCTTGAGGCTGCGAAGAAGTATCTCCTGACGCAGGTTTATTCCCGAGAAGTGCGGAGAGTTGGGCAGTCAGATCCATGGTGGCAGTTCATTAGATATTAACTGTGAACAGCATAACATAAGTTTTGAAGATTGTGTAGTTTCACGATTCAACATTCTTTAATGGAGTTTAGGCATAAAGAATTACTAACTTTTAATCATAATTCCAACAATAAAATAACGGATGCAGCTAAAAACTTTTCATCAGAAATATATTTACAGAACAGAGTATCATGCATTTGTTGCTTTGGCAGAAATAAGCGTTTGCTATATCACAAAAATAGTAAGAAATGTATTAGACAATACAGAAACTCACAAACTCGTAGTTGTAGTGACAACAAAAGCGCTAAAGCATCTTTACGATAAAAGAACAGCCGAAGAATACGACTTTATTCTATTTAATATGACTGACATCGTGCGCTACCCTGACCAAATATACTTAAATAAGGACAAAAAACGAGGAGACTTTTTGTTTGTAAAAACCTTCAAGGAACAAATATTCACCTGTGCGATAGAAAAGCTTGAAGGAAAATATTTTCTTGTAACTTGTTTTCGGGTTAGAAACAAAAAATATTTTAATAACTATAAACTGAACTGGAGTTGGAGGGACGGCACCCCCTCATCGTAACACGTTGGATACTGAAAGTGATTTCAGTCTACTAGTGCCCCGCAGTAGAGCCTTTCTGCATTTCAACTTCAGACCAGTTTGCAGCTATCAATATAGAATAACTATTCTTATTTTACCTAAAAAGAGGTTCTCGCGTCAATATTTCTAACTCAACATTAGAATCGGGAATTGGGAGTAAAAGTAGAGTATATTTAAAAAGAATCATTTTCTTAACAGAATAATACTTTTCTTTCGCTTTTCCTCTCAATTTTCCTTTTCACATTCAGGTGCTTTTGCTATACTGACACTAATATATGGATCAAAAATCCTTCACTTAAATTAGAAATTTTTCGCATGGAGCAGAATACGACATTACCGCCACTTCCAGGTAGTTCACCGGCAGCGCCGACGACACCTGTTACGCCAGCTAATCCTGCTCCAGTACCAGTAGTCACACAGCCTGCAGCAACAATGCCGTCAACTCCAGCTGCTTCTCCTGTTCAGCCCGCAACCGCATCAATGGCGGGAGCACTTCCTCCATTGCCTACAGACTCAAAAAATAAGTACACACCAACATCGAAAGTTTCGGCTTCACGAAGCCCCCTTGCAGGAGCTTTACCAAAGCTTTTTGTCGCAATTTTACTTCTTGCGGCAATTGGAATTCCGATCGCTGTCATTGTTCAATCAAATCTTCTATCTACACAGCGAAGCGCAGATGGAACAATCGTTGTTGACACCGATAATCAGGATGTTAAAAATGCATTAAGCAAACAGCTTGTATACGCAGAAGGCGGAACAAAAGAATATTACTCTCCAAATTTAGATCTTCTTCTTACATACTCAGCAGATAGATTTTCTGTTTCAGACAGCTCACGAAGCGTTTTAATCAGTCCATACGGAAATTATGAAGTGTATGCATCACTGGAACTTCCCGACAAAGGAAGATTTGCCGATCTTTATGAATACTACTCAAACTATTACACCTCTATTTATAAGAGCACTCAGCTTACAGAAAAAGTTGAAAACGAAGGAGTTACCTCATTTACCATTACCTACTTTGTGGAATCAATTACTCAGCCGGGAGTAAGCACAGAATATAAAGTAACCGTCCTTACACGCAGAGAAAAAGATACTGACGTAGCAATTGTTATTAAACGACAGGGAACAGCCGTCGTGTCAGACGCGGTATTGCAAGACTACACAGCAATTCTTAAGTCTGTTGTAATAAAGCCAGAAGGTCTTGAAGCAAATATTGTTGCCCAAATTAAAGATGCAAAAGCGACAATTTCCTTTGACAGAACAATGTGGACAGTAAATTCACAGACTGAATCCAGCCTCTCGCTTGCATATTTGTCCAAGAATAGCTCAAATCCCTCAATTACAGTAGGATTTTCGGCAGCAACCTTCCGTGGATTTAAAGAAATGTCCGCGCTCGAAGAGCGAATGCAAAAAGATATCGAATTTGACCGCGAAACCTACAAAGACAAAGAGTTTAAGCTTCTTGAAGATAAAGCAAAGCAAACTATTAATGGAGTAGAGTTTATCCGTTACACAATGAGCTATGTTTCTTCAGGGTACTTAACAACCAGAACGGTATACTTAGGATTTTCTCCAGCGACTTCATCAACCATGCAAATTCGAGTATCACGCATGGAAGATAATGACAAAAAAGGAGATCCGGCATTCGCAGCAAAAGATCTCGAGGCGCTTATTGGCTCATTACAGTTTGAACATCAAACATCTGCAAACCCATTTATTCCAGCTCTTGCAGAAAATGGAAGCGGAACACTCGCACAAGGAGGCATTACAACAGACGATGCTGCAGTACTTGGAGCATCCACGACTTCAACTCTTACAATTGAAAAAGCAGCGCTTATGGGAAAAACTGCAACAGTTCGAGTATTCGCACGCGTTTGCTCAAACATGAAAGTATCAATGCCTGATATTCTTCCAACAGCATCACGAAAAACATACCAAATTTGTACTGCAGGTTTTGGCACAGGATTCTTTGTCCACGAAGATGGAGTAATTGTGACAAATGCACATGTTGCAGCACCAAACTCTTTCGATACAGCAATGGATGCATTTAATGCAGGTAACGATGCAGGCTTCGCAAAAGATGTTCTTACAGATGTTGCACGAGCATATATTGCAAAATACCCACTCGCTGACTTAAACGATCCTACCGTGCAAAAACAAATTACTTCTGTTGCATCAGATGTTATTGCCTACGGTCTTGTTGAAAACAAAATCACTGCAGAGAGAACTTCTCAAGAGTCTTATATTCAGGGAGAAGAACCATTCGACATTGACGCAACAACACTCAAACCAAAAGATCCTACTAAATATTTGAAAGCAGAGCTTGTTCAAACAAAAGAGCTTGAAAGCTACTACGAGTTTCTCATTGAGCAGCAAAAAGCAAAACAGGCAGATGCCAGTGCAGAAACAAAAGAGTTTACCGTCAATGTTCCAGACCTCGCATTGCTAAAAATTTCCGCACCTCAGGGCAAATACCCAACATTACAGCTTGGAAATTACCAAACCATTACTGAAGGAAGTACTGTCTATGCAATTGGTTTTCCGTCACTTGCAAACAACAAAACACTTTTCGCCGATGATGCAACAACAATTCCAACAATCACGAAAGGAACAGTCAGTGCAGTCAAGCCAAGTGCAAACAGCCAATTCAAGCTTGTACAAGTTGATGCAACAATCAGCCCAGGCAACAGCGGTGGGCCAATCGTAAATAACGATGGTCGAGTTATCGCAGTCAGCACTTACGGAATTTCCGGACGTGTCACTGATAAAAACTATAATGCTGGAGTTTCTGTCGAAGAGCTTTCAAAATTCATTGCAGAGCAAAATATTAGCAACTCTGTCAGCACTGTTTCGACAACATTTGCCTCAGGATTGGATAACCTGACAAAAGGATATTACCAGTGGGCAATTCGCGATTTGGAAGCCGCAAAAGCAGCGTACGCACCAATTGACGAAATCACCGCACCATTAATTCTCTTGGCTCAGGAAAAAATCAACAATGGAGAAGACAATACACCGATTTTTGAAATCAGCGGCATTTACATTCACCGCAAAGATCTTCCATTTATTCTCGGTGGAGTAGGAGCAGTCGTCGTTATTCTGATTCTCCTCTTTATTATTGGATTAATGTCACGCAGAGGCAAAAAACCATCAACACCACAGCCTGCAGCAGCAATGGAATTCCCCGCACCAACACCGACAACTCCATTAACGCCATCAATGGCTTCGGTTACAACGCCGATTGCACCTGCAGCACAGCCAACAATTTCAGCAGCAGATTCAGGCTTTATCGCACAACAGCCAAAGCTGGCAGAAACAGCACCGACCATCCCTTCAACGCCTGCCGTAGCATCTACACCAGTAACAGAGCCTTCATCTCCGGCAATGCCAGCTTCTCCGGTAGCAGCTCCAACAATCACACCACAAGCAGTTGTACAGCCTGATATCGCACCATCGTCGCCATCTGCACCAACGGTTAGTGATTTACCAGTTCCATCTGCAATCAGCGACTTAACAGCGAGCACACCTAGCATTAGCACAAGTGATATAGCCGTAAACTCAGAGCCTACACAGCCGCAAGGAGGAGCAATCTAACGATGACTCACCTTAGCTTAAAATACGAATAAAGATTAAGAAAGATAAAACTGCCTATGGCCACCTTTGACAAGATGTTTGCGAACATAGCAACAAACATCGCAGAAAAACTTGGGAAGAAACCTGAAGTCATTGACGCAGGTGGTCGTTCAGCATTAAGTGGAGTATCTCAAAACGAGCCAAAGCCATCTGCCTCCGGAGCAAATCCTAACCCAGCTCCACATGGCTTGCCAGCACTCCCTGGAGATACTTCTACAGGAAAAGAGGAAGCAACAAAAGCACCAAATGGTGATTTAAGCGGAGATATTTCGCGGTCGAAAGACATCTTTTCAAAAGACGAGATCGTGAAACCTGATGTAAAGACATTTAGTAGCGATTCAATAAACACGGATTTTCCGTATAAATCTCTTGTGGCAGACGCACACAAGCACGAAGAAGCCGATGAAAATGTGAAACAAGATAAAAAGGATGTTTCACAAGATTCGCAAGAGAGTAGTGGTACAGTTCAAGCGGAAGTACTGGAGGGAGAAGCAGTACTTCCCGAACTAAAAGAAAAGCCGTCACCAATTCAGACGATTAAAAAGCCTTCCGACGCAACAAATACTTCGCCAATGCAGCAACAAGGACAAATGCCAGCAGTGTATCCTTATGGCATGCCACAAATGACACCTCCAATATATCCGTATGGAGCGTATCCGCAACAATACCCTCAAATGTACCCATCTCCATATCCACAAATGGGACAAGTCCCGCCTTCTATGCCTCAAGGTATGCAAAATGTACCAACAGGAGCAGGTACTATGCAAGGAAACATGCCAGCAATGCCAGGACAATATCCTCCGGGATATATTCCTTACCCTCAACAAATGACTCAGCTCCCCCAAATGCAAGCTCCCCAGCAGGGAACACAGGGAATGTCGAGTGGACAGATACCAACGTCCGCGCAAGGGCAGCAATCTCCACCGCCATATCCTCAGTATCCAGGAATGCAGCAGCCAATTGCTGGCTATCCACAACAACAATACCCGCAGGGTCAAACTTTGCCACAGCAAGGATTTCAACAGAATCAACAGAGTGGACAAATAAATACGACGCCAGCGCAGATGGCATCTACTCAGCCTATGGCACCGCAAAATATTCAAGGTCAATTTCAAACGTCTGCGCCGCAGGTAACTCCAACCACACCGGCAATGTCATCGCAGCAGATTTTACAGTCACTAACTCCCACACAAAATACTCCGGCTCAGGCAATTCCCACAATGCCACCTATTGCGCAAACCCAACCTCAACCTATACCTGCTCCAGTGCCAGGAGTATCATCGGCAAGTACTCCAATTCCTACGCCAGTACCTACTATAACTCCGGTTGCTACCATGCCAATGGCCACTGCGGCACCTCAGGCAGTACCAACGCCTGCAGTCCCCATAAACGCGCCAATTCAATCAAGCCAGCCAATGCCTCTAACCCAAGCAGCCGTGCCATTACCACCGCAAGCAGCTCCATCGCCGGTAGGAAAGTCTTCTGACTTATTATCTGAACTTGCAGCATCCCCGCTCGAAGTAGCAGGAATTAGCGAACCGGAACAAAATACACCACAAGAGCAACCTTTACCCCTAGGCGCAATGCCCGAAATGCCTCCTGTTCCAGAAACAACTCCTCAGATACCGGCGCAGGAAGTTCCACCACAAGCTGTTACCGCCACAACACCAGTTGAACCTCCGCCTCCAGCAATACCAACTCCAACACAGCAAGCTCCGGAATTATCTGGCCAACAAGTCGCGCAAGAACCAAACGAAAACCCAGAATCCCAACAACAGGTAGCTCCTGTAGTCGAAGTAACAGCAGTACCTCAGCAAAAGCAGCAAGATACTGTTCCAACCACTGCAGGGTTACCGCCAATTGACACACTCGTTGGAAAATCAGAAAGATCTGCAGAAGCACCAAAACCAGCGGAAGCATTCGCAGCAGAATTTGCCGCATCACCAATTGCACAGATGACACAACCAGAATCACAAAGCGTAGAAAGTTCAGACCAAGAGCCACAAGAGCAAGTACCTGCTCAGGGAATTCCGGAGATGCCTCCAGCCCCCGAAACACCACCTGCGCCAGCGGCGGCTACGGTTGCAACTGAACAGGCAGCAAAATTTAATCCTTTGGATACATTCCGTCCGTAAGTTGGACTAGCGTAGAGATATATTCTGTACGAAGTAACTGACGCTCCATATCTTTATTAATATCAAGCAGTTCGTGAGAAATATTTTCAAGCGATTTCACAGGAGCATTCGCAAAAAACGAGCTCATTGTTTCGGGAACTGTCATTCGATTGCAATCCTTTAAAAAGTCTTTTGTTACCTTTGATTTACGCGAGAAAAACTCTCCAAAAAGCGGAAATCGTTCTTCAGCAATCTTTGCCAACATATCTGTAAAAATCTGCTCTGGAAAGAGTTCTAATGCCTTTATATTTGCCCGAACAATAATCGTTCTAAATTCGTCTGCCATACTTTTACTGTGGTTATACATTCCCAACACGAGTAAATCGCGGAGAGAGACAGCCATGTCACGGTCATATCGAGAAGATTCCAATACAAAAAAATCCACAAAAATACTTGCGCAATGAGTAAAGCTTTTTATAAAAGATTGGATATACGTCGTTACAAGAGAATGATCTCGGAGCAAAAAATCTTTATCCAAACACTGCGATGCCATTCCAAGCCATAGAGAAAAGTCTTTTTCCCATTTGTCCTGCTTCGCCACAATTGCTGAGAGTAAGCCGGATTTTTTCTGTTCCTGTGTAGAGATGGTAATCAAGCGTGTCACAAGATTCTGAGAATATAGCTGTAAGAACTGTCTGGAAATAATTCTCTCCGTATCGAGAAAAACAAAGTAGGGAAGAAGTGCAAATCGCGTAAGAATAGGTTTTACTACTTCTGCATAGCTAGATGATTCAAGCCCGAAGAGGATTGGTTCAACGTGGAATACCGCCCGGTGGAAATACTCTGTAACAGGATGGTTGTCCATTACTTTCGCAAAGTTTTTTGCTTTTGTAACTGGAACTCCCGCTTTTTTGGCACACTCTACAAAGATTTGTGCTACACTATCATTAGTCATGATTGAATTGTACACTGCCCGCGTAAATTTATGCAGTAGCAAATGAAACAAATTGACATTATTATTCCTGTTTACAACGAAGAAGGGAACTTAGAGCGGCTTATTAAGACTCTGAAAGAGACATTCTCTCCATTGCAGAATAAATATGCGTTTTCGTATATTTTTATTAATGACGGCAGCAAAGATAAATCCGCAGATATGCTGGATGAATTCCAAAAAAACGATGATTCTTTCACTGTAATCCATTTTTCCCGAAACTTCGGACACCAAATTGCAATCACTGCAGGTATTGATATGTCCACAGCAGATGCAGCAATTATCATGGATGCAGATATGCAGGATCCTCCGTCAGTATGCATAGATTTGATCAAAGAATGGGAAGCTGGATACGAAGTTGTGTATGCTCAGCGAAAAACCCGAAAAGACACACCTTTCAAAAAGTGGACTGCATTTTTGTTTTATCGCTTGCTCGCAATCTTCGCCAATATTCACATTCCAAAAGATACGGGCGACTTCAGATTAATGGACAGAAAAGTAGTGAAAGCGTTGCAACAATTTCGAGAATCAAACCGTTTTATGCGAGGGCTTGTCAGTTATGTAGGTTTCAAGCAAACAGCGGTGCAATTTGACCGTGATGAACGCTTTAGCGGCAAAACTCATTATCCACTAGCGAAAATGCTTTCGCTAGCCCTTGATGCAATTACAAGTTTTTCAGCAGTTCCACTACAGCTTATTGCTCAATTTGGATGGTTCACGACACTTATCAGCTCGTTGGGCATTTTATACGCACTTGTGTTGAGAATTTTCTTTCCTGATATCACTGTTTCAGGTTGGACAACATTACTATTTTCGGTTTTGTTTATTGGCGGCGTGCAACTTACAATGCTTGGCGTGCTTGGAATTTATATTGGCCGCATTTACAAAGAAGTGCAGCATCGCCCGCTGTATATTGTTTCAGCAGTGCGAAGTAATAAATCTAACGCGCAAGACAAGTAGATTATGGGAACGCAGACACCACATATCGCAATTATTGGCGGAGGATATACCGGACTTACTGCTGCATACGAGCTTTTAAAGAAAGGATACCGTGTGACAATTCTCGAGAGACAAGCTTCTGTTGGCGGACTTGCCGCTGACTTTACAATTGAAGGGACAGCACTTGAAAAAGCGTATCATCATTTATTTAGAACCGATACCGACATTATTTCGCTTGTAGAAGAGCTTGGCATTTCAGACAAGCTGGAATGGCACGAAAGCAGTGTCGCAATTTACTACGACAAACAGTTATATCCGTTTTCAGGCCCGATTGATTTGATCAAATTTTCGCCATTGCCATTACCTGACAGAATCAGAACAGGACTCCTATACTTATTTTTAACGAATTATCACAACGGAGAATCGTTTGGAAAAACATCAGCACTTCACTGGATGAAACGGTGGGCAGGCATCGCAGGCACAAAAGTTATTTGGGAACCGTTACTCCGTGGAAAGTTTCATAACTATGCCGAAGACATTTCAATGGCCTGGTTATGGGCAAGAATTCACACTCGTGGACAGTCAAAAGCACCCGGAGAGCTCAAAGAAAAATTAGGATATTTCAGTGGAGGTTTCACGGTACTTACACAGGCATTAAAAGAGGCCGTTCTCTCACACAATGGGGAGATTAGAAACAGTGTGAACGTGTCAGCAATACGCAAAGCGGGAAGTCGAGTAGCAGTTGTTATCAACGATGTTTCAGAGATTTTCGACCGTGTTATTGTTACAGCGCCATCTCACGTGTTTGTTGCACTCACAACAGAGCATGAACAAATGACAGACTCTTACAAAGAACAGTTACTCTCGGTTCCGTATCTTGGGGCAGCATTACATATCTTTTCTACTCCGCAATCACTCAGTGAATTTTACTGGCACAATATAAACGATCTTTCAGCACCATTTCTGGTCTTTATTCAGCACTCAAATCTTGTTGGGAAAGAAAAATACAACAACCAGCATGTGTATTACTTGGGAACGTATATTCCTCACGATCATAAGTACTTCACAATGGAAGACGGAGAAATCAAAAAGCTTTGGTACAGTTACCTCAAGCAAATGTTTCCTGACTTTGATGAAACTCACATACGCGAATCGTACTTCTTCAAATTTAAAAATGCTCAACACGTTGTCACAAAAGGATACAAAGAGAGAATTCCAGCAATGCAGACTCCTTTAGATAATATTTACTTGAGCAATTTTACGCAGATTTACCCCGAAGATCGTGGTACAAACTTTGCTGTACGCGAGGGAAAAAAGGTTGCAGCATTAGTTGACCAATCATTTTTGCCAAAGGACAATCCAGACACAAACACAGACCAATCCTGATATTAAAAACCCGGAAAATATCGGGTATTGAGGTCTTTACATTAATCCTCTACAATTAGCTATGCGCGGACACAAAAAAATCCACCTGCTGTTAAATACTTTCCCCATGCAGGATTCCCATCGTTACCGTGGAATTGGACGGTACACTTATGAGATTGTTCAACACGTTGTAAAAATGACAGAAAACAAAGATGAGCTATTAGAAGACTTTTCCGGCGTGACATTAGTATCATCTCCAACACCAAAAGTGACAGAAATCCTCGGAGTTCCACTTGATAAAGTACAGGTTCATACATTGCCTCTGCCAGTTCCATCGCGAAATATTATCAAATACTTTTACTACGGAATGGTTGCATCTCCATCGTTAACGCCACTTTTTAAGCAAATTAAAGAGCAGGGAGATGTCAGCGTATATTTTCTCCCTCGACACCAGATTGGCACTCACAAGCTTGCAGACTATACCGTGAGTATGGTTCATGATTTAATTCCGTTGGCATTAGCACATTTTCATAAGAATCCATTGATTGGAGCAATGCTTAAATGGGAATATCACCAGTATATTTCCCAGCTTGCAAAGACCGACATGATCGTAACAAACTCAAAACACTCTGCAGACAATGTTTCTCAGTATCTTCGCCGAAAGGAAGATATTGTCCCTATTTATCTCGGTTCTTCACTGTTTGCGGCAACAGAAGATCGTCCTACAGAAAAGGCTTCTCCAATTAACAATAAGTATTTTGTGTACTACGGGGGTTACGACTTTAACAAAAATATTGAGGGTATCATGCTCGCATTTGGAACATTTATCCGCGCGTATCCAGAATTTAATACCGCACAACTGGTGTTTGTTGGCGGACAGAATAAAAAAGAAAAGCTGCTTACAATGGCAAAAGAAGAAGGAGTTATAGAGAATGTTATCCTGACACCAACGCTTTCAGACTCAGAGCTTGTTCACTATCTGACACATTCACAGGGATTGTTTAGGCTTTCATTTGCAGAAGGATTCGGCCTGCCAGAGCTTGAAGCACTATCACTAGGAGTTCCTGTTATCAGCTCGAATTATGGCCCAATAAAAGAGCTTTTTACCGAATATGCAATGCTTCACGATCCAAAAGACACCGTCGGCGTAGTCAAAAGTCTTGGAGTGTTAGCGCGAAGAAAGAGTGGCAGCGAAGGAATGGAGCCAGCTATTGAGTATGCACGTTCATTTACCTGGGAGGAAACAACACGCAAGCTTTTGGAAGCGATTGTTGAATATGTTCACGGACATGTACCAGGAGAAAAAGCGGGTAGAGTAGGGGAGAAGTAAAGTTTTCCGTGTCACTCGTGTTTTTATAAGGAATTGTGGAACTTTTGTTCCACGACAATTGGGACAAATATCTTATGAGCTATAAAAAGAATGCTCACGTTAGGCAGATAATCGAAAAAGCCATTGGCCTTGCAAAAGAATTCGGTGGCGGAACAACGTTACGCGGCGATAATAAATACATTTCACTTATATTGAATTTAGGTGACGAAGTTAACGAAGATTCATTACCTATCACAACTGAAAGCTACTTGATTAAAGACTTGAAAAACAAAATCCAATATGAAATTTACGGTTATAGAACTACAGATAAAAACTTTCTTTGCGTCGAGATTCTAAAGATACAAGGGGAAATACCAAAGTGTACATCAATCAGGAACCACGAATTAGAAACTCAGCTTGGATCTATGCCTATTCACGAGATTATGAATTTATTAAATAGCGAGACATAGATTTTTTAGCCATTTTGTGGTATAATTCATCATTACGCACATGTAGAAATAAAGGAGTAGTACCCGTGGAAGCAATGTTCTTACGCAACCTCATCGTTGCGTTCTGCCTTGTATTTGTATTTTTCGCAATTTTTATATCGGCGCTCTGCCGATATACCTACTGTCTGAGCGGAAATTGCTATGGCAAAGACGTGGCAAATTTTTCACTCTGGACAAACTCTATTTTCGCCCTCGCGCTCCTCTCATGCCTTGCTTAAATATTCGCCGCATAGTGCCTCTCACACTCAATAACCCAAACCACTATGCGGCAACTTTACCTTCCTTTCTATAAATAAAGGAAACACTTTTCCTCCAAATATTGAGGAGCTATTATTCCAATTACAATCATTTTTTGCGGTGTAGAGTATGAGTATTCTATGTTTATTCCTTCAACTGACAAAATCAAAGAGATTTACTCTCAAGAGCCGCGCCATATAGACACTCTCAAAAAGGTTCTTCATTCATCTACATACATTTACATTGATTACGCGAATGTTTTTTATTGGCAAAACAAACTCGGTTTCCATATTGATTACAAAAGACTTTTTCAATTGTTTAAATCCTTTGATACTATTCACAGCACAAAAGTTTATCAAGGCATATTGATTGGCGATATAACTTCTCAAAAAACAATAGAAGATTTACAAAGTTACGGGTATAATTTACGAACAAAACCCGTAAAAATCATGAAGCTCTCGATTGATGTAACAAGCATTCCTGACGATAGCACCGAAGTCCTTAAAAATTTTATATTACCTGCACTACTTCCTAGGCTCAGCCAATCCACTATTAGGTACTTAAACCAAATGTTATTACAGCTAAATAAAAAAGGAATACTTCAGATTGAACATAGGAAATGTAATTTTGATGTTGAAATTGCTTCAGATATGTTAATAGACGCGAAAACTTTTTCGGAAATAAAAACCTTTATTCTGTGGAGTGGAGACAGCGATTTTGCTGATACAGTGACACAACTTATTAAATCCGGTAAAAGAGTTGTTATATTTGCAACTGCAAGAAGAATAACAAAAGAATTGCTAAATACTGGCGCACAATTCTTTGATATACAAAAATTAAAGTCCTATATTTGTTGGAAAAGAGAATTATAAAAAAAGCAAAGGGGATTTCAAAATTGAAACCCCCAAGCCAACGTAGTAGTAGCCTTTCGACTGGTATAGTTTAACATATAAATAATGACACATCCAGTCATAATTGCTATAATACGCGTAGAAATTAATTTTCAAAACATCAATAATCATGGCAATGACCGACCAGATTCGTAAGAATATGTACATCATGTACAACAACGAGCCAAACTTCATTACAGAAGCAGAGTTTTATTCACCAGGAAAAGGATCCGCATTTACACGCGTAAAGCTTAAGAACCTCAACTCTGGAAGAGTAGTTCCGTTTACCTTCAAATCAGGAGAAAAAGTTGAAGAATTGGAAGTAAACTTTCAGAACATGCAGTATGTCTATGCTGACGACAACAATGTCTTCTTCATGGACAAAAGTACCTACGAGCAATACGAACTTAAGCGATCACTCGCAGAGCAATACCTTCCATTCATGAAAGAAGGAGAAGAATACACAATTATTATGTATATGGACACTCTTATTTCGATTAAATTCCCTCCACAGGTAACTCTTGAAATTATTGAAACATCCGACGCAGTCAAGGGAAATACTTCAACAGGTGCAATGAAAGACGCAATTCTTGAAACTGGACATAAAATGCAGGTTCCTTTATTTATCGGCGTTGGAGAGAAAGTCAAAATTGACCCAGAAACAAGCGCTTACCAAGGACGTGCTACTGAATAGGAAGAACTATGTCACAGACATTTCAACCATTCTGGAAACGATTTCAGCAAGATAAAAGTGCAAGAGAAGCGTATCTTTTAAAGATACAAATTCTCCGTCATATACGCGATTTCTTTACGCAAAGAGGATTTCTTGAGTTTGAAGCACCAATTTTACAGCCAGCATTAATTCCTGAGTCTTACTTAGACGTTTTTGCCACAGAAGAGCGTAGAGTAGGCCTGGAAGGAAAAGAATCGCGGCCGTTGTATCTTTTGACATCTCCTGAGTCATTCTCAAAAAAAATGCTTGTAGCAGGGTTTGGAAGTAATTTCGCTTTGACTAAAAGCTTTCGCAACGGAGAAGCACTCAGCGGGAAACATATGTCAGAGTTTTCACTTCTGGAATGGTACGAAAAAAGCAAAAACTACGAAGATGTCATGCGCACGACAGAAGAACTATTTCGATATATTGCTCAGAAAGTACACCCGGAAGCACCAGACTTTCTTGTATATCAGGGCAAAAAGATAAATATCGCAGAGCCATGGAAACGTATAAGTATCAACAATCTATTTAAAGAGTTTGTTTCCGTAGATCTGGAAGAAACATGGGATATAGAGACACGTGCTTTTTCCGTGAAACTTCTTGCTGAAAAAATAAAGCATTTGCCGATTACAGTGGAAGAACACACAACATGGGAAGAGTTGTTTCATCAGTTGTTGCTTACCTATATTGAGCCGTATCTTCCGCAGGATGTTCCTGTCATTGTCTATGACTATCCTCATGAATTATCACCTCTTGCAAAACCAAAGCGTGGAGAAACTGTAAAAGAGCTTATCTGGGCAGAACGATTTGAAGTCATGATTGCAGGCTTAGAAATTTGTAATACTTTCACCGAGAATACTGACGCAGACTTGCAGGTAAAAACTTTTGAAGCAGAAATTGCCAGCATCGAAGCAAAAGGGAAAAAGTCATATGAATTTGATTACGACTTCATAGAAGCGCTTCGACAGGGAATTCCAGAATGTAGCGGAAATGCCCTTGGAATTGACCGAATGGTAATGCTTTTTGGCGATATAAAAGATATTACTGTTTTTGATTTCACTCGCTAATAATATCGTTCACCTGCAAAAAGTTGCGGGTGCTTCCTCATTGCGTGCGCCGTACCATAACGCTATACTGTCATATGGCCAAAAAAGTTATCCCAACAAAAGAACTATTCCACGACATTTGCCTTGCAACGGTTACTGACCTTACAAAGTACAGAAGGATCGTCACAGAAAATACTTCAGAAGGCAAAGATATTTTGGTCATGCATCCAATTATGCAACCAGCAGGCGGATTTATTTTCCCAGTGATGACACAGTTTCATCTCAACGAGCACGACTTATTTCTTAGCGCGACTTTACAATATACGGGGGAGAATGAGCCTGTCACATTTAGAATTACCCCCAGCCATGGAGAAATTCGTATCTCTGAAATGAAATTTATGATCCCCGAGCCATTTCTGCGATTTTCCGAAACGCAATTAAACGCAGGAAAAGCTCCTGTTTTATTTTTCTGGGAGGAAATGCCTGCAGTCAGTCTTCCAAACGATTTTATGGCCAATTTACTCGTTGAGAAGAGTGAGTTTCCTGTAGTGCAAAGAATTCTGTTATTGCTCGCAAAGCTGAAAGAGCAGCGCATTGTGAAAAATGTTTCGTGGATTGGAAAACAGGTTCGAGACATTTTACAAGTTGATCCGACTTCCCGTAATGAGCTTTTTAGTGCATATGCGCCATTTGATTTTATGAAATCAGCCGAAATTCCGCGCCATGTTCTGACGTTATTTTTAGCAGGCGGAATTCCACTTCAAACAATTCGGGATTTACAGTCGAGGTAAATTTTTCAACAGGCATATATACGTTGTAATCTACGTTTTCATGGTATAATTCAGTACATCGTGTCTATTCACTAAATCACAAACATACAGGCACAAGGTTTTACTTTTTTATCAATCCAATACAAATCAGCTGTATATATTTTTTGTGGGAAAAAAGGTAAAGCAACGAAGCAATCGGGTCTAAATAAAGAACACAATTGCTTCGCGCGCATCTTCAAGGGGTTACTTTTTCTTCGATGAATATACAAAACGTCGGGGGAAGGGGAATAATCTGTCTTTCATATTTAATGAATACAAGAATTCCTGGCACCTGCCGTGAAACAGTAAATTCACCATCCAAAATTTGACAACGAGCATCTCCTGTAATTGAAGCACTCAGCCTCAATCCCACCAAGTTCTTACCTTCGTTGGTTAAAGTAACTTTCAACACTTTTACGAACTCCTTTCAATATGCGACAGGCACATTATAGCATTTTCCTCATGACACTCAAACCTCATAGTGTTACAATCGCTCATAAGCTGTCATAAAAAAGCAATAATGAATCATCTTAAAAACCTTATTTACGGCGCACTTATGGGAGCTGGCGAGCTTATTCCCGGAGTAGGTGCACAGACAGCAGCAATTATAGGCGGATTCTATGACGAAATAATCATGTGTCTTTACAATGGCACAGAGTTTCTCAAAACATTATCCCTTTGGATCATTAGAAAAAAGACATTTAAAGACGTACAAAAATCATTTTTCGCTATCAAGTGGGTTTTTCTTATAACAATTGCGATTGGAGCAGCAATCACATTGCTTCTTGGTGCAAATCTCATGCATTTTTTGTTACAGCGTTATCCACTGTATGTATTCGCCGCAGCATTTGGTATTGTCCTCGCATGTTTGCAAATTCCTTACCAGGAAATGAAAAAGAAGGGCAGTCTCGAGCTAATCGTTTTTATGACCTCACTCATTATCTTTCTTTTGTTCTTTGAACAGCAGCCGGGAGCACTTCGCTCAAGCATAACACCAGTAACAATGTTCTTTGCAGGACTATTTTCTTCACTTGCAGGATTTTTTCCAGGCATCAGCATCTCATTTGCATTACTCGTTATGGGGTTGTATGAGTACCTTTTGAGCACTGCAACAAAAATTCTCGCATTCCAGCTTGATATGGATACTTTGGTTAATCTCCTTTCGTTTGCTGCAGGCTTAGGACTTGGCGTCATCGCTACTGTACGAATACTTAAAGTCATGTTTGAAAAGTATCAGTCATACCTTTTGGCATTCATTCTTGGTTTAATTGCAGCATCTTTGCGAGTTGTATGGCCATTTATGGATACGAGCTCAGCAGCAGAACCGGAACTTATGGCAAAACTCACACCGTTAGGACTCTCTTATTGGCAATCAGGCGTTATTTTTGTAATAATATTTGCGACATTTATGGTAGTATCGTTGCTTCGACGATATGCACTCAAGCAGGAAGATTCACATGGAAGCAGCTTTGGATTTAGCAAGCTTGAAGAGCAGGAAAAAGAGAAAGCACCCAAAAAGAAAGTAAAGAAAAAGGTGAAACCTACTCCTAATAAATAACTTGATCAAAAATTTGATAGCTATGTTACACAAAAAGATTAAAGCTGACTCAGTCGCACTTATGGTCATCCTTATTGCGATGGTTGGCGCATTCGTGGTACTATGGATTGTTGCAAGAGCAGCGCAGGGCATTCAAGAAGGAGAAAGACAGGTAACTGTAAGCCCAACTCCAACACCTAATATAACTGAATTACCAATGGTTACAGAATTACAAATTGAAACAATTGCCGAAGGAAATGGTGCAGTGGCTGAAGACGGAAGAATCGTCGTTGTTCACTACACAGGAACGTTAACAAATGGCACGAAGTTCGATAGTTCTCTCGACAGAGGAGAACCATTTTCATTCACACTGGGAGCCGGTCAGGTCATTAAAGGCTGGGATCAGGGTGTAAAAGGCATGAAAGTCGGAGAAAAAAGAAAACTTACCATTCCAGGAAGTCTCGCATATGGTGCAAGCGGTATTCCAGGTGCAATTCCTCCAAATGCAACATTAGTGTTTGAAGTGGAATTATTGGAAGTAAGATAAATATTCATTCCAGAAATTTTTTATTGAGATTGAAAATGTTGGGAGCCGAAAGGTGTTCCAAAGAGAGCGTCAGTGTTTTGTTTGTATATAACAAAGACGCCCTCTAATTGGAGGTTATTCATGCGATGGCTTCGGCTCGGGTGATTTGAGATAACGGGAGGTCAATTTCAGTGCCATTGTAGGTTGCTTTGACAAACGGGATTGCCATTTCTTCAGTACGATTTTTATCAATGATTGCTAACGCACCGAGATAAGTCCCGTCATTAACCCCTTTTACTTGTATTGGAGTTAATTGGCACTGTGCCGCTGTCCCTTTGACATCAAATCCACACTCGATCAGCCAAAGAGCCGAAATGAAAACCGTGTACATGATACACTCCTACGAAACTATAATGGTTCGATAGTGTATTTTAGCAAAATTACGCAGAGAAATCAATACTATAAGATATTAACTACACTTTGCGAGGAAAGAAAAGTTCATCTGGGAGGACGCAAATTAAGAATTGGAAAATTAATTCTTCGCTTGAGTCCTCCCGTTTGACGGTTATCGGTTAGTCCGCGAACTTCAACGTACTTGGTCTGATGCCCGCAAGGGGAACCATCCATTCGTTAGGTTCTTGTTCCGAACCGAAGTTGGCTTTTACCATCTCATCCATTGGGCCGAGATCGGTAATCTGACGCAGTTCCCCCCAGTGCACTTTACGCGCTTGGGTGGTGTCAAGAATCACAGTAAACTCTTTCGAGAGAGTTTCTCCCGCGACTTCTTCGACCTGCTTCTGCCAATATTCCGTCAAGCTTGCCTTGTACGTGTACACGTTGTCGTCTCCTTTGTTGTACAAGCGAGCAGAGTATTATAGCAAAAATAGCGGGGATTTTGTAGTTTTTATGAGAAAAGTGTCATTCAGGAGAACTGCAAATAATAAACTTTGTGTGTTAATCATTTGGAGTCCTCCTAAGGTTCAAGATGGAGCGGTGGAACCGATAATTTTACCCTACTGGCTATTTGTCTGTCTTCAGAAACGCATTTGTCAGGTCTAGTGCCTCAATTGGCAAATCCACTTGATATGGATCACCTAACTCATCCTCAAAATGGACTTTGACCTTTTCTGAATCAGGGATGAAAACTGCCGGGATATCAGGAGGATTTTGTCCTTTCCAGATATTTGCCTGACTCAATGTCAGATATGCAATGCAGTCTTCTGGCGCCGTTAACCCAGTCGTCTCTTTAATCAAGTCCCGCCATGGAGACTTAAGGCGAACCGCGTAGGGGAAAGTGATACTACTCATTTCCAAGTGCTCCAATTCTATAAAACAACCACAGTATTATACCATTTCTGTATTTTAAAATCAAACTATAGGTCTCTTTTGCGTAATAAAAACATACCAAACCAGCGGCAAAATCTTTCCATTCTAAGACTTGACCTTAACACTAGAAATACCGTAGAATAGCGCGTATGGCAAAAAATGAAAAACCCCCAATTCCCGACGATGTCAAAAAACTCATCGAGGAACAAATTGCAGAAACGCAAAAAGAAGCAGACGAAGTAACTGAATCTGCAGAAGTACAAAATAGCGACACATTGTTACAAACTCCGCCTGAAGAAATCGAAGAAACAGAGCATTCCGATGATGACGGAGGACTAAACGAATCTCTTTATACAGGAGCAGGGTTTAAAAGCGGAAGCGTCGTAAACGTTTCAATCGTTGACGCAATGAAGAAAGACTACATTGACTACGCAATGAGCGTTATTGTCGCTCGAGCACTTCCAGACGTAAAAGACGGATTAAAGCCATCACAGCGACGTATTTTAGTTGCAATGAGAGACCTTTTACTTTGGCCAACAGCGTCATTTCGTAAAAGCGCAAAAATTGCAGGTCAGACAACAGGTGACTATCATCCACACGGTGAAGCAGTTGTGTATCCAACACTCGTAAAGCTCGCACAGGACTTTTCAATGAGATACCCACTTGTTCATGGACAGGGAAACTTTGGATCTATTGACGGTGACCCTCCAGCGCAAATGCGTTACACAGAAGCAAAATTCGCAAAAATTACAGTTGAGCTTATTAAAGATATCGAAAAAGGAACAGTTTTGTTCCGACCTAACTACGACGGCACACGAAATGAGCCAGTCACATTGCCAGCAGCATTTCCAAACCTACTTGTAAACGGATCAGAAGGTATTGCCGTAGGTATGGCAACAAAGATTCCTCCTCATAACCTTGGAGAAGTCATTGATGCGTTGGTCACAATGATTGACGCAGAGAGCACATGGAACGGTATCTCACTTTACAATGTATTACGCCAAATCCGAGAGTCAAAAACACGTATTCCAGCATTACTAAACAGTGAACCATATGAATATTGGGAAAATTACATTGCAGCAAACGACCCAACATACAAGGGCAGAGTAGCAGCATTTAAAGAAATTGCGCGAGATGGACAAATAAAACCTGAACACGAAATGATCCTCGAGCAGGATGTCACAACACTCCGTGAATTTTTGAGCTCAGAGCAAAAAACTAAAGGTGAAACAGCGCCAACATCGCTATACCCACGATTTGTTTCAAGGGTAACCACACAGGAACTCATGGAGCATGTGAAAGGCCCTGATTTCCCAACAGGTGGACAGATTTATAACCAGAAAGAGATTCTCGCATTTTACGAAACAGGCCGTGGAAAGATTAAAACACGTGGTGTCATCCAAATTGAAGAAGATGATAAGGGCAGACAGGCATTAATTATTACTGAGCTTCCTTACCAGGTAAACAAAGCGTTGTTAATTCAGAACATTGCAGACCTTGTTCAGCAGGACAAAATCGAGGGAATTAAATATCTCCGCGACGAATCAGCAAAGAACGAAATTCGCGTTGTTATCGAGCTGAAAACAGGTACAACACCACAAGTTGTTATCAGCAAATTGTACAAATATACCGCGTTGCAGATGAACTTTAACGCGAATACAATTGCACTTGTCGAAGATGAGCCAAAGACATTGAACCTAAAGCGAATTCTTGAGCTTTATCTTGACCACAGAATGATGGTCACAATTCGAAAATTAGAATTCGAACTTGCACAAAATAAATATCAGGCACATATTTTAGAAGGTCTGTTGAAAGCACTCGACTTTATTGACGAGGTTATTAAAACCATTCGAGCATCGAAAACTCAGGACGAGGCACGAACAAACTTGATTGCACGATTCGACTTGACCGAAGTCCAGGCACAGGCAATTCTTGATATGCAACTGCGAAAACTCGCAGCACTTGAACGGCAGAAAATTCAAGACGACTACGATGGAATCATGGATCTTATTAAGCATCATGAGACTTATTTGTCCTCCGAAGCAAACATTTTGTCACTTATTCGTGAAGAATTGGTTGATATTAAGTCACGATTTGGAGACAAGCGACGAACAAAAGTGTTTAAGGGAGATGTAGACGAACCTCAAGAAGAAGACTTGGTTGCACGAGCGCAAACATTCGTAACAATCAGCAAAGCAGGATACATTAAGAGAATTAACCCAGAAGAGTATCGTACTCAAAACCGCGGTGGAAAAGGTTCTGTCGGCGCAAAGCTAAAAGAAAATGATTACGTAAACCACACGTTGGTATGTTCAACTCATGATTGGATAATGTTCTTCTCAAACGATGGTAAGGTATTCAAAGTTCGTGGCTACGAAATTCCAGAATACTCCAAAACAGCAAAAGGTCTTCCAATAGTGAACCTGATTGCAATTACACAAAACACCGAGATCAGCGCAGTATTGGCTATCAGTGACACAGAAAAAGAAGCACAACACATTGTTATGGCAACAGCAAAGGGAATCATGAAGAAAACGAAGCTTTCGGAGTTTGATAATATTCGTAAGAATGGCTTGACAGCAATCATCTTAAAGCCTGGAGACTCATTGATAAACGCTCGCCTCACAACTGGAAAAGACAATATTATTATTGTTACCAAGAAAGGAAAATCCATTAAATTCGACGAGAACGATATAAAAGTTAGCGGACGAAACACAATGGGTGTAAAGGGAATCACCGTAAAGGGAGATGACAGCGTTATCGCCATGGAAGTCGTAAGAAATGATAAAGATATTCTGATCACAATTTCTGAAGCAGGATATGGAAAATGCACCGCATTGAACAAATTCAAACTTCAAAAGCGTGGTGGACAGGGAATTTTTGCTGCAAAAGTTGCAACAAAGACTGGCCCAATCGTTGTTGCTCGAATCTTCAATGAAGAAGATCGCCGAAACGAAACAGAAATTATTGTTGTATCAAAACAGGGTATTGTTATGAAGACCACACTAAAGAGTGTTCCAGTACTTGGACGACAAACCAGCGGCGTCAGAATCATTAAGGTTGGGGATAAGGATCAGGTGACTGGAATGGCTGCCTAAGAAGTCTTTCGTCGGCGGAAGTACTCGGTTGTTTAACGCTCGCAAGCTCGCTACAACCTGCGTGCCGCCTCCCCAATATTCTTAGGCAATAAAAACAAGCAGTTGTTAGAACTTCTTTATCGCGTGCTTTCTACTCATCATTCTCGCGCTTTATTATTCAAACTCACGTCTAATCAGTAACTGCTACGGGGTGGTATTCGTGGTGGGTTTCTTCGGCAAATTTGTCACTTGCATGAACGTATCGCGTTGTGGTTTGCAAACTTTCATGGCCTAGTAATACTTGAATTGCAGCGGGATTTGCACCATTTTCTGCAAGATAGGTAGCAAATGCATGACGAATAGTGTGAGCACTGATAGGAACAACAATTTCCAGCAATCGGCGATATTCTGCAATTTTCATTTGCAAGTAGTTCGTCGAAACACGAGGATCACTTCCTGCAAGACGACTTCCTCTTGTGGGAATAAAGAGCGCAGGGTAGGGATCGTTTCTTATTTGCAAGTATGCTTGAATATGCTCAGTCGCTCGGGCTGTTAAGTACGCAAACCGCTGCTTTCTTCCTTTACCAGTGATAAAAAGTTTTCCATCAGAGTTAAGTTGATTTCTATTCACACTTAAAAGCTCGGAAATACGCATCCCGGTTGCCAAAAGAGTCTCGAGCATTGCACGATTTCTTAATCGAATAATATCGTCAAATTCAAGGCTAGAAGGGGATTCTACGAGAGCAAGCACTTCTTCGAGTGTTGGAACTTGAGGTTTCTTCTTTGGAACTCTTACTAATTGCACAGCATCAGGGGCAAGAGGCGTTTCATAGTCAAATTCGACAAGGAATTTCATAAAATTTCGTAATGATACAAGAATTCTATTAATGCTCATTGCGTCTAAAACTTCGGGATTGTTATTTTTTACATATCCGCCTTTATACATTTGCTTTTTCATTTTTCCGCCTTTTTTGGAGTCTTCTGTAGAATCTGTACGTCTTTGTGCCACAGTAACGCCATTGCTAAGTTGAACTTTATCCCCATTTTTCGGATTTTCAGTTTTAGCAGTCTCCTTTGTATTCTTTTTTTGTACATGTCGGCGCTGTTTTATCCATCCTTTAAAGTATGTAATAGTTACTTTTGTAATACGATCGAATGGAGTAGAGTTTTCTTTTAAAAATTCTGCAAAAAAACTGAGGTCACGATTGTAGTTATATACCGTTTCTTCGCTATAATTGTCATTAAAGAGGTGAAGAATAAATTCATTTTGTTTATCTAGCTTTGCTAAAGAAGTGTCAGCAAGAACATCTTCTATTCGTAGTTTTCTCATTATAAACATTATAACACCGACCATATTTTTATAGGAATCTGAAATACCAACTGAAAAAATCACTTCTAGCAATCTCTTTTTCATTTGCGAATATGCTTCACAACTCCGCAAAAGTAGGGTAGTATGTTGTATGGCGACTGCCTCGCAACAAACAAATTTCGATTGGAAGTCAATGTACTTTCTTTCTCCTGACGCGGTAAAAGAATACGCGGCGACATTGCGTAAAACTCCAACCACAGAAAATAAAGAGCTTGCAGATATGCTTGAGGCAACCCCTCCGGAGACTTTTGAACTCTCAGCAGCACAGAAAAAATTTACCTCTTACTTGAACCTACTCAGAAAGCGTAGCGTCCCAGAGGATGTTATTAACGAGTTTATGAAGGGAATTACCGCATTGGTTTACCATACAACTTTGCAAAAAATTGTATCAAGCATGGATGAAGAAGTTCGCGCACATTGGGAAGAAGTTATGTCAAACGACCCGAGTATTTTTCAGGTTATTCTGCTTTTGGATTTCTATACAAAAAATGCATTTAACAAGAGTCTCGACGAATTTATGGACGACATCATTGGCAATATTGTTGACGAGTACCAGCAGGAAATTGAGACAAAACTCCAATATGAAGAGTTGCTTGAAAAGCTCTCAGAGACGGAAGTTACTCAATTATCAGGTCTTCTCGCAGATGGAGATATGTCTGGGGCTCTTGAGTTTCTTGTATCGCCCCAATCACAAAACAATATTCCACAACCAGACGTAATAACCCTAGCAAATGACACACCATGATGAGAGCAGCCGCCCCAGAAAGTGGATATTCACCCGAAGTAACAGAAGCCGAGTTACAAAAAGCAACTCCTACCGAAATTCTCGAAATACTTGATAACGAGCCTGCGGCACGCGTTGATTTGCCCGAGTTTGTGGCGCCTTCAGGAATGGAAGAAGAAAACGACAGGAAAGTAGTCGTACGACTTTTTGCAAAAGCAATTCTCACAGAAAGAGAAGAAGATGAAGCGAAAGATCGAGCCCGCCAACGAGTTGAAAACGATAAGTCAAAAAAGAGAAATTTAGAAGCAGAAGAAGCAAATGAGCTTGTTGAAGATCTCATTGATCCAATAGATAGTGGACTTGATGCAATTAAAGAAGTTGGATGCCCAATATTCGAGGCATACGAAGAATCAGATAATGACGTCGGACTCGATAAATTCAGAGTCCCGCCAAAATCGGACAAAAGAAAGCTATATAGCAATAATGGAAAAGAAGTAGGAGGAAGGGTACCTTTAAACGCGGCTTCAATTGAAGGGCTAACCGATATAAACCAAGAAAATCGCACTTTACGACAGCTTGGCCAGAATGCAAGAATTCTTTTAGATGCCATGTATGGTCAAACCCTGCCAGATGCCAAAGGCGAAAGGAAAAACCTAAGCGCTATCATTGATAACGTCGCGCGAAACGTCTCGGTAGAGGCCACACTTAAAGATGGAGAGCACAGAGGATACCCTGCAGTAGAAGAGCACAGCAAGCAACAAAAAAACCAACGCGATAGAGAATTGTTAAGCATTGCAATTCAACTCTATTTACTGAGAAACCCCCAAGATGCCGCAGCAGTGCTTGCCGCATTAAGTAATGTAAAACCTGGCGAAGAACTTGATCTTGTTGCGTTAATGCCGGGACACTTGGACAATAAAAATCAGTCGGTTGATTCATTTGCAGCCATTATGGGGGCATTGGTTCGTCGCTACGCAGTTGAAGAAATGGGAATTAACCCAAATGTAGTTCAAAGAGATGGAACACAGGAACCAGAGGAATTTACCATTACAATGAGTCGCCGGGCAGTATCACAAAGCGCAGATCTTACCGAATGGAAAAACCCACGCACACTATTTAAAGGCTTAGTACCAGACAATGCACAAGAGCTCACAAATGACGCAACAGCACACAGGAATAAAAGAACAGGTGACAGAATTCTTTTGCTTACCACGAGAGCGATGCAAGATAACCCAGAAAACGCCTATGAAATAATGGATGCGATGGTTGCATACGTTCCTATCATTACAAAAAAAGGTTCTACAGAAGAATTTGCCGCAAAGATTGAAGCTTCTCAAGAAGCACAAGACAAATTACGTGGAGCAAATCTCGCAGGAAGAAGTGGACAAATTATTCGTGAAATGACCAATAGAAACGCTGATATTCGCGCCCACGAACTGGCCATTGAGCAACAACTACTTATAAAAGCTGTTGCAGAATTGGAAGGGTATGATAATGGATTAACTCCGGCGCAAGCAGAGGCTTACCGACTTGTTATTTTAGATGCAGGAAGAATGACAAATCGCATAGCACAGAGAGAAAGGCTTGATCAGATTAGAGAAAACCTTCTTCTTTTGGGAGAAGTTACTACCGAGGTCACCCCTCATGCAAGAAATTATTCAAAAGCTCGACACTATATTCACGGAATCCATACTCTCCACATTATTGTTGCCAACACAGACGATGAAATACGCACAGGAAACGTAAAGCGTAATGGGAGAGCACAAGACATTGCGAGAAATATTCATGGACTTGCCTATAAGCCAGCAGATAAGGACGAACAAAGGGAAAATGCAAGAGCCGTCGTCCGAGCTTTGATTGTGAATAAACCTGGTGGTGATAACAAACGTATGGCAGTAAATAGAATGTGGCACATGTATCGTGAGATTGGTAACGCAGCACATATGCGCGAAATTATACAACATCCGACTACTGAAGGACGCCTGAATGCATATATGGGAAGAGAAAGAGCTCAACAGTTAGATCAAGGCCAAAGAGAGCGCGCAATATTCGCTTATAGACATGCAAGGCAGGTGCTTGTTCAGGAATTAGGTGAACTCCGAAATATTAATGTAAGAAGACCAGCATATCGCTTTACAGAACGCATCGTCCGCGCCGAAGGTGATGGCGTGAAGCCACCTCACCTCGTTATCGTGAGAAATCGTATGCGAAATATGAAAAATCAGGAAGCAGAAAGGCATCCCGCCCGTATTTACGGGAGAGCGAGGCGCTTTATTATTGCAGAAGCATACAGAAAAGAAGATGAACCAAAGACAACACCGGCAGAAGCCGAGCAAAATGCAAAAAAGGAAAAACAGACGCGATCAATAATATCGTTTATTGCCACCGTTCAAGCAAAATTTGAAGCAAAAAATATGACGGCAGCGGAGCTTGATAAGTTCCGCAAAGAAGTGGAGCAGATGAGACGCCCAAGAGTTATTGACGTTGTTACGTCGTCAATGCCGAAAGTTGTAAAACAAGTTGTTGTAAGCGTCGCAATGACTGTTGGTGTTACCGTTGCTACAACAACAGCACCAGTTACTGCACCAATTGTTGCAATCGGAGGAGCTCTTGTCGCCTTATATGGAGCAAAACGAGCATATAAAACATATAGACAACAGGCGGAAGCTGCAGGGAAAGAAGGTAAAAAGGCACTTGGAAGGCGCGCACTTGTTGCAGCTGTAGGTGGAGCAGCGTTAAATGCGGCTGCGATTGCTATCCCCTTCCCTGGGAATCTTGCTGTTAGGTTGGGCGCGGACTTAGTATTGGAAGTATGGAAAGCTACGATAGAAACTGATGCGAAAGTTGCCGCACGAAAAATTGCGCGCGCGGCCTTTGCGAATTTTGATCAAAACCTCGAAACTGTTCTGCAAAATGCCGATTCTGCACAGGTTCAAGCAATAGCTGCAAAGCTGAATGAGTACTATAAAGATCCTCAAGGCAATAACGCGAACTTTAGAACACACGAAGAAATCATGAAGTTTAAAAGAGAGCTTCAAAAAGCAAAGCGTTGGGATGAAGCAGTTCAAATCACTAAATTTATTGAAGAAGTCCTTACACCTCAAGGAATGAATGCTGCAATGCAAGAATCGTTTAAAACAGTACAACAGGAAATCGAAAATGCGGATAGACGAATTCAACGTGGAGAGGCAATCGCAGTTGGTGTATTTGCTGCGTATCAGGTCGGCAAGGTTGTTGGAGGCTTTGGCCCACAGATTGTAAGCGCTGCACAAGGTATTGCAGAGACTCTTCACACAAGCAGTACTCCGGCACAGCAGGCATTCGAAGCTCGAATGGGTGCGCTTGACGATAGACTCCAAGGACAGCTTATGGAAAACGGAATGCCTCGGGAAATGGCTTTAAATACCCATATTACCGACATAATTCAAACTTCTGAAGGCGTAACGTATGCAGTCGCCGATTTAGGCGGAAATGGCTTTGATCGAGACATGTTTATTCCGCTTAGCCACGATGGCACACTTCAATTAAGCGGTGTTGCGCTTTCCAGTGAATATCTAAATCCAGAAATTATTAATGTTGCAAACAATATGGCCGATGGAAACGCACCGTTCCTTCGATACAATGACATCGCAGGAGCTGAATCACTTACCCCAACATCCACCAACTTACCAGGGCTTTTAAACGGGCTTCTTACACCTGACCCAAACATTGATCATCTTAATATGGATCCTACCGGCTTATATGTGGCGGGTCTTGGCGCGATTTTAATGCCTTTCTTCTTTAGACCGAGGAAAAAGAAGGTTCAGGTGGTTCCACAGGCTCAATATCAGCAGACACCGAGACAACAAACTCCTCAACCGGGAGCACCTCCGTCAGGTGGCCAACAACGATCAGGTGGCGGCAGAGGGAGCGGTAATGGGGGCAATAATAGAGGTCGAGCAGGAGCAGGAAGTGGCAATAGAGGCGGAAGACAACCACAAGGAGCCAGGCCGTAAGAGGGATTTTACCAATTATAGGATTTTTTCCGAATTAATCGAAAAATTTCATTTTATTTAGGGGAAATTAAGTGAAAAAAGAGAGAAATAAAATACAAAATTCAAACCGTAATTTGGAAACAAACCAGCAATGGAAGAGTGCTGTCTTGACAACTGTACTGAGTATAAGGGAGATTATACTCAGTTTAAGAAGAGCTCAAAACGTTTACAAATTTGGGCAAAATGCTTGAATCCGAAATTTTTGCTCCTAAGCATTAAAAAAGAGAGTGGAAAATCAAAAATAGAATAATTTCTCTCTTCAAAAATCATTAATTTAACTGAAATTAGGGTCTCTTCCGAACGTTTTATAAAGTAGCTTTTGCTAGAATATATTAAAAACTATAGGGTATATTTACTATAGGACTATTAGTTATCCACAACTCCTCTCTTCCCTCTCCTCTTCCCCATTCTTCCGGCATAAAGTGAAAAACTAGATAAGCAATATTGTAAGCAAAATAAGTCCAAATATTACCATATATTCGATATAAATCTGCACTTTTAATGTATTTTGTGACTTATGGATCATCAACCCCAGCATCACATAGACTTGCAGACTCACAATAATGCATGCAAGGAACATATAAGGCAACAAAATAGCGTAAATACCGAGGGAAATCATCATTACAAGGCTTAAAAGTATCGAAAAAAGCAGCGTTCCACCTTGTACAGGAGTGTAATAATAGATCGTTTCAAAGAACATAATTGTGAGTACCACAAAAAGCACCACAGCACCGAGAATCGCAAGCCATATATCTGTTACTACAGTGTGGAATAAAATCCATGCAGTTGAGAAGGTCATTAAAAACGTGCAAATCACCGAGTAAAAGTATTGTAGAGTTTCTGCCAGCTTTCCCAATGGAATCACATAAAAGAGGTTGACGTTCAATACATTTACTGCAAGTAAAAGAATGTACAAAAGCACCATTATTATGGCGATACAAAGAATAAACGTAGCAAGCAAGTAGATACGGTTTAACGGCCCTAAAAATACGAGAGAAATAAACAACGTAACAGTAAAAACAAATAATGGCGGTAAGTTCAACACTGACATGTAGGACTCTTTTCTGATTTGGAACTTTAACCCCCACAAAGAAAGCAAGTATGTAATCACGGAAAGAGCGAAGCTTATACCAATCCAAACATACAGAGACGTTACTTCTTCAATAAGAAACACCTTTAATACTAGAAAAATCGAAGGGATCAGAAACGAGATAAGCATTAACCTGAAACGCTTTGAGATATCGCGGAATTGCTTGTTTCCCGGCGATGTAATCAAAAGAACATTTGTTCTTAGCTGGGAAAACTGATGCTTAAGCATCTGCCATGGGTTAAGATCTGCGATGTTTTGAGAATTAAACGATGAATTGGTCTCTTCCATAGCAGTATTATACCTCAGTTATTTCCAAATGACGCACAGCATGCTCTGTAATAATTCTGCCACGAGGAGTTCTCTTTAAAAGTCCTGCACGCATAAGGTAAGGTTCATAAACGTCTTCAATTGTTTCTTCGTCTTCAGAGAGAGCTGCTGCTAAAGTTTTAATTCCTACTGGGCCACCTTCAAACTTGGCAAAAATGCTCTGAAGTATTTTTCTGTCTAAATCGTCGAGGCCTAAAGAGTCAATTCCAAGAAGAGAAAGGGTTTTTTGAGCCATTTTGAGCGTCACAACGTTATTATGGGCGTTTGCAAGCATATATTCCTTAACTCTTCGTAAAAGTCTGATTGCAATACGTGCTGTACCTCGAGATCGTTTAGCAATTTCTAAAAGTGCATCTGCCTCAACGTCAATTTGCTCGTTTTTCAAGATTCTTCTTAAGAGAGAGATTAATTCATCGTTAGAAAAGAAATCAAGGTGAATATGAGCTCCAAAACGGTCTCGCAGTGGAGATGAAAGCATTCCAATACGAGTTGTTGCACCCACAAGTGTAAATCGCGGAAGAGAAAGGCGCACCGATTGTGCTCCTGGCCCTTGTCCCATCATAATATCAACTTTAAAATCTTCCATAGCAGGATACAGCACTTCTTCAATATTTTTACGCATTCTGTGGATCTCATCAATAAAAAGAACATCTCCTTCGGCAAGGTTTGTAAGTAGGGCGACAATATCTCCCTGGCGCTCAATTGCCGGCCCAGAGGTTATTTTCATATTTACACCCAGCTCGTTGGCAACGATATTTGCAAATGTAGTCTTACCCAAGCCTGGGGGGCCATAGAAAAGAATATGATCAACATGCTTTTGATTTCCCGCCTTAACTGGGCTCATAAGTAGGTTAAGTACTTCTTTTTCACGCTCTCGGCCAATTAATTCTGCAAGAAACCGAGGTCGGATACTTATCTCTTCGACGTTTTCTGTGCCCGTAGATTCGGACTCAAGCGCAAGATCCTGAATAGGATGGCGTTCGTCCTGCGGAAGCGTTTGTTCTGAAATCATAGTTACATTCTACCTCATTTTGTAAGCTTTCGTAACACTATTCTGAGTAATTCACCGGCATCTGTGGTTGTTTTTGCAGCTTCTTCAAGCTCATCACGGGATTTATTCATTATATCTATAGCTTCTTTGTCTTTATACCCAAGTGAGAGTAACATCTGTTGAATTTGACCCATATATCCGGTACCTTCTTGCTCCATAACGAGTGCCCCGGACAGTTCAAGAATAATTTTCTGTGCTGTTTTTGTTCCGATTCCGGGAACTTTTGATATTGTCGTCACATTCTTTTCCTGAACCGCTTCAAGTAATCCGTCTGATCCAAGCTCGTCAATGATCTGAAGTGCACTTTTAGGCCCAACTCCCGACACTGAGATAAGTTTAAAAAACAACATAAGTTTGCGCTGAGACTCTACTCCAATAACATAAGACTCCTGATCTGTGGAAACTTGGTGCGTCCAGAGTTCTACAACTTCACCAGGTGTTAATTTTGCTGCAGTGTGTGCAGAAATATAGACAGAGTATCCAAGTCCGTTTTGAGAAAGTGATTCATAGGGCCACAAGGTCACCGTGAAACTTTTTTTACCACTTGGAAAGCTTTGTAAGAGTGTTCCTCGAATAAATCCAATCATATGATCATTATAGCATGGGATAACAAAGTGTTATTTAGGAGAGAATTCATTAACTTAGAGCGTGAAGGATTCTATAGTGGATAACTTATCTACATTTACGAGATTCCCAGAGAAATCGAAATGATTCGTTATTTTTTACAGAAGGAAAGTTTAATACCAAAAAGTAGAGTATAGTGCTCTCCCCTTTTATCAGCGATTTATATTGATTCGCATTTTAAGAATGCATTGTTTTGCAGAAAAAAACTGTAACTATTTATAGCTAAAAATCCATTTATAATGCCGTAAATTCAGCCAGAAGCAAAGTGACCTAAAATGTATGACACGGCTTTTAGCTGTAAGCATGAAATCTTTGTCTTTTTATAAGACTTATAGCTCGTATAGTTCTCTTTGTCGTAGTCCTACATAAAAACCTATATTGTACGTAAAGGGGACACTATACTCCCCTACTGTATTGTAAAAATAGTCCGACATGAACTAAAATGTCTTACTTTTCTTTACTATTTATGAAAAATATCTTGGAGGAAGGACAATGTTGTATTGCTTCTCTTTTAGTGAAAAAGAAATAGCACATGCAATTAATCCAAGGGTACCCTTAGGGGTATATGTTTTGCCGTATAACCGGTCGTTTTTAACGGGTGCACCCAGGTATGCTGCTTGTGCCCTAATCTGATGAGTGCGTCCTGTATGAGGCTGCACAAAAAGAAAAATATCATTGTTATACTCCCCTGCTATTGCAATAGTGCTGTCGCAGTTTTTCATCGTGCTAATACGATCTCTGCGGAGAATTTGCTGATCCAGAGAAAAATACATCTTTTTGCCATCTCTTGCCTTTCCAATGTATCCATCTAACTCAAATGCAGGCAAGGAACGCATATACGCCTTAATTTCATCATAACCTGCAGCTTTTCGAAACATTTCATACGGATGTGGCAATTCCTTCCTGTGAACCTTTTCCAGACCGTTTTTAATCAGATTATTAAGCCGTGGAGTTGCCTTTGTAATTGCAAGGTACCACTTCTCAATCTTTCGTGTTTCAAATGCCTTCTTAACAATATTGTAGGACTCCATATTCTTGGCAAATACCAGCAAGCCGCGAGTATCTAAATCCAATCGGTGTAAAAGACCTGCACGAGGAATATATTTATGGATCTTTTCCATATACTTTGCGAATTGGTAGACCATACTATCTCGATTTTGGTCACCTCTTCCTGGGTGAGACAATACCCCCGGGGGTTTATAAACTACCAAGATATCGTCATCTTCAAGCACGATATGTGGAGATATATCCCCTGCTCTTTCAAGCTTTGCAGGATCTAATACTGTCATCATACTGCTTGCTGACCAGCTGGACGCTTCGGAATCGTCGCTTTTGCCTGTTTGATACTCGATAATAATTGATTCCAGCGCTTTTTCGTCAATCACCGGAGCAATCTTATCGGAGTTAAACTTAAATCCCTTCTTTTTAATAACTTCATTATTTAGCTTTACCCCACCCATTTCGAGTAGTTTTTCAACATATGTACGAGAAAGCTCTACACCATGTTCTTTTGTAATGAATTGTTGCAAATATGCGTCTAGTCGAATCATAAACCGTTAGAAAAAGTAAATTAAGGTCGCATTGACCATGCGGCAAGTGCGGCACAATATACTGCGAGAGATACGATGAATACAGCTTCTTTTCCGTATAACATGCCTTTGATCCGTGCTTTTCCTACTTTCAGTGCTGTAATAAGCTTTACTGTGGGAATAACAAGTAGGATAAATAGCAATATTCCAAATGAAACCCAGAATACGTGAGACAAAATCCCTTCAGAAAACATAAAGAACCTCCATGGGTAGGTTGGAAACCATTCAAAATCACGCCCTATACGCTCGTATGGAAGCACTCCAAAGCCGTAAGTCATTACTGTCTCTAAATTCATTGCAATCCACCCTATTCGAGCGAAAATAACTGCTCCAATTCCTGATTTGAGGATACTGTCGAAATAGTCTAAATAAGAATAATCATGCTCGTTTCCAAGAGACCTGAGTTTACTAAACGTTGTCACATGGATATACCATCCCATGTACAGTACTACGAGACTTGCAATGATAAATATTGCTGTTTCAGCCATAATTATTTTCTTTTCTTATGATGTTTTCCGTGGTGATTATGATGATAGTGCCCTTTCTTCTGCTCTGAATTCTGATTTCCCTGTTGAGCTGACTTTGTTTCCGGAGCTGTTTCTGTAACCGCTTCTTTTGGTTCTGCAGCTTTCTCTTCGGTGACTGCCGTTTCAAGACGGGATGCTGCTTTTTTCTTTTCAAACATTGTTTGTACACTTGAGATAAATCCACCCATTGCTGACTGCAATTTTGTTGAAACTGACGTCATTGTTTCGGCAACGGATGATGCCGCACTAACCGGTGTTTCAGTAGCAGGTGTACTCACAGAAATTTTTGCTGTTGCTTCTTTTGTTTTTACTGTACTTACTTCTGGAGCATCTTCACGAAGTTTTTCTCCACAGCTTAAGCAGTAGTTATTAAAGACACTTTGAACATACTCACATTTTCCACAGGTGGTATTCATCTGATATCCACAAACAATACAGTAATTGCTGGAAGTAGGAACCATTGTTTTACATTGCGGACAATCGTTAATATTGCTCAATTCATGCATGAGATACTTACCTTCAAGCTTTGTCCATTCTTTTTCTTCGAGCGTTAGCGTTGGACGAATAAAGAGATAGCCAATTAACCCTAGGAAGTTAAACGGAGCGACAAATACAAACCATAAAATGGCAAATAAAGGATTTCTGTAGCGTTGCATTGCATCAACTGCGACCCACAGTGCAAACACAATCCAAATAATAAAAAGCCATGTTACCAATACTTTCAATACAAAAAGAATATCTATGCCGAGAAGTGAATCCAGTACCTGCCCAATATAGCCTGAAATATCTGTTGCCATAGTAGGAGTTGGCGTCGGTGTTGCGGTAGGAACTGCTGTTGGACTTGGAGTTTCTGTTTGAGCATAAAATTGGAGCATAGATTGATAAGTAACCTTATATTGATGGTAGGCGGAGAGGGACTCGAACCCTCACGAAGGGGTCACCTTCACGAGATTTTGAGTCTCGCGTGTCTGCCATTTCACCACCCGCCCATGTGCTAACGAGATTATACTAAAAAATGTGCGCAAAGAGAAGCCCCGACAAATGGGTTATTTTTAACCTACATACCAAGACTGTGCCACTTTCTGCAACACATTCTGTGGCACTCAACAATAAACTTTATAGAGTGTTGAAGAAAAAAGCACGCAGGTTTAGCTAATACATGGGTTATTTAGCGTTTAGAACCGAGTACTCTTTTTTCTGAAATACGATATAAAGGTTAATCCTTAAAAAGGTTTCTGAAACTTGCTAATTCTTTTACAAATGCCAACTCTACACTGCCAACTGGGCCATTTCGATGCTTTGAAATTCTAATTTCTGCAATTCCCTTCTTTTCGGTTTCCTGATCGTAATAGTCTTCTCTGTGAATAAACATAACAACGTCTGCATCTTGTTCGATAGAACCAGAATCTCGTAAGTCCGAAAGTTGAGGCATACGATCGTTTCGATCTTCTACTTTTCGTGAAAGCTGTGAAAGCGCAACAACAGGGACTTTTAACTCACGTGCCATGTTTTTAAGTTCTTGAGAGATTTGTGATACTTCCTGGACTCTTCCTTCTTTGGAATTTCCGTGAATAAGCTGTAAGTAGTCAATGAAAATTGCATCAATTCCCTGTTCCAGATACAAACGTCGTGCTTTTGTACGAAGCTCAACAATATTTTGGCCAGGTTGGTCATCAATAAAGATATTGAGTTCTGAAAGAACACCGATTCCTTCACCAAGCCGGGCAAATTCATCATCAGTAAGTTGGCCGGTTCGGCTTGCCCACAACCCTACTCCGCTTTGCATCGCCAGAAGGCGGTTTGAAAGCTGTGATTGGGACATTTCAAGAGAGAAAAATGCTACATTTTTCTTTTCCAATGCAATATTTCGCATGAGATCCAACGCAAAAGACGTTTTACCCATGGAAGGTCGCGCAGCAAGAATAACCAGGTCGGATTTCTGAAGTCCGCCGAGCAATCCGTCCAAATCTTTGAAACCTGTTGAAACACCCGTTAATCCCGAGTCACTTGAGTTAACTAGTGCTGCTTCTTCATAAGACTGTTCAAGTAAATCTCGAATATGTATAAATCCTTTGTCTATTCCCTGTACCGAGACAGAAAAGAGATCGTGCTGTGCTTGATTTAACACATCGGCAGTTGGCTTGTCAGAATCAAATGCAAGGTCGGTAATATCGGCGGCGGCAGTGATTAACCTTCGGCGAATTGATGCCTCTTTTACGATTCTTGCATATTCTTCCGCATGTGCTGATGTTGGAACACTACTGATTAAATCGGCAATATATGATCGTCCACCGACAGTTTTGAGGTCTTTTTTCTTTTTGAGGTAGTCTACGATTGTGAGCAAGTCAATTGGAATGCCCGCCATAAATAGGTCAATAATGGCCTGATACAGTACCTGATGACGTTTTTCGTAAAAATGCTCTGCACGAAGGAAGCTCGCAACACGAACGAGAGCGTCTTTATCAATAAGAAAGGCACCTAATACGCTTTTTTCTGCATCTATATTGTGTGGCGGAATTCTCTCACTCATAGTTTTCTCTTTTAACTACCAGTTGTCTCAAGTCTAAGAATAAAATTACTTGAGGTAGCTTACGCTCATATCAATAGTACTTTCGCGGGCAAGAGGATCAATCTTCTTAACAGTTACTTTTCCTGTTTCGTTAATCTCGGTAACACCTGTTTGCTGCATGTATGCCGGAGTCATCTGAGTTAATACCACAAAGAATGGCTCGAAATCGAGTTGAATATCTGCCAATGCTGTTTCTGGGCCAATGATAACGTCAAGCGGAACATATTTTCTTACAAAACTCTCAGAAGGCTTTGTTGTCAAAACCCCCACAGTACATTCTGGAGACTCAATTACAAATTGTAGTGAGCCACTATCCTTGATTCCCTTCATATGAAGATCCTTAATTCGGTATTCTCCATGAGAAAATACTAATAATGTTTTTTCTTTCAGCATTTTTTCTGTCACTCTTGCCCATTCTAAAATATGGTCACCATTAAATGGATCATAATTTTCGGGAACAACAAGGAGCATATCAATGCCTTCAAAGCTTTGGCTTAATAATGCATCTGGAGTTGCAATCTTATCGTACATGAACAATGCAACTCCTTCTTTTCCTTCGATTCTTGCTGCATTCAATTTTTTGTCGTATGTAATAGTCACGGCGGTTTTGCTCTAATAATTAATCTCTGACTGCTGCTCCATAATGGCGTACACGTATACAACGTGAGCGTTTTCTCAAGCAGGGGCAGTTCTGCACGACTGTCTGTCGCTGAAACTATTGTAACAGCAACCACAAAAAAGAGGTAGATACTGTTATTCCAACGGAGGTGTATTTCATCACCAACCACCACTCTATCGAGAAAGAATAAGCTTTCTTCTAATGATTTTCCCATACGAAGCCGATGCCCTGCAAGGACAATATTCCCTTGTTGATCAGGCAATGCACTTCCTGGACGGAGCCATACTCCATTCACCATTGCTTGCTCTGAATCTCCCTGCACAATTGGAATTTTAATATTTAGCCTGGGTATTTTTAGAACTGGATCACCATTTTCATAGAGATGTTCAGTTGCTTTCTGCGCGAGTTGTGGTGATTTTTTAGCTTTTGGAAATGATTCATCTTTAATACGCACTGGAAAAAGTACAAAAGTAGCATAAGCAAATACGCCCGCAATTGCCAGGAACATTAAAAATATTGAGAGTATGGGTATATATCGAAACATACCTAAGTATGTCATGAGAATAATGAGTAGCAATGGTGAAAGTAAACGCCTAAAGTCGGGAGAATAATAAAGAATTATGAAAATGGAATTTGGACAGTTGGTTTTATTGAAAAGAAAGGATCGGTAATTAACTATGCTCAGTGGCTCAAGGATGGTCATACCTGCGCGTTCGTCGCACCCTTGAAGTAAAAAATTAACAGTTTCCTGCTCTGACTAAATAGTCGTACATTGCTTCGTCAAAGTAGGACAGGTCTCCACCGATAGACACAAAATGTCCTTGAGGAAGATTGATTGTTTGCGCCGTGTTTTCACCGATAATCGGGAAATGCGTCACAGACACGAGGATATCGCTTCCTGTGGCATTTTCAAAAACATAGATGCTGTTTGCGCGCCCTAATCCACAACGATATTGGAGAGGATTATGATCGCCGAGCACCATGAGCGTGTCCCGCTTATAGTTGAGCGTTAAAATTTCAACACTCTGACCTGCGAAAGAGACCGTCACGCTGTGCGCGACACGATTATGCACCCACAAGCTAAGCTGGATTGCGATAAAAACAACCAACCCGACAAAAACACCCAATTTGAGTATTTCCCGGAACATTTTTACTTACCTTTCTTTTCAATATGCGATATGTATTATACCGCAAACACTATAGGTCTAAAAGTAGTTCCTAAAGACAAGAATTAGTAAGATTACTTCAATAAATCCGAAATTCCGCTAATAGATTTGATTATTGTCGCCTTTGTATACTCTTCTACAAGCTGGATTTTGGCATTCTCAAGGCTGGAAATGACCGCACTGAGTTGAATCATGACTTGTTTTGGATCGCCACTTCCCTCTTCTATCATTTTTATGACAGCTTTGAGCTGGCCTTCACTACGTTTGAAGCGGTTTTTTATTTGTTCAACTGTTTCTGGGGTCATGGGTCAGTATATACCCCCGGGGGTATATGCGTCAAGAAAAGAGAGTGGTATAATTTATATATGGATTTTGTGCCATTTCAAGCAAAACGGAGGATAACTTCCTCAAAACGACTCATAAAGAAAGCTGTTATGTTCGGATATCTCGACTCAGATGCAGCAAAAGAATTGTCATCATTAGGAACCACAGAAACAACGTCTCCCTCTTCTCAACATTTCTCGGCACTTTCTCTTATTGCAATTACTGTTGAGTTGGCAGCATACCTTAAAAAACAATATGCTCTCGCAATTCCTTCATCCAAAGCGCTGTCCTTGGCAGATTTAGAAGCAATAGCGTCTTCACATGCGAGTGATCCTGCTGCGCTTAAAACTGGAACATTTGAACTTCTACTCGAAGCAGCAAGCCTATTCTCTCGCTTTTTAACTGATATTCAGCAAAATAAGCCTGTCCTTCATAAAGATCTCCAGCAGTTGCTTGTGATTCTTCAAATCGTAAACCAAAATTTACCATCCCCCGAAGGAAAACGTTACAAGATACTCCCCCCGGTATATCAAACCTTTGTAAAGAGGATACTCACATCAATGCAAACACGTGATAATATTGCCCGCGAAGTGGAATCAAAGAAAAAATCAAGAAAATATCTTCGGATACTTCATAAACAATACGGGATATACTCAAAGAAGAAACCGCCATTTCAGAAAGCGCCTTTACAGTCGAAAATTTCCTAGGTCTTGAAACAATCATTATCATACACTAGAATATCTAAAGGGACATCCACCTTGAGTGAGGGGAGAAGCCATTAATTTAAGGCAACACCATATGACACAATCGTCAATTTTGCTCATCGGTGCTACTGGAAGAACCGGCCGTTTTGTTCTCAGCGAGCTACTTCGCAGAGGCTATTCAAAAATCACAATTATCCTTCGCAACGACACTGTAAAGGAAGCGTTTACGTCCCTTCCGATCACAACAGTTATTGGGGATGCAACAAGCGAACCACTTATGAAAGATCTCTTGCCTAAAACCGACATCGTTATAAACTGTATGGCATCGGATAATGTCCTTCGGCCAAACGAGATAGAAGTCACAAAATTGGTCACAAAATATCTTCCGAAAGGACATTTGTACCTCACTATTTCAAGCATTGGAGTCGCAGAATCTTTCAAAAACCTGACAATAGCAGCAAAACTCTTCTTCAAAACTGTTATGGGAAGCGTTATGAAGCAAAAAGGCGAAATTGAAAAATCTGTAAAAGACTCAGGCTTAAAATATGTTATTGTTCGGCCAGGAGGACTTCTCGACGAAGAAAAAACCGACAAAGTTGCCGTGGTGAAGGAAGCACCAAGCAATGTTTCTGGAACAATCGTTCGAAGCAAATTGGCCACAATAATGTTGGACTTAATGGAAAACCCTGAAAGTCATAACAAAATTTGGGAGTGCGCAGAAATTGCATAGCTTTAAGCAAATAACCCATGCGAAAACTAATGAATACTTAGGAGATAACTCCTCCACCGTAAATCTGCACAAATCGCTTTGCTTCCTGATACTTCTCTTGTCGCAGTAACTTTTTCTTTATCTGCTCGACCGACGTCTCGGGAGTTTCTATTTCCATCGAAACTGTATCGGCAAGCAACATTGCACTTTGTCCTGGAGCCGGCGCCCATGCTGTATCAGAATACTCTATTTTTCCAGCACTACCCTGCTCGTCCGTCAGAAACGTTACCTTTCGAGGAGGCTCTCTGTAACGTAAACTTACAAAAATTTTCTGTCCACTTACCGGTAATCGAGTAATTCCGTGAAGCTCCGAAAGTTCGACTGTTTTAGGAGTAAGCAGTGTATGCCCTGCTCCTTTCACAACGTAAAGAATATTTGTATCTGCGTCCTTCTTTGCGACAAAGTATGGAGTTTTCTGTCCACCTATTCCCATGCCATGACGCTGTCCAATTGTGTAGAACCATAAACCGCTATGCTCACCGACCTTTTCGTCTGTATCTGCATCAATAATATCGCCTGGCTTTGTATGTAATTCTCTTTTTAGAAAGTCTCTGACATCAATATCGCCAATAAAACAAATTCCTTGGCTGTCTTTTTTTGCTGCAACCGGCAATGAATAATGATTTGCGAGTACACGAACTTCACTTTTCACAAAGTTTCCCAAAGGAAATGTAGCTTTTTCAAGCTGCTCACGCGAAATTCTCTGCAAAAAATAGCCCTGATCTTTCTGCGAATCTGCAGCAGTATATAGTCCCTCTATGGCATCATATTCCCACTCAAAACGAGAAGAAAAGCCTGCTCTTCGTGCGTAGTGACCTGTCGCAATCGCCTCTGCACCATCTGCAATGGCCTTTTCCAAAAATAGATCGAATTTAATTGCGTTATTACACAAGATATCAGGGTTAGGAGTTCTGCCTGCTTTATATTCAGAAAAAAAGTAATTTAGTACGCGAGCACGGTACTCCCGTTCAAAGTTATATACCCTCCAGGGTATATCCAGATGCGCTGCAATCTTCTCTACGTCGGCAACATCTTCTTCCCATGGACAATTATTCGCAATACCAAAGTCTGATGACCAATTCTTCATATACACGCCCGTAACATCGTAGCCCTGCTCTATAAGGATTGCGGCGACAGTGGCACTATCCACACCTCCCGAAAGCGCAACAAATACCTTTTTCCTGTCATTTTTCATATGGTATTATACCATCCCTAGTTCAAAGATACTTGAACTAATCGAGGATCTATGTCATACTGAACACGTATCATTAATACTCCACGAGCTCAGGCTCAAAGCGCGTATCTTAATTGACTTTTTCACTATGCAACAGCCCAAGATCCTCATTTTGCTTGGAACAGGAAGAGAAAATAGCGTCACAGCCAAGTTATTTCCTGCAATTGTAAAAATTGCCCAGGACTATGGAGAAATTACTGTCGCTACTGCCGATGAGCATGCAACTCGTTTGACATGGGAGCCATCTCCAGCAAAGGTACCTTGGCCACAACTTGTTGAAACATCTGATGCGATTCTCATAGTTTCTCCGGAATATAACCGAAGTTTCCCCGGCGAGCTAAAAAATGTGCTGGATCAAGGCTACAAAGAGTACAAAGACAAAGTTGTAGGAATTATTGGAACGTCTGATGGGCCATTTGGAGGAGCGCGCATGTCAGAAGCAATTAAACCAACACTTACGACTCTCGGACTCATTATCACACAGCGCGCTGCCCTTTTTAGCTTTGCAGATAAAATTGCCGAAAAGTCTGAACAAGAGCAAATTGAAGAAATTAAAGATCGCGTTACTCCAATACTAGAGGAAATGGTCAGGATCTATAGAAGATTTAGTAATTAAGATTTTCTAATTACCTCGTTTTTGTGTCGTTTTATGCAACGTAGTCGCCCATTCCAATTGAGAAGGAACATCATTACCCTGCATTGTATACGCATTGGTTATGGTTTCGATATCATCTGCAGACAGTGGATCGTCCGGCGGAGATGCAAGACCACATCCCCACGGCGGATTATTTGTAACTTCGATTGCAGCGCCAAGATGCATAGTTAACCGATTATTATGATCAAAAAGCGAGCCTTGGATGCTTTCGAACTCTTCTGGAGTAAACGGCCGTTCTACAGGCATATTTTTATAGTCAGTTCTATACTTTAAGATTGCTCTGGATATTGGTGAAAGCAAAGGCACACGAATTGGCATTTTTCCTACATAGTATCCGGTTGTTCGCACTGAAACAAAATTATCACGCCCAAATAATCGCAATGAATCTCCAGAAACAATTGTTCTTTTTCTTTCCATATACTCTTCGTAGTCGTCAGGAGTTAGTACTTTCATATCTTTGATATAGTGGCCATACCGTAATGATTTTGTCATATTGTCCGGTGTTCCAAGATTAATCGTAGAAAGCACTTGTACCCCCTGAATCCAGCCGGTAATTTTTACAATTCTGTTCGCAAGAAACCATTTTTCATCTTCTTCCCATTGTAAAGATGGCGAGTGAACACGCTGCAGTGCAAAGTTATGAGACAATCCGTTGTGGTACAGATATCGGCCAAGACGTACTGAAATCTCTCTTGCTCGTCCAAGGGGAATAATATATTGGCTTATCTGATTTACAAACGCGAGACTGCTGGAAATATACCGTTGATCTTTTTCTACGTCAGGTTGACGTCCAGTTGTTTCATGAAGTTTTGTAACTATTCCGCCAAAAAGACGACCTTCTTCGATTTCTCCTGCATTAATAATTGCAGACACTGCTTGCGGAGGATTTTCAAGACTTTCTTGATAGTCCGCATTAACTTGACGCTGCTTTTGCGTGAGCGCATCTAGGCCGGGGAGTAGTGGGTTGTGTTCAGGCAGAGGACAGAGATCCTCTCTGGACGTATTGTATATCATCTCGAATGCGGCTATTATATCACGGTAGAATGACAAAATATGAAAAATACATTACTCACACTTTTTACAAAAGATCCTCAGTACACTCTTGCGAGACTTTTTCTCACTAAAAAAGAGATACAGGATTTAACAACGACTCTCGATTTCTTTGAAATGGCAGAAGTCTTGGCAGAAAGCGGTACAGAGAAGGAATTCCAAGCGTTTAAAAGCGATTACGACACCGGATATAAGTATAAATCTATACAAAATATTTCAGCCAAGCACGAGTCCATTGCAAAATTTATTTTGCTGCAGAATGAATATGGGTTTGATCAATCATGGGCCGATTCATTTTTTGCAGCGCTTGAAACACGAAGATTAAAAGGCAAATACATTGCTTTTTCAGATGTAGAAAATTACTTACGTGGGATCGCCGACACACAGGGATTTATTATGCATCGAATAATTACTAAGACGAATAATGGAGAAAAAGCACTGCAGTACCTTTCGAGAGCATTACAGTATTTTTCTTTTATTCGCAGTGTAGGACGTAACTCGGCTGCACAATCATACTTTGCCCTAGCAGATTTAGAAAAAAGACACTTGAATAGCCTTGACCATAAAGAAATTCAACATGACGAAGAAAACTTTATCAAGTTTATTAGAGATCAAATTGCGCGATATCTTGGCTGGAACGATATTGCCATGGACGAGCAGAATTCCCTCCCCTTGCGGCTGAGAATCCCTTTACGCGCAGTCTCTGAGTTGCACGAATGGACTGCGCAACAAATTTGGGAAAATCCAATGGTTCTCTATCAAACCGACATTATCCCCTCCCCAGCTCTGACACTTTTCACTTTCGCTAAGAGTGTCTTTTCTTCCGGCAATAGCTAGAAAAGTCATATTTCTTCTGATACAATACTGCAATTTTGTGATTTTGCGGAACTTCCCCTTAAGAGAAACTTTGAATAGATAGTTCACTACTTTAGAGCCTTAAGGTGGGAATAAACAAGCGAAACCGCACAGTGTGAAGCAAATTAATTAACCAGCATTTACATGGTAATAGAAAACCTTGCTGAAGTAACACACTACTCCAAAGCTATTTTTCCTCGTGTTTCTGTATCAGAAGAAACCGTTGTTATCCCCAATCATGTCGAAGTAACCCATATTACTATTGAAGAACTTATTGAACGTGTTCCGCATGAAGATCAACCGCAAGTAAGAGAAGCTCTCAGCATTGATCCTGAAAATGATGGCCCATACGAAGTAGGCGCTCATGGAGAAGGACTTCTTCCGTCACTTTTAGTGGCATCGTTGCTTGGACGCGCATCTCTCGAGCTTCGAGACGAACTGGATGAACAAAAAGTTGCTCCTACTGTTGAAGACGCCATTCAAAAAGGAGAGCTGCGCCGCCTTCATACTGAATGGAAAGATCCAAATGTCGTAACATCACTATCTTCCCATGAAGATTTTGACGTAATGCTTGAGCATTGCTTGGAAATACAAGATAGAAACCCACGAATTCTTGGACTCATTGGAAAAAGTGGTCATGGAAAAGACTCATTTGCGGCAGCACTCAAACAGTCAGGCATTTTTGGCGAAGTATATGAAGTTTCACTTGGAGGATACTTTAGAATGCTCAGTCGGGCAGTTATTTATCAGGCGTATCGAGATGGGCTCCTCACTGTAAAAGATGGTAAACTCGACACTGACCAAGTACAAGCATTACTTTTGAGCCCAGAACGTATTCAGGAACTTGTTGCGCGCATCGAAACTTCTGAAAGAGCAATTCAGCCTAAGAAAAGTGATGAAACAAAAAGTGCAGTCGCAGAATATTCACCTGACATACAGGATGAAGGTGAAATATCCGTAAAGTTACATGAAGACATATGGAACCAGACTGCCGGGTTTATGGATAGAGCCGTTCCAATAATTGCAGAGGCTTCTCAAGCACGCGGAATTAGCTACGCACAGCGAGCTGTTGCACTATTAAACGAAGAATTGCCATCAGATGCGACTATTTTGATTCAAGGACGTCAGTATACGCTGCAATGTATTGCTCAATTCGGCAGTATCATCAAAATTGACAATATTTACCCATGGCAGGTTGGATTTCGAAGATTTCAAGACAAAGTGAAGGCCGCAGTACTACGAGATCTCGCCATAGAAAGGTATCCGCACCTCGACATGAAAGAAGCAAAAAAGCTTATTTCGGACGAAGATATTGCTAAAGCAGTTACCGAAGAACACATTTATGCTGCATACGTATCACTCTATAACGACGTCAAGACACTAAAAGCCGCGCTCAACGCAGCTTAGCGTAATTTCTCCCACTATGGGATGATATAATTCGGAATGGGGGACAATTTATTACCACGTATTAATGCTGTTGAACTGTATTCACCAGAGGATGTTATTGACTCTGCTGCTTCTGCAGGACTTTCTGTTGAGAACATAACTCATTTCCAACTCCAAAACGCAAACGCGCCCCATATTCAAATTAACGCAGCGGAGATTGGAGGAGATAGCGCAGAACTCGTTGTTCCTACATATATAACAAATACCCTCCACCCATATACACAAGCAGAAAGTACCTACCGACATACATACATGCGAAAGGCGCGTGTTGAAGGCTCCTTGTTTAACTTTGGAAGAGACATCCGAGCCAAATGCTTCCCCTTTGAAATAGATCATGCGTATCAAATGTATACTGTGAGGCAGACCGCAATACGAGAAGTCCATGACTACCGCGAACCGAAACCTCTTGTTATGGGAATAAGTGGCGTAGGACGCGAATTTGCTAGTATCATTGCACAAGAAATCCAAAATGACCCGTATAACCAAAGACCTGTAATCCATATTAACATTGAAGACGTTATCACCGGACAACTCATTACATTGCTCGGCATGGATTATTTTGGACTCATTGAAGATAATCCCAACTCAGAGAATGTTATAGAAAGTGCACGCGGACAATACAAACGAATTACTGCTGCTCAAGATCTCACAAAAACATATGTTCGTAATAATGGTCATTTTTCAATGGGCCATTTTCAAGGATTTGAGCTTCCCCCAACAGAGGATATTTACCGGCCAATAGGTAGTACACACGAAGAACATCCACTACGTCCATTTATCCTTCCCTACTCTTTGCAAACAATTGGAGAAATTGTTGACGATATTTACTATGCACCGGAAAATAAAGATAACCCGAATGCGCCAATAATCATTATTTCAGGGCGTGACAGGGACGAATTCAACTCAATAACCTTCCACTTTTCACATATGCTGGAGAATACTTCTGCCAACTCAGCGGTACATCGCCTCTCTCGCGAACTAGAGAAGTTTTTAAGGGAGAATTATGCCGAGAGCTATTGGGATCTACCGGAAGTAAAAGAAATTGCGTTAAAAGAAGTACTTCGTCGCTCGGCAGTACTGACAAAAAAGATGAATGCCATTGGATCACAATACAGATTTGGCGGCATTAACCTGTTTACAGAGCTTGAAAAGTATATTCCAGACGACGACACGTAAATAACAGTTGCTAGACTCCCATTTCCCTAAAGAAGCTTACGACTTCTTCATTCATCGGTATACTTGAAAATAGATCTTTTGTATCGTTATGGACAGATAAATATGCAGCGTAATCAAATTCAGGGCATAAAGCAACAACACTTCCTGGGTATAACAAACATACTTTATCGCGATATATATGCCATACATCTGCACCTAAATTTCCATGAACCAATACAGGCATCAGTCTTTTGGCTGTTTCTTCAAGTTTTTGTGTCCACAAAGACTCTTTACTTAGCTGAAAAGAAAAATCCCGTAAAAACGCTGCTACCGAATCATGAGATACTGTGTAAAATTCATGTGTCCCGTGAATAAAGCCCGCCCCTTTGAGTGGAATGGTATACAGTTTTTTGAGAAGCTGAGTCATTTCCTCTCGACGCGATTCTCTTTCCGTAAGAGAAAGGACTGGAATATCGGGAATTATGTACCAACCAGCGTCTAAAAGTAGTCCAGAATGGATAATATCAGGGGAAACAATCCCTTGCTTTTTCATTGTTTCCATAAAGAAAATATCTGTCTCACACTGCTCTTTTGTACAAAAAACAAAAAGGTATCGTCGTGATTCAATAGTGACAGTTACGAATGTCCGTGCACCGACAGGCTTTGTCATAATTGCCTGGTCAGGAGCGCGACCGAAGCGCTGCTCTGAAATATCCACAACATGCTGAGATACATCCATACCATAGTATAACACTTTCGGAAAATCAACTACTGCGCTATACTGAACCATGAATTTACGCGATAGAATCAGGCGATTTCTGCCACCGCGAGGACAGTTTAAACCAGCTCAGGTAATTACGGCTGTTTCTATTTGTACGGCGATTGTGCTTCTTGTCGCAATTTCAATTATTGTTGTCCCAGATTCGCGTTTAACAGATGATCCAGGTACGGAAGCCACAACCTACCCTCTCACACTGAAGGTTCTTGAACTGAGATACTTTCCAAAAGGCCAATCTGACGTTATCAACCACCCAAATACATTATCTGCCCAGTTGCAGAATGCTCTTCGTGAGTCATCAAGATTTCGCGGATATTCTTCGCCAGGAGCACCGCCAAGCATCCAAGTAGAGATTGTAAAAGTTATAGATCGAAATAAAGCGCGTCCAAATATTAACAATGATTGGGTTGCAACATATAACGCAATCCTCGCAGAAGATAATCTTTGCCAGCAGATAAAAGATCTCGATATTGACCAAATTTGGATGTGGGTTGATCCGCGCACTGGTTACGACCCTAACCCAGGGGTTGAATATGCCATCTCTAGTCCACTTTTCCGCACAAACTTACAGTATGTGACTGTACCATATACGCCGTTTTGTAATGGCGAATCCTCATTCGCAATTATGGGTTTTGATACAACTCGAACATATGATCTTGCACAACACTCATTTGGACACTATATGGAAGGACTTCTCGGAAATATACAGTCTATCGAGCTTTTTTGGTATCGCTTTGGAGGTAATGACCAAGTTGGATTTCCACGAGCAGCACGCTGTGGAAACGTCCACTTCCCACCAAATGGTGCAGCAGATTATGACTATGGAAACAACTCTGTTGCATTAACCGCATGCGAAGATTGGAATCCAGAAGGAACCGGCCAAAAAACCGCGTATACTTGCACACGATGGGGATGCACGCAGGGAGGTTACCTCACCTGGTGGATGCAAAATATGCCGAATATGAATAATAACTTTGTGTATCAGGGAAAGAAAATTCCTAACTGGTGGGATTTTGTTGTTGACTTTGATGAGACAATCCAAAAGTATGGCGCATTATCTTCCACGTACTATATGGATCCCGTATTTCTCGCAAATCATTACATTCCTACAAGTACTCCAACGGTACTTGCAACCGCAACTCCATCAGCTTCTCCATCTCTCACAACAATGCCAACTGCAACAAGCACCCTGGCTCCATCTACGACGATTTCTCCGACTACTACACAAACCACGGCGCCAACCCAAACAGTGCAACCGACACAAATTACAACTCCGGTTGTGACTACTGTTATGACCACGGCAACTCCACTGATAACAACTATCGTGCCAACAACAGCTGCACCAACCGCGCCTCCAGTACAGCCCTCACATACGAATATGCCGACAATAATCGCAACAAATCCAACAGTAACAACGCCAGCAAGCACCCCAACGACTGTTCCAACACTCAGCGGAACACGCCTGCCAAGCAATGCACCGTTTGATCCAAATGCAACAGTAACTCCTCCTATTACAGCAACTATAAGCGCGTCGGTAGCTTCCCCGACAGTTACTCAAGAAATAGATGCAACTACGCCAACTCCGACCGTATCGGGAGATACTGAGCAAGATAGCCAAGGATCAGCGTCTCTTCCCATTGCAACAATAGTTACTGTTGTTGCTGTAGGAGCTCTCGTAGGAGGCCTGATTCTCGGTGGAGTCTTCTTTGTCCTCAAGAAGAAACCATAGCCTGTAATAGTTATATTTAGCTGCATGGCAAATTGATATTATAGGTCATTTGTGGTATAATTCTCTATCAGAAGATCCTATACAAAGGAGAAAGGCAGTGGCAACAGAGCTACAAATTGCAATCTCGAATCTTTTCATAGGTGAGTTATCCGGTCTGGCAAAAGCGACTGGAAATGAAGACTCACCAATTTCGTTTTTTCTGAAATCCGGAGAGAACGAATTTGTCGGCAATGGGCACTATATTGAAACAGCAGTTGCGAATTGCTTGCAGCAAATGCAAGGCATTATTGCTGAATCTCCCCATTGGTCTGCCATGACTGTTGGAATGTTGAATTTCGTCAATATCTCTGGTATCTACAGAATCGCGATTGAGATACATATCAGCAGAAAACTTGACGGATACAACGCTTCAATCCTATTCAACGGTGTAACCGCAACTGCAAAAGCAAGTAATATAATTGAAGCAGTCGCGTTTGTATTAGTCGAATACCGTCGTAAGCGAGAATCCTCTCGTCCACCACAGACAGATCAGTGACTAACATGCCACACCTCCCCCGTTCCCAGGCAGGGTTTGTAACCAATCTATTCCTTCCCGTTACAAATTCTGCCTGTTTTAACCCCCAAATATAAAAAAACAACACATGCTACTCTCTTAAAGCTGTGAGGGATATATTTCTACTTTTTCTCTGACTTCTCTTTTCTGACTACACTCTCGTGGTAGTACTCCATTGCCCAAATAATTGCTGGAACCATGAGATAGGTTACTCCAATGTCTTTAACATACGCGATCAAATTCATTTTCATTGGCCCCCACATAAACAAAAGCTGGTCTAGGGCGAGATTTACAAGCATCCATACAAAACCAGTTAGCAACGCTTCTTTCGAAGAAATTGGACGATATCGCCTTAAGAAAATAAACCCAAAAAAGATTGTGACTGCGACGAGGGTAAGTGAAATAAGCGATTCAAAGAAAATAGGTTCATTTTGACGAAATGAGAATAACAAAAATGAAATTGCAAGTACTGTGAACCAATGCCCTGCTCCATAACTGACAACTGAAAGGTACGGAAAATCTTTTTTCATAATAAAAAAGATAACTTAGTTAATAAGAATAGTACTTGAGGCCTCAAAATAAGTAAAGGAGAACAATAAAGACTATACACATAGTCTATTCATTCCTATCGCACCCACTATCTTAGAGAGAGTAAAGAAAGGATACTTTTCTTTTCAGCATATACCCGTAGAGGTATATTAATCAGTCCCGTAGAACGTAGTAAAAACCGCCTTAAGAAGAGTATTTATAAGTTTCTATCTCTCCAAAGAACATAGTATAGTTTTCCTTATTCACCACTCAAGTATGTTTAGAGTATCTCACTGAACGTATATAGTTGACCCATTTAAGCACAGTTTTAACCACACAAACCGTATATGTTTCATACGCCGTGAAATATACTACTTTGTTTAAGGGAATATTGCTGTAAAATATCCAGTATGAAAAAGAATGTACGTTGGACGTACGGTCAAACAATCTTTATTCCTATCGGGCTAATTACTGCGGGAACACTTCTTTGTACCTATGTCGCTTTGTACAGACTTCCTTACATCCCTTCAGATGGAATGGTACTCGCTTTTTACCGTTCATTTACCGCACTTCTTGGAATCCCTGGATTTATCGCGCTAACGCTTTTTATTGCCCTTTTAAGCTGGGTATTAGCCGATTCCTACCTGAATGGGCAGAAAGCAAAATCAAAACAGTTTTTAAGGGTATTTAGCTCGTTTGTATTCTCTACACTCAGCGCAATGGTACTTGCTATTCACTTTTCATTCTTTATCACCCTCCTTCTCGTATATAACGAACTTTCTCCTTTGCAAGAATACCTTCCTGACAGTATACGCCCGCAGATTCGTACAGAAGTAGAAGTGTCAAGAGAATTTCTACTCTCCCAAGAGGCTTGCCCGGCAATTTCCTTTTCAGAATCAGATGCATTTAAAAAGATCGCGGATATCTCGCTAAAAGAAAAAAGCTACAGCTCATTTATTAGGCAATCCATTGCTCCTCCTACAGTAGACTTTAACTACTTGACACTTCCTACGACATACGGAAGCTTCGTATTCCAAGACACTCTCTTTCTTTTAAAAACGCCTCCAGAAATGTTACAACCTCTCGCTGCGCCGCTAGCTCAAAAGCTCATCACCTGTGAGTTCGATAATTTTCCTACAAAGAGTTTTCCGCAGGCACAAATTCTTCGAGAAGATGAGTATATTGACTATATCAACACGCAATTGACATCGCTTCTAAAACAGCAGGAACAATATATTACCGAGGCGGATAAAACGATTCGTGAACTAACAACATGGATTGCGCAGATGAAACGAAATCGCTATTCCTCGCGACTGATTACCGAAGCAGAAAATGCACTAAAGGAGTGGCAAGCTCATAAACAGAAGCTTCTTTCAGATAAAGAGGAAATTCAGGCGCGAATAAAGGCTCCTGCACAGGAAGTCGGACATTTTTTCCCACCAGATAAGATTAGTGTAAAGTTTCTTGCCGGCAGAGACGGATACCTTACTGTCTCAACGTTAGTCCACGAGTATCTACACTACACAAGTGACACGCAGAATCACTATTTAGATCGCTTTTTTGAAGAAGGGCTCACTCAGTACTTCACACTAAAGATTATGAGCCGATACCAAACATATCCCACCACTACGACCTATTCCCTTCCAGTATTCACCATACTTTCTTTAGATAAGATTGCTCCCGAGGCCTGGGAGGAAATCTACTTATCAAAAGACGCCGGGTTACTTGAACGCGAACTCGATACTCACTACGGAGAAGGCTTTTACAAAACAAGCAAGCTCACATTCCAAGAGGTATACGACAAAGAAACCGAATCTGCACGACTGGCACTCAACGAGCAACTTTCCAAATATGGAGTTGAAATAATTCCAGCAGGAGCATTTACTACTCCTTATTACTGGCGAGAAAAGTTATTCAACAGAGTAAATACTGACGGCCTCGTTCACTAAGCCTTTTAGCTCTTTGGTTGTTACATTCAACAAGGCAAGTCCAGTATTAACACGATAATCACTACTTTGTGCAAGTGTTGATCGCCCTAAAATAAGAGAGTCTGTCACCCAGCCATATTCAGGAACAAATTGCTCATGCAGTAATGTTCGCTCTTTTCTGGAGATATCGTACATAAACGTAATACTCTTCGTTTTTGCCGGTGTCCAGAACGATACACGATTACCATCAGCTGCTGCACGCAGTTGAAATAGTGTTTCATCAAGACCAAATACTATCTGATAAGAAGTACTTTCATTTTTAGTGATGTCTTTAACTTCCAACGTGTCGCGGTAAATGACAGCAAGCTTAGACTGACTCAGTAATGCCGCACTTGAGGACTTTGCTGTTGCAATGATTCTTCCATTTTCTATGACAAAAGTATTGTCATTATAATCAATCCCACTGTTTCCGGCGCGAACATCGTGTGCCACCACTTGCGACCCATTAAGAAGCTTACTTATACGAAAGATATCGTCTTTATAGCCATCGAGAAATACCCCACTTGCTGATACGCCTTTTAGTGTTGCTACGGGACTACTGCCATTCCTTATAGAAATTGAGTCATTTACACTGCCGGAAGACGTTCCTTGATTTTGTATGCCCAGTAGTAGCTGCGTATTATTTGCCCATGCTCCAAAGAGTTTTTCTCCAGAAATATCGGTAGCGACGGGATTTATTTGCTTTTGTATGATCAAAACATCATACACTGTGCATTTTTTCTGAGGCGTACACGCGGCATAGCTTACTGTTGAGGCATTTTTCCAAAAGAGTGAAGTTACGACTCCTTGTGTAGGCAATGTTACCGCAGCAATTTTCTCTTTATGTGTTCCATCAAGTGAAATTGTCCAAAGGTCATTATCGGTAATATACGCAACTCGACGAGGCAGAGACGTTGGAGATGGCGTTGGTGTTCCACTTGGTTCTGCTTCAGCTTGTGTTGGCGTAGGAGTTGGGGTTACATTTACGGATTGCTCAGGTTTTTGCGTTGTATAGATGCCAATTACTGTGCCAATAATAACAAGCGTCACCGAAAGGATAAGTACAGTCAGAATTCGGACAGGTATTCCTCCTTTTTTAATAGGTTTGGTACTTTTCTCGTCACCCAGATCTATTTTCATACCTCTATTATACCGTGAATCTATAGTTCTTGCTTCGTTTCTAGTCATTTTTTACGTAAAAGTTCCCCTTATTTCGAAGCATACTATCCTACTAAGAGTCATTGTTACCTTCATTAACAAATTTCGTAAATGATAATTATTGAGCTAAAAATACACGCATGGAGCTGACACCACGAGCAATAACTCGCCTCAAAAATGAGAAAAAACATATTCAAGAAGTTCTTCTCCCAGAAATACGCAAACGCTTAACTGCCGCCAATGAAGACGGTGACCTGCCCGAAAACAATCCATGGCTTACAGCGAAAGAAGATTTAGAAGCGACACGAATTCGCTTATTTGAAATTGATGACATCCTCGCGACAGCAACTATCATCACAAAAACAAAGCATAAAACAATACTTCTCGGTGATACTGTCACGATTGAGTTTATGAGTAAGAAAGAAACGTTTACCCTAGTTTCAAGTATCGAAGCAAATCCAAAGAAGAACTTTCTTTCGGTAGATTCGCCTATTGGAAAAGAAATTCTTCACAATAAACCTGGAGATATTGTTTTCGTTAAAACACCGGTTGGTAAAATTTCTGTAAAGATTCTTACAAAATCGTAACAATCGCGACACACCAAGATGTATTATAATTAGAGATGCAGTTATTTGTCACGGTAAAACCAAGAGCAAAAGAAAAACGCGTCGAATATATTGACGCGACACATCTTATCGTTCACGTTCCTGAACCGCCCGAAGATAATAAAGCAAATCTCGCAGTTATCGAGGCAATCGCAAAAGCATTTCATGTGCCAAAACTCTGTGTAAAGATTACTTCAGGGCAAAAAAGCAAGAGAAAAACCGTGACTCTTGTGTTATAGAAGACAATTCCTTAAAATTATTTATGTCTTCAACAGAGAAAAAAGGTGGCTCACACCAAAACGGAAAATCCCCAAATGTACAAGAATTAACCCCGCTTGAAGTTCCCCTTTCTCCAGATATTTCCCTCGATGAGGCAGACTATGAATGGGAAGGATATCTCGCAGAGAATGGCGAAGTACCAGTCAACTTATTCCAATTACGCGACAAAGAGACAGGCGTTACTGTAAGTACTACGACAGAAAGAAATGCAGGGAGAACAGCCTCGGTACGGGCATGGACAGCTGCTCGTCACTCTCGAGAGCCAGGAAATATTCTGTATATTATGAGACAAGTAGTACATGAAAATGTTGATAGTGCCGGAAGATTAGAAAAATTCGCAATAAATTATGGAGAAAACTCTATTGCTGACTTAGCAGAAGTGTACGTAGATCTCGAAAATATCTCGATGGTTCAAGCAATGCGACTATTTCACATGACACAGGTTCATGCCGGACAAGAAAAATCTACCCGGTATCAAATAGGCTTTGGGAAAAAGCCTCTTGTTCCGTTACAAAATTCTCTTGCCAGAGAACAGTTTACTCCAGAGCAGTGGGATACAATCAATACAGAATACCAAAGGCTCGGAGAAATAGCTCTCGATATGTTTCATAGGAATTATGACCGAGCGTCTGATGCATTGGCATTACACTATAGTCCTCAGGGAACAAAAGAAGACAAAACTCTACAAATGAGAGCTATGGATTGCGCACGATTCTTCTTTTTATTCGGACAACGAACAGGAATGTCAAAAAAAGCGACAGCAAGAACTTGGTCTATTGTGATTGCAGAGTTAAAAGCATCCGAGCTTGACTCAGACGTACGATTAGGAGAACAATTGCAGCGGCTTTTGGCACCCGACGAGTTAACTGAAGAGAAACTCGGTTATGTCGCAGAAGCGCCATCGTTGGTAAAACATACCGAAGCCGATACTCAATTTCATGAAAATTTAACGGTGCTGGAAGATTTTCTTCGCACTGAAACTGATTTTTTCCAAGCAGTAAGCATTGCGACAGATTTTAGAGGAGAACGTAAGCTTGGTGTAAAAGTTGTCGGAGGAGAATATACAACAAGTGAAAAAATGATTGCACAGTATATTCTGACACTACATCCGAATGCTTCACTATCTCAAACCCTTAGCTGGGTGACAACGTTGAGTATAGACCAAAAACGCGCAATAGGAAGCATTATCTTCAATGGACATACAGACCATGAACAGCTTCCGCAGCAGGCTGTGACTTCCGAACATATGGTTATATATTATGCACCTATCGGCATTAATCGAGACTTTAACCGACATCGTGCAATGGGAAGATTTACTCCATTGCCGACTTTGTATGGAAAAGCCATGGACTATCACCAGGCACACCAGATCCTTTCACGCGGATATATATTGCCTTACCACCTTACTCATATACCAGAATTAGCCGAAGTTCGTGATCAATTCAGAGAAGACATGGAACAATATTATCAAGAAGTGTATAACTTTCTTGAGACTGTCCATGAGGCTTGCCCAAATATTACTGACTACTCATTTCTTATAAACCTCCTTCCACTGGGACATGCAACACCATTTGTAATGCATACAGACCCTAAGAAAGCACATTACTTTACCCGATTGCGCGTAAAAGTAGGAGGGCAAGCTGATTATCGCTATCTTTGCGCACAAACCGGTACTGCAATTGCTAAAAGCGATCCAATACTCAGCCCAATGGATATTCCCGATCCTGATTTGCTCAGCCGCGAAGCATTCTTTGGCCGACGATAATATTTGCGACTGAGGTCATACCTCCTTCACCAAATATATAAAAAGGCTTATACTACTTATAATGAAATCCAAATTGATACTTTTTTATATTGCCGTTATGTTCGGCATTTTTCTAAGCTTGTTTATAATTTCACCAGTCGCGGCACAAAGTTCACCTTTGGGCTTTGCACCAGCACGTGAAGCAATTGAAACATGGGAAAGTATCATTGATGTACAGAAAAACGGCGATTTAATCGTCACTGAAAAAATCACCGTTACTGCCAAGAATATCAATATAAACCACGGCATTTACCGAGACTTCCCTACTGCATATCCCCACGGCTTTGGATTCAAATCGCTGCGCGGATTTTCTATCCTCAACATTAAAAAGGATGGAAAGAACGAGCCTTATAGCACAGAAACACTGACCAATGGACAGAGAATTTACATTGGAGACGAAGATATCGTCATTCCTCCAGGACGCTATGTATATGAAATTACATACAAAACTACTCGGCAAATAGGATTTTTCCCTGAATACGACGAGCTCTACTACAACATCACCGGCAATGACTGGAAGTTCCCTATTAATGAAGCGAAAGCAACGATTTTACTTCCTGAAGAAACCACGATTGCAAGCGTGATGGTAAAGGGATTCACCGGTATTTCTGGCTCAAACGAGCAAGCGGTAAGATTTCATAAGACTCAGCAAAACGGACGTCCAGCAGTAGTTATCGAGGCAACACGCAGCCTTGACCAGCTTGAAGGAATGACAGCGGTCGTCACTTTTCCAAAGGGAATTATCCCTGAGCCGACCACCATACAAGGCACTCTACGCTTCATATTTGACAATATTTCGGCATTTGGGGGTGTTGTCCTCACTTTGGTGCTTACCGTGTTTTACTTTGGTTTATGGTGGCTTTTTGGACGTGACAAGGGCATTAGAGTCGCTGTTCCGCAGTATAAACCCGTTGACGGAATTAGCCCTGGCGCAAGTAGGTATCTTACTCAAATGGGATATGACTCAAAAGCGCTCACCGCTACAATTATTGGCCTCGCAGTTAAAGGATATATTAAAATTATCGAAGTTACCGATAGTGAAGCATTTGAGGTAGAGCGTGCAGGAGATCTTCCGGCAAAAGATTATGATGTTACAACCAAGATTTCAGTAAAAGGCGTTCCTTTTTTCAGTGAAGAAAAGTTCGCAGTCGAAAAACTAACAACAGGAGTTGCGTCGCTTACCGACGATGAGCAAGTTCTTTACGCAATGATGTTCCCAGGAGACACAAAAACACTGTTGTTTTCCTCTGCCTACTATAAAAAGATTGAAGAAATGACAAACCAATTTAAGCATTCACTTGGCAGACAATTTGATGGCACATATTTTACTCGCGGCATTCAATACTTTGTTCTGGGATTGCTTATCAGCGGATTATACGGACTTATTATCCTTATAGACATGGCAAGAGCTGGCGGCGGAGATGCATACGGTCTTTTACTTTTTGCAATCATTTGGAACGGCGTAGTTGTCACAATCATTCGTGGTGCATTTACAGCACAAATGCCGACACTTCAAAGACTTCTCTCTTCCGCATTTCTTATTCCATTCGCCTGTGTCGGTCTTTTCACATTGTTTTTTTCGAGCATTTACATCTCGGTATTTGGAGTCATGAGCCTATTCATTCAACTTATCTTACATTCAGTGTTCTTCTCTGCAATTAAAGCTCGAACAGCGAAAGGGTCAGAAGCACAAAACGCACTGGACGGACTAAAACGATATATGACACTCGCAGAAGAAGAACGAATAAAGTTCTTTAACAAAGAGCTACCTAAAGACATTAAAACATATGAAAAATTACTGCCATTTGCTATTGCTTTTGACGTAGAAACGGCATGGACAAAGGAATTTCATGATATTATTGAAAACGCTCGTGCATCGGGATACGAACCAAACTGGTACGCAGGTCACAATATCGCATATTTCTCCTCTAATTTTGGTCAGTCATTCAGTAATAGCCTTTCTTCAAGTGTTGCCGCAGCATCTGTTAACCCAACAAGCAGCTCCGGATATGGCGGAGGCTCCTCAGGCGGCGGTGGAGGTGGTGGCGGAGGCGGTGGGTGGTAAGTTAAAACATTCTGCTCCAGGGAAATACTCGGTTCTTAACGCTAAATAAACCATCTGTTAGCTAAACCTGCGTGCTTTTATTCACAGAATTCAGAGTTATTAGAAATCCAACTATTGATTGAACGAGCTTTTTACTGCGTGCCCTGTCACATCATGTTTCAACTTAATAGTTTCCATACTATTACTCTTCATTTCTCCAGCATTTTGGATAGTCACCCTTAACTTTTCATTCATTTTTCCTAGTTTATAATATTCCAAAGGCAAAAAGTAATACTTTATCTAAACGTAAAACTTATGTATAATGTAATACAATTACATAAACAAACGCTACGTATGGAAAATATAACTTCATCAGTAAGTCCCAAATTCCAAGTGACAATTCCAAAAGCAATCAGAAAGAAATTTCCTTCTTTGCAGCCATTCAGCCAGGTAGAGATTTCCGAGAAAAATGGAGTCATCTTAATAAAACCACGCCGATCTCTTAAAGATGTCATTGGAATACTCGGGAAACCTCCAGTTTCTGGGAAAGGACTATCTTTCAACACAATCCGTAAAAAGGCTTACGAAAATATGAGAGAAATATAAATGGTAGCACTTATAGACACAAATATAATCATTAGGCTTCTTGTCCCTGAAGATGAAGTACTTACAGAAAAAGCAGAAGACTTTGTAAGACAACATAAATGTTACATAACCTCTGTCGTATTTGCAGAAACTATATTTGTTTTACGTTCCTTTTATCACTACCCTAAACAGAAAATATTACTTCTGAAATACTTTTTAGATGTTCAACAATTTGAAGTTGAAGATAAGAAGCTAAATTTTCAAGCTTTAGAGAGATATTGTACTACTAGCCTTGGTTTTGTAGATGCTTGGTTACTTGAAAAATCAAAACTCTCTAAACTAAAGCTACTCACGCTTGATAGAAAATTGGCAAGAGCCGCAAAGAGTTAGTTACGAGTTTTGTAAAATTCTGAAAGATAAGCTCAGTATTTTGATTAAAGTAATCAATTCGAGGGAAAAGCACGCAGATTTAGTCGACATATGGTCTATTCGGCGTTAAGAATCAAGTACTCTTTTTCAGAGAATAGGTTACTTTACTCTCTCCATCATATACACAATCAGGGATCTCAAGATCTTTTGAATCTCTTCATTATCTGTGACTTCGGCAACGGCTGACTTTCCTTCTTCTACATACTGCCATCCCAGGTTGAATACATGGTCATATGAGCCACAGTCTTTCATAATTTCTCGGACTTTTAGTACATCCTCGCGGGAAATCTTTTCGTTACCCATACAGTGATCAAGAAACTCTCTTTGTTCTTTTGTTCCATGTTGCTGAACATAAAGCGTCAAAAGCGTATTTTTTCCTTCGCGAACATCGTTGCCAATTGGCTTTCCAAATTCTTCTTCCTCACCGAAAACGCCGAGAATATCATCTTGAATCTGGAATGCCCATCCAAATGCTAATCCATAGCGAATAACGGCATCTGTGACCTTTTTATCGTTTAGTCCGGCGAGCGCAGCACCAAAAAGTAACGGCATAACTCCGGTATATTCGGCTGCTTTATATTTCAATACATTGAGGATTTTTTCTTCTGTTGTTTGGCGTACAGCAAGGTTTGCAACGTCGAGAACCTGTCCATGCACAACCCTTAGCACATAGTCTGCATAGATTTTTCCAGCGTTTACGATATCTTCGTATGAGAATCCTGATTCCAAGAGCGTTTGCCACGACATATAGTATGCGGCGTCGGCAAGGTTGATGGCTTGTGATACACCGTAGTGTGCGGCATCTTTAATTTCAAGCTCTTCTCCCGATTTTTCGTACTGCTTATGCATTGTTGGAAGACCACGGCGAATGTGATCTCTATCCATAATGTCATCGTGAACCAAAACACCAGCATGGAATAGCTCAATTGCGATACTCGCATCAATAATTTTTTCTTCTTCTGTTCCGCCTGCGAGTTTATAGCCCAAAGTAATTAATGAGCCGCGAATTCGCTTACCTCTTCGAACTGTTTCTACGTATGCTGCAATATTTTGTGCAGGAATTTCCCCAACTTGGTTCGCCTCCGCAATTTTTTTCTCGAAATAAGAGACTATTTTTCCGTCAGTCTTTTGAATATACGACTTTAAAAATGACTTGCCAAGTTCGCCATTTTCCATACTTCTATAAAAAGATTTTAACTCTACTCACATTGGAGAATCCCCCATGTTGTACCTTTGGGTGACGTGTGAATATTAACACGATTACTCTTCCCGTATAGTATAATGGTGATTGATGGATTATATGGCAAATACGATAAAAAAGATACTTGCAATTTCCCGCCCGAAAATGTGGGTTTACCCCGCAGGTGCATATATAATCGGCTTTGCTGCATCAAGTTACCATTGGGTTTATGTAACATCTGCTGCATTTTGGCTCCATGTATTGTTTTTTAGCATTGTTGCAGGCATTTTTATTCATGGTATTGCTGCTTTTTTTGACGAACCAGCTTCTAACCACACAACAAAACAAAAGCTTGAAAATAAAGCACGTGTAGAGCCTTTAGGGGAACCTTCAGAACATTGGCTCATTCCTGTATTACTGGCAGTGCTTGCCCTTGGAGCGATTTTTCTTTTTTTACAGCCAAACTACCCCTCCGCAGCATTATTTGTTGCGTTTTTGTTTTTGGGATACGCGTATAGTGCTCCTCCATTTAGGCTCAAAGATCGCCCATTGCTTGATATATTCTCTACCGTATTATTTATTCTGCCCGGAGTAATTGGCTATACCCAAAATGCTCACGAGTTATCAGAACCATTTATGATTGCGGCAGCATGGTTCTGGATTGCAGGAACAGTATTATTCTCTTCGCTTGGAGAAACATCACCAACTGCGTATTCACCAGACTTAGCAGATGCATCTACAGTTAAAGTGTATGGAAGACGAGTATCACTGTATATTGCAGCTATATTATTGGAAATTGCGGCGTTACTAGTCATTCTTTCATGGCAGTTTTTTCCTTTCACCCTGATTACATTGGTATTCCCAGTTTTTCCTTTGTGGTTTTTACAGCGAGCAAAATCTGAAACCCAGGTAGGAGCGTGGATCATGTTTTATATGAATACAGCACTAGTATTCGCAATTTGCGGAACTGTTATCTTTCAGCTTGTGTTCTAAAGCCGAATTGTAACCAAATCACTCCAACTTGTTGTATAGGCCGGTGATACTTTTTCCTGTTTTGGTTTCCAAAGTTGTTTTTCTCCAATTGCCAAGGGTTTAATTGTAAGACTCCCCCACTTTGTATTAATTTTTTCTACAGTAGAAAGAATCGCTTCCTGCTTTTTGCTCACCATTTGGTCTGCTTCAAATCCTCCTAGAAAACTTTGCTGTGCACTATCAGCTGGACAAATATCCTGTAAGTATACTGCTGCTTTTTTATATGTATATCCGTCCATATAAATACTTTTCAATGCTTTCTTTGCGGCAGTTATTATATGCGGAATGTAAAACGTCGGCTCGTCTAGGCGAACAGTTGCGACTTTTGAAATATTTCGGTTCTCCGGATTATATTTGCTTGTTCTAATATATACAGAAAGATAGAGTGCAACGGACTTTTGCTCAAACAGCTTTGTTCCTACTCGAGTTGCAAAAAGAGAAACTGCTTCTTCAAGCTCTTCTAACGTTGTTATTGCTCGCCCAAAACTACGCGAACTTGTCAGTCCCTTTCGAGGTTGAGTAATTGTTTCAATGTCAATACATACGGTTCCTCTGAGCTCTGTAACTGTTTTCAGTCCACCGATGGTGAGTAGTTTTCGAATGGTTTTGTCTGAAAGCTGGGTCAAATCATACGCAGTAAATATTGCATGTCTTTTTAGTAGCGCGGCATGATTCCAACCAATTCCCCAGATATCACCCACCTCGACCGTTTTGAGCACTTCTTGGTGGACACCTAAATCACTCCAGATTGCGACACCTTCGAGATCTTTTCTTTTTTTTGCCTTTTCACTCGCGACTTTTGCCAACGTTTTAGTCGGTGCTATGCCTATTGAGACAGGAATACCTGTCCACTGATAAATCTTTTTTCTTAATTCACGAAAGGTTTGCTTAAGGTTTTCTTTTGTTCCAGGCTTGTATTTGATAAATGCTTCGTCTACAGAATACACCTCTACAGAATCGGAGAATTCGTGCAAGATTTCCATCACTCTTCGTGAAATATCTGCATACAACGGAAAATTTGATGACATCTGAAACACATTATTCTTTTCCAACATTTCGGCATGTTTAAACACTGGTGCTCCCATGGGAATCCCCAATGCTTTTGCTTCGTTTGACCGTGCGACAATACATCCATCATTACTGGATAGCACAACGACTGGTTTGTTCCATAGTTTTGGGTTAAATATACGCTCACAGGACACAAAAAAGTTGTTGCAGTCTATGAGGACGTATTGTGTTGTTGGTCTAGACATTGTTTTATTTACTATTATTATCAAGTTGGAAAATTAAGAGAATTTCAAGGCAACAAGGAGCACCAAGAGAGATGTATAAGATTATACATTGAATGCGGCGCATACGCAGTTAACGCCGAAATTATTTAATTTTACAGCTTGAGGGAATGGATGACGTAAGTAACAACTCCCCAAATCTCAACATTCATTCCATCTTTTATCTCGATTGCGTGAAAATTCTCATTTTCCGGGACAAGAAATAGCTTCCCCCCTCTTTTGACAATGCGTTTAACTGTAAATTCTCCATCAATGACGGCGACAGCGATGTGATTATGTTCCGGAGTTACCGCGCGATCCACTACTAATATGTCACCAGAATGAATATTACTGTTTTGCATGGAGTGTCCGAGCACTTTCACAAAGAAAGTCGCTGCTGGATGCTGAATGAGTAGCTGATTTAGGTCGAGGGACTGTTGAATTGCATCGCTGGCAGGAGATGGAAATCCCGCAGGAACGTCGTTGATTATAGTGATTTCTGACTTGTTTTTAAGAAGGGTTTGCTGTTTATTGCGTTGTGGGTTTTTGATTGTCGGCATTGGATATTATAGCGCGGAGGGGAAGCTATTATTAAGCTTTATTGTAGTTTGATACCCCTTTGGAATTGCACTATTCTCAAACGGAACGGTCAACATACTTTACACACAGATTGTTTGATACCCCTTTGGAATTGCACTATTCTCAAACAGTTCACCTTTTGTAACAAGATACTCTGGTGTTTGATACCCCTTTGGAATTGCACTATTCTCAAACTCAAGAGAGCACCGTATACGATTATAGGGTGTTTGATACCCCTTTGGAATTGCACTATTCTCAAACTTTCTTCCTCCACTTGAGCAAAGAGTTGTAGTTTGATACCCCTTTGGAATTGCACTATTCTCAAACGATACACGTAAAACATGCGTCCAATGTAAGGTTTGATACCCCTTTGGAATTGCACTATTCTCAAACCAAATCCATAAATAAGTGCATCATCTGTGAGTTTGATACCCCTTTGGAATTGCACTATTCTCAAACAAAGAGGGTAAATTTAAAGCTGATGTTGCAGTTTGATACCCCTTTGGAATTGCACTATTCTCAAACAAAGAGGGTAAATTTAAAGCTGATGTTGCAGTTTGATACCCCTTTGGAATTGCACTATTCTCAAACTAGAAATTAAACCAAATGGTGATGGTGATGGTTTGATACCCCTTTGGAATTGCACTATTCTCAAACCAAGGAATGGTGGAATAAATATCACGCAGAGTTTGATACCCCTTTGGAATTGCACTATTCTCAAACCTTCAGCGGGTGATAAAGCGCATGTAACCGGTTTGATACCCCTTTGGAATTGCACTATTCTCAAACTCGAACCTTGCATTTATGTACGTCCTTTTGGTTTGATACCCCTTTGGAATTGCACTATTCTCAAACGCTAGAAGAGCAGCAACAATAGCTCGAACTGTTTGATACCCCTTTGGAATTGCACTATTCTCAAACAACAAGGGATTTTTACAAGAATATTCCATGGTTTGATACCCCTTTGGAATTGCACTATTCTCAAACTATCCGTTAGAGAGCACCTGTAAGGTAAAAGTTTGATACCCCTTTGGAATTGCACTATTCTCAAACCACTGGGACGGAACAAAGGTAAAAATGCCTGTTTGATACCCCTTTGGAATTGCACTATTCTCAAACTCCAAGCACTTTGAGTCGCTCGTTGTAGCGGTTTGATACCCCTTTGGAATTGCACTATTCTCAAACGTAAATTAAATTTTAATAAACGCATTATGTGTTTGATACCCCTTTGGAATTGCACTATTCTCAAACAGAAGATGTTCCAATGCGTCAGATTTTTGAGTTTGATACCCCTTTGGAATTGCACTATTCTCAAACCTCAAATTCCTCACTAACAGGAATAGAGGACAAGCTGATTAGACCTGCAAATGAAAAATAGAGCAACCAAAACAACTTAATATCAAAGAGCTTCCCTTAACATAATCTATCATATTCCTCCCAATTTATCAAGAGAAACTCATTATAGTTCGCATAAATCTTTATCAATAAGAGTAAGATTTTCTAAACTATTTCTTTCATAAAAATTTCTATCTATAAGAAAGATCTTTATGTTTTTTGCAAGAACTGTTTTATAGAAAGTTGTTTTTTCCTCTGAAGATAAGTAGTCGCTGAGATTTACAAATAAAAATATCTCTTTACTCCCAAGTTCTTGACTTGCGACTAGAAACTTAAATAGTTTTTCTACAATTGTTTCGTATACATCATTGTATCTAACCCCTAACATTTTGAATACTTTGGAAATATCAGGATCATCATCGTAAAGTAAATCTGCATCTTTATTATAGAGAAGGTCTTGTATATAGTTTACTATGTGCCTTTTTAATTCTACCGTTTTTAAGAAAGATTGTTCATTACTAGTTTCCATTGATAGGTTCTTATGCAAGCTATTTAATAATAAGGGAGTATTTATATTAAACTCTATCGGAGAATAAATGATCTCAACTAATTTCGTAAAATTTTGTTCTACTATATCATCAAATAAAGATGCATAACTTTCACCGAAATCAACTTGATTTTTAAATTTTTGAATAACTCTAGCAAATTCACTGGAATTTTCTATCACAAGCCTGTTGACTTTATTTTGAGCGAAATCGAAAGAGTTATTAATTTGGGGCAATAGTAGTTTCATACAATAACTAGTCTTTTATCTGAAGAAATTACCTTCTTAATTGGTTTACCAACTAGGTAAATCATTTTCTCAAATTGTCTTTCTGTGACTTGCATAATCTGAACTAGCCCATATTCTGGTTTTTTCCGTTCTAAACGCTTAAGTATACTCTTACTAGATTCGGCGTTAATTGCTATTTTGACATATATACTTTCCTGCATCATAAAAAATCCATCTTTAACCAAATACTTACGAAAATACCTATACGCTCTCTTTTCTTGAAGAGTATCTGTAGGCATATCAAACATAACAATAATTCTCATAAATCTATAACTGCTCACCCTCCATTATATTTATAAATTTAATATCTTCTACTTTGTCGCTGTTTAGTACATTGATAATGCTTTTCACATAAATGGCAATGGCATTTGATAAATATTGTTTCTCATTACGTACCCTCACTCCTCTGTTTAAAATATCTACGGTCAGGTGCTTTTGCTCTGTCCCAAATTCTTTAAAGTCAGAATCCTTAACAAATAAATCTATTAATGGTCGAACAGGCTCCATAAAATCGCTACTCAGGTTAAAATAATTATATGTATTATGGTGCGCTATACCGAGTTGAGTGAGATAACCACTGGCCACAATTTCACGATTAAAAGCTGAGAGAAGTATTGTATAACCATAATTTAATGCTGAATTGATTTCATTATCTTGTCCTCGGGAAAATGAATTCCCAAACAGAGCATTCATATATACTTTTGCAGCATGTCCTTCTCTATTTGTGCTATCACCGAGTTGTACTTCTTTTACATACTCTAAAAGTAGTTTTGATTTCTCAACTAGTTCATTTTTTGCTAAAACAAACGCTTGATTAATGATTTTCTGTTTTATGATTTCCGCCCACACTTTTTTCTTTATATCTTCTTTCCAGCCAATCTGGAGCTCTATGTTGGCAGAAGACATTTTATTATTATAAAAAGGTGCTAGCTCTGCTGCAGGATTATGAAAGTCATCACAGAAAACAACCTTTACCTTTTTATTCACAAGTTCTTTTAATAAATAGGTTGTCAATGAAATTGCTGTACTTTCTAAAATAAGTACATTTACATCATCAAGAAAGATTTGCTGTTCTGTATCTTTACGGATCACCATGTAGCCAAGTTGGTAATCAAGTTTTGCTCGCCCTGTAACAACAAGAGTACGCCAGCTCATACCTTCACTCTATATTTCTTATCAAACAGTCCAGTGACAGATTGGTCAAGAATGTAATCGCAATCATTTGGCATAGGGCCATTAGCGACATTACCGGAAGCATTTTTATCAATAATCTTTAAATTACCTTTTGCGGCATTTGCCGTAAACATGCTAATTGAATTTTTAAGAAATTCTGCTTGCTCTTTTATTGAAAGGCTTTCGAATTTACTATTATCAAACCATTTCAATTGAATGTTCAAAGAGCTTAACCTTGAATATACGGAATCTCTCAGTTTACCTTTAAATAATTCAAATAACTTTATATTCTCTTCTTTCACAAGTACCTCTGGTCTAGGATTATCTTTATCAAAGGCCTTAATTATCTTCTTGAAATATTTCTCTTGTTCATATGGCATTGTAAGTTGATAGGCATGCAACATATGGGTATTGCCTGTAATTCTATAGCGGATCCCTTTTTTAATAACTACGGTACCGAGTTTTACCTTGCGAAGAAACTTTATATTATCTAAATCGCTTTTATCCAGCATCTTATGCGTTCCATTAAAATACTTATTTGCATCGTTATAAAATTCTTCTATTTTGTAGTTATAAACAGGCAATAACTTTGTTTTTCTATTACTTTCTGGCCCATACGAAACCAGTGCAAAAAATGCTGTTGATAATTCATAAGACTTTTCAGAATATTCTGTCATATTTCCTTTTCTAGGAATTAAGCCTAATGTCTTTCCCCAGAATGAACCTGTACGTTCGTACATCATCTCTGTGTATTTAATTTGATTACTTTTCAATGTCTTCCTAATTCTGGAAAGTATATCCGTTCCATCCCATTGCCTTTTATAAAGAACCTTAGGATTAATCGTATAATTGCTATCATTTGCTTTCTTAATAAAGTTTCTGGGATTTTTTGTAAATACTCTATTATGGACATCGCCACAAACGATATTTAGATAGGCATCTTTTGCATGATGAAAATCGTTTATTTCACGGCATTTCTGAATCTCATAAGTATATCTAAAATCACTGGACAATTCGGATTTCACATAAACAATCTCTACGTTATATTTTTCCTTAAGAAGCTGGGCAATAGCTTTGGTGCTTTGCCTTGTTTCAACTAATTGCCTATTAATGAAATTAACTTTTTCATCTTCTGTAAATGGAGTTTTGCGCATCAGACGAGAATATTTCTCATTGGTAATTAATTCCTTTTCTTTCAAGAAATTCCAGTGACCAGACATTCGATTCTGTATCTCAGGAAGTAATGGATAATTATCTGTTTTTGCTCCATTGGCATTTTTATCTACAAGTACAAGATTATTGCGGATGCTATCATCCTTGACTTTCGAGCGAGGATAAATATGATCAACATCCCAATTATCGGAACTAAGAGAAGAAAGGGATATCGTTTTGCCTGTATACATGCATTTTCCCATTTGAGAGAAATAGAGGTATAGCTTTTTCCCACGAAGTTGATCATCTGTTTTGCCCACTAATTCGTTTAGTAGGTCTTTATTGCCTCTCAACAGTTCTTTTAGCTCATCCTTGCGACTTTTTGTCTTCTTACCTTTTTTACTCAGCTCTTCTCCTCGTGCCATTTCAATAAATATCTTGTCTGGTTTACCGATAGCTTTGATAATTTCACTAACCACTGCAAGTGTTCTGAAAATTGAGCGTTTAACACGATTTGAGATATATAAATCATCAAGCTTTTCATTAAGAGTTGTAGCTTTATTAACGGCATTCTTATTAAATTCTTCTATTTTTAGAGCGTATCCATACTTATCAGACAGCAGCTCCATCAAGTTATTGTTCGTCTCCCACAAAGCCTGGATGATGCTTAATTCTCTTTCCTCGACATCATACATAATACCTTCTAAAAACTCTCTAGAAAGTCTTGCATATTTTTTATAAGAAAATCGTAAAATCTTCTTTATATCTTCTTCATCAAGATGATTAAAGGTTTTTTCCATCCAACTTTTTAAATTCTGCTTTTCTTCCCCAAATATTGTTATTCGTTTTATAATCTCTTCTATCTCGCCCATCTTTAGCTTATCAAGATATGGCTTAAAATTATGATATGCTTTTAGTGTTCCTTCTATCGTAGTATCTACACCTGTTAGTTCTGTATCTTTATACGCAGGGTTTTTACTTTTCAACCAAGCTTTGATTTTCTTTAAAGAAACTGTTCCTGATTCTTTTTCAAATAAATCTTGAAATAATTCCTGTTTCAGGGTATTATCAATTCTTTCACCGTCAATCTTAAGGTTATTTAGTTGGTTGAGAATTAAATACTTTGCATGGAGCATACTTTCTTTTGGAAGCACATCTTCTCCCACGAGGTAAGTACACTTTGCGGTCATTTTCTCTATAAAGCCTGAGTGTGTCTCCTCAATATTTATAACCTCATTGAAATTCCATGGGTAAATTTTTTCATCATTTTTCTTTTTAATCCAACTCCATCGATTTTTTTGATCTTCTTTAAGAGGCCCTACAAAATAAGGAATTCTATGTTTGAATAGTTGACCTATCTTTTCGACATCAAGAGTAGGGTAAAACTTTTGTATATTGTTTAGCGCCTTTTTGAAATCTTTCCACTGTAATTGGTACGGAATAACTCGATTCTTCTTATGCTCTTCCTTCATGTGTTCAGTTAATTTCTCTCCACGAAGCTCTTTCTTACTTTTTATCTCCTCATATAGGTTAAGTCTTTGTTCATTTATACTCTTTGCATCTTTCAAAATATCACATAAAACAATCCAATCAGTAATTTGTTTTGCTTTTAGAAGTATATCGAATTGCTCGCCTAGTACAGTTTGTAACTCCGCCATTGTCTCATTTTCAGGATCTGTGTCCATAACAGACAAACTTTTAAGATCTTCGTTTTGAAAGATAGTTTGTAGTTTCGCTTTACCTCCAGACAAAAGCGTTATAATCTCAGGTAGGATTTTAAATTCATCATCGGTTGTTGATAATACATCTTTTAAGGCCTTTTTCCTGTTACTCACGTTTTCTTGTTTCAACGCAGACTCTACATTTTTTATATTAACATCGGATATCTCTATAGGAAGAAGCCTGAGAGCTTCAAGAAACTCATCAAAAATAGTTTGCAGACCTAAAATTTTTTCGATATCAGCATTTTCATCTATGCTCGAGTAGAAGTGCCCTCTATGCTTCATATAATAAGAACACATCAGGTAAACATACCGAATATCAGGCCTCTCATTTATTTTTTGTAAATAGAGAATTAAATGATGTATTGTTGGAAATTTCTCATAATATTCCTTATCATCCTTGAACAAAGAATAGACTTCTTTGTCTCTAATTCTGCTAAAAAACGCAGGATCAACCTGCGCTACTTCTTCATTAAACAGTTCTTGTAATATTTTTATTCGCCAGGCTTTTCGACGAGTACCACGGCGAGCTGAGCGATACCCACGAGCTTCGCTGGCATTACTAGCTTCTGGGTATAGATGTATTCCCCAAAGAGGAGTTTCGTTATATTTTAACAAGTTGTAATTTTCATCTGTAACTGCCCAACCAATACTGTTTGTTCCAATATCTAAACCTAAATATTTTGCCATAATACAGTGATCGTTGATAAGTTACTTCTTATTTGTTAGAATTGTACCACAGTTGGGTGATACCTATCTGGAATTGCACTATGAGTTCAAACAAGGTTTATCCGAAATCGTAGCTTCAAGCTATTGCCGCCGTGTGGCGGCGCCTTTTTATTTTTCTGATGGTGTCATAACGTAATAATCCTTTCCTCTCCCAATACCCTTACCTTTCCATCTTCAACAATAATAACCTCGCCATCCTTTACTAAGTACATTTTATTCCCCCTGTACTTCGCTTTAACTTCGTTATACAAATGATCTTCGTAATGCGGATAAAAGTTAAAATCTACCAACCCCAAGCCGGGAATCAGGCTTGCTCCTGGTTCTTGCTCTCCGATATACCATTCAGCCAGATCTTGATCTTTTGCCAGGATCATACAGCCTGCACTCGAGCCTATATAGAGAGATGTCGCTAAAAGTCGTGGCAAATGTTTATCTAATTCACATCTCCTTATCCAATAAAGTAAGTAGCCGGTTACTCCGCCATGCATCCAAATAACATCTTGATCTTCGAGTTCCTTAATCACAGAAGAATTTTTGTAATCTTCTAATTGAACAGCTTTCACTTCCGCACCCAGACTATTTGCTGCTTTCCAACTCCCACCTTTCCAGTCTCCAAACTCGACTTCTCCATTTGATCCGGTAGGGATAAAGGCAACTTTCTTACCTTCAAGACCACCCGTATACTCAATTAGTTTTCTTATACTTTCAGGGTGTTTGATTTCTGATGCCAAAAATAGTCTCATTTTAAAATCCAAATAAACTTAATCGGCTCGATTGTTATAATACTCTTCCCTCTCCCTATACAACCCTTTAAACAACTCTTTTCCATATTCCGTAATAAACTTCGTGCGGCGATAATTTTTCACATTTTCCATGTATTTCCTGTTCGATTCTGCGTCAAATGTTGGCTTTACTTTGCGTACATCCAAACCACCGAGTGTATCCGCCTCCATAAGCACTAATTCGTCAGTTTCTTTCAATAAAAACAGTGAATCGTGGTGCCTCACAAGATGGACTGCCCGATCCTTTTGGTCTTTACTCAGAAAGTTAAATACTTCATTATTAAGAAGCTTTTCAAGTTTCTCTGCTCCAATAACCATGTGCGCAGCTTTCGCATTGTTTACATCACTCAAACTCAACGGCTTGCCTCCCTTAAATAACCCGGCATAACCCCAATCATGTGCGTATGCCGCAATAACTAGCACATCTTTATCTAAATTTAATTCAGGAGTATGGGTAATAATCGTCTTTATGTGCTCTACTACAGATTCTGTATGAGGCTTATCCCACCCTGGACGGCCATTTTCAAGCTCGGGGAATATAATTTGTTGACAGTATGCTTCGTAGTCCATAAGCGGTATTTTTTACGTTTTGGTATCGGCAAGGATTGGATACCGTGGAAACTTTACTCTTGACCCATTTGGAAGTGACAGCTTTATCATGGGAAACTCTTTTCTATTCAGGTTACCTAAATCAAATGGGATTCGCGGATACTTTGCGATAAATTCTTCAAGAGTTGTGCCAGTCAAAAATTCTGCATGGTCAAGCTCAGACTTTGGAGTCTTTCCTGCAACAGGAGCAATGAGCTCAATTGTTTTAATCTGATAGTCTTTGTACAAAAGCGGAATTCGGAACATAAATACTCCTACTCTCCGTCCATCTACAAGTGGTTCTTTCACTAACTCGGCAATAGAAAGTAATCGTGGCTTAAACTCGTCATATTCTTCATCAGAGCTTACCTGATATGCGATGTGATCAAGATCAAACAACGCAGCATCTATTCCCTGCTGCAAAAAGCCGGTAAAAATATTATCGAGAAAAGTTTTATAGTTATCGTAAAACATGGTTCATTATATTTAATTTATGATAACTTCACCAATGCGCCGCGTTCAAGAAACAGAGCTACTCTATTTTCTTTTTTATAGATACTGATATTTCCAAGCGCTCTGCTACATGCTGGGCATTTTACACTGCCGCTCTGTAGCTCTACGTTATGGTAATTATTCGTAATTCTATCCAGATAAAGCCTAATTAGGTTACCTTTTCCGTCTTTTTGATAGTCAAATATAATGGATCGGCAACTACCACACCCCAATGTTAGTACTTTACTTGCTCCACCTCTTGAAGATCGAAATCTATCATTTTTTATTTTTATCATTCTTCGAATATCACATTTATCCCATTCACCGGCAGTCTGACGACTTCATTATTATCCAATCGAATCATATATAGCTCAGCAGAGGTACCCTTTTGCCTGTACCCAACAATTCTTTCAGACCCTGTTCCTGCAAGCTGGCTTTCTGAAAATTTTTCTACAATTGCGAATTGGCCATTCCGGCTTACGCGAGGAGTTTCGTAGCTATATCCTTCTTCAAAAAGGTCAAATACTACTTCGCCTGTTTCAGAATTAATAATTTTCACTCGGAACAAGTCTAATAACGATAATGGGGCGTTATATTTTTCTGAGTAGACAATCGCATCTGTACCAGGAATGAAAACAGGTTCGATTGCATGAATCCACTGGCCGGAAAGAGACTTTTTTTGTCCACCTACAGAATACATCTCAATCGAAAGGTATCCTAGCGGCGACTGATCATCCTCTTTTGTAAAAAGCATTGTTTTTCCGCTCTGATCAAATTCATTTGCGGCAATATAATTGCCGATAAGCACGGGCTTTTCATTTGGCTTGAGGACATCACTTAAATAGTAAATACTGTCGGAGATATCTCGATACAACACAATCCTTCCATTTTGCGAAAGCAAGAAATTGTCCACTTCAAAGAGTGTTTCTCCTGATGCAAAAGGCTCTACCGCATGCGTTTCTGTATCATAAAAGTATAACTGTCGAAGATGTGCTCCTGTCCCAATCGGATCGTTAGGCTCGCGGATATCCTGCGCAAGAAGCATCAGCTTTCGAACAGCCTGACTATACTGCATTGCATATACGGCATATCCAATACTATGAGATTCTGTTTCCCCCGATTCTGTATCAATAAGTATAATTTCTGTACTTTCTCCCTTGGGAAACTTCAACACAGCAACAGTATTTCCAAACTTTATAAAGTCTGCAATTTCGTGTGATTCGTACAGAATTTTAATATCCTCTCCCGAGACATTACTGCTCAGAATTTTGTCAGGATACTGCTGAAAAATGATCTTTGCCTGCTTCGTAGTAAAGTTTAACGATATTTCTTTATCCAACTTTTTGCCATAAATATTTTCGAGCTGAGAAATGATTGCAACACGGTACTCTGTTCCATATAACAGTGGGTCAGAAAAGTGAATAAACAATGTATTGTTTTGCCATAATGTCGTGTATGCAACATTCGGCGTTACCGAAAGTTCTATTGGGTCGGGCTTCATGGGCTGGGTAAAAGATATTTGCAATGACTGATTTGACACTTCTGCTTCCTGTAGTGAGCCATTTACTACGATTTTGTGCATATGAGGAGGAATATTGGCAGCGATAAAACTAAATACTGCAATAAGGCCAAGAAGACTTAGTATTACGCCTATGATAAGTTTTACAAATCGTTTATCTTCCATTTAGTAAATATATGGATTATTTGGAACATCTATTTCTTGAATTTCTTCGGGAATAATTGCCAAACGGTTTACTCCATGAATTTCTATTAGCTGCAATGTTCCTTTAACCAATACCCACCCATTTTCGGAAAACCTATCCCGCCACTGAGCTTCAACTGGAATACCTAGCGGGCTCGCGTCTACGACACAACAGACAACTCGAAATCGGGAGATATAGAATAAATCCTGCTTTTGCGAGCCATCATTAAAAATGAACCCGCTTACAGAAATCTTTCTGCCAACCAGTTCTTCGTTTGCGGGGTTATCATTTAAAAGAATTGCCCACTCTTTCAGAGTAAACTCAGCGGTATTTGTCCGCTTATACAGCGAGGCAAGATCTTCGGTTGTTGTTTGCACATTGTTAAAATCTGATTGGCGTTGTTGGGCAATCCCCACACTGAGCGGACGAATTGGTAGAAGAAATATTATAATTCCTAATCCAAGCATTACCATATCGGTATTTTTTACCCATTTCTGTACTGAAAAACTCTTTATAGAAAATGCTTTCCAACCTTTTTTCTCGTACATTGCCACTAAGCTTTGAGCGACACTCACAAACGAAAAAAGAAACAATGCCGAAGCCGAAATAATACTCAGCCACGTAAATCTTGTATGAATAAACATTCCCAATCTCCCAGTACTAATCAGCATGAGAATATAGCTGCTCAGCAGTAAAATAATAATGTTGTTCATTGCCACAAAATATGAAAAGTAAGTCCAGCTACTGTACTGCTCAATGCAACCAGTACAACGATTAAGCCCAGTGTTTTGATTGTAAATGTATTCTTCAGCATCATGAGTAATTTAATGTCAATCATCGGGCCAAATACAAGAAACGATAGCAATGCTCCAAGAGGGAAACTGGACGCGTACGATAGTGCAAAAAATGCATCAACATTCGAACAAATCGAGATCACAAATGCGAGAATTGTCATTGCCACAATAGACAATAAAATATTTCCACTGATAGCGAGTACCCATTCTCTCGGCACAATTACTTGGAATGCGGCCGCAATAATCGCTCCGAGCGCCAACATTTTCGTATTCTGAATAAACTCTGAAGAGAAAATACTTTTTGCTTCTTCCCACTTACTTTGTGGATTGTGATAATAATGATCGTTGTAACGAATTTCACATACCTGAGCATAAAATTTCTTCGTAAGAAGCGTCTCCTGCTTTGTTACAAATGAAAATATAATACCCACACCGTTCGCAATTACTACTGCAGCAATAAGTCTTGCCCACGCCATTTCATGCGATCCGGAAAAGGCTTCCCACGTAGTCCAGAAAGTCACGGGATTAACAACGGGAGCTGCAAGCATAAATGTAATTGCTTCCGAAACACTAAACCCCTTCATTACCAAACGCCTAACAACAGGGACATTTCCACATTCACAGACAGGCATAAACATTCCCATGATGGACAGAAAAAAACGTCTGACATACGTATTTTTAGGCAAAAGTGCAAATACTTTTTCTGAGTTAACAAATAGTGCGATTGCAACAGAGACAACAACTCCAATAAAAATAAATGGTATTGCTTCGACAAGCAACCCAAGAAACAATGTAATAAAATCCGTTGCTTTTGCTAAAAGTTGATTAGACACGCTCTATTCTAGCACATTTCCTGTCACGCAAGAAATGATTTATGCCCACTTTCTGGCACCTTGCCTCGATTTATCACTTCCGCTATACTGGAAACGGGTGAGGCTTACATAATTTTTATCTCTCCTTAGTATGGACTTTCTTAAGAAAAATTCCCGCACAATTTTAATCGGTATCGCTGTCGTCCTTTTTGTTATTTTTGCCGGCTGGGCAGCGATTGAATTATTCTCATACTATATTTGGCTTCAGAAGCAAGGATTTGCTCCGTTAACGGTGACAACCCTCGCATAAAGTTAATACTTGGAAGCAATAAAACCAGAGGACTATCAAAAGAAACAATATAACTTTAAAAAAATATATATGAATTTCTCATTTGCAAACGGACTTCCAATGCTCGGGGCAGGAATAGGCATCGGTGTAGCACTTGGGGTTGCAATGGACAACATTGCCGCAGGTATCGCGATGGGAATTGCAATTGGATTAGCAATGGGTGCAGGCATGGGTACCACTCAGAAACCTGGCAGCGAAGTAAAAGCACAGCAACCTCAAAAGCAAGCATCATCTCAATCTTCTAAAAAAGAAACTCAAACAAAAGTAAGCAAAAACACTGGTAATAAAACACAGAGTAAAAAACAATCTGCCAAAGGAAATCGCAAAAAATAACACTTACTCTTCGCTGCGTAGTAAACATTCTTACCAAATCTTTACCGAGTTCTTACAATTTGACAGGAAAAGTCTCTCAGAGAATGTTAAAATGCGTTTATGACATTACACCCTCTTACGCAAACCATTACAAAACTGCTTGAAAGTAATGAATTTTGGTTTGAAACATTTACTCATGCTCCAGTAAAAACAAGCGAAGAAGCAGCAAAAATCCGCACAGGATATACTCTCTCGCAAGGAGCAAAAGCACTCATTGTTCGATTTAAAAGAAAAAGCGGTGTTCCAGACTTTGCAATGTTTGTACTTCCGGCAGATAAACGATTCTCCTCATCAAAAGTAAAGAAAATTCTCTTTGCAGACGATGTCAGATTTGCAACGGAAGAAGAAGTTTCCAAAGTAACAAAAGGCGTACTGCCTGGAGGAGTTCCCCCAATGGGAAACCTTTTCAGCATCAGTGTCTATGTGGACGAATCACTAGGAAAAAACGAGAAAATCATTTTTAATGCAGGAGACCGCCAATTCTCTGTGGCAATGTATTTTAAAGATTACTTGGAGATCGTCGCGCCAATCGTGACTTCCTTCGTTTCCCCTTAGTTCCACTCACTGGAGAAGCAAGTTTTTCCGGCATTTCAAAATATGGAGCTGGAAGCAACGAGCTAATCGTCACAATACAAACAAGAAAGATAATCGCTTGAATTGTAAGCATTTTCAACAACTCGGCAATATCATACGAGCCTACAAACAAAAGCCCGATAAAGCTTACTGTGTAAAGAATAATTACTGTTTGTACCGATACATGCCATGCCACTTTTATCAGCATTGTTAATAGCAACGAAATAATTGAGTGAAGCGTCCATGCAACGGCAATAAGAACCAAAAGACCAGGTACAGCAAGCGCGCCATACCCCAACACTGTAATAATTTTTCCTGGAAAGAGAAGTTCTATAATCGCAACTGAACCAAATGCCAAAATACTTCCAGCAATCCCAATTGCTGTCATTTTTCTAAAGTCTCTATACCCTGCTTGATCAGTGACAACTTTCACCATTAACACACTCAGAATGCTTGTCGTTAAAAATAGCGGAAACTTCATAATGTAAGCATGGGCAACATATGCACTGTATGCTTCAACACTCAAAAGATGCTTCAAAATAACACCGTCTGCGACCCAGAAAATACTAATCCCTGCCTGCAATAGTACCTGAAGCAACACAACGCGAGCAGAAAGTGAAATGTCCGAAATATTTTTTCTACTTGGCTGAGCCGGAATCTGCCTGAGCAAAAAGAGGCTTACCTGAAGTACCACAAACGAAGAAAGTAAGTGTCCAATAAACACAGGAAGAATTGCGACATTGCTTACAAATGCGGCAATCGAAACAAACCGAAAGAATGGCTCAACTAACCCCAGTAAGCCAAGAAGTACATAGTTTTCCTGCGAAACAACAAGAGATTTAGGAAATAACGAGAGAAAGACAAGCGCCATAGAAATTGTGCAGATGACCACAATTCTTGAAGTTTCTGGAGCCCACAAACAAAGCAATAGCCCGACAACAATAATGAGAATTAAAAATAAAATACCTACAGACGTAAACAGTGATCTTGCAAGCTTAATTCTTTCGTCCCACGATCTCCTACTCTGCTGAATCATCAGCCATCTTTCAAAGGCACTCGTGATAATTCCAAGCAAAGTAATGACATACATTCCATAGTTCAACATTGCGAACTGGGGAGAATCAAGCTTTCGCAAAAGCATAAACGATAATACCTGTACTCCATTCGCAATAATGGCAAAAAGAATCACAATAAAGAACGGCCGTGATAAAGAAAAAAGCGAAAATATACGAGACATAGTTCATGATACAGCGTTATATTGCCGGAAACAAGCGTTAGGAATACTTGTATACTGTTCGGACTAAATTTTACCTAGTTTTTTTGCAAGAGATTTCGCTTCTGCAAGCTTTTCTTCAATTGTAAGAAGTCCTTTTTCCCAAAAAGATTTATCTTGAATATCAATACCGACAGATTTAAACAACTCTGCAGGAGATGCACTTGCTCCCTTTTTGAGAACTTCTTTAACGCTCTGTATAGATTTTTTGTCGTTACGCACCATAAACTGCAGCGCTTTGGAGATGAGTAATCCACTTGCATAAGAATATACGTAAAACGAGCTTCGAATATGTGACCAATATACCCAAAAATCATTTCCTCCCACGCGCTGAGAAACCGACGGCCCCATATATGCTTTCATGTGTTTTTTGAAAAGCTTGGCAATATCTTTCTCAGAAAGATATTTTTTCTTAGCAAACTGCGTGTGAAGATCCCATTCAAAGTTATAACATGCGATCTGCCGAAAGATTGTAGCGATATCATCGTTGAGAGAGTTCATTAACAAGTGTAAACGAGTTTCTTCATTTGCTTGAGCAAATAGCTTGTCTGTAACAAAGTCTTCCATGAATGTGCTCGCGACTTCGGCTGTTGCCAGCGAAGTATGGTAATACAGCCCAGTTTTAACGTCTCGCATTAATTCATCATGAACTCCATGGCCCGCCTCATGCGCAATTGTTCTTACATCATTGAGTGTTCCCGTAAAATTGAGCAAAATATACACAGGTGAGGTTACAAGATGATGCGCGCAGAATGCACCCGACATTTTCCCTTTTTTAGGATATGCGTCCATAGCACCACTTCCGGCAAACTCATCGAAGATGTTGCCAAATTCTGCATCAAGGCCACGAAAGGTCTCGGATACCAACGCCGTTGCCTGTTCAAACGAATATGTATCAGTCTGTACCGGAAACTCTACACCGCGCTCGTAATATTCAAGTTTCTCTTGCTTTAGAAGCTTCGCTTTGAGCTCGTAGTATTCTCTGGCGATATCGTTACGGGATGATACAGCCTTGCGAAGTGCATCTACCATTCCTGGAGAGACATCATCTGCAATAAGCCTAAAAATATCAACACGTTCTGCTCCGCGGAGGTCACGCATTGCTTTTCTCGACTCTAAAATTGCATTCATTTCGGCCTCTGCAATATATTTCAAGCTACGAATTAATTTTGCTGCTTTTTTACCGGCCTCGTCGCGAAGCTTTTTATCCCAGTTTTTAGACAGTTCTAAAAGCTCACCAATCGTTGCCTTCTTTTTTTGATTATTTACTACTATTGCAGCAGTTTTTCTGCTCAGTTCCTGACTTGTTAGCTCTCGCCATTTTCCGTTTGCTGCAGACCAAAGTTCAGTAATAATGCGCTCTTCTTTCTCAGAGAGATCGTATTTAGCTGTGTCAAAAATTCGAGATAAATAGTACGTGTATGGAGCAAATTGCGCATCGGCAAGGACTTCTTTCTGAAAATCTTTACTCGCTTTGCCTAATGTCAGCTCAAAAAATTGCAATGCAATAGCACGCTTTTTTGATTCATCCTCAATTTTATTTCCAAATGCTTTAATTTCTGGAGATAATTGATCTAATGCACTTAAAAGTCCGGCGTAATAACTTTGTTCTCCGCCTACGCCGCCCTTTGTAATTAATTCTTCGTATTCTGTGAGTGCCTGCAGGAGTGATGATTTGTCTGTCGCATATGAAGAGTCGTCTTTCCACTTTGCGACGAAATTATTTACGCGTACATCTATTTCTGCTGCTTCTTTTTGAATTGCTGGATCGGTTGGAGAGCTAAAAAGCTTTTGTAAATCCCATGTTTCTTTGATTTTCATGGTACATTGTACATTCTTTTGCAGCAGTGCTCAATTGAGATAATTATTTATGATTCTTCTTGTAGCGTTTAGTTATTACACTACCCGCCTACCCCTTTCCACTTTTACAAAGAACCGAGATGTCAGCACTTTATATACCCCCACGGGTATCAATAGTAGAAACAGGCGACACTATCTTATTCATATATAACCTTTCAAAAGTGACAGAATTTAATGAACTCTTTTTTCAATCGTGATATAATTTCTTAATATGGTAGGAAACTCTCTTCTTACAATGGTTCGTTGTTTTCACAAGACTACAACCCCTTAGGGGGTATTCATTTCATATTGTTCTCCCTTTTTCGCATTTCGCTTAATCATTCATTTCTGCGATAATCTAGCGAAAGTACCGAGGATAATAAAAAACAGCCGGCAGCTGACTAAAATTGCCAAAAACTATTTAAACCATTGAGTGAAAACATGAAAAAAGAAGCATTTGAAGATTCACAGTTATTTAAAATTCGCCATTCGTGCGAGCATGTCTTTGCACAGGCAGTAACTGAGCTGTTTCCAGGCAAAGTAAAGCTTGCAGTTGCCCATATTTCTGAAGATGGTTGGTCAAACGATGCACGCTGGGATATAAAGCTTTCAGACGAAGATTTACCAAAAATCGAAGCAAAAATGAAAGAAATAATTGCTGCAGATTTACCGATTGTGAAAAAGATTGTGTCGTACGAAGAAGCAAAAGCAATTTTTAAAGATAATCCATTCAAGCTTGAGTGGCTTGAAGAAATTGCAGCAGCTGATAAAGAAGTTTCTCTCTACTACACAGGAGAAAGCTATGCAGATCTTTGCAAAGGCCCACATGTGGAAAGTACAGGCGAGATTGGAGCATTTAAGCTACTCTCGGTTGGTGGCGCATATTGGCGAGGAAGTGAAGAAAACGAAATGCTTACACGTGTCTATGGAACGGCATTTGCTTCACAACAAGAGCTTGATGACTACCTAAAGCGTATGGAAGAAGCACAACTTCGTGATCACAGAAAAGTTGGTAAAGACCTCGACTTATTCGTATTTTCTGACGTTGTTGGAAAAGGATTGCCTTTATGGACACCAAAAGGCTCGACAATTCGCCGAGAATTAGAGCGTTACATTGTTGACGAAGAGCTTCGCAGAGGATACTTGCACGTCTATACGCCAGATATTGCAAAGCTGGAACTTTATCAAAAGTCGGGGCACTACCCATACTACAAAGATTCGATGTATGCACCTATCGAGATTGATGACGAGCGATTTATGCTCCGTCCGATGACATGTCCCCACCACTTTGAGTACTACTTGAGCAAGCCACGAAGCTACAAGGAATTGCCGATGAGAATTGCAGAGCTTGCAAAACTCTATCGCTATGAAAAATCAGGCGAATTATCCGGCTTGATGCGCGTGAGATCATTCTGTTTGGCCGATGCCCATATCGTCTGTACAAAAGAACAAGCACAAGAAATGATTAACGAGGTTCTCGAACTGATTAAAGCAGTTGCAGAAACCTTCGGCCTAAAAGAAGGAGAACACTACTCTTACCGACTTTCTCTCGGTGATCGTTCCGACGACAAAAAGTACTTTAAAGACGATGAATCATGGGAATATGGAGAATCAGTATTGCGACGTGTTTTAGAGGCAAGAAAGGCACCATTTTACGAAGCAGAAGGCGAAGCAGCATTCTATGGCCCAAAGATTGATATTCAAATGAAAAACGTGCTTGGAAAAGAAGATACAGCGTTCACAGTCCAATACGACTTTGTTATGCCAAAACGATTCAAACTGAACTACATCAACGAAGAAAGCAAAGAAGAAGAGGCGATCGTTATTCACCGCTCTTCCATTGGCGCAATTGAGAGAGTCATGGCATTCTTGATTGAGCACTTCGCTGGAGCATTTCCAGTCTGGCTTCACCCGGAACAAGTACGCATTATTCCTATCGGCCTTGACCAGCAGGAATACGCAAAGTCTGTGGTGGATTCATTGAAGGCATCTCTGCCAGGAATTCGTGTCAGCGTTGATGATTCAAGCAATACACTCAACAAGAGAATTCTTGAAGCACAGCAAGAAAAAGTCCCCTACATGATTGTTATTGGAAAGCAGGAAGTTGCAAATGGTACTGTTAACGTACGCTTGCGAAATGGACAATCACTGGGAGAAATTTCAGTTAATGATCTTGCCGAGCGGGTAAAGGAGAAAATTCAGAGTAAAGCTTTGGATTTGTAAGTGTTTTTGAGGGAGGCAGTGGAAGCGATGCTTTTGCTACCTCCTTTTTTTTGTAAAAATCATTTTTTACCTATTTATAGGCTTCATATAAGGTATCTTCGATTCTTTATTCAATCACTTTTGGGGCTGTATTCTTTATCTATGAGCCCTCATTCTCTTCGTGAACTTAAAAAAGACATGCTACGTCTCTATTCAACATGGAAAGCTCAAAAATACTCTTACTGCCCTGCCTTTAAGGGCAATGTTTCATTTTCTTCTCTAGGTTGGAATCATATTATCGGAAATAAAACAAAGAAACGCCCACCTCAGGATGTATATCAACGATTAGGGGTTTTACCCTTAGCAAAGATTATCATTGAAACTTCTTCAACTATTCAAGATATTCGATTCGAATACGGTATTATATTTTATTCCTTTGATGCAGTACTTAACAGCAACGGTACGTTGAAAAAAGTAAGAGTTGTATTAAAAGAAGACAAACAGGGCAATAAAATTTTTCTGTCCGTGATAAGCCTAAAAATGAATAAGAGGGTGCCTCATGCTCTGGCACATTGGCACACGCATTATGTAGAGTAAAAACTCTATCACCCTCTACTAAATTATACTATGTAATTTCTTTGATTGTCTAGGGAAGTTGGTAAGAAAGCCGTAAGGAGTTTTATTTATAAAGACCCAGAATTACCCTGAAACTCTCACATCCTGGCTGACAAACAAAATGTTTTCGCCCTTATTCTGCGGGAGCACAACAGGCTGACCCAAAGACGTCACGTTATCGCCGGTAATTGAGTATCTTGGATCAATCGTTCGAATATTATACTTCTGAAATGGCACAATAAAGTTGTATTGGCCTCGCGCGTCAGTAAATGTACGGGCAACAAGCGTATTAAATTCTGTTTCATACAATCCAAGCTCCAAGTTTGAGACAACTCTCCCCTTTTGATCTTTTACCACGCCGTATTGTTTTGGAGTAATCAATGCAAATACAAACTTTACGCCGAAAATCAGGAAGTACACACCCAAAATTGCGAAGGAAATCAGGTTTCGGTAGCGAATTGCGAATGCAATACTGGTGGCAAGACCTACAACTAATAAAATATCACTGACCCAACGAAGAGCAGCTTCAAGATTAGTCATAAAAGAGCGAAAAGACTTCTGCCAATAGGGAAGTTCTACATCATCAAGAGGAATAGCAAACATAAGCGCTTGGCCATCGTATTGAACAACAAAGGTTTCTCCTTTATACACATTTGCGTATTGTCCATCATTCGGGCCGGCAACTAAACGTGATGGAAAAGAGTAATCACGACGAGTAATCTTCATGTAATAGGTACCTTGCTTTGGATTGAGACGGAAAATACCCTGTGCGTCAGTAACAGTTGTTTCAAGAAGTGCGTTATCGGTTGCGTCATGTAAACGAATAATTGCCCGGGAGATAGGTCGTTTCGAAGTCGAGCTATACACGATACCCCACGGCTTTTTCTTTCGTAAACGATCAAGAAATGCAGCAAATGCGAACCATACGTTCCACGTTGCCACATTCATAGGAGAGGCGACTGTTGCCACAACTGTCCCGGTTGCTTCCAATGCGACAATACCTGCAGCTAAGAGTGTTGGCTGAGTGAACGGATTAGAGTTTTCATCGAATGCATCAACAAAAACGAAACGTTGTCGGTAACAGTTCTCATTGAATGCGTAGAGCACAAAAATTTTCGAAGTATTCATTGTTACCTCGACTGATCCACTTGGGCCAAATACTTGATCGAATCCACCGAGAATAACTCTATCTGTATTTTGAGTTACCCAGCTAAGCGTAACACTCTCTCCCACATTTACGGAGGTTGCAGAAGTCGTAAAACTAACAATTGTTGGATTTGTTTGTGACTGTGCATGCACAGATGGAATTAGCTGAAATGCCGCTTGATTACATGAAACACTGTTACTTTGGAGTGGAATTGACGGAACAACAAATGCCGCAACAAGAATAATTCCGGCAAATACTATCGCAAAAAGGTAAAGAAAAGGCAGTTTCTGCATATCCTAAATATACGTCAATCTGACCAATCCCGCAAGTTAATACTCTCCTCTTTAGGAGGCAAGACGGCGCTCGATATCATCCCAATTTACAAGCTTCCACCATGCATCAACATATGCACCTCGATCGTTTTTATAGTCTAGGTAATACGCATGTTCCCACACATCAATACCAAGAATCGGGGTAAATCCTGCAACATGCATAAAGTTTTGTTTTTCAATCTGAATCATCATTAGATTTTTATCAGTATCTGCGACTAACAGTGCCCATCCTGAACCTTCGACTGCTTTTGCTGCTGCACCGAATTGCTTCTGAAATGATTCTACACTGCCAAAAGATTTCTCAAGTGCCTCTTTTACTGCACCTGTTGGGACATTATTTTCTTGTGGAGCGCGCATATTTTCCCAGAACATCTGATGAAGAACATGACCATTCACATTAAACGAAAGGTCGCGAAGTACTGCTTTTATATCAATCTCGACTTCACCGTTTCGGGCCTTTTCAAGCTTTTCGAGCGCTGCATTTGCGCCATTTACGTATGCTGCATGATGCTTATCATGATGTAATTTCATAATTTCTTCAGAGATAACCGGAGCAAGAGCGTCGTATGCGTATGGAAGGGGTGCTAATTCATATTTCATAGCTAAGAAACAATAAAATTATGTTACTTCATTGTAGCATATTGGCATACTTTGTTTAACAGAAACGCCGAAAAGTGTATAATAATCTTAGCTCAAACAACTAAATAAAGTACAAATAATAATGATTTTTAAACTTGCCTGGCAATTACTAAAATCAGTACGCGTTTTAATTCCGATTGTGCTTATTGGCATTACGCTCTTTGTGTTTATGCAATCTTCTGCTCTGGGACAAGTATTTTCACTTTTTATTAAAAATCAGGAACAAGCAAGCGGTATTCTTGGGACAATACAACAGTTTATTCCCGTATCTACGCCTGCGGCAGAGTCACCTACTCCTACGCCATGGCCCTCCAGCATAAAAATGCGAACAAAAAACACACAAACAGAGGCTGTATTTACAGTAGAAATTGCCGACACCGAAGAGAAACGCCAGACAGGATACATGTACCGTCCGTCAATTGGAGAATATAATGGCATGTTGTTTATCTTTCCACAAGCGGTAAACTACCCGTTTTGGATGAAAAACGTCGAATTTCCTCTCGATATTATTTTTTTATCGAAAGAACTAAAGGTTCAGGACGTAAAATCTAATGTTCCTCCGTGTAAACAAGTTGACGCAACACAGAAAAACTGTCCGTTTTATGGCCCGGAATCTACCTATCAGTATGTTTTGGAGATAAAAGGCGGAAATGCAGGAAAGTTGGGAATTATCCCTGGAACGGAGTTCCGTATAGAGTAAAATCCTATAGTTATATCTACAGTTTTATAGTATAATTCGCATAACGTTTATTATTCCCAAATAGGGAGGATTACCTTGAAAACCCGGCTCTTTCTAATGCTCGTTGTACTCGTTTTTTCCTTAGTTAGCTCAACCCGTCAGTTACCCGTGCCTGTTCGTGCCCTTGAGTATGGACAATCCACGTTCTTCATGAGTGTAGACGGACAAGCGGAATTCGATTTTCAATGGCTAAACGGGTGGTCAAGCCTGTACGGTAATACTGGTAACGGCTATATCCTGTCAGCCATGCAGACGACACCCCGTATGTTATACGTACAGATGTTTCGCGGTAGCCTTGATGAAGCATACGGTATTATGCCCGAAGACGGTTACTGTTTCGTAAAAGTAGACGAAAACACCTACTTCACCTTCATAAGCGTTAATAATCGCGGGCTTATCTATGAAGGCAGGCTGTCTCAAACCGAATGCATTCGCGGCAAAGGTTAACTCGCACAGGGGTATTTGTTTCATTTCGATTCACAAGACAAATACTCCTGCCCTTCGCTTTTATTCATGAACAATGACCCAATCTCCGACATTTGCCCAGTCATAAACAAGCTTTGCCTCATCTTCTTTTAATCGAATACAACCCGTACTGCGGGGGGTTCCAACGTTTGATTCGGGTTCACGAATAACATACTCGCCTGTTGGTTGGTATCCTGGAAACCAATAGACAAGCGAATGAATTCCTAGCATCGTTTTTTGCGATGGATCGTACATAAAGGCCATCCAATACGGCATCCATTTATTAGCCGTTGAAGACCACGCAAGTTTCGACTTATTCAATACTTTGTGAATTCCGACAGGATTGTATCCCTGCAAGGCACCGGAAACTGAAAAGGTTCTATACTTCCCATTTTCCCATAAAAACATAAGCTGGCGCGATCCATCCACCTCGATATACTTTTGCGCAAATGTTCCATCTGTAGAAGGCTCAGAAATCCTCAATGGAGCTTGAATTGTGAGTGTTTTTCTGTCCAGATCTTTCCCCGAATGAACAAGCTGATATGCGTTTGAAAACTGCTCTCCTACCTGCTCAGCTAATACCTCGAAATTAATGGCCCAGTCTTGCTTTTTTACGCTGACTTTCTGCTTAAGGCCCGTTATCTCGATATACTGAGGGAATAATGCTTCCTGCTGCTCAAGCCTTCGCTGTACGCAAAGATTATCAATAGAAAACTGTGTATCATTTGGACATTGCAACGATTGTTGCTCAAAAGAGATACATAAAGAAAGTGTTTCAAATGAAATTTCGGCAATATTCCCACCCGCAATAACGCGAATAGTCGGGGCACTGGCAAGAAATCTCTCTTTACTATGTGTCTCAGGGCTACATGACGCAACAGTTTTTTCACCTTGAACCGCTGCAATTACAGGGTTAAAACTCTGCTCAACAGGAATAATTGAAGAAATAAGAAATGCGACAGCTCCCAAAAAGAAGAATATCCCCAACGTGAGGATAAAAACATGAACTCGCGACAATGGGACAGCTTGATACATACACCATTTTATAATGGCTTCATTTGTGCCGTCAATTTTCTGACTTTACCGCTCCACTGCTGAGGAGTGACAGGGTTATATGTTCGAGCAATTTCTTCTGGAGTATCCGCACCTCGTGCGTAATATCGTGACATACCTCTTGAAACATCATAAATTGCTGCAGTAAAGTTTGGATATCCCCATTTACCCCAACCGAATGGATTATATGGCTTAAACAGGTGTTTTCCACCGCTTGACTCGACAATAGAGATAGATGGCAATAATCGGTAGTCAATTTTGTAAATATCTGCTGCACGAACGAAATCTTCTGCGTTTGCGGCGAGCGGAGCTTTATATTTATTCAAGAAGTTTCGTACTTCCTCAACTTTTTTATTGAAAAGCTCAGTTTCGCGAGGATCATCTGTAATCTCGCTGCCAGGAAGTTCTGCAACTGCTACCTTCTCGGCTGCGCCAAAAACCTGTTCGGTTGGCATTAAGTTTTCATATTCTGCGAATGTTTTGGTTGTTGGAGAATATATCCATGAATATACTGAGAATCCCCACAAGCCAAGTATCATGGCCAGAAAAAGTCCAAGATACATCATCATTCGGGCAGATGTCTGATACATTTGTGTGTGTAACATCATAGGTCATATTATAGCACAAATATATCTTATAGTAAATATTGGTGTGTTCTTTATGGACAAAAAAGCTTATTCAGCGTGGACAGAAAGTTTTCTTAGTTTCTTATCAAATGTCGCGATCTTAGCATTATTTGCATGAGCACATGCATGGAGGTAAGAGTCCACAAGCGAGAGGTTTTCCCCTTTATAAACTTCTAGAGCGCTTAGCAATAATTTTGCATTACTTATCTTTACGGTTGGAATAATAAATAACGTGGAGATAACATTTACTACTTCAGCCTTATTGAACTTGTAAACTCGCCGTAAAATAAAGTCCAATTCAAATACTATTTGTGAAAGAATCACTAAACGCACTTTTTTCTCTACTCCACTCTGGAAAAGCTTCTTTGACTCAATAAATTGCTCTTTACTATCCGCCAAAATAAACCTCAGAATGTAATTAGTATCAAGATAGAAAGTTTTCATAACATTATTTACTCGATTTAATGACATCTTCCACAATAGCTTCTTCTAGAGCATCTTGTTCAAGTTTTAAGGTCTCATCCAACGTTTTGTTCTTCAGTGCATAAGAATGATATTTTCCTGCAAGATCCATAAATGAGTGCCCTTTTGAAACCTTGATTTCATTTTTATGGTCAATATCAAAGAAAATTTTATCTTTACTCTTCAATTTCAATTTCTTTCGGATCTCTTTTGGCACCGTAATTTGGTACTGACTTGTTACTGTTGCAAAATAACGCATAGTTCATATCCCATTAATTTATTTATAGTACATTAATTATAGCACAATACATTATGTATAAAAATACATATTCTTCTTTGTTAAAGACCGGATATATGGTTACTTTCTATAATCTAAAGCTATGGATAGTTTGATACTTAAAACGTAGCGCCTTTGTCAATCAATACTCTTCCTGTCATGTCTGGAGGAGGTTCAAGACCTAAGAAGTCGAGAACTGTGGGTGCTATATCAGATAACTGTCCAATTGGAAACTCATATGGACGGGCATTTTTGTATATGGCCACAAACGGCACGGGGAATATCGAATGCTCCGTACTTACCTGCGATTCGTCTTCAAGATTTATCATTTCATCAACGTTTCCATGGTCTGCAGTCACAAATACTGCACCGTTTTTCGCAAGGACATTTTTCACTATTACCGAGGCACAATAGTCTACATGTTTTACTGCCATTACGCCGGCATCAAGAACACCTGTGTGACCGACCATATCTCCATTGGCAAAGTTGATAATAAAAAGGTCAAAGATATTTAGTGATAACTCATGTAAAAATGTATCGAGCACTTTGTAAATGCTCATTTCAGGAACAACATCGAAGGTCGGAACATCCGGAGAAGGGATATTTATGCGCAATTCACCAGGATAAACAATATTATTTCCGCCATTTACAAAATACGTAACGTGGGGAAATTTCTGAGATTCAGACAAACGTAATTGCCTCATTCCTGACATAGAAACAACCCTTCCGAGCGGCATAGTAACATCTGCAGGAGGGAACGCGACAGAAACGGGAAATTCTTTATTATATCTGACCATTGTTACCATACTGAGGTTTTCAAGGATTCTATCTCTGGAAAAACCGATAAATGCCGGCATCAAAAGCGCCTCAGTGAGTTGTACTGCTCTGTCCGGACGAATATTTAAGAAAAAGACTCCATCGTTACTTTTTATATAGCCTTGTGCCGCAACATCGGGGTCTTGAATTACGTATGGTTCAACAAATTCGTCGGAAATATTATTTGCGTAAGAATCAGCGATAACTTCTCTCCAGCCGGGTTTAAGTGTTCCAACGTGTCCAGTAAGCAAGTCATAGGCTTTTTTCGTACGAGCCCATGTTTTATTTCTGTCCATTGCGTATTGACGGCCGATAATTGTGGCAATCTTTCCAACACCGTATTGAGCGAGCCACTCTTCAATTTGAGTAAAATACTGCTCTGCTGATCGCTGAGAGGAGTCTCTACCATCGGTAAACGCATGTAAAAATACATTTTGGGTTAACCCACGCTCTTTGCACATCTCCAAAGTTGGCTTTAAGTGGTTAATTGTTGAGTGAACATCTCCATCGCTAGCACAAAACAGCAAGTGAAACGCAGTTCCACGAGCCTTTACAGTGTCAATAACCTGAGAAATGGCCTGATTTGAATGATACAGCCTCTTTTCTATTGCCTGATTTATACGTGGAAGGTACTGAAATACGATCTTTCCTGCACCAATGTTCGTATGACCGACTTCGCTATTACCTTTTACGTACTTAGGAAGTCCCACATATTCGGCAGCCGCATACAAAAGTCCATGAGGATACGACTCCCATATACTGCTTAAAAACTCAGGATTTGCGCGAGTAACAGCATTTCCCGGATGTGGGTCATGGCTGGCAACTCCATCTAAAATTAGCAGGACGACTGGCCCTGGAACTCGGCGAGGCATAGCTTTAGTGTATCGCGAAATGGGGAGGAGTTAAAGAGTATCCTTTTTTCTCGGCGGGAAATTGGACAAAAAAGTGATACGGAGGAGATAGATTCATTCTTGTTTGTTAGATAAATCTATCTCCAGCGTTGTGTATTGCCTCAGGCAAACGCGAGACGATAAGCTTCTGTAACCATGTCTTCTCCACGTTCATATTGGAGTAAAGTATTGATTACAAGAATGTCATCCGAGTTGGGAGTTACCACATCTGGATTGCTATTTGCTCGAATGAGCTTTGCTAACAGTTCAATAAGTGGTTGAAGATATTGAGGAGGCATTTTTCGTCCTTTCTAAAGGTACAGCTAAAAAACAATACGATCCGTGCATTATAGCAATCGCTACACTATAAGACAACCCCGCTTTGGTAAAAAATAAATTATAGAGCAAATCTACAATGTATCCCGGAGAATAAAAAATGCTTTTTTGAATGAGTCCATTAATTTTTTAGCGAACATTCATACTCTAAGAACATAATGAGTGAGTCGTTAAGAAAAATTAACTGCACGAGGGAGAAAAACATTTTTTATTTTTTAGTAGTCCGAACATTTCCCTTCACATATTCATAAAAGTCGCTATTTGTATCTTGAAACGACTCAATTACATATAAAAGGCTATTTTCTTTATTAATGACAAATGCAAAGTAAGCTTGATCCTTCGAAGAAACTACTTCAACTGCTTTAGCATCGGCAATTGTAATTTTATTTGTTTGAAAATTAGCCATACTCATCGAAGGTGGACGAGTCGCTAACCAGCCGCGCATGTACTCGTTGGCGACATTTTCCAAATATGAATATTCTACATCTTCAGGTTTTTCACGGTACCTCGCATGTGGAGAAATTATCAAATATGCGGGGGTTTTCTTGTTTCTAAATGACACAATTGGCTCACCAAGGATCATATGATTACTTACCGTCATTTCCCACTCATTTGTATACCGTAATTTCCACCACGACTGTTGCGGCGTTTCATTTCCTGATGCAGATTCTACAAGTAATTGCTTTGTTTTATACGCCACAACTCTATCTTTTAGGCCATTTTCTGCCTGCTCTTTTGTAATATATTCATACCAAATATCGTTTGAAACAGAATATACGTGCAATCCTTTATTTTCCTTAACAAAAAATTCGCCTGGAATACGTTCTAAATCTTCCACTCCAACACTTAAAACATGATTCCACCCCGCTGCAGGAAGTTCCGTTTCGTAAAATTCAACGACATCGGCCCAACGAGTTCCTACAGGAAGAAAGTAAACACTTTGCCCATTACTTAAAAAACGAAAAAGTTCCTGTTGGTCAGTTGTTGAATATCCCTGCAAGTTAATTTCAAAGGTTTGCTGAGTTCTCGTGACTGCTCCTGCAAAAATAAATTCACTATGAGGAAATTCAGGAACTCCTGGTAGTCCGATAACATCGTACTTTGTTGCTTCAGGTTCCCTTGGAAGATACTGTCCAAGTGGAGACTGTCTTACAAGGTTTTCCGCAGCACTTACGATTGAAAGTTTTTCGCCGGTTTTTAGCGATAATGCCGCACCTGCAAGTGTTCCCACAACAATAAGAAAGACAATTCCTGCAATTGAACCGACTACAAATAATCGGAGCAATAGCACTGTTCTTTCACGGATCATTTTCTGCATTCTTTCTCCGGCGTATGACTTTTTACCGGTAGGACGAGCAATTCCAAACATACCTTTTGATTGAGATGGCGTCGTTGTCGTTTTTTTCTTTGCTTTCTTCTGCCAGGGCAATGTCATAATACTATAAGTATATCATTTTCCTGATGTTGGCAATGTAAGTAGCCGACTTTTTGAGTGTTTCTTTATAATAGTTTTGCAATGCGTATACGAAGTGCTACAATAGAAATATTCTAATATTATTCTAGTGATTTATGGCCGTTCCTGTTGAATTAACCACGCAAAACTTTGAAGAATTAGTATTACAAAATCAAACTCAACCTGTTCTTGTGGACTTCTGGGCAGTGTGGTGTGTTCCTTGCCAAATGGTTACGCCGATTGTTGAAGCAGTAGGCGAAGAAATGGGCGATAGCATTGCTATTGGAAAAGTTCATATTGAGGACTATCCAGAGCTTGCAGAGCGTTACAACATTATGAGCATCCCTACATTGCTTATTTTCTACAAAGGAGAAATTGTAAAGCAATTTGTTGGTGTTCAGGAGCGCGAAGTTCTTATCACCGCTCTCCGCGATGTCATCAACGGCAATCCAGCGTAGGAGTAAACTCTCGTTACTAAGTGTAAGGTTTTGAATAAGTTTTTTAGAGCGAGTTCATTAATTTTTTAGCGAACATTCATACTGTGAAAGCATAACGAGTGAGTCGTTAAGAAAAATTAACTGCACGAGGGAGAAAAATCTTATTTGAAGGCTTTACACTAAAATATAACTAAACACCGTGGCTCCAAGCTACCAAATAAACAGCTTCTTCTTTTGAATCTTTCGAGTGAAGTTGTTAAAATGCACCCATGACAGATTTCATATCTCAATCTGCCGAGAATATTGTTTCTTTTTTTAATTCATCTGAAAAAGACGGACTTTCTCACGAGCAGATACCTGCAAACCGCGAAAAATTTGGCTCAAACGTACTCTTTTCAAAGAAAAAACCAGGAATCCTTTCACTGTTTATTGCACAACTCACAAATCCAATTGTTATTATTTTGCTGCTTGCTGTCGTACTCGCGGCATTTACAGGAAAGATATTCGAAGCCTCACTTATCGGAGGAATCGTTCTTTTTATGGCAGTAATCGGTGTGTATCTTGAATACAATGCCGACAAAGCAGTTGATAAACTCAAAAGCCTCACTGAACTTGAAACAACCGTTATCCGTGAGGGAAAAAGCGTTAAAATTCCTGCATCAGAAGTAGTTGTTGGGGATCTTCTCTATCTCGTAGAAGGAGACAGAGTTCCCGCAGATGCCCGCGTTATACAGCCAATTGACCTTGCAATGGATGAATCTATGCTTACTGGCGAATCTCTTCCGGTAAAGAAAACTTCTCAAATAATAGACAAAGACACAACGTTAGCAGAGCGTACAAACATGATTTTTTCCGGAACATTTACTATCCAGGGAAGCGTAAAAGCTATTGTTACTGCTGTAGGGAACAACACTGAACTTGGCGCAATCGCACAAAAGTTGGAAGAAACCGAAGATGAACCTACTCCACTGCAATTACAGCTCGAAAAACTCAGTAAATTTCTTTTTTGGGCAACGATTATTCTTTGTTCCGTTATTTTTGGTGTCACATTACTTCGTGGAGAATCCCTTATTGACGGCGCAATCGAAGCATTATCACTTGCAATAGCATTTATTCCAGAAGGACTAACAGCCGTAATGACCGTTGTTCTAGCTCTCGGCGTAAGAGAAATGGTGCAAAAGAAAGCAATTATCAAACGACTTGTTGCAGCAGAAGGTATGGGAAGCGTGTCGCTTCTTGGCACCGATAAAACTGGAACGATCACACAGGGAACAATGACAGTTGAGAAATTGTGGGTCTTTAACAAAGAAATTGATGCAGAAAATTTTACTCCGGAAACACCGCTTGACAAGCGAATCATGGAAGTTATTCAGTTTTGTAATAACTCAAAAGGAGCAACAGAGTTGGCACTTGTAAACTTTCTCTCACGTAAAGGTCTTAGCTTTGAACTCACTGAGCGTAAACATGAGCACAGATTTTCCAGCGACGTAAAACGAATGAGCATTGTTAAAGATATTGACGGTAAGCTTCATAGCTATGCGAAGGGCGCACCAGACGTACTTATTCCTCTCTGTGAAGAAAACTATGCTGCTGACCACACACTCACAAAACTCACCGAGAAAGAGAAAGAAATAGCGCTCGCAAAAGCTGAAGAGCTTGCTTCACAAGGATACCGAGTACTCTGCCTTGCATATCGAGAACTGCCCGAAACAAAAGATATTTCCAACAGAGATGAAGTCGAAACAGAATTAGTATTTCTTGGACTTGTCGCGCTGATGGATCCACTACGCCCCGATGTCGCAGAAACAGTTGCTGTGTTAAAAACAGCAGGAATTGTACCGATTATGATTACTGGAGACCACCCTGCAATCGCAAAAACAATTGCACTTTCGGCAGGAATTATCTCATCAGAAAATGAAAAAGTACTTTCAGGCAAAGATTTGGATCTCTACCTAAATGGAAAAATCGTTGTCACAGAGCAAGATATCGTAAATACTCGGGTTTTCGCACGAGTGACTCCGTACCACAAACAGGAATTAGTAAAAATCTTTAAAAAGGCAGGATTTACCGTTGCAATGGCTGGCGATGGAATCAACGACGCAATCGCAGTTAAAACCGCAGATATCGGCATTGGAGTTGCAAACGCAACCGATATTATCAAAGAAGCCTCTGATGTTATTATCACTGGATCGTATAGTGCACTCGCAAGTGCTGTAGAAGTTGGACGTCTGATTATGTTCCGCACACGCTTGTATCTACACTACCTCCTTAGTGGAAATGTTTGTCAGGTTGGAGTATTTATTCTTGCATTGGTATTTAATCTTCCGTCTCCGCTCAGTCCGGTCAGCTTGCTAATTATTAACCTACTGACTGACGCTGCTCCCGCAATGGCAATGGCCGCAGAAAAAGGCGATAAGAACGTTATGAATAAGCCTCCAAAGCCAAAAGCTGAGAGCATTATTACGCGAAGGATCACTATTTCCACGCTTGTTTTAGGCTTGATTTCGAGTATTTTCCTATTCGCAGTGTTTTATCTGCTCCTTCCATATGGGCTTGTTCTTGCACAAACAGCCACATTCACCGCATATATCTTCCAGAAATTACTACGCGGATTCACAGCTAGAAGTTTCGATTCAGCACTGTGGCACTACGGGATTTTTACCAACAAGCTGATGACTATCTCAATTGCAATAGGTTTCGCAATCTGGGGAGCAATTGTATTCATTTTTCCATCAGTCTTCAGCATGACTACTCTGCCCTTACATATTCTCGGAATTATTGCAGGATTCTCACTTATTCTTCCTGTCACAGAAGAGATCTTAAAAGCACAATTGCGGATTTCTCAGAAGTAAACGCTGAGAAACAGCACTCATTGCATTGCTCCAATATTCGATGTATAATAGGCCGTTATGAAAAAGGAAACTCATCCAAAATATAGCGTTGTCACAGTCAAGTGCGCAAACTGTGATTCGGAATTTACTGTTGGAACCACTTCAGCAGACGGATTTTTAGTAAGCATTTGCTCACAGTGCCACCCTGCATATACCGGAAAGAACACGATTATTGACTCAACAAACCGTGTGTCACGATTCCTCGAGAGACAGCAAAAGTCTCAGAGCTTGCAGAAGGTAAAATCAAAGTAGGTATTTCACAACTCTATGACGTTCGACAACGAAAGTATTTCGTCTCTTATTGCTTCGGTCGAGTCGCTTATTGCCCAAACGTCTAAAGAAATCTCAGAATTACAGTCGTTCGTTGATCAGAATCAAAACTACAGCTCTCAGGAATATATTGACTCGTATAAAAAGCTGAGCAAACTTCAGGAGTCTTTAGAAAAACAGCAAACTCTCCTTAAACTTTCAAAGCAGTATGAAGAAACAAAGTGGCTTGTAACCGACGCAACTACGGATGCAGAGATGCGAGCACTTGCAGAAGAAGAGCTAAAAGAGCTTGAAAGTAAGATTCCCCCACTTCACGAAGATTTATTCTCAAAGAAATCAAAATATCAAAACGTTGTTGTTGAAATCCGCTCAGGAACTGGAGGTGAAGAAGCCTCTCTTTTTGCACGCGATTTGTTCAAAATGTATTCTCTGTATGCTGACCAGAAGGGGTGGAAAATTGAAATTAGCGATAGTGACGGCTCCGTTGCAAGCGGATTTAGGTTTGTAAACTTTTTTATCCGTGGAGACGGTGCATACGACGCATTACAATTTGAAAGCGGTGTTCACCGCGTTCAGCGTATTCCAGCGACTGAGAATGCCGGGAGAATCCATACTTCTACCGCAACCGTAGCAATTTTACCGGAAGTCGAAGACGTAGATATTCATATTAACCCATCAGACCTTGAGTTCGAAGCGTACCGTTCAAGCGGCCCAGGTGGACAAAATGTTAACAAAGTTTCAACCGCCGTTCGTTTGAGACATATTCCGTCCGGGATTGTTGTGTCATGCCAAGAAAGCCGATCACAGCTTAAAAACCGCGAAAATGCCATTAGAATGTTGAAATCAAAGCTATATTTGATGCAGCAGGAAAGCGCAACAAAGGAGCTTACCGATTTACGCCGCTCACAAATTGGTGGAGCTGAGCGTTCAGAAAAAATCCGAACATATAACTATCCGCAAAGCCGAATTACTGACCACCGAATAAAACAATCATGGTTTAATCTGGTTGGCGCAATGGCAGGAGATATTGGCGATATTCTCAGCGATGTGAAGAAAGGTATGGAAAATCCTGACAGTATTACAGGTGAGCAGGATCCTTTAGAGTAAAGTTTCAATAAACTTCAAGGATTAAATTGCGGAGTTTTCGCGCAAGTAATACAATGTTCCCATTATGACCTCGGAAAAAGCAGTACGTTTACTCGCAGAATCACTAAAAAAGCATAAATATCCCGCAAACTATCTTGATATGCTCCTTGAATTTGTCGGCATTGATTTTGTGAGTGTTGATAATTCCGAATTATTACCCGATCAACACGCCACGCTTTCTCACACTTTGTGGCAGCTTTCGCGCGATGTTCCCGTTGAATACATTACTGGTAAAGCAGAATTTTATGGGCTGGAGTTTGCTGTTGATAGTCGCGTGCTTATCCCCCGCCCTTTTACTGAAGAAGTTGTTGCTACGGTACTTTCCGAACGAATAAAGTTTGATAGCGGCGTTACTATCGTGGATATTGCCACTGGTTCGGGAGCAATTATTCTTGCAACTGCCGCAACGTTAAAGAAAGAATTTCCAAAATTGTTTAAAAAAACACAGTTTATCGCTACAGACATCTCTTCTGGAGCACTTGAAGTAGCCAAAAGTAACGCGAAAAAGCTTAAACTTGATAAGAATATTCAATTTTTTGAGGCAGATACATTTCCTATGGAAGACACTGCTCTACTCGGTACTTTTGCCCAACGTGTGATTATTGTGTCAAATCCGCCGTATATATACCCTCAAGAATATGCCAAATTAGCCCCTAGCGTACGCCTATACGAGCCCGAACTAGCGCTGGTGCGGAATGAGTCCGTTTTTATGAAAATCGAAGATTTTGGAGGTATTTTACGCGCCACAGGTCATATTGTAACCACTATTCTAGAGGACGGTAAGGCCGGAAAAGCATTTATTCGTGTTGAAAATTAGTTCGAGCACTCTCTTCACGAATTCGAACGATTAATTAAGCGGTGCTTCTGAAACTTTGACCTTGACTACCACTTCCTCGCCATCGCGAGAGCCATCTTTTTGTCTCCAAACGGTAAAGTCAACTTCCTGGTCAATTCTTAAGCGCTGGATAACGTCTCCAATACCGGTTGTAACCTTCGTTGCTCCAATTTTGATAATAATATCGCCTGGCTTTATTCCTGCCACTGCTGCTGGAGATCCACTGACAACTCCGCGGACAAATGCTCCCTGAACAACGCCGTAAAGCTGTGCTTCGCGCGGTGTGACCATTGCATAGTTAATACCGACATACGCGTTTCGGAATCGTCCATACTGGGCATATTCTGCAAGCCGCGTCTTTACAACATTAATTGGCAAAGCAAATGAAATATTGTCAGCTCCGCCTGTTGTAGCAAAGTTTACACCAATAACCTGGCCATTTCCGTTTAACAGTGGGCCGCCTGAGTTTCCTGGATTTACTGCGGCATCAGTTTGAATAACGTTTTCATATTCTTTTACAACTCCCCAAAACCCGCCAGAAGTACGCACTGTACGACCAAGGCCGCTAACAACGCCAACGGTTACACTTCCTGGATACTGTCCAAGCGGAGTTCCGATTGCAATCACTGTTTCTCCAACATTAATTTTTTCTGAGTCGCCAAGCTGTAATGCACGAAGCGATGACTTATCTTCAACAATAACCAACGCGATATCGTTTGTAGAATCTCTTACAATCTTAGACACTGTCAGAATTTTGTCATCCTGAGTGACAACCTGGTATTGCCCATTCAAATTGCTGACTACATGCTGATTTGTAACAATAATTCCGTTTTGGGCATCTACAATAAAGCCTGTTCCAATTTTGTCAGATTCCTGCACTACTCCGCTTCCTTCATCTAAAGAAGCATTAGACACAGCAATGCTTACAACTGCAGGAGAAACCTGTTTTACAACATCAGGGATGGTAAGTGCGCTATTTTTTCCATTTTCATCAGGAGTTACAACAATTTGAGGAGGATTTACACCAATATTATTGGTATCTCCTTCGATAAAGTTGTGGTCAATAAGCCAACGATTAATTTCTGGAACAATTTTGGTGCCGAAAAGATATCCAAAGAGAATCATTAACCCCGCAAGAGAAACAACGAGAAATATCTTAATAAACAACCAAATTGAGCCGAAAAGAGAGCCTTTCTTTTTCTGTACTGGAGGTTGTTGTACCGGAGTTGAGACTGTCGTTGTTGTTGTATTTACTGTGCCCGAAGGTGTGCTTTCTACTGTTGTAGACACAGTAGAATCACCAATTGGAGGTAAAGTGGATGACTCAACCTTTGTACGCTTCATTCTTTTCTTCTTTTTCGGCGCATACTTCTGGTCATCACTTACCACTTTTGTTGTAGCAACGCTAACACTCTGATTCTTATCCAAAGACGGTGACATGCAAGAAAACTAATAAATTATCTTGCCTTTACGGCAGTTACAACAGTTTTTTCACCCCCTGACAACCCAAAACGTGCTACTTTGTTTCTGCAACAGCGTGCTTGGTTTTTCTGGTTGCTTCGCTTACTGACACGATATCAATAAACAATGGTACTGTATAGCTTAATTTTTTACCATCTTCTGTGATATTAATGTGAAGCTCTGTCGCATACCGTCCCACATACTCGATTCTCTGGTTCATTTTTACATCGAGCTCTGATTTTTCGAAATACTTAAGCTGTGGCATATTTTCCATTGCTGCGTCGCGAACTTTCGTTGCGTCAACAGTGCCATGAACACGTCCACCGGCTGCTGCCTGGACTTCTACTTTTACTGGATGTTTTACTAATACTGACTGAGGTGTCGTACTCAAACGATGTGCGACTGTCCCTTTTTTCTGTGCAAACTGCTCACGCTGCATAGCTAACTGCGCTGCTTCTGCAATTTCTTTTGTGCTTGCGACTTTTGCCAATCGCTTTGGGAAGAGAAAATTGCTGGCGAAACCATCTTTTACATCAACGATGGAGCCTTTTCTGCCGATGTTCTGAACATCTGCGAGGAGTAATACTTTTGCCATTGTTTAAACCTTAAAATTAGTGTGTAGCAACAAGTTGTATGTTGAATATGTCTTATCCGACACTTCTTAATTATAGCACAGGAAATATGACTACTTCTGAGAAAAACTTTTCAAAAAGTTGGGAAAATTTCCAGCAATTATGATTTTTGAATATTGCCAGAGACAGAGTGCGAGCCATTTCAATGAAGAAAACGGAGCCCACACTCTTACTGGTGAATACTATCCTTTTGCGATCGAAATAGCTTCTTCAAGCTGGTTATCCTTACCCTGCTCTTTTGCATCATAGTCAAACTCGATTTCTTTGTCAGGGACAATGGGATTTTCATTATTAATCCAACGCTTATCTGGTAATAACCATTTTGTAACGGTTACATGCAACGAAGATCCTCCTCTCAAAGGAATAATGATTTGTGCAGTTCCTTTTCCGTATGTTTTTGTTCCTACAAGTGTTGCACGCTTTGCCTGCTGCATTGCACCAGCAAAAATCTCTGAAGCGCTTGCAGAGCTACCATTGACCAAAACAACTGTCGGAATATCTTTCAAACGTGGATCCATAGTTGTTGCGAACGTTTCATCGTCTCCACTTCTGTCCCGCTGATAAGAAATAACAGTACCACGAGGAACAAAATCACCGGCAAGTAATATTGCTGCATCAAAGTATCCTCCAGGATTTCCACGAAGGTCAATAATAAGAGACTTTACTTCTCCGCTACGCTGCTTTGCAATAATTTCTTCAGCAATTTGATCCCACTTTCCTTTCCATGCACCCAATGTTGCTTCTGTAAAACGGTTAATTTTAACAACTGCAACTCCGTCACGAATTTCTTTAAGAGACATGCTCGGCGCAGAAATATTCCCGCGAGTAATATTTAATTCGTATAGTTTGTTTGATTCTCTTGGACGTACGACAGTAATAGCAACCGATGTTCCCGCTTCGCCTCGAATAAGAGAGACCACTTCTGTAACTCCTTTGCCAAGAACATTTTCGCCATTCACTTTTGTAATGATGTCGCCTGCTTCAAGCCCTGCTTGAATTGCCGGAGATCCTTCGAATGGAGCGACGACAATAATTTGTTTATTGATTGTATCCAACTCTGCGCCAATACCTGAATACTCTCCTCCTTTGCTTTTTTCATAATCAGATGTCTCAGTTGGGTCAAAAAAGGCTGTTGCTGGGTCGTTTAATGACTCTACCATTCCTTTAATTGAGCCATAGTACAGCTCATCGTCAGTCATTTTTGACTCATCTACGTATGTCTCTTTCAACTTGTTATATGTATCCCAATATAGAGTAAAATCACGGCCTGCAAAGTTTGTTGCAGTTTGAACCTTGCTTGCCCACTGATTCACAACAATCTTTAGAGGATCCAGTGCTCCGCCGACCAAAATACCAAAAAGAAACACAAATACTGAAATAAGAACGACGGACGAACGAGAAATTTGCTTTGCGCCGGATTGCTCTTGCATTGTCATAATTGCGGGCTTAATTTTATATTACATTTTCAACGACTTTTTTGAGTATCAAAAAAGCTCCTTACGTTACTCGTAAAAGTTCATCTTCAAACACCGGGGTTTTTTCTTTTGAGTCGAGCACAGCAATCAGTCCATCTGAGACCGAATTAAGCTCTTTTACACGCTTTCCCCATAGGATATCTTTGAAGAGATACGTATCCTTTGTAAACGTATCCAACATTATATCACTGTAAGGCAAGTGCATTTGTGAGTGAGTGAAATCAACTTCGGCATAAAGGTCGTTTATCGCATTAAAAAGCGTTTTGTACCAATCCCACATAACGTACTTTCCAAAACCTTGCAAAATACCTGTCGGGAGCAATGGCTCACGAAAGATTTTCTCATAGTCATTCCAATCAAGAGAAGTGGCAATAACACCCAATGCCCCGCGAGCAGCAATTGTTTTGTAAACCGAAAAAGGCATGCTTCCACCAAGTACAACGATTTTTCCTTCAATATCTTTGGGAAGATTCGCAATTGTAACAACAGGGCCAACTTCAACTGCGGCGGCAATATTTCCAATGATGGCACTTCCTACAGAGATAAATATCGGTAACTCAAGAAACTGAGCATCAATGACATATTCTTCTCCTCCAACAAACAGTACTCTCCCCCACAACTCCGAAGTAACTTTTTCTTTTTTCTCGCCGCCAACAATACACAATCGTTTGTCTATGATACGAACAACTCCATCTGACGAGCTCTCAATTGTTTCGTTATACATCCCTTTGCTTCGCTTAATAATCGGCGTTTTCTCGGACACATAAATACCTTCATCAACAAGAACTTTCATTCCTGGAGTAATATCGAATGCTTCTAAAACTTCAGGCATCATCGCGTAGCCTAAAAGATCACCACTTTTTACTTTGTCTCCAATTCCTACTCGTGGGAAAAAGTCCCCATGGAGTGTTTTTTTTACTTTCTTTATTAGTTTTTTCATTACGTCGTTAAGTAGTTCATTTTAGCAGCTTACAGCATTGTTTTTAATCGTTGCAGCCATGCAGGAACACGTGCGACATTACTCGCAGGCGTTGGGCCATATACAACTGGCCATTTACGAGCATCTACCAGCAAACTTTTAAACTTCATGCCTGTTGGCAAGGAAAATGATATCTGGCTTTTTGGTAAAGTAATTTCTGCCTTTGGCGCATAGGACTCAATTTTGTAGCGATAAATATTCCCTGACGTGGCCAAATATTCTTTTTTATCTACCATCGCTTTGACTATATCTCGATCAGATAGTTGTGCAGGAATGACCATAATATCACTGCTTGGAATAATCATCGGAAGGGGCATTTCTTCATGTTGAGATTTCAGTAACATTGGTAAAAGTAATGCATATGTGTCCACATACATGCTCCATGTGCCCGAGATTCCAAGACCATCAATACACAAAAGTTCTGTGTATTGTTTTTCTACAAGAAAAGACGGCACTTCTCCCGTGACAACGAGATGTCCTTTTTGTGCTTTTCCAATACCAGTATACGAGACTAACTCTGCGAGAAGTTCCGTATACACGGCTCGAACCATGTCTCTTGCCTGCTCCGACGACGTCACTGCAGGTTTCCAATAAAGATAATTCATCACTGAATTAAATACATGCTCTTGTGGCAGATCAGACGACAAAAAAGACATAAAACGTTTAGAAACAATGCGATCAAGAAACTCCATTGGCGACTCAAACGATACTTTTTTCACATCGGCAGTCCATTTTCGTGCATTTCCCACAGTTTTTGGGGTATATTCATAAATGTCCACGGACAAGAAATTAAGAACAATGATCACGAGTTTTTCACTAAAATGTTGAGTCAATTGCAAACCTGCAGCCTGGATATCCTGTGCCGCAGTTCCACTAAGCATAACACCTTTTTGATTTACAACCGGCTGACGAATTTTTGCATGAGGATAAAATGTTCCATACACAGAAGAAAGGCCCTTGCCAAAGCCTTCATTAGGCAATGAAAACATTTTATGTGAATCAATAATATCCCATTTAAAGAGTTTTTCCGCCATTTTCACCGACTCCCACCAGAAGTCATCCGAAAGGACAATATCTTTTTTCTTCCACCATTGCGGGTATAAAAAGTCGAGATGAGGGTAAGATGTCCTCCAAAAGAGGTGCTCTACATGTTTTTTTGAAAAGTCTGCCGCAATAATATTGAAAAATAGCCCATTCTCCTGCGCGGTTGCGTATAATGTCACATCCATACCTCGGGGCAAAGTGTCTTTCATTTGAGCATTATACCCTGAAAAATACATTAAATGAATAATGCGAAACCGTAGTGAGGAAATTCAAACAGTTAAGACTTTAATAAGTTGACGAAACCGAACAAAAAGATGAGCTCTCGCGGAATCATTAACAAAATTGGTAAAAAGTTGTTTTTATATCAGAAAAAAGGCACTAAGAAACACATATTTTCCTAAAAACAGATATTTCCGATGGAATTATGCTCCAATATCAACGTATGGAAGCAATGCCAAGAAGCGTGCTCTTTTAATTGCCTGCTTCAAAATTCTCTGGTGCATTGCGCATACGCCTGATTTACTTCGAGGAATAATTTTTCCACGAACAGACATGAACTTTTTCAAGAATGCGACATCGTAGTATTTAATGTCGTGCTTTGATACACCCATTTCACAAATTGGACACTTGTCTGGAACGACAACACCATGAGAACGGGATTCTCGATGCTCTTCTGTATCAATAGAAACTAATGTATCAATTGATGCAACATCGCTAAGAACACGCTTTGTGTCTGGAGATTTTCCATCTCCGGCAGCGATGTCAATTGTCATGTCTTTTACTCTTTTTACCATTGTTTAATTCTATAAAAATTACTTTCGGCAGTAATACTAAAACGGCAAGTCATCGTCAGAAATGTCGGTTGCTTTGCTTTCTGTTGATGCTGGTGCCTGTGGTTTCTGTGATGAAAGATCGTTGGCGATTGCGTCCAAGTCAAAATCATCGTGTGCTGATGTGCTTTCTCCCTGTGCAGCTGCCATTTCATCGTCACCAGCTGGTCGTCCTGCTCTTTCGAGAACAATGACTGACTCTGCGCGAATCCTTGCGTCTTTGCTGACAAGTTTTCCTGCTTCATCACGCTTTTCGCGGTATGTAAGAATTCCTTCAACATATACCTTCATTCCCTTTTTCAAAAGCTTTGAGAGATTTTCACCAAATTTGCCCCATGCGTTAATACGGTGGAAGCTTGCTTCTTCGTGTCGTTCTTCGTTTGCATTCTTCCATGCGCGGTTTGTCGCGACGGTGAATACACATACCGGAGTACTTGATGTTGTAAAGTTCATTTCTGGATCCTTTGTAAGGTTTCCCACAAGAATCACTTTGTTCACTGATCGTAGTGCTGGCATATCTCTTTGGTTATTTTATGTTATCTCTATAAACTATAAGGGTGATGACTGCTAAAGTCAATCGGGTATTATTCATTTTATTCTTCTGCAGGTGCGGTATCTTCGGTAATAATACTCTTCTTTACTTTAATTTTTGGTGTACCTGTATCTTTACCGTCTTTTTTAATAATAAGGTAGCGAAGAACTTCCTGGTGGCGATTCATATGCTTTTTGACATATTCAACACCTTCTCCAAGAGTTTCGAACTGATACATAATATAGTAACCTTCAACATGGCTCTGAATTGGATATGCGAGATATCGCTTTCCCCAAATATCTTTTGAAGAAACTTTTCCACCTGATTCACCAACAATTGCACCTACGCGATCATCAGCTTCGTTTCGTACCTTATCTGGTAAGAAAGGTTTAAAAACCACGACCATCTCGTATGAGCTAGGCTCTGGCTTTGTTGTTAATAACAGTACTTCTGTTTGCTTTTTTGCCATTTCAATAATTATAGCAGATGTAATATATTGTCGGTTGCTGGTGCTATTTTACCATATTGTGAAGGGAATTCAATCCATCAAGACAACACTCTCTGAATCTTTGTCCAAAGAAACTATTTTTTCCGCACCGTGATAAAGAGAATTACCAAAAACACAATAATCGTAAATAGAAATGCGATAATATCAATGCTTGGGATTTCAAGAATCTGAGGGAAAATTCGGTTTACTTGTAAAATTCTAAAGATATTTAATACACTGAATTCACCTGTACGTGCTGCATATACAACAAGAATTATAATTTGCACAACCGCAGAAAGCATTAATAACCGTTTCAGCGAGAGAATAAGATCCGATGGAGTAACTTTCATAGGGCAAAATTGCAAAATTATTATGTTGATTGTAGCACTTTCTTTTTACGAGTGTCTTTCTCGCGCGATTTTCTTGCTTCATTGGCAAGAAATGCTTCTGCATGTTGCTTTAGCAAGCTTAACTGCAAATATGAAAGGATGCTAATACCTATAAGCTCAAGCGACTCTTCAATAATGATTGAAATATTGTATGACAATTCTCCTGTACTATATTCGTAATAGTTGTATGAGCCAATAAACTCTACAGGAATAACAAGAACAATACATAGAGCTCCCAGGGCCAAAAGTAGCTTCTCTTTCAAGGAAAATGACACAATATATTTAAATGTGTATGGAACAAATACGCTTGCAACAAGGGCAATGGGTACCATAAAAATAAGCCAATCACTGGACAGATATCCTGCGTCATATACCATCTGTCGGACATTAATAACTAACTCCGGAAAGAATTCCGCGATTCTATCGCCAATAGTTTCATGTATTTGGCCAATTTCATCTATACCTAAGTAAATAAGACCTAGGGTTGCATATATAAAATATACGAGAGATGAACGGTTTTCTGATTTCATACGAACTAATAAATACGTAACCAGCAAACTTACATGGCCAGCAAAAAGAAGTTTTAATCCCTGATAGAGGGTTGGAATATTTTGCTCAACATCCAAATTGAACGAACGATATGCATTTCCCCAAATAATGTGAATAACTATTAATAGTAAGTCTGTAAAAAGAAGGAAGAAAAGAAATTTATTATTTTTGATTTTTTCTACAAACATTACGAGGCCAAAATGACAACATAATCTCCGTCTTCAACGACATAGTCTTTACCCACAGTTTTAAGCTTTCCGGCTTCTTTTACTTTATTCCATGTCCCCATCTCAATAAGATCTTCAACTTTGATAACCTGAGCGCGAACAAATGTCTGCGCAAGGCTTGTATGAATCAGGGATGCAGCTTTCAAAATATCGCCACCTTCTTCGATGAACCAGCTTCGCGCATCTTTTTCGTTACCAACAAAGAAGTTTAATAGCTTTAACTTTCGTTTTGCCATCTCTACGAGAGTCTGAACATCACAAAAATACGATAATTCTGCTTTAAACTCTTCTACTTCCTCACTGGTGAGTGATTGTAAATCGGCCAGAAAACGTGAATCTATCCATGCAATTTCCGCTGCTTCTCCATTGCCATACACTGACTCTGCATACTCACGAACTTCTTTCGTCCATTTCTCAACTTGTTCTGCATATGCCTTTGTATTCATATCAATGTAAGAGACGTTTAGCACACAGAGAATAGGCTTATTTGTGAGTAAAAATAGCTCATTAATAAGCTGCCGCTGAGGTTCTTTTTCTTTGCCCTGGAGCTTTTCGTGGACATATAAATACGCAGATTTCCCTTCATCAAAGTATGCGATAAGGTCTTGCAGTGCAGCAATATCTTTTTGTGTTGCTTCCGACTTCCCTTTCTTGCTCTGTGCCTCGATTGTTGTAATTTTTTTATTGATACTCTCAATATCGCGCAGAATAAGCTCTGTTACGACATCTGCCATATCTTCGCGAGGATTAACACGGTTATATACATGAGTCACTTTCTGGTCATTAAAACCACGCAAAACATACATGATAAGGTCAACTTCTCGAATATGAGAAAGAAACTGATTTCCCAGCCCTTCACCTTTTGATGCTCCTTTGATAAGACCGGCAATATCGGTAAACTGAATGACTGCAGGGTATGTTGCAGCAGCATTTACATTTTTTGCTAATGCTTCCATACGAGGATCTTTATAGTCAATAATTCCGCTATTTTTGTCTATCGTCGTGAAAGGAAAGTTCTCTGCAGGTACTGAAAGATTCGTAATAACGTTAAAAAGCGTGGATTTACCGACGTTTGGAAGTCCAACAATTCCGATTGATTTCATAGACGTATTTTATCATAAAATTTCATAACATTTCTTTCATTCATGCAGCGATTTATCGCTTAACGTAAATTCGCGGTATTTGTAATAATCCCAATGAATATTTACTACGAAAAATCGTGGATTCATTCAAAAAATGCTACGAAACCCATTCATAGGCTCTACGAACTTTGTCCTCTAATTCTCCAGGCTTAATAACTCCTAGCTCCGTAATGTATCCAGTGATAAACTGGTGAGGAACAATGTCGAATGCCGGATTGATAATTTCTAAACCTTCTGGTGCTTCTGGCCAAATTTCGTTGCCCTTGCGAAGCTCAATTTTAATAGGCTGGTAGATTGTTGTCAGATCCAATTTCAAGCTTGGAGTCACAATATACAATGGCTTGCTTGCAAAATATGATGCAAGTCCCATGCTAAAGCTTCCAACTTTGTTTACTGCATCTCCATAGACATTTACCTGGTCAGCGCCAAGAAATACCATATCAACAGGAAGATTTTCGTCATCTTTAATGAAGTATGATGCTGCTGAATCAACAATCATAATTGTCTTTACTCCGTGAGTAACAAGGTTCTTTGCGGTGATTCTCCCCTGATATAACGGACGTGTTTCTGTTGCAATTGCAACTCTCTTTCTCTGCTGGTTTAAACCAACAATAATTGCTTCTGCTGTGCTTGAGTGACAGTGAGTAAATACGGTATTTGTGTCTTTTCCGACTTCGAGTCCGTAACCAGCAATTTTGATTTTTGACTCACGAAGAAGCTTATTATACGAAGAAGCAAGCTCAATAAACGCGTCTGCACCTGCTTTTACATCTTTGATTCCTGGGTACTTAACGGTAAGGTTGGTCATCATATATCGGACACCATTCTTTGCAAGAGGTTCGTTTGGACGGGCATTTGCAAGCATATTTGCATATGTCGCTGCTCTATCTTTAAAGACTTCCCACTCTGTAATATCTGTCTTTTTTGCCCATTCTTCGATTGCTGCAAATGTAGCTAACGCGACATTTGTTGCTCCCTGTACTTTAATTGCTGCAATATCATCAATAGTCTGCTGAATTACATCAGGAATTTTCTGATCCATAGGATTTTCTGTAACAAATAATTTTTGTGAAACTCGCCTGCAGTTAGTTTACTATTAGATAGTCAAAGTCCACTGCTGCGCCTGCACTATCTACCGCAACCACAAATGAGCCATTAGCTTTCTGTTTTACATACACTCGAGCGTTACCCTGCGGCGTTACGATGATTCGTGAGCCACTCTTTGCAACTGAGTTTGCAATTGTTACTTCTGTTTGACCTGCTGCAATTGTTCCTGTACCGGCAGCTTTGTCTGCACGAAGTTCTCCTGAGCTTGAAACTCCAAGCACTACTTCGTTAGAGTTATTTACGATTGCAAATGATTCTCCGTTGCCAAGTGAGACTGTGATTCCTCCACCAAGTGCTTTCAAACTGTTGACTGCAAGTTCCTGAATAGAGCCTTTCGGTGCGGTAAGTGATCCAACGGTTGTAAGGTTTCCATCCTGGTCAATAACGAGGTTTCCTTCGTTAATTGTAAATGCTTTTGCAGAGAGCAAGCTGAATTCACCAACTGTGCTTACAATTTTCGGTGCAATAACGCTATATCCAGTTTGGATTTTATCTTCGCCGGTTACTGCCCATCCGCTTGCTGACAATGCAATCATAATTCCGTTATCGCGAGCAAAGCTTTCGTAAAAGACTGAAACTAACTTTCTTTTCTTTGTTTCCAAACCTTCTGTAACTGTTTGTGTTACCGAGCTCCAATCAACTGGCTCTGCAACTCTTGCAATAACGTAGCTGACTGAATGACTTCGTGGATCCAGCTTTGCATGACCTGAAATCTGTGAAGAGATCAAGTAATCTCCTGGCTGGAGATTTGTTCCATCGCCTTCTTCAACCCACATGACACCGTTACCGGTTGCCATTACGAGATGAGGATTGCTTTCTGATTCAACTTCAATTGGATCCTGCAATGCGAGGTATGCTCCAAGCACTCGTGGATCGTTTTCATATTTGCTTGACTCTACTCCATAAAGGATTTCCGAAGCAGCATTGTTGTGTAAATTCTTATTGTTTCCAGTTAATCGAACAACTTCTCCTACTTCCATTGTTTCTGCAGGGTCTGTATCAATATATGCGTAGTGCGAACCAGTGAATGCGTTATACGATACTGTTGTTCCTGATACTGTAATAGAGCCTTCCTGAGAGACACCAAGGTAGAATCCCATTAAGGTACCATTTGTTGCTCGTGCGACTGCCATTGGTAATCCTGTTGTGTGAACTGCTGTTAATCGTGCGCTTCCAAGCGGGCTAAAGTCACCGACAACGACATTGTCGAGCATAAAGCTGTTTCCACCTGAAATTGTGTTCAAGTGACTTCGAAGTGTTCCAAAAGTATCACAGAGTACAATACCGAGTGATGCTGTTGTACAGTTTCCAGACACAAGTCGCGTATTAAATCGTGCTTCTCCCGTGATTGATAGGTCTTGGTCAACGCTAACGTTTCCTCCGAATCGTCCATCGTTTGTCACGCTAAAGTAGTTTTCAACCCGGAGATAGTCTGTTGCAAGATCGCCTGCAGACATCGTGTTAAATTTACCACCACGAAGATCCCAAATCCAAAGAGCTTGTAATCCTCGCACTGCGTACATGTAGTCTCCAACAATTTCAAAATCAATAACCCAATCTGTCCAGTTATCATCAATATTGACATTATCTATCCATGATGGGTTTGCAGGATCACGAATATCGACAATTTTCATTGTTCCGCCGTCAGTCGTTGAAATGTATGCATATCGTCCGACAATTTTAATCTGACGAGGTAAATCTCCAATAAATACTGATGAGTAATAGTTAATGTTATTCAAGTCATCAACTTCGAACACATCTAAGTTTCCATCTTCACGAGTGGCATAGAGGAATCGTCCAGTAACATCAATACCTCGATACATTCTGTTACCTGGGCCGCTTGTATAGCTTGATGCACCAACACCACATGAACTTACTTGTGCAATACCAACTTCACCATCTCCCCAATCACTTGTTGACCAATATACTTTTTCTCCAAGGACTTTAATTGCTGCAATATCTACTCGATTATTTACACCGATTGTTGTACAAAATCTTGGCTGACTTGGATTTACAATGTTCCATACGTCAATTTGTGATCCAGAACTTACATACGAAGGAACATAAATTCTATCTCCTGAAATTTCCATTTCTCCAAACTTCATTCCTGGGCCAGCATCCGAGAAAGTGTTTAATGTCAGAGTTGTCATAAGTGCTGGATTACTTGGACTTCTGATATCAACAATGTAAAGTAAGTCTTCATCTGTCCAGTTAATTGCCAAAACGTACATGTAGTCTCCGCGAACTTTCAAACCCATAGGCTCATAGTTATCTTCCCAATCAGGCAATGTCCACGTTGCAATATGCTGTGGATTTGTTTTGTTGCTCACGTCAACGATAAAGATTTCTCGATAGTTTGGTGCACGAATATAAACGTATTTGTCTTTATATTCGATCCCCTGGAAGTCACCGCCATTACCCCAGTCTCCAAGATGTCGGAATTCTGTTGGGTTAATAACATTGATACCACCTTCTGCGACAGTAATTCTGTCACGCTCATCTGGATCGACTGGAAGATCGTTTCCGAAACCAACATTTCCGTTTACAAAGTTCAGACGATAGTCAAAGTCGAGGTTTACATCTGTGTGCTCAACAAGGTAACCTCCAAGATATACAAGGTCGCCATCCATATGAAGACCGTTGTCAGCTCCGCCGACACCGCCTCCGCCGCCACCACCGCCTCCGGCATTTTCCCATGATAAGCCACCAGCACCGTCAGTTGTAAGCTGTTGTCCTGATGATCCATCGCTGAATGGCCAGTAGTACGTAACACCCGAAATGGTGATGTAATAATCTTCGATCTGAACATAGTTTTCAATATTCACTTCTCCATTGTCGGAATACATCTCAACGCCCCAGAATCCTTGAATCTGACCGGAACCGTTATTTGAGTTAATCATATAGCCTGTATCTGCATACAGCCCCATATACTGAGAATTTCCATAAAAGCCACCATTAAACGCATTAATTTCTACGTCATAGTTGTTTGAGCGGAGGTAAAGATTTCCAGACCCGGCAGTAACATTAAAATCGTAAACTGTATAAAGGTCAGTGTACTCAGAGTATGAGTTGATGTAATACCCTGCTTCAAGGTTGATTGAATCCCATGAATACACATCTACGTTTCCGTTTGGCGCCTCGATATTTATCGAAGCGTTATCAGAACGAATATTTAAATAATCATCCGTGGTCATTTCAAGGTTGAAAGCATCAACATACATTGAGCCTACAGATGTCATTTCAAGTACGTTATTACTGTACAAGCGAAGGTAGTTTTCTCCTCTTGCAAGAGTTTCATAGCCAAAGAGGTCAATATTCTGGTTGTCGTATGCTGCATCAACTCTGAAGTAACCATTTGAAAGCTCTAAGCCGTATCCATCTTGATCAATATATGTGTTTTCGATAAGTGATCCTCCGAGTCTGACTTCTCCGGTATCAACATGTAAACCGTTTGTTGCGTCTGCACTTGCAGGGCCCCATGCTAAGTTTCCTGAGCCGTCTGTAATAAGAGAGTCTCCGGAAGCTCCGTCAGCATTAGGAAAGAAATACTCAACACCATTAATAACAATAGAATCTGCACCAGAATTATTCCGAACTGAGAAGTAACCATTAAGGTTAACCTGATGTCCAACACCTGTGTTAAAGGTGATTGCATTTGAGCCTGATGATACGACAAATGCTCCACCGCTGAATGTCATTGTATTTCCAGCTTGAGTAACAGTTGTTGGTGTATTTAATGCTCCACCAAGTCGAACGTCTGTTCCACCCGATACTGTAATACCGTTTGAGCCTGTGATTGCTGCAGCAACATTTTGTGCTACCCATGCGCTTCCATTCCATACCAATGCCTGACCGCTTGTTGGCGAAGGGGCATTAACGTTTGAAATATCGTCTAAAGTTCCATTTAGCGGGAAGAAACGATAATCGTATGCAGCACCTGTTGCGTATGGATCTGCAAGGTTAAGAACACCTGTGCTAATTGCAAAATGGGCTGGGTTAACAGGAAAATTCACAAGATTGCCCGTGATACTTATATTTCCACTTGTTACTGATAATCCACCTGAAATAACTGTATTGTTATTAAGTCTAATATCTCCACCGTTGGTATTGGTGATTCCATTACTGTTAATTGTGTATGGATCAATATTGAGCGAATCTGCATTTACATTTGTAATATACGCATCGTTAAAGTAGTTATTTGGCCCACCAATTGTTGTATTGGTAATATTGTTTGTTGAACAGAAAAGTTGGTTTTGGTTTGCGAATTGCAAATCAGGAGCGATAATTTCACGAATAACGTTCAAACCCGGAATTAATCCTTGGTTGTTATTGTTGTTAACTTCTCCTGAGGTAAATGATTGTCCATCGCCTGAGCCATTATCTCCCGTAGTCTGCTGTTCACGTCCAGATCCCTGGCCTGTAAACCATAGAATTAAAAAGATAATCACAACGATGAGCAATAGTTTCATGAGAAAGCTGAAGACTGATTTTGCTCGATCAGCGATCAGCGGGGCATTTCCCTGATTCATAATTAGTAATATGCTACTAAAATTTTTCTTGTGTCACAAGTACTTGCATACATCCTAACAGAAGATTATAAAAATGCCAATACCTGAGAGTTATATTCTCTGAAAACAGTATACCAAAAGTATTTATATTCGTTTTTATACGGGGTTACCGATACTATCACGACATTTAGCCCTATATTTTAACCCCAAGAACCTACTAGCAGAGAATGAAATAACTGCTAGCGCCTTGTAGAAAGTAAAGACTCTCCGGGCATTATCTATATACTTCTACAAGCATATAAGCTGCCTTAGCAATATTAGAAGCCACCCACAAAATTCGCATATTTTAAGGTTTCTAAGGGAAATAAGTCAGGTTACAAAGAACATGTACTCATGCAGAGCGAAGGTGAGTCGAAATCCCAAAGTGTTTGTAGGATATACGTGGCTATCAAACCTTTGGGCATTGAGACGAATTCGAACGATGCACTGAGGAGCGAGTGAAAACGTCCCACGATTGATAAGACTCAGTAATCCGAAGAGTATGAGTAAAAAGCACGCACAGGGCCAATGATAGCATGAGGAGAATTTGAAAATATCCCGCAAGCCGTAGCACTTGAAAAACCGAAGAGCGCGAGTAAAAAGCGCGCAAGCTTAGCGTACTTGTTACGCGTTAAAAGCTGAGCATTCTTTTTATGAACGTGATGCAGGTTTAATATCCACAATAACTATTAATCATATACGCTGCAGGAGGTACAAGCTTACGCTTACTTCGCTTCAATCCTCCACCCTGAGAAAGCTCAAAGTGAACGTGAATACCTGTTGCAAGACCCGATTGTCCCATTCGTCCAATAACTTGACCTCTATCAACATATTGACCGCCACTAACCGTAATAGATTGAGGAACCATATGAGCGTATAGCGAAGAATATCCGTTTCCGTGGTCAATTTCTACAACCCATGCGTATCCACTATTATGATAGCCTGCATATGTAACCAATCCTGGAGCTGCAGCAACAAGATTTGGAGTTCCTCCACCACCTGAAGCAATATCTATTGCAACATGGTATGCGTTAGGACATTGTGAAATATAACCACCACCGCTTTGCACTGGCCAGCTTAAAAATCGTGTTGCCGCTGGAGGTGCTGGTACTGGGTTTGTGCGTCGTACAACTGCCGGACGTGCAACTGTTGGAGCCTTTGTCGGTTGGGGCAATGTTCCATTTGGAATAAATAATTCTGAACCCGTAGCGACATTTCCAGTTTTATCGAGCAAGTTTACATCTGCAATTGCCTGCTGCGACGAATTTGTTTTTGCTGCAATAATTTCGAGGTTATCACCATCCTGTACCTTATACATGACTCCTTCTCCCGGAGGAATACGAAGCTGTTGACCCGATTTAATAGTGTCGCCTGCTTTAATATCGTTTGCCCAGCGGATGCTGTCCAAGTTAAGCTCAAATCGTTCAGCAATTGTCTCAATAGAATCACCTGGCTTTACGGTATAAATAACCATTTCGATACGCTGAAGTTCCTGTGGAAGCTGTGTTTCAAGAGATCCGGTTTGAATAAGAATGTCCGATTGTGATGAGGCAGCATAGTTTTCTACAGAAACTTCCTGTCCTGCACTTGCTGGACTATCTAAAAGCGCCGTACTACCACCTACAAAGAATGTGAATCCAAGAATTACAAGAATAAATACTGCGACTGACTGTAAGAATACGCCAAATGATGCGCTTCTTCCCCAATAGAACATCTGAAGCATGTCTGTTTTAAGATTGATAACTGCACGCTGTAAGAAAATGATAAACGAAAGCATTCCAGATACAATTCGCAATGATCGCCACACGATCCACCCTGCAATATTTTTTACAAACAATAATGGATTCGCGTCGTCGTTCTCGAGCGACAACAGTTGGTTTTTTCTCTTTAGTTCAATATATCCCGAAAAGTCCGTACCTATAAGAGGCTGTTCTTCTGACATGACTAAACTATAATTTTAGCGCTCCCCTACTGTAGAATCTGACGAGTTAGTAAGAAAGTGACACATACATAACGGTCTTAGTTTTTAGATTGTATGCGCTGGAGCTTGGCTGCCCGAGAAAACTCGAAGCAACTCCCCCTGGCATCACTATGTGACACCGCTCCGAGGATTGCATGTACTACACTGTCTGAAATAACGACATGCATAGTATTATACACCACCCTACCTACCTATTCAAGGTCGAAACTGTCCCCAATATTGGGAAGATGTGTATTCAATTGTAGCTCCTCAACGACTTTCTTTGCGAGTCCTTCTCGATTCACGGAATCTCCGTGGGTTATAAACACTTCCTTTGGACTATGTCCAAAGCTTCTCAACCAATACAACAAGTCTGTTTGATCAGCATGTGCCGAAAAACCACCAAGAGTGTGGATTTTTGCCTTTACTTCCACTTCCTGACCATGGATTCTTACTGTTGGTTCACCATCAACAAGTCGGCGACCCAATGTACCTGGAACCTGGAATCCTACAAAAAGCACATGGTTATTAGCATTTGGCAAATGATTCTTCAAATGATGAACAACACGTCCTCCATTACACATTCCGCTTCCTGCCATAATAACAGCCGATGTTTCGGTTGCAAGTTTCATAGATTCTTTTGATCCTTGGGTGTAGAACAATCCTCTAAATGAAAATGGATCATCTCCAGCGCGAAGTAATGCAATTGCATCTTCGTCGTAATATTTTCTATATTGTCTAAAAATTTCGGTTGCTCGAATGGCAAGCGGGCTGTCTAAATAGAACTTTAAGCCCTGTAATACGCCTCTTTCTACAAAAAGGTTAATTTCATACAAAATTTCCTGTGCTCGCTCTACTGCAAATGTTGGAATAATGACATTTCCGCCTGTTCTTGATGCTTCATTAAGAATTGCAAGCATTTCCAAAAGTGTTGCACTCTTATCTTTGTGGTTACGTGAACCATAGGTACTTTCAACAACAACATAATCGGCTTCGCGGACAAAATCAGGATCACGAATGATACGTGCACCAGTTTGACCAATGTCACCGGAAAATACCATTTTCCTTTCTCGTCCTTGTGAGTTTTTAAACCAAATTTCGACAGTTGCAGAACCCAAGATATGCCCTGCTTCACGCATTCTAAAGGAAAAATTATCTCGAAGGCGGACAATTTCATGGTATGGATGTACTTCAAAAAGATCCATAGTGTTTTCGACATCTTCTTTTGTGTATAAAGGCCCAGTGTGTCGAGTTAATGCCTCTGAACTCTCGTTACGCTTCTCAGCCTCTTCCTGAAGCTTTGCTGCATCAAGCATAATGATTTCAGCAAGTTGTTTTGTTGCATCGGTACTGATAATACGGCCCTTAAACCCATCTTTTACAAATTTTGGGATAAGTCCTGTATGATCGAGATGAGCGTGTGTAAGAATAAGGAAATTAACTTCTTCCGGATTAAATGGCCACTCACGATAGTTTAACTCTTCGATTTTTTCTTCACCCTGGAACATTCCACAATCCAGAACTACTTTTAAATCGCCTACTTCCATCAGATAGCAAGAGCCTGTGACAATGCCACCACTCGCTCCAAAAAAGGACACTTTCATTTCCCTTTACCGATCAAAATTAAATTTTTTTTAGTACTTATTCTCTATTTTTTACACTTACACTTTCATACGATTTTGTATTGCCTTCTAACCTCCTTCGCAAAACATAACGTCAGTTATCTTTTTGCTCGGTTCCGCTTTTTCTTCAAAGTCCTTACTATCAGGAAAAGCTCACTAACTTCTCTTTCTGTTCTTCTAATACTCGCTTTGCAAGTGCCAAACGATTTGCGCTTTCGGCGTGTAATGTTGCGATAATATCGCCCTCTTTAACAGAATCTCCCGGTTGATGACGAATATAAATTCCTGCTTTTTTAACATATGGTGCTCCCAATGCTTTAGTAAGAACAACGATTGCATGAGGATCATAGCGATCAATTGTGCCTGACTTTGGCGCTACAACGTCAAATGTATAGCTTCCTGGGATCATATCGTCACCTTTCATTTCTACTTGCGCCCCCTGTGCACGGGCCATTTCCCAGAACTTTTTCAATGCTTTCTTTGACTCAAGCTGCTCACGCAGGAGTTTAAATGCTTCTTCGTATGTATGTTTTCCGGTAATTTCGATAAGGCGTGCAGCCATATCAAGTGTGATATTTTCAAGACCAACTGGTCGGCGACTATCTCTTTCCAGAACCCATAAAACATCTCGTGCTTCCAATACTGGCCCAATACCGTTTCCATCTACTCCTCGAGAAGTTCGCTTGTATACAAATACTTTAATACCAAACTTTGCACAGAGCTTTTCAAATGCGCCAGCAACAACTGGAACATCTGCATCAGGGACTTTTGTACCTGTTCCATACGGGATATCAAGAATCAAATGTGTAATTCCTGTTGCTATCTTTTTGGCAATAATACTAACAATGAATTTGTCATACGATTCCACATGCAATGGCCGTTCAATCTGAATAAGAATGTCGTCTGCAGGAGCAAGATCAAGACCTCCACCCCATACTAAACATCCGTTTGTTTTGCCTACGACATCGTAGATTTCATGTTCTGTAAGATCAACCGGCATCATCGTTTCAAGAACGTCAGACGTTCCCGCTGGAGACGTAATTGCTCGAGTGCTTGTGTTAGGAATAATGAATCCGAGTGACGCCATAAGCGATACTAATACAGGAGTCACACCTTTTGATGGCAATCCTCCAATCGAGTGCTTATCAACGACAAACTCACCCATCTTTTTGAAGTCCATGATTGTTCCGGTTTCTGCCATTCCTTTAGTAAGAAAATGCATTTCTTCTTCTGAAAACCCAGGACTATACGATGCTGACGCGAAATATGTCATTTCAACAGGTGAAAGACGTCGCTTTGCAATGTCGTACATAATTTCACGAATTTCTTCGTAGTTTAATGGCTGACCGAGAATCTTTTTTCGAATATAGTGAATAGATTTTGCCTGACCCTGAACATCGAGTGCGACTAATTCTTCCGAAGAAACAGGATGAACTGTCCACAAGCTGGCAGGTAGACCGACTTCGCTGACGTCTACAAGAGTGTCAGTAAGAACGGCAATTGCGCCTGTTTCAAGTGTTGCAAAGGATAAATCAATGAGGTCTCCCTCTTTAATACCGGATTGATCGGCAGTTTCTTTATTGATATAGATTTCTAGGGACGTTTTGTCACCAAAGATATCTAACTTCTTGGGGCGTAGATACATCATGGAGACAGTATAACAGCATGAGCATTCCCCCGCAAATTTTGTATGTTGAAATTGAGTATTGTAGTGTGAACAAGATATTTTCCTCTAGGATATATCTATTTTATGAGTTGGAGAGCGAACAGGTGAAGTGTAAAGAGAGTTTTGTCGTGAGTTTTGTTTGATCGAGACAAAATTGGAAAGGATATTGAGGGAGAAGTTTCTGAAAGTCTAAGGGGTATACCGGCAGGGAGGTTGCAAATTATGAGAAATTTTTCCCTGCTGGGGATTAATGGATGTTTAGGACGCGGTGATAGTGAGAGGAAGTTCTTTTGTGTAAATAAACCACTCTGGGGTCGGGATGCCACTATCTCTCGGTGGAAAAAAGAATATATAGTTTCCGGGCTTATTGAGATAGATAGTTGCCCAGATGCAGGACACAGAACGTTCACCAAAAGAGAGTCTCACTTCTCTAAGGTTACCCGAAGCATTATGAATTTCTATGCTTGTATACCCTTCTATTTCTACAGGGACGTGTGCGAGAATATTCCACTCTGCATCAATCTCAACTTTGGGGGTCAAGATTACTTTGGTGCTGTCACCGTTCTTTACTACCAACTTCACTAACATGATAATGAACTCCAAGCTATACAATGTGCGATATAGTATTGTATCCTATAATGCGGAATAAATAAAGGTGTTTGCGAATTTCTAGAGGAAAATAAAAGGAAAAACCAGCGGGGATATATTTTCATTTGGGATATCCCGGCTGGTTCATAAAAAGTTTTTTAGTTTTTAGGGTCGGTCATAGCGCGGTGATTTCAACGGGGAAATTGCGAACTTTCTGGCTGGCTATCCCATCCTTGAAATACGCCGCATCGGGCATTTGGTGGATACCTAAGTACACAGTCATTTCGTCATGATTGCCCGCATTGGAGGTTTGGATTCCGCCAAAAGCTCGAACATGAACACGAACTGGAAACTCAGGAACAAGTTCTTCATCATCAATGAAGAGGCGCGTAACTACATCGTCTTCACCCTCAACAAAGACTGTTTCTACCGTGAAGGGGTTACCTTCGCCAATTTGCACTTCAAGTACCACTTTCTACGTTCCTTTCGCTAAAAAACACTCTCGAATTATACCCTATAATACGTACAAAGTAAAGAAATATGGGGAGAACTGACTACATAAAGTTAACATTCGAAAAGGAAAAAAGCCTGCAGGGATGTATTGTGTTATATACTCTGCCCTGCCGGCGTTCTTCAATCATTGGACATAGCCATAGGTGTTATGGTGATTGGAAGCTTTTCGTTATAGTACCGTTGCCCAAAATTTACCGACCAAGAGAATTCTGTCATCCCTGTATTAGTGACAACAATAACAGAGTCATACTTCACTCCGTTTACCAAAACTCCTGTGGGATTCGTGCCAGTAATGACTGTTTCAATGTTAGATGACGCGTCTGATATTGATACCTCCTCTTCATCCGCCAGGATAACAAGCTTCCCAGCGCTGGTAGCTTTAACAACGACAGTCCGTGCGAAACTTGGCGTATTCTTTCCCACCTGAATCTTCAGCATATACACGTGCTCCTAGATGATCGAACGTCCAAGAATTATACCACAACTATAAGATATAAAGAGAGAGTTTTAATTGAAAAAAGGTGTTAGGCAAGGGAAAAAACTTCTGTATTCGAAGATGCAACTGTTTTCTCCCCAGCGTAACTCATATAGACTAATCTAGCGTAGAAAGTGGAATAGTTCCAACATCAATACTTTCTACTAGAACAGTCATTTCTTTAGTCGGAGTAAACCGTATAGTGAATTCTTCCCCAACATCGTGGAAATAAATTCCAAACGGGATAGTTGGCAAATCAGAAATATGTAGTTCTTTCCCTTCAAAGGGAGAAAGATAAGTCCAATCATTCCATTCATCAACATCATAGCTGACTTCACCAAACTGGGAAACATCGCTTTGATGGTCACCTGCTAATGTTACTTCTAAATTCTGGCACGTCATTAACAAGACAAGCTGTTCACCCTGTTTAACGGTAACTTTCTTTCCCATGAGAAAACTCCTATGAATATGAGCGATTCAACATAATTGTTGATAGTGAATTATACCGCATTATAGGATAGTATTCAATAAACTCGCTTGGACAATTGCCCTATGAGGGGAATAAAAGCTACGCTCTCAAGTTCTTCAAGAAATCCATATTGCTCTTTGAAGTTTTCATTCTTTCAACAAGCACTTCTGCTGGATTTTCGTTGTTCTTTTCAAGAGTATCAAGCATCTTTCGGAGTAACCATGACATCTGAAGCATAGAAGGATCAAGAAGCAAGTCTTCACGTCGAGTACCTGATTTTGTAACATCAATAGATGGATAGACACGTCGCTCTGCAAGACTTCTGTCAAGATGAAGCTCCATGTTACCGGTACCTTTGAATTCCTCATAAATGAGGTCATCCATACGGCTACCTGTGTTAATCAATGCAGTTGCGAGGATTGTTAAGCTTCCACCCTCTTCGCAGTTACGTGCAGCACCAAAGAATTTCTTTGGAGGATACAATGCAACTGGGTCAAAACCACCTGAAAGTGTTCGGCCTGAGCTTGGAACCACAAGGTTATATGATCGTGCAAGACGTGTGATGCTATCCATAAGGATAATGACATCTTCACCCCACTCTACCATTCGTTTTGCTTTTTCAAGTCCCATTTCTGCGACTTTTGTGTTATTTTCTGGAGTTTCATCGAAGTTCGATGCAATCACTTCTCCATTTACCGAGCGACGAATGTCTGTGACTTCTTCAGGACGCTCACCAACAAGAATGATCATAAGCTTTGCATTTGGATTGTTTGCAGTGATACCGTTTGCAATATCCTTCAAAAGCCAGGTTTTACCCGCTTTTGGAGGAGCAACGATCATACCACGCTGTCCAAATCCAATTGGAGAAAGCATATCAATCATACGTGTCGAGAGAATATCTGAGGTAGTCTCAAGCTTTATTTGTCTATTTGGGAAAATTGGAGTTTTCTTTTCAAATGGCTGTCGCTTTAATACGTCTGCTGCAGGATGCCCACCAACGAAATCAACTTTAAGCATGTTTCGATATTTTTCGCTTTCTTTTGACTTGCGGACAACACCTTCAACGACATCACCTGTTCGTAAATGGAATTTTTGAATTTGAGTGCCAGAAACATAAACATCTCCTTGGCTTGGAAGTACTCCATCAACTCGTAAAAAGCCGTGTGCACCGCCATTCATAATTTCGAGAGTTCCACCGGCATATTCATAGCCATCTTTCTTTGCTGACTCTTCGAGAATAAATTTGATTAGTTCTGGTTTTTGAAATTTTTCAAGCTCTTTTGCTTTCTCTTTGCCGCCAATTTCGACAGCAACTTTCAGTAAGTTTGCAACCGTATCTTCGGCTAATTTTTGTGCAGTAAACATGAATAAAAGGACATTAACTTAATTTCTCTTCCGCGCATTGCGGTTGATTTGGTTTCGACATAATTAAATGTGAATTTGTGAGGTTGAATATATCCACGACGGGGATAGTTATTTCATTGTAAATATTTTGAGGAAAAATGCAAGTATGAAGTTTCCAACGTTTGATTGTTATTAAAGTGTGATTGTTTTTGTTTAAAAAACGGAGAGGGGATCGGCACTGCCCCAGACCGATCCCTTTAGTAAAACATCAGGTTTCTAATGTCTTTCTAAATCTCTCACAGAGCTTTTCCTTGGGCTCAGATAGTTCCAAACCCAGGGAAAAGTCTGCGATTGTAAGAGTATTATACCTACTCAGACTATGATTGTCAATAGTTGCTTTGGTTTATAGTTTCTTTCTATCAAACCTGTAGTATTATAACTAAATATTCAGAATAATGTCAACTGCCTGTATCTATCGGGAAAAAGACCTTTAACGTAACCTTGTGGTCTATGAGAAATATTTGTGAGTCGAAACCACCAGAAGGACACGATTCGTGGAACATAGCATTAAAACAGCGATAATACGGTATGCGACAGAATGGTTCCGCTATGAAACTTTCTTCTTTAAGAATTCCAGAATCTCTGAGATATGAGAAACGGTTTTATAAGTAACGATATTTGTAAATCCAAGCTTCTTTGCTTCTTTTAGGCGAGCATCGAATCCCGCGCATGCCTTAATTTCACCTTGAAGACCTACTTCCCCAATAAAAACTGTTGTTTCAAATGATACATTCAACACAGACGAAAGAATTGCACCGATGATTGCTAGGTCAATGCCAGGATCTTTCAGTGAAATTCCTCCATTTGCCTTAATAAATATATCTTTTTTGTCTAAATAAAGCTTTGGAAGCTTTTTTGCAATCACAGCAGCAAGTACTTCAACTTTATTTTTCGAGATTCCGTCTACAACCCGTCGTGGAACTGCAAACATTGTGTCATTAGTAAGGACTTGTAAATGCACCATAATTGGACGACTTCCTTGTAATGTAATCCCCAAAGCTCCACCAGGAAGCGACACAGCGCTTTCTTCCACAAGCATTCGACTGAAATCAGTTTTATCTTCCAATCCCTTGCCTGCCATTTTCAAAAATCCGACCTCCCCGACTTCCCCAAACCTGTTTTTTACTGTGCGGACTAAACGAATATTTTCGTCGCCAAGGCGCTCAATATACATAACGGTATCAACAATATGCTCTACATTCTTTGGGCCGGCGACATACCCTTCTTTTGTTACTTGGCCAACGAGAAACATACCTGTATCGTTCTTTTTTGCCCATTGCGTAAGAGAACTTGTAACCATTTTCAATTGGCTAATTCCTCCATATGTTCCTTCTGTATTTGCATCTGTGAGAGAATGGATTGAGTCAATAACAACAAAGTCGAGCTTTTGACGAGAAAGGCTTCCTACCACTGATTCAAGATCGGTATCTGTTCCCATAAGCAAAGTATCAGGGATTTTAGAGAGTAATCGCTTTAGTCGTGAGGAAAGCTGTGCAAGTGATTCTTCACCAGAGATATACGCTACAGTATGCCCTTCCGATGCAATATACGCGAGAACCTGTAATAATAACGTGGATTTCCCAATACCAGGATCACCACCAACAAGAGTAACAGCTCCTCGTGCAATTCCACCACCTAAAATTCGGTCTATTTCAGTAAAACCAGTTGAGAGTTTTTCCAGCTTTGATTCAGGAATCGTTGCTGCTTTTACGAGATCCGCGCCATATACCGGCTGTAATACTTTCCCTGCTTTCTTTTTTACAGGCATATTTGACTCGTCAAGTGTTCCCCACTCTCCACAGTTTGGACATTTTCCACTCCATTTTGCTGCGGCATATCCGCAGTTTCGGCATACGTACATACACAATTATATCGCGAGAAATATGATTTTACGATAGATCCAATATATTGGGAGTTATCATGCTACTTTTTCTTTGCAGCAGCTCTTTCCATAATCTGGTACAGCTTTTTCCTGCTATCATAGTCAATCGCTAACGCCTCTTGCTTCTTTGTATCTTCCTGCGCATCAAGAAGGCCTTTTTCAAGCACATGGTCAGCAATTAAGTCTTCAATTTCGTGTTGAAGCATTCTTCGCAACTGACGTGCACCGTATTCATTGCTGAATCCGTCGTGCAAAAGCTGTTTCTTTGCCTTTTCACCAAGCTGAAGAGAGAGTTTCAAATGTTCAATACGCTTTGCGAGGTCTGCAACAAGAATTTCAAGCACTTTAGAGGCATCATCTTTGGTAAGCGACTTAAAGATAACAACATCGTCGAGACGATTAATCAATTCCGGACGCAATCGCTTCTTTAACTCCTTCATAAGCCTGTCTTTCACTGCTTCATAATCCTGAGTTGGCATGGTTTCATTAGTTCTTTCGCGATAAAAACCGAGAACTTTGTCTTCTGCAATCTTTTCTGCACCAATATTTGAGGTCAAAATAACGATTGTGTTCTGAAAACTCACTCTGTTTCCTCGTGAATCGGTCAAATGGCCATCTTCAAGAATCTGAAGAAGAATGTTTAATACTTCTGGATGAGCTTTTTCGATTTCATCGAAAAGTACCACGCTATACGGATTATCCATAATCTTTTCGCTAAGCATGCCACCCTGTTCAAAACCAACATACCCCGGAGGGGAGCCGATAAGCTTAGAAACACTGTGCTGTTCCATGAATTCACTCATGTCAATCTGAATCAAGCGTTCTTCGTTATCACCAAATAGCAATCGAGACAACACTTTTGCTAACTCTGTTTTTCCTACGCCGGTCGGGCCTAAGAATAACAAGCTTGCCCATGGACGATTTTTATCTGAAATTCCAATTCTTCCACGCTTTACTGCACTGACAACGCGCTTAATTGCGTCTTCCTGGGAAATAATCTTTGAACGAATAGATGCCTCAAGTGTTACAAGCGCCGACATTTCGTTGTTTGTAATTGTTGCAACAGGCAATTTGGTTAGCTCTGCAATCAGATTCTTAATATCCTGCTCTTTTACGCGCGGAAGAGTCTTTTTCACCCCAATAGCCTTTCTCTCTTCTTTTATTCGTTTTTGGATTAATTTCTCGCGTTTGCGGAGGGCATCTGCTGCATCGTAGTCACCCATTCCAATAAGACGCTCTTTGGTTTCTCTCATTTCGTTTTCTTCTGCGATGAGTTTTCCAAGACTTTTTAACGAGTATTCATGACCAAAGTGATACTTACTTGCGGCAATGTCGAGTAATTCAACAGCTTTATCGGGCAATACTCTTTCGTTCAAGTAGCTATCTGCAAGAGATACTGCTGCTTTAACTGCGTTTTCGTCAATTTTTACTTTATGTTTCTTTTCGAGTTCTTTTACTTCATCTTTGATCATCGCAACTGCCTCATCTTCAGAAGGTTCAGTCATTTCGATTACTGTAAAATAACGGAAAAACCCTCGCTGAGAGTCTGAAAGAGCACGATATTCGTCGTCAGGCATCGTTGCAATAATGTTAACTTCTCCTGATTCTAAGAACGGTTTCATACTCATTGCCATGTTCATTCCACCACGCATTTGGCTTCCAATAAGTGTGTGAATATCGTCAAAGAACAATACCGCACTATCATCTCCATATGCCTCGTTAAGAATGTTTAATACTTGTTTATCGAGCTCATTGGGGAACTTTGCCATTGCAATCATTGCTGGAATATTGATCTTTAGTAGCTGTTTTTCACGAAGTGACAATGGAGCATCACCAGTAATAAGGCGATGAGCGAGCTCTTCGACAACTGCAGACTTTCCAATACCGCTTGCGCCAACAAGCAATACATTCTTATATGTCTGACGTAAAAAGCTTCCAAAAATTTTATCTGTGTAATCTTTTCTTGCGTTTTTGGTCACTGTACTGCGGAATCTGCGATTTTTTGCTGTCATTATTTCAGTAAACATTGCCAATACTCCTTCAACGCCTTCCTGTGCTGCCTGAGGTAATGGCTTTGCCGGCGACTGCAACACAGTCTCAACCTGCTTTAGCATTTCAAATGGAGAAACAGTTGCACGCAGGACTTCTCCCGTAAAGTTAGGCATTCCTTGAACTACACCTGATATATCCGCAAGAAATGCGAGGTCTTTTTCAGGATTTTTAAGGAGTGCAAGCAAAATATGCTCTGTACCAACGTAATATCCTTTTCCTTCGCGTGCAATTCGCATTGCATCAAGAATGAGTCGCTTTGCATCTACTGAAAGTGTTACTTTTGCTTTTTTGCTTCGCTCAGAGATTGCAAGAATTCTCTGCTCAGAATAGCCAGTTAACTTTTTAATTGCATCAGACGAGTCAATATTCAATTTGTCTAAAAGGAAAAATGCGAGTGAGTCTTTATCAAGAAGTAATCCTACGAATAATAATTTCGGAGTAATTTCTATTTCACCCGAGATTTTTGCTGCTTTTTCGGCATTCTTCAGAGCAAAATAGAGAGGATCTGAGAACCTGGAAACAGGCATATCAAGAAATTCTTTGCGTGCTTGTCTTTTCATAGTAGCAATTATAGCATCTGATTGCTAAATGTCTATATTGCAATATAAAAACAGCCATTATGCCGTAAAAAACAAAACACCCCGGTATTACCCGGGGTGTTCTTCATCAGAAAAAGAATGGTTAATTATTCTTCATCGTCAGATTTTTTGTTGCCTTTCACTCTCTTGAGGCTGAGGCTTAAGTGACGCTCTGTCTCGGAAATCGAGAGAATCATCACGCTTACCTTCTGTCCTGCTGACACAATATCTGCAGGATTGCGCACGAGTTTATCAGAAAGTTCTGAAATGTGGATTAAACCGTTGATACCTTCGTCAATTCTAACGAATGCACCATATTCAACAACACCTTCAACAACGCCGTCAACAACATCACCAACCTGATATTTCTTGATTCGTGAACGCCACGGATCATTAACAAGTCGCTTAATGCTGTATGCAATACGTCGTCCCCCTTCCTTAATTTCGAGCACCATAACCTGAACATCATCACCAACCTGGTAAAGCTTACCAACGTCAGTAACTTTGTCCCATGAAAGTTCAGACAAGTGAACAAGACCTTCAAGACCTTGAGTATTAACGAAAATACCGAATGGTGTGACTGCTGTAACTTTACCATCGAGAATATCGCCTTCCTTTATCTTCTTGAGAAGCTTCTCTTTGCTTGCTGACTCTGTATCAAATGTGACAGACTTTTCTGAAAGAATAATTCTGCTTCTTTCACGCTCCAACTCAATAATCTTGACTTTAATTTGCTCGCCAAGAAGCTGAGTCAAACGCTGCTGAATAACAGAAGTGACATCCTTTCCATACATCTTTTTTCCGCTTTCGAAGATTCGATTTGGATCAAGCTGTGAGGTTGGAATGAAACCGCGAACTCCTTCAAAAAGTTCACAAATGACACCACCGGTGTTGACTTCAACAACAGTTGCATCAAGCACATCACCGTTACGGGATGCTTTTTCGAGATCAAGCCAGATTTTGACTTCTTCGGTTCGCTTAAGTGACAGTACAAGACTACCGTCTTTACTTTCCGGGTAAACAACATAGACAAGAATCTTGTCACCGATTTTAATTTCCTCGATGTTAATGACCTTGCTCTTAAGTTCACGACCGTTAATGACACCTTCGCTTCGTCCTCCGACGTCAACCACCAAAAGACCTGGTTCTTTGTTGATAACTGTTCCTTCAACAATTCCCCCTGCTTTTAATGGGTTATAAGTCCTCAAAGACTGTTCGATCTGTGACTCAAATGGCGACATAGCTGGAACGTCCGCTTTCACGGCTTTCTTAGCTTTCGCCGTACTTACTTTTGCCATGGAAAAAATCTCCTTGTTTGGTTTTTTAAATGGATTATACCATCTGAACCAAGCTCACGCAATATCTATAGGATGTCCCACAAATTGGGGGCACTCTTTAGTTTTCAATTACTATAAGCACTACTAAAAAGAAGGAATGGCAATTGTGCCGGCAACAGTATCAATCGCAATAAATCCCTTTTTTGTGATACTTTCTCTCAAAGTATCCGAAAGTTCATAGTCTTTTTGGGCCTTTGCTTCATCGCGCTGTATGACCATTTCAATTACTTCGGTTTGCGTTGCTTTGTCTAAAAACGAATCATCATACAGGGTAGGTGCTGACAATAACGATAATCCCATAACAGACTCAACTTTTTCAAAAAAAGCTATCTTTGTTGCTGGGGTGCTCTCTGACTTAATAACTTCCCATAATACCGCTATTGCAAGCGGTGTATTGAGATCGTCAAGCATTGCGTCTGTAAATTTGTGAACGTATTCAGTAAGGCGAGCCTCGTCTATTATTTCTGCTTTCTGCCCTGAATAACTGGTCTTCGCAACAAGTGTTCGCGCCGTCATTACTTGCGTCCAGAGATTTTCATATGCAGATTGTGCTCCTTCAAGTGCTTCCCAGGTAAAGTTGAGCGTAGTTCTATAATGCGCACTCAAATAAAAGAAGCGTAATGCAAGCGCAGAAAAGCCTTTTGCCATAATATCAGATAAATTGTAGGCATTTCCTTTACTTTTTGCCATTTTTTCGTCGTCAACACGCAAAAAATCTGAGTGAAGCCAGTAGTTTGCGAATTGTTTGCCGGTTGAGGCCTCACTTTGGGCAATTTCATTTGTGTGGTGCACTGGAATATGATCAATTCCACCAGTATGAATATCTAATGTTTCGCCAAGATACTCCATCGCCATTGCAGAACATTCAATGTGCCAACCCGGAAACCCTTTTCCCCACGGTGAATCCCACTGCATTGCATGGTCAGGCTGATCAAGCTGCCACAAGCGAAAGTCTGCCGGATGGTGCTTTTCTTCATCAACAACGACTTCATCGCGGACACCGACATGCTTTTCATCAAGCTTTTGGCCGGATAATTTCGTGTAATCAGCAAACTTTGTCACATCAAAATATACTGCTTTAGACGTTTTATACGCATATCCTTGATCAACAAGCGACTGGATAAGGTCAATCATTCCTTGAATATGCTGTGTTGCTTTCGTTAGTTGATGCGGCGGCAGAAAGTTCATTTTTTGCGAATCTGCGATAAATGCATCTGTGTAAAATTGGGCGAGATCCCATACTGTGAATTCTTTCCCCTGTTTCTTTTTTTCACGCTCAACTCCGCGGAGCATTTTGTCTTCGCCGAGGTCTCCATCATCGGAAAGGTGGCCTACATCGGTAATATTCATGACATGCTCGACATTGTAGCCCAGGAATTCTAAAGTACGGCGCAATGTATCTACAAATGTGAAATATCGTAAGTTACCGATATGCGCGTAGTCATACACTGTTGGCCCACATGAATAAAAGGTTACTTTCTCTTTATTTATTGGAACAAACGGCATTTTCTTTTTGCCGAGAGTATTAAAAAGAGACAGTTCTTTTATCATTATTCAGGAATGGTGAAGTTAATAATGTTCTCAGATGTGGACACTAACTTTAAACGAAGAGTTTTTCCGTCCTGAGTTCTTCCCATTGCAGTAATTGAGTCTTCTTTCTTTGATCCTTCGAGTGTCTGAACCCATACTTGGCTATACTGTTTTACATACATCGCCATTGGTTGGAACTTTTTATCAACCCCGGTAAGTCCAAGATAAAACTCTGCAGTAGTATCTTTCTGAATCAGAAAGTTGGCAATTTCGACCTTATTTGAAGAATATTTATACAATAAGGATGTTTGACCACTTGATGGATAGTGACGAACAAGCTTTGATTCGTTTGTTGAAGCGTCACGAAGTACTGCAATAATGATTGATGAGCCAATCACATTAAAGGATCCGACATTTCCGGAATCACTGGTGAAGACTGTTTCCGCATTCACTGCGTTTGCTGCATCACCACGTTTTAAGAGCTTTTTGTTTGCATTATCAATAAAATACACTTTTCCCGATACTGTTTGCTGACTCTGTCCATATACCCAGCTTGCGTTCAAATTATCTTCAAAGTTTGTAGACGAGCTACTTGTTACCGTCGGCGTAGGAGTTGGCGTTGAGGTAACTGATGGGGTTACCGAGCCTGATGGAGTTGCTGAAATGCTTACTTGAGGAGTTGGGGTAACTGTTGGAGTAGGAGTTATTTCAATCTGACCTTCTGGAATGCTTGCAGTCATACTGCGCCATACGAGTAATGCCGTTGCACCAATAGCAACAACACCAATGAGAATAAAAATATATTTGTTCATACAGGGATTATACTATCTCGTTCGAGTTTCTAAAAACCCTTCACTACTCATGTGTAATTATAAAGAGCTTTATGCCCTTAATACGGGAATTCTTTACAAGTCACAATTCTGAGCTTATAATACGGGCAGTATGACACCAGAAGCATTAGAAAAAAATATGAGCGAGTTCTTAACAACATTGCTCTCACATATCGGAAGTGCCGACTCAACAGCAAAAGTGACTGTCAATGATGAAGAAACACTTGATATTGATGTCGCGATTTCAGGAGAGAATGCCGATCTTCTCATTGGTTACCATGGAAGAAATATCTCAGCATTGCATCATATTGTCTTGCTTCATGCAAAAAAGCTTCTTGGAAAAGACTCAGGAAAGAAAATTATGCTCTCACTGGATGTTGGAGATTATTACTCACGACAGAATGACAAAGTTCTCCGCCAGGTAGAAGAAGCAATTTCAGATGTGCGATTATTGCAGGAACCATACGAATTTCGTCCAATGTCACCACGAATGCGACGACTGGTTCACATGGAAATTTCAAAGCACACAGATGTGAGGAGTGAAAGCATTGGCGAAGGTGAAGACCGCCGAGTTGTCATTCACCCAAACAATGCACAAAGCTAAACATTTTCTCTCGAATACTCTTTCTCTCTCTCGTTTGAACAAGGTTTTTCAAATTACCTGTGCTCTCTTTATTGGTATATTGCCAATTTTTACAGGAAATATACTCTTTGATGAACAAAGTTGGTATCAGGGCAGATATATTAACTACTTCCAGATTAGGCTGACTCTCCATTTTATTGTTGCTTGTATTGTTATTGGGTTGTGGGCATATAAAAAGGTTAGTGAAAAGAATTTAAAAGCACCCATTGTTGGCTTTGGGATTATCGTCGCATTGCTTATTTACAATATGCTTATTGCTCAGTCACAGGGAATCCTTTCTGCAAAGTTACACCTCGCAAGCACATGGAACTTATTTGAATTCTTGGTTTTTTGGGCAGCAATGGGCATTGCGCTAACACATATTCTACAAGAAAAAAGCACACAAAGAATCCTTATTCCGATAATAGTGAGTAGCCTACTCTTTCAAGTAGCAGTTGCATCGGCACAACTTATTGAGCAAGGGCCAGCTTTTTCGTCGTTTCTTACAGCATTTGGACAGCCTCCCCGATTTGAAAGCTTCACTTATGTTGGAATTCATATTTTCCCTCGCGTATACGGCACTACTCCTCACCCAAATATTCTTGCCGCGATTATGACCTTTTTTGCAGGTATAGGACTATTTTTAAGTACGTCACGGTTACAAAAGATCGTAATTACCTTATTGAGCGGGTTTATTGTTGTTGGAACACTTTCTCGAACGGGAATTATGGCTTTTTTAATAGTTATTGCTATCTTTTTGCTGCAGAAGCTCTCTTTTAGATACTTGCAAAAGGCAAATTGGCTAAAAAAACCTCTTATTCTTACTGTCGCACTATTGCTTTTCTATGTTCTCTCCGGAATTATGATTGCCTTTTTGCCCCACGAAGCAGTACCACTCCCCTACTTTCTTGAGTCAAGAGCAATGCTTCAGGATGCCTATGTTCGATTTATGGTTCAGTTTCCTCACATTTGGGTATTTGGAACGGGGTTTTTAGGCTCTATTCCATTACTTTTCCAGCAGTATGACACTTTACCGTTCTCGCTTCTGCTTGAAAATTCATTTTTGTTTGATGTACCACACCACTTTGGGACACTTTTACACAATGAGCTAGGAATAATTGGCTGTACTAGTATTTTTATCCTCATCGCACGATGGTTTTCTCGCAATTTTGCCGAGCATGCAGAAAATAAAAACCTCACGCTTTTCTTAGCAGTACTTTTAGGAATATTTCTCCTCTTTGGAACATTCGACCACTTTTTGATCTATTAACAAAAAAAGGAAGTTTTCATTAAAAAAAACAGCGCTCGCGTTTTTAAGCGCGAGCGCTGTTAATTAGGACGAGGAGGCAAGAATAAGTACGAAGATGTAAAAAAACTGCGCTGGAGTATTTTGTACCCCAAGCGCAGCTTTGAAGGAGAATAATTGAAACAAGAGCACGCAGGTTGTAGCGAACTTGAGAGCGTCAAACAACCGAGTACTTCTCTTGTTGAGATTATTCGACTTCCTTTACATCCAACTGTCCGTTAAATCCTGCTCCAATGAGCATAGAAATAACTGATGCCGGAATGATACCAATACACAATGCAAAGAATCCAAGAATAGCGACAAATCCGCCAACAATGCTGGAAATAATCGGAAGGATAATAACATTCGCTCCATTATTTGCCCACATTCTCTTATAGTTATCAATCTTCAAAAGAGAATTAACACTGTCTGTTTTTGCATAGATTGCTGTCATTGTGAATCCGATGATTGCGCTTAAGAAGCTAAAACCATAAGAGACTACGTTTGACGAAAGTGTATAAACAATACTGCCGCCTGCGGATGCAGTTGCAGAATCATCCATTACTTCACGACCTACACCGAAAATAATGGCAAGAGGGATAAGAATAATGAACTGTACAATTCCAAACACCATTCCAAGAGCGAATTGAACAATTACGAGAAGCAATCCTCTTTTCCTTGATCGCCATACTGGATTTCAGGAAGTGAATAATCACCATTTTGAATCCTTCTTACTAACTCGACGGTATATCCAACAACCAATGGGCCAACAAAGAAAATTGGAAGTAAGAAAATACACGAGATGAGCAAAAGTGAAAAAATCGCGAGAACATTGACGAATTTTTCATCTTTCGTATAGTAAGTCAACGCTTTCCCGATATCCATACGAAGAACAGAAATTAAATTATATGAACGTAGTATAGCAAAATTCAAAGATTTGTGGAGATTAACGAACGTTTCTAAACTCTATTTTGACTTCCGGGCTAGTTGGAGTGCCTGAACATTTCACTCTATATTGCAACTCTTCCATACCGCTTTCTTTAATGACTCTTTCTTTAAAAATCTCTGCTTCATCCTGCAAAGGATCTGTTGGTGCACTGTAATATGCGTATGAATCAAGGTTAATAAGTGGAATTGCAGTAAATACCGTAACGTCTCCATCAAATTCTATGCCTTTATTTCCGAATATAGTGCCCGTAGGAACATCTCCTTTGAACTTTGCTCTTAGGTTATAAAAGATAACAGCTGGAGACTCACGTTTTGCTGGAGGGTCTTCTCCTTTCAACCCTGGAGTAAACTGTTTTTCTAAGAATTTCACTTCTGATGGAGTTAATTGTGTTGGTGCAGAAGTCATAATTGAGTTACAGGAAGAATCAATATTAGGAGATTTAGAAGCACGAAGAATGTCTACTTTTGATGCTTTCTTCTCGACTGCATTTGGAGCTTTCACCGACGCAAATGCTGCAAGCATCGCTCTTTGCATGGACTTATCTGCCGACGCGTTATTTGCCCAGTCAGGCTGAGGAAAGAATCCTACAAGACCTGGCATTGCCGTTACTTTCAAGTATGCTCCAAGAAGACCCGTACACTCTGCTTTGGCTTCTATTAAAGGACATTCTCCCTCGTCAATATCGCAAAGGTTATTTTCTTGTCTATCCGGGCGATACGAAAGACGAACATTCTTTGTATCTTTATCGTTTAGTACAAATCCGTTTCCTGCAAGAATAGCTTTAAGAACGGGAATATCTGTAAAGTTGACAATAAGTTCGTCATTTCGCGCAAGGATTTTTTCTTTTAACGATTCTTCAGTTTCAACATCGGAAGTTGGAGGATATAAGTGGTTAAACATCGCAGTGGCGGTTGCATCCGCTGCAACAGCTTTTTTACCTGGAGGATCAAATGCCCATGCATTAGAAGCAGCGACAATACCATTCCCAGAAGGAGCTGATAATCCCAAACGGGAGCTCCACCCACCAATTCTATACGCAACTATCTGCTTGCCTTGATCAGTTTCTCTCCATGTTTCAGAAAACTTCTGAGGATCTGTTCCTGGAGGTCTAGTTCGCGCTTGAGTTGCACAGACTTTCCAAAACCAAGGAGCCTGTCTTTCAAGTGACGCCTCCAACCCAAAAGTTGCTAATGTCCTAAATTGGTCATTGCCGTCTTCGCAAAACTGAAGCATTTGCTCTGGTGTTAATTTTTGAGCACTTTCCGATGCAACCATATATTTATCCAGTGTTACTCCAGGAGCCTCACGCTTTGGAAGACCTTCTGTGACACCTTTATAATAAAAACCAGGAATAATAGGAGCTTCACGTAATTGCATTCCAATACCTATGCCACTTCGTCCGTTATCTCCAAGGCTACAAAACGATGTTCCTCCACCTTCGGATTCTTCACCAATTTTTACATCGCCTGAGGATAATTCCGGAACTTCTACTTGGTACCCAATATCTTCGTATTTAACTGTTACTGCTGGATTGACAAGATAGTCATTAACAAAACCACTTGAACTCGTTGCCTGTAAGACTGATCCCGTCACTAAAGGGCGTTGTTGAGCTTGTGCCATAACCTCGACCTTTTCTTCTACTTGAGTGTGCTCTTGTGCGAATGACTGAGCCGTTTGTTTTTGTGGAAAAAGAGACTGAATACCAGTGCCAATCTGATTACGGAATACTGCAATTGCTGAAACTCCGATAAGAATAAAGACAATAAACGAAAATATCCTATCGAATGCTCTTTTAGTCTGTCTCATTGAATAATTATAGCGTATTCAACAATTTTTGCATACGAGACTTTACTCTCTCTGCTCGGTTGCCGGATACAACATTTCGTCGTGCCGCTTTGTCGAGAAGCTTCGTCAAAAATGAAACTGCTTTGGTTGCTTCTTCTTTATTTTTCTCAACAATGAGAGCTTTTGTTTTTAATTCCCAGCGGTGGATTCTGTCTTTAGCGGTTCTGTTTGCTGCATAGCGCGCTTCTGACTGTCTCACAGCCTTTTTTGCATTACGTAGATTTGGCATACGTGACGATTGTATCATCGAAGTGGGAACTGCGCAAGCTTTCTGAGAGAATTTCACTCTTTATCTGTTTTGTTCATTATTTTCCAACTTCAGGGTATAATGCTTGATGGTCGTAAAACTTCCAACATACGTTGTTACCACTGCGCGAATTCTCTTAAAAGAAGGTTTCAAAGCCTACCTTGTGGGTGGAGCTGTACGAGATGCCTTTTTAGGAGCCGTTCCAGCAGATTATGATATTGCAACAGATGCCCTTCCAGAGGACTTAATCAAGATTTTTCCAAAAGCAATTGCCGTCGGAGCAAAATTCGGCACAATTCTAGTTGTCCAGCGAGATATTAACGGCGAAAACTTCAGCACAGAAGTGACTACCCTCCGAAGCGAAGAAGAATATATAAAAGGACGTTGGCCTACAAAAGTGACATTTGTCCGCAATATCAACGAAGATTTAAAGCGCCGCGACTTTACAATCAACGCGATGGCGGTAGATATGGGCCAAAAAGGCGTTGAGTATTTAATTGCACCAATCGCATCCGATGAAGTAGAGCTTTCAAATCTAAAAGAATATGAATTTGATATTGTAGACCCATTCGGTGGCCGCGACGATATTGAAAGAAAAGTCCTTCGCACAGTAGGAAATCCCGTAGAACGCTTTACAGAAGATGGATTGCGTACCTACAAAGCCTGTAGACTTGCCGCACAGTTAGGGTTTGAGATTGAAAAAGAAACATTTTCTGCAATCACGGAATGCTTAACCGTTGCGCGAATGATCTCTTCCGAGCGAATTCGCGATGAATTTATGAAGCTTTTACTGAAAGCACCAAAACCCTCTGTAGGTATTGATTTGATGCGTCAAACCGGGCTTTTGGAAATATTTTTGCCGGAACTAATTAAATGTATTGGTGTTGATCAGCCGATTGGCCACGCATTTGATGTTTATGACCATACCCTTCGTACAGTTGATCTTGCCTCTGACAATATCAGGCTGGCCGCACTATTTCATGACATTGGAAAAGCAGATACAGGTACACCGGATGGACATTTTTATGGCCACGACCAAATTGGAGCCGAAATTACTAAGAAAGTCATGCGCAGGATGAGATTTTCCTCAAAAGAAATTAAAAAAGTCTCAGAGTTGGTTCGATGGCATATGTTTATGTATCCTTTTGAAAAAGTTGAAGATACTACCGATAACAGCGATAAAAAAGACATACGTATAAGTACAGAAAACCAAAGCGAGGGATCGTCAAAAGAATTCAAAGGATGGAGTGATTCCGCCGTCCGACGATTCATTAAACGTGTAGGATTGGAAAATCTAGATGACCTTTTTGCATTGAGAATTGCTGACGGTACAAGCGAACCGGTAAGCATGTGGGATCCACAGGAAATTGTAGAGCTTCAGCAGCGTATTTCACAAGTTTTGGCCGAGGATACCGCATTTAAAGTGAGCGATCTTGCGATAAATGGTAACCAACTCATGAAAAAGTTTGACTTAAAACCTGGAAAAATCGTTGGTACTACACTTAACTACCTATTGGAAGTGGTATTGGACAATCCAAACCTCAATAACAAAGAAAAGCTTTTAGAAGCAGCCGAAGAATTCCTTTCTAAGCAGGAAAAGTAGGAGGCAATGGCGGCAAAGGAGGATTCTGCTCCGGTTGTACAGGTTGCGCCTGAGAAGAATTATTCACTGACAATGGCATAGATGAGCGTTTTTCTCGATTTCTCTTCATGATTTTGGCAATGTTTCTCACAAGTAGATAAAGGACGATATATATGGCGATTGCGAGCATTATATTGAGCGAAAGATTGTTGAGCAGCAATCGCCCTAAATATGAATTACCTAAAGTTTCCGCGATTTTTCCGGCTCCCGGAAAAATCTCTTCTCGAGCATTAGCATCAATTGCGGCTTTTAAGTCATGCACAGATTCAACCGTTTCGCGCTCCGGCAATTCGTCAACAGAGACTGTTTCAATTGTGACTGCCTGATTACATGGTGAGCCATTATCCCATGTCACACAGCTAAAGCCTGATGGCTTATTCGGTGATTCAGAAGTCTTGTACCACGAAAAATGATCTAAATCCGGGCCAATAATTTTGTAAGAGTTTTCACTCCATGTTGGGTCAATAGATACCCATCCCTGCTCTGGAAACCAGACTTCTATCCACTGATGGCCGATTCCCGAAATTGACTGGTCAACAAACGAGCCAACACCGTCACCATACACATTGCGGGAAGGAATTCCCAGTCGGCGAAGGAGGGTCAGCAGTAAGTCAGAGTACTCCATACAGACTCCCTGTTTTGCGGCGAGAGCGCCTTTTGCGCCGAGCCGCCGTAATTCAGATGCCGATGAAAAATCTTTATACTCAAGAGTGTCAGTCACAAAATTCAGCGCATTTTCTACTGTTGTAAGAACTGATCCATTAGAATCTTTGAGCTTTTGCACAATTGTTCCAATTTCAGGGTCATCTACCGGCCATTCAGGCAGTGCACCAGCAGTGTATTGTTTCATATCATCGGGAATATCGCTAAACTTCCACTTGCGGGCATCTTCTTTTGAAAAAGAAACACGCGATATTTCAGCATACCCTTCAATAATTATTTCTCCCCCATCTGCTGCATTTACCGGAATTTGCGCAATTAAATTGCCATTTTCATCTGTCTCCAACTTAGTTGGGCGTGGAGAAATATTACTAAAATAGACCTTCTGCCCTACTCCAGGAAAGTCAGTAGGTAAAGCTAATTCAATTTGGTTGTTTACCAGAGATTTAAATAGTGGATGAACATCTCCATTTGTTTTATCTATCGTCGTCTGAAGTGTAAATTTCACATAGCGTTTTGAACCGACCGTAATTCTGACTGGTTGCTGAATAAGATCATTTGCTGTGAATGTGACCGTTGTTGTTGTACTTGAGTCCCGCACTCTTCCAGAAGTAGGCAAAACCATGTCCGGTGTCCCGAGTGATTTATTAATAAGAAAGTTATATTCCATTTTGAAGACCTCATCGTATGTTCCTGAGGCACTTTTTCGTCGTTCCTGAAAATCTTTGCTTATCGCATTATGCATTATTTCAATGATCCCACCGTCTTTTTTTGTTAACAGTGTTGTATCGTAGCGTAGTGTAAAACTTACTTTATTCCCTGCTGTAAGATCCTCATAATACGGAACAGAAATTTCCAAAGCATCTCCATTTTTCTTTGTTTGGATTGTCAGTGGTTTGCCAAATTCATCAACAACACGAATATTGGTTACCATCTTTTCGATATCCAGGCCAGGCGAAACAAGAGGTGGATAGATTGTAAAAATATTTGTATTTTTACTGGCAGGAAAATACGTTGCTGTCCCATTCCAGGTGATTGAATGTACCTCAGACACAGATACCTGCTCTGCCGAATTAATTGCAATATCTTTAGTTACAGTTTTTGTAAAGTCAGCGGCTAAGGTCGAAGGGATAGATACAAAGAGTGCTACAAAAAAAATAGATATTGACAGAAATCGTGTAAAAAATGTATTTCTCACCCACATTTGAGTCAACTTATCAAAACATGCACTCTGAAACGGAAACCTTGAACTGGAAACTCTTTACTTAAGCAATTGCTGCTTGATTGCAACGACTTGCGCCCGCAAATGATGGTCATTTTCCATCAATTTGATGACCTTATCTACGGCATGAAGTACCGTCGTATGGTCGGATCGCTTGAGGCTTCGTGCAACCCGTTCAAGTGGATAATGAAGTATATCACGAATAAGGTACATACATACTTGTCTTGGAAGTACCACAGATGCGGCCCTTGTCGAAGACTTTAATTGACCGATTGTGATTCCAAATTCTTCACCCACTTTGTCGAGAATGTCTTCAACCTTTACTTTTTTGCGTGCAAGCTCCCGCTCATGGCCCAGAATCTTCTCAACAATAAGACGATCAACTGGCGCTTTAGTAACTTTTGCATATGTGTGAACTTTATTATATGCCCCAAATAGCTGACGAATATTGCTTTCAACATACGACGCAATAACTTCCAATGCTTCCTGTGGAAGGCGAGTATCAAGCTGCTCTTCATTATGCTTTGTGAGAATTGCAACACGAGTTTCGTAGTCAGGAGCTGTTACATCTGCGACCATTCCTCCCTCAAAACGTGAACGAAGTCTATCTGCCAGATTTCGAATTTCTGATGGAGGTTTATCTGATGCAAGAATTATCTGTTTTCCCGCTTCGTACAGCACGTTAAATGTGTGAAAAAGTTCATTTTGGGCAGCTTCCCAGTCCGAAATAAACTGAATGTCATCAATCATGAGCAAGTCAAGCTTACGATATTGGTTACGGAATTCTGCTGTTTTCTTTGATCGAATAGAGTCAACCATCGCATTTAAAAATGTTTCGCTTGAGACATACAAGATTTTTCTGTCTGGATCTTTTTCCAATGCTCGTCGGGCAACTGCCTGCATTAAGTGAGTTTTACCAACACCAACCGTTCCATAAATGAACAGCGGGTTGTACGCTGTTCCCAAACTTCCTGCCACTGCTGTTGCTGCGGCATGTGCAAGCTGATTATTTGCGCCAATAACAAATGTTTCAAATGTGTACTTATCGTTAAGACCTGCATTATCAATTGCCTTCTTGAGACGTGTGTTATATGCATTTTCAGGATCTAAAAGTGAACCCGTAGTTTCCGGCATAGTCTGAACTTTTTTAACTGCTGTCATAGAGTGAGCATTCTGAAAACTTGCTGCTTTCACTCTAAAGAGTGCCTCGTGAGACTCTCCCAAAAAGTCAGTAAAGATATCGGAAAGTGATGCTTTTACATACTTCTCTATCGCATTAAGCGCGACAGAGCTTTTTACATCAATGACAACTTTTTTGTTAATTTCGTCAATTTCGGCAAGGCGTGCACTATGTTCAATCCATGCTTTAAAATGAGTTGGAGAAATCTTTTTCGCGAGAGAAACTTTTGCAAGCTCCCACATTCTTTGTAAGTCAGAATCTGACATGGTTTGAATCGCCGCCATGAGCTATTGTAAGACATTGTGGATAAGCTGTCCACACTATTTTTCACTCTTCTTTCGATGACTGCCAATTTACAACGTTCGCTTCCCTCTCTGTAATTGCAGAATCTCACTTATTGCTCAAAATAGTTAATCCCTCGCAATGAAAGGTTACTTTCCTTCCAAAACCTCACCGTACTTCGACAACGTCTTCTTCGAGTCAAATGTGTAAAACAGTCCTGATCTATATGCAACACGTCGGTAATTGTTTCCAGTTGGCACATCAAACGAGAGTTTCGTTTTACCTTCATGAGCTTTCAGAAATACTTTTAGTGAATCAAGATCTTCTTTCTTAAGTGTTTTCTTTAGCTTGAGTACAACATGTTCAATTGCGTTATTTCCACTTTTTGCACGTTCAAAGTCTATAACCTCAAAGTCATTGATTATGAAGCTGAATTTGTCTAATTTATGGTCAATTTTGCCCTTAAAAAGAAATGGCATCCCAACCGTTGCATTAGACTCATTCAGTAATTTGGCAAATGCTTCATACACTTTTGGAAACAGCACACCGCTGACGGTGTCGGTTGAATCTTCTAAGTCTACAAATGCCATAAGATCGCCATTTTTCGTATTAAGCTTTTTCATTCGCTGAATTTGCGCACCAACAAGAATTTGTTCAGTTGGAAGCTCTTCTTTTGCCTGCTTAATGCTTAGTGCGCCTTGGTTCATAAAGTAGTCACCAATTTGGGCAAGAGGATGGTCTGTAAGATACACTCCAAACATTTCTTTCTCCCAGTTCAGAATTTGCAGGACAGTAGCAGGCTCAACTTGAGGAAGTGGAGTCTGCTGTACAAATTGCTGAGAACTGGTTGTTGCGGCAAATAATGAAATTTGCTCAGCGGATTCTTTCTTTTTATCTGATTTATAGCGGTCGTATAGCACCGGAATCAGAGCTATTAATGAGTTTCTTTCTCCAAACTCTTCGAATGCTCCAGATTGTGCCAAAAGCAAGAGTGTCTTTTTATCCACCTGCTCGATATTCACACGCGAAAGTAAGTCGTCTAAATGTTTAAATGCTCCGTTTTTATTGCGCTCTTCTAAAATTGCTTCCAGAGACTTCTTGCTTGTTCCTTTGATTCCACCAAGACCGTATAAAATTGTTCCAAGATGGTGATACTCACCTTTTTCTTCTTTCTCCGCCAGAATTTTATCAAAATCGTCATCTAACCAGTGCTCTTCCATGAAGTCGTCGTGCTTTTCGATTGTAAACTTCATATTACTTTTGTTAATTGACGGAGGAAGTACTTTGATATGCATAGAAAGTGCCATTTGGAGGTCTTTTTCGAGTTTTGGAATACGCTCGAGGTCTGACTGCATGACTCCAAGTACAAATTCTACAGGGTGATGTGCTTTCAAATATGCAGTTCGATACGCAATAACGGCATAACAAGCTGAGTGAGCTTTATTAAATCCATAGTCAGCAAATGGAAGCATGTACGAGAATACTTCTTCTCCCAGCTCACGGTTATATCCCCTAGCGAGCATACCTTCAATCAGCTTTTCTTTTTCACCTTCAAGAATCTGTTTGTCTTTTTTACCCATTGCGCGACGAAGGAGATCTGCTTGTCCAACTGTATATCCTCCTAAATCTACCGCAATCTGCATGACTTGCTCTTGATACACGGCATAGCCCATTGTTTCTTCAAGAATCGGTTTTAGATCTTCGTGGAGGTATTTTACTTTTTCACGGCCAAACTTTCGGTCAATATAGCTTGGAATATAGCCCATTGGCCCAGGACGATATGCTGCGGCCATGAAGTTGATGTCTTCAATTCGCTCTGGATGCAAGTCAATAAGGAATTTCTTCATTCCACCAGATTCAAACTGGAATACACTGTCAGTCAGTCCTTTCTGGAAAATTTTATATGTTTTTGCATCGTCCAAACCGATTTCATTCCAGTCAGTTTCAATGCCGTGCTGCTCTTTAATTGCGTTTTCTGCATTTTTCAAAATTGTCAGTGTTCTCAAGCCAAGAAAGTCGTATTTCATTAACCCAACGTCTTCAATCTTTGAGCCTGGGATTTGCGTAATAACAAGGTCTTCATCCTGTGGGGCTCTTCGTAGCGGAACATAATCACTCACTGGGGTCGGTGTAATAATGTATCCACATGCGTGAACCGACACATGCCTTGCCCCTTTTTTAATACGAGAGACTGCTTTAATAACATTCTGAAATTCTGGATGAGTATTCACAAAGTCTGACACTTCCGAAATGGTTTCAACAGCTTCTCCTAAATCCATAGGCTTTCCACGCTTTACCGGAATCATCTTTGCGAATTTATCAACAAGATCAAGAGGAATTCCTAATGCACGCGAGACATCTCGAATAGCAGCTTTTGCTTCCAAACGTCCAATTGCACAAATTGCTGTCACATTTTCTTTCCCGTATTTTTGCTCAATGTAGCTAATAACTTCGTCGCGACGATCATCTTGAAAGTCAATATCGAAGTCAGGAGGAGATGGTCGGTATGGGTTTAAGAATCGCTCAAATTGTAATCCCCACCAAAATGGATCAATGTCTGTAATTCCAAGTACATACGCAACAACACTTCCTGCGCCTGAACCACGGCCTGGCCCAACAATAATGCCCTGCTCTTTTGCCCAGCGAATATAGTCCGCGACAATAAGGAAATAATCATCATAGCCTTTGTCGTGGATAACACTCAGTTCGTAATTAAGTCGTTCTTTTGTTTTTTCTGTAATATCACCGTAACGCTTCATTGCTCCAGCAAACGCAAGATCACGAATATGGTCTCCGGCAGTCATTCCTTCTGGAACATCTAAATAATGGGGCTGTACTCGATCAAAGAAAATATTGTATTTTTCGACTTTTTCTTTTATTTCATTCGTATTGAATACCGCTTCTGGAATATCGTTAAACAGTTTGTAAAATTCATCAGGACTTTTTAAATACAGCTCTTCTGTATACATTGGCTTATGTTTGGGGTCAGTAATAGTCAGTCCTTCGTTGATTGCCCAATAAATATCCTGAATTTTCGCATCTTCTTTGTACATGTAGTGGACATCGCCAGTGGCAATAAGCTTTTTATTTGCCTGTTTTGCAACCTCACGAAGCAATGGCTCAAGGACTTTTTCTTCTTCGCCTGCTGTACCTCGCTGAATTTCGATGTAGTAATCATCTCCAAAAAGGTCAGTATATTCTGCGACATGTTCAAGTCCACGCTTTACTGCGAGTGCAGGATCAGTTTTATTGAGACGCAGCGTATGAACAAATTCACTCCCGTAGCATCCACTTAACACGATAAGTCCTTCTTTGTATTGCGTTAATAATTCTCTATCAATTCTCGGTTTGTAGTAATAACCACTTGTATTTGCGATAGAAACAAGCTTGAGAAGATTTTTGTATCCTTGTAAATTTTTAGCGAGAAGTGTGAGGTGAAAGTAGGCTTTTTCGTCATCCCCCTTAGCAGGGCGCCCTTCTTTTTTGAGGTGATCTTTTGTGATATATGCTTCAACTCCAATAATCGGTTTGATTTCGGCATCTTTTGCCGCTTTATAAAAATCTACAACGCCGTGCATAACACCATGGTCGGTAATGCCAACAGCGTCCATACCCAACTCTTTTACCTGAGACATTAACTCTTTGATTTTTATAAGCCCATCGAGCATCGAATACTCTGTATGTAGATGCAGATGAGTAAAACCTTTATTTTCCATGAAATTTCCCCTGTTTTACTGAATTATGCGAGGTTTTCAATCTCAGCTCCCATAACATCGTCAAAAACAGATCCTAGATCTTCTACCTGTTCGACTGCCGGAACATGAGATTGTGTCATTGTAGCAGACGAAGTTTCCACAGGTAAGGAGGCATTGGTGTTCAGGTCTTTTGTAACGGTACAGACGAATTGTAGGCTTGTTCCGTACACGCTTTTGCCCACAGTTTGAAGCAATGGTTTGACGGTTGCGCTCTCAACTTTTTTCTTGTGGGCATCAAATCTTACGCCAATTTCTATTTTAAAAACGCTAAGCATTTCATCTCTTACGAGCGACAAAGGCACAGAACTTACGAGCATAGCGTAAAGAAGATTATTTTGTGACTGTACTGACCTCAAGAAAGTACCCCATAACATTTTAACTTCTTCCAATGTGAGTAGTTTTTCTGGCTCAGCACTTTGCTCTGCTTCTACCTTTTTAGACTTCTTTTTGAGTTTTTTCTTTGCTTTTATTTCAGACTTTACTGGCTCTTCTTCTTTTGGCTCTTCTTCTTTTGTCTCTACCTTTTCTACAACCTGAAGAGGTTCTTCCTGCTTTTTTGGTTGAATATTTGGCATTGGGGCTACAGTTACCATAGCTGGTGCCGATTCAGTCTTTTCTTTAATTGTTGTGCTTGGGCCTGAAGCAATTTGTGGTTGAGTACTTCGAATTGCTTCCACAGCAAGCGCATCTGGACTGACAACATTCACTGCTTGAAGTGTCGCAAGTTGCAAAGGCAATTCAGGATCAAAAGCATTTCTCTGCTGTGTATATGCTTCGAGAAAAATGCCAATTAATTTGATAAGTTGTGCTTGGGTAAATTCCACCGAACCCGCAATTGGAGAATGCTTTTTTACCAGCCAGTTTTTTAAGACTGTGATAATTGCTTTGGTAAATTGCGGAATATACACTCCTGCGCTAAATACCGATTGAAGCGTCTGGAGGGCAGTATCCGTTTGGCCAGACGCCAGGGCAGTAAGGTATGAAGCAACAAGAGCATCACTTGGAAGTCCAAGCATTTCGCGGACAGTAGTTTCGGCAATCTGATTTTTTTCTGCAGCAGCAATCACCGTATCCAACAGAGATAAGGCATCGCGATAACTTCCACCTGCAAACGATACAAGCAAATTTAATGCTTCTGGAGTTGCTGTAATTCCCTGCTCTGCAAGAACTCGTTCAAGAACAGCCGTTATATCTGATTCTCCACCAAGTCTAAATTCGCATTTTTCACACCTGGAAAGAATCGTGAGCGGAATTTTATGAGGCTCTGTTGTTGCAAGAATAAAGGTAACGTGGGTGGGTGGCTCTTCAAGTGTCTTAAGAAGCGCGTTAAAGGCTTCTTTTGTGAGCATGTGTACCTCGTCAATAATGTAGACTTTTTGTCTTCCTTGAGATGGGCGAAATTCTATTTTTTCTTTCATTTCGCGAATTTCATCAATGCCGCGGTTTGATGCTGCATCAATTTCGATAAGATCCAGAAATTTGCCTGAAGAAAACGCGACACAACTCGGACACTTATCACATGGAGATCCGTCGTCCTGGAGGCTTTCGCAATTCAGTGCTTTCGCAAGGATTCTCGCTGTTGTTGTTTTTCCTGTTCCGCGTGGGCCTATAAAGATATACGAATGGGAGGTTTTTCCTGCGGCAAGTTCGGCCTGCAACAGCGACACAATATGATGCTGTCCTAACAGTGCGCCAAATGTTTTAGGTCTGAATTGAGTGTATAGCGAGGGCATGGAGTAAGTGTAAACTCCTTACGAAGAATTTACAACTGTTTCACTGAATGCGTCGTGAAATATCATTACCGAATCATTACAAAATTTGTGAATTCAATGCTGATACTTATAAATACGATAGTAATGACACTAAATAAAAAGAGGGATCTTTCGATCCCTCTTTTTAAATTCGGAGCGAGTTAGAGCAATGCGCGTGGCATTGCGAAAATCTCGCGACGAAATTACTTGGCTGATGCTTTTGCACCTGCTTCAACAAGCTTTGCGACGATATCGTCTGCTTCTGCTTTTGCAACACCTTCCTTAAGTTTCTGAGGTGCTTTTTCAACGAAGTCCTTTGCTTCGGTAAGTCCGAGTCCAAGAACATCCTTGACTACCTTAATGACTGCAATTTTGTTTGTACCTGCATCGTCGAGCATAACATCAAACGATGTTTTCTCTTCTGCTGCATCTGCACCGCCTGCTGCTGGTGCTGCCGCTACTGCAACTGCTGGAGCTGCTGCGCTGACGCCAAACTTTTCTTCCATTGCTTTCACGAGGTCTGCAAGTTCGAGAACAGTCATTGAGCTAACGAGCTCGAGAACTTTCTCCTGGTTTGCGTTGAGCTTTATTTCTTCTGACATGATGGAGAAAAAATTAAATTAAATCTAAATAATTATGTCGTCTGAGCTTTCTTTTCTTTGAGATCAGTAAGCGCATAGACAAGGTTGCGTGACACACCATTCATAACGTTCATAACGCCACTGATTGGTGCTGCAAGCGTTCCAACGAACTGAGCAAGTATAGTGTTCTTGTCCGGGAGCGTTGCAAGACGCTGTGCATCAGATGCAGTAAGCAAACGATGATTGATCATCCCTACTCGTACTGTGAAAGGCACATATTTTGAAACAACTTCATCATCAGCTCCTGCCAATGACATAGATTGTTTTGCATATTTTGTCGCCTCATCGAAGAGTTTGATCGAACTGACGATATCTTCTCCTCCTTCGAGAATTGCGAGCGGACCTTCCATTGTAACGTCGGCAAATGATTCTTCACTTGCAGCTGCCTTCTGGAACACGGTGTTCTTGACGACGACGAATTGGGCGTCATGAGCGGCAAGCTTCTTACGAAGTTCCATCAACGCGTTTGCAGGAACGTTGTTGATCTCGACAACGAGAAAGTTGCTTTTATCAACGATCTCTTTGTACTTTTCGAAGAGTGCCTCTTTTTGCCCTTTGGTTTTCGGCATAGCACACACGGTCAAGTTTATATATGTGGAAAAAGACAGATGAAAGGAAAAAATTTGTCTCGGTTGGATCTTTAAGGTATTACCCCCAACTGTCTTAGACCTGGGTTATTATACCATGTCGCCAAAAAATCCAAAAGATGCTCAGGCAGGTAGCAAAAATCTCCTCACCTGAACATAATTTGTTTATGAATTACTCTTACTCAAAATAAGAAACTTCTTTAATTTGCCTCACTTGCTCAAATATCGCCGAAGGGATAATTGTTAATCCAGGATAATTTTTTGCTACATCTGCACTTTTAGGTTCGACCAAGAAGATTCTATCTTGATAATACAACACAATAGCATCCAGAGAGTAATAAACAGTGTGAGCGGTTGGTTCAGGCTCAATAGCAGTATCACGGATTTGAATGCGTAATCCTTCACGATTAAAGATAGTTTCTTTCCCTTTATTGGTAAATTCATACTGTGCACCACTTGTTCTAAATTCTGCTTTAATTTTTTCGTAGATTGAATCAAGCGTGTGTCCAGGAACAGGATCTTTTGTATAATAAATATAGTAGCCTTCTCCATCGTGGTACATAGCTCCCGATCCAAGTTCATTTGGTTCCCACCTATTTTCCTCCCCATTTGCTGAATTATGGTATGCAATAACATACGTTGCGGTGTTTTTAGAAAATACGTCAATTGGGTTTATCCACCATTTCTCAACAAAAAGTGCCTGCCATTTGTAGTATCCGGTAGATTCATCAACTCTTTTGATATCAGTTGATAAAACAGGAGTTGCAATATGCAATTGTGAGCCTTGTGGCTGTGTAAAAGACCATCCTGCGGGGAGTGTTGGACGTGGAGTTACTTCAGCTGAGTTTCCAGAATTTCCCTGCTGACCACTTTCTCCTGCTTGATTTGTATTGTTCTCACTTGAAGTGTTTGATCCTGAGTTTCCATTATCACCCTGTGGCCTGAGAATAACTGCCGCCGTAACAATCGCAATTGATAAAAGAGCGACACACCCAAAAATCAACAAATAAAGCTTGGTTTTGTCTTGGTTAGTTTTTAGAGAAGTTGGTGTTTGTGATGGCGCAGCAGGTGCAACCGGAGAAACAGAGGAAGAATCCTGAGGAATAGTTGGTGTATCCATGAGACAGGAGCAGTTATTTTAGTAATTATATTTAAAAAAAATTTTTTACTTATAGCAAACCGATAGAAAAAGTATCAGAAATATGGTATAATACGTTAGTTTCTTAAGGAGGTGAGTTTTCACTTTGTGAAGACACTAGCTCAGAAGATTCCTACATGAAGAGCGCCTTGAGTTGTGAATCCATTTATTTGGATTTGCAGCTTTGGGCGCTTTTTTTATTAAACACCCGAAGTAAACAGAATTAAATTGTTTACAAAGGGTCATGACAAAATTTATTATCACAAAGGGAGTATCCGAATATAGAGCAACAATTCCCTCTTGCGTTCGTCCTTCCGACACAGTCTTAGAAATAGGATTTGCATGGGGAACAACAACAAAGATACTCAGTCACTATTGCAAAAAGGTCGTTGGCATTGATAAGGGTAAATCATTCTTTACTGCGGTAAAAACATACCCCGAATTAGAGTTTCACCAAATTGACGGGTTTTCCATTTCGCAGGTGCTGGCGCTTCCCTACTCGTTTAACAAAGTCTACATTGATATTTCCGGCTGTCGCGATTTATTTACTACGATAAAAATATTAAAAATGTATGAAAGTGCGTTAAACCCGGAGCTCATTGTGATAAAAGCGTCAAAGTTGAAGCGCTTTGTAAGCCAATGTGAAGTTTTACTGTCATGAGTTTTTTATGAAAAGGATCTGGAGAAGCGGGAGTGTTTCGATGTTGTATACAATTTCCCGCTTCAGGACAGATTTTTATTCGTGTTCGCCTTCGACTTCTGCGATGATTTGACGTGCCTCTTCAGAGAGTGCGTATTCTTTCTCCGTCAAATTGCGCCCAGTGAGGGTAATTCCCCAGTTGTCATCCGCGCACTGCGCGAGACGACGACCCGAATTGGTCAACGCGCTACCCCCAGAGACTCGGACAATGACTTCGGTGATCTCTTCCTGTGTTTCAGGCATCCCAATCCCTGCAATCAAAGTCACTTGGTCGCCTTGTACCAACTCGCCGATAAAGTTAATCATTTTGAGCTCCTATCTACGTAGCGAACGAACACTATATTATATCTTATAGTAGAGGGTCTGGGTAGATTATTTTCCGCAATTTTAATTTATTTGTACTATTTTTCTCTCTAGTATAGAATAATATTCCATACCTATTATTCTATCAATTAGTTATGTCTGAAGAGATAAAAAATATTGCTCCACAAATTCTTAATGCTATACAAAATTCCTCAAATATTTTGCTCCATTGTCATCCACATCCTGATCCAGATAGTGTCAGTTCAGCTTTAGCAATGCAGAAAATGTTGCAGCAGCTTGGAAAGCGAGTTACGACAATTACCGGTGATTCTAAGATTCCTGTAAAGTTATCTGAAATTCCTAATATTCAGGCACTTGTGCAAAAAAACTACTCTGAGGTAAATTCATCAGATTTTGATTTATTTATCATTCTCGATAGTTCTTCACTTACTCAAATATCACAGATTAATGAAGTAACTTTTCCTGAGACAATGGCTACTATCGTTATTGATCATCATGCGACTAATACAAAATTTGGAAATATTAACCTTGTTGAAAAAGCTTATTCATCAACGGCAGAAATTTTGTATGATTTGTTTACATTATGGAATTGGAGTATTGATAGTGACACTGCTCTTTGTCTATTTATAGGAATATTTGGAGATACCGGAGGGTTTAAGTATTTAAATACCTCTCCACACACATTTGAAGCTGCTGCGAAGCTTACAGCGATAAATCCTCAATATCACAAGCTTGCATTTAGCTTAGAGAATAATAAATCAGCAGAAGACATTGAATTAATGGGAGTGGCACTATCCTCTCTCGATAAATATATGAATGATTCTATTGTATTTTCTTCAATATCTTTTGAAGAATTCTCAAAAAGAAATGTGCCAAAAGAAAAAGCAACAAAGGGTTTGGTTGGTGATACACTTCGCTCTGTGGTTGGTTGGAATGTAGTGGCAAGCCTTGTTGAATATGAGCCTCATACTGTTATGGTGAGCTTACGAACTCGTAATGAAGAAAAGTATGATATGAGTCTTATTGCAAAATCTGTAGGCGTAGATGGTGGCGGTCATAAAGGTGCTGCTGGAACAACAATAAATAAACCACTTGCAGAAGCAAAACAGGATTTATTAAACACAATATTAGAAAAATTTCCTTCACTGAATGCAAGCTAAGCACGTAACGGAATATTTTGCGCGGGGGAAAGACCCCCGCGCGAAAAACTCTTAGGAACTGTAAATCTTATTTAAACAGTCCTGATCCAAGATCAATTAATAATGGCGACTGACCGCCGTTCACAACCTGTGGAAGTGTTCCATTCCACTTTTCAATATACAGCTTCTGAATAAGCTCTTTAGAAAGTGTCTGCTGCTGCAATCGCTGTGCTTCAGCATCTGCCTGGGCTTGAGTAATTTTTTGCTGTTTTCTAAATTCTTCTTGCTGTGCTTTATATTCTTCGATATTAATCTTTTCCTTTTCGATTTGCTTTGACTCAATAGTTGCCTGGTAATCCTGAGAGAAAGTAATACCACGGATTCCAAATTCGTCGAGAATTAAGCCATTTTTCTCAAATGAAGGACGAAGAAGTTCTACAATTTCCTGCTCAACATCCTGGACATTTCCGCTATAGAGTTCTTCTGCAGTAAATCCACGAGGAACATTTCTAGCAAAGATTCGAGAGTCTGTTTTTACAACTTTCTCAATTACCTCATTTTCACGACCGAGCGTTGATGCGACTGTCTGAACTTTTGTTGGATCAATTGAAAAACGAACTGAGTATCGAATGCTGACTGCCTGACCATCTTTTGATGTTGTTTCAACCGGAAAATCTGTGTAATCTGCTTCTGATGTTCTTGGATTATCGCTTGTTTCGTAAATGATTTTCTGTGTACGGTACACAACGACATCATCAACAAACGGAATTTTAAAGTGTAATCCCGGCTGTAAAGTCCTGTCAGTTAATGCACCAAAACGTGTAATGACTCCTGTTGTTCCGAATTGGATTTGTGTTGTGCTCATAAGTGCCACAACCACCACGAGAACGAAGACTGCCATTACAAGGCCGATAAATCCACCGATCTTGCTTGTAGTTTTCATAAACTCAGCGATAAACTTAATTACCTGTATAGTATCAGAGTTATGGTAATTTGCATATAATCGCCAGAGAAAAACAAACCAAGCTTGATGAATTTAACTTTTTACAGGAAAAGCTTTACTTTTTATCCGCAGTACCGCCTAAATCACCGTATAACTTTCTTACAAATTTGACGATAGACTCACTATTGTACAATCCCAGCCCAATAACACCTGCCGTTAAGAGTGATGCCATAATTGCTTTTGTCGCTTTTTGAGGAGTCTCATAACGTCGCCCTGAAGAAATAATACTTAATGGAAGGACTTTATATTTCAAGCCCATCTTTGAGGCACGCATAGTGAATTCTGCATCTTCACCGATCATATCATCTTCGCGGAATCCACCAATCTTTTTAAACAATTCTCTTTTTACAATAATACCGGTTCCTGAATCTGCAAATACTCTATTTGTCATGGAATGAAGTTTCTTTAGAGAATTCCATGTTCGAAAGGCTGCTCGTGGCGCAAGAGAATTAAGAAAATCTCTCTGCTCGGTTGGGTCAAGCAGCAACAATGTAGAGGCAATATCCAGATTTAGCTTTTTAAAGGTGACATATACCTCACCAAGAAAATATTCATGTGGCAATACTGCATCTGCGTCTAAAAACATGATAATTTCACTTGTGGCAACTGCCGCCCCATTATTTCTTCCAACTCCAACTAACCCACCCTCTACAAGTTTTACTTTGTGAGCTTTTGCAATTTCTTTTGTTTTATCTGTCGTACGAGGAGAATCTGCGACAATAATTTCTTCAGGTAAAAATTCTTGTGACTCAAGTGACTTTAACAAACGAGGAAGCATTTTCTCTTCGTTATATGTGGGAATGACCACCGAAATTGGCAGTTTTTGTTTCATAATGTGAAACTTAATTTAACCTTTCTTCTTTTTCGTTCCTGCTGATTCTTTCGGCTCTTTTGGTGCTAATCCGAGAAGCTCTTCGTTTTTGAATAACCACACAAGGACTACATACAGTATCACAAATATAATAAACGTCTGCAATATGACACTGATCAAATCTCCAAATTTGAAAAGCACACCATTAATCTCAATATTAAACGGTGCAAAGTCATTTGACGCAGGAGAAAACAACCCAAGAAACGGGCGAATAATGCCATCAACAAGAGCGTTCACTATTTGTTTAACCGTATCTGCAATAATAACACCAATTGCCAGCGGAATGATGGATTTATTTTGCAAAAAGAGAAAGAACTTGTTAACTGGTGTAAATACTGCCTTTGTTCCTTGAGCCGTCCTCTGCGCAATTGCTTCAGAAAGCCCCCTTTTTTGTTTTGTTGATTCTTCTTTCATGTTGGAATTATACCGCGTCGCTCATAATTCGTGAAAGGAAGTACTCGGTTCTAAACGCTAAATAACCCATTTGTTAGCGAAACCTGCGTGCCTTTCACTCATTACTCACTCCGCATGATACCTAAAAACCTTTGGGATTTCGCCTCACCTTCGCTCTGCATTTAATCTCCTCTAAACATGCCTCCTTTTGACGAACCTGAGCGACGCCTTAGTAGGTAGTCAGAGATTTTTTCAACACTGGCAAAAATTCCAGAGCAATCCCTGTTCCTTTTGCAACGCAGCGGATAGGATCATCTGCAAGAAATGCCGGAACTCCCATCGCCTTTGTAAAGAGTTTGTCCAAATTGCGAAGCATTGAGCTTCCTCCGCTCATGACAATGCCACGATCAATAATATCGGCAGAAAGTTCCGGAGGAGTCTTCTCTAATAATCGCTTAATTGACATTAAAATTTCACTGATCGGGCCTTTTAACGCGATGGCTATTTCATTTGAATTAAATTCATCGATACGAGGTAACCCCGATCCTAAGTCTCTTCCACTCACTTCCATCACTAAAGGCTCCTCCATTTGCATCGCAGAGCCAATTGTCATCTTAATTTTCTCCGACATCTGCTCACCAATTATCAAATTTCTTTCTTTCCTTGCGTAGGAAATTATTGCATCGTTGAATGCATCTCCTGCAACACGAATTGAGTTTGAAATAACAATGCCATTTAATGAAATAACCGCAATTTCTGTCGTTCCACCGCCAATATTAACAATCATATTTCCGGCAGATGAATGAATTGGCAATTTTGCACCAATCGCCGCAGCTAGCGGTTCGGGGATCAAATATACTTTGCTCGCACCAGCCTGTAACGCGGCTTTTACAATCGCACGCTTTTCAACAGAAGTAATACCAACAGGCGCACTAATCATAACTTCCGGTTTAAAGAACCTAATTCTGCCAACGGCTTTGTTAATAAAGAATCTCAATAATTCTTCGGTGATACGGGCACTTGCAATAACGCCACTCTTTAATGGACGCTTAATAATAATATTTTCTGGGGTTTTTCCCAGCATTTGCTTTGCTTCCTTGCCAATTGAGACGATAGACAGGTCAATAACATCAATTGCTACAATTGTAGGCTCTTCAAAGACAACGCCTGCCCCCTGAATAAAGACAATAGAGTTAGCTGTCCCCAAATCTATGCCTAATCTTTTTTGTTTAAACGAGATCACTTTCTATTATACCTCCCCTTAGCAAAACATGTTACAATACAGGAGCTATGAAATTTCCCAAAGACGCAATAAAAAAGTTGGCAAAAAAGGTGATAACTGTGGCTCTTCCCATCTTTTCAGGTCTATTTCTTATCGGTACGACTATCGTCATTCTCATCATTGTTAATGGCTACTCAATAGACATTTCTCAAAAACAGCTTATAAAAACAGGAGTTTTAAACCTCGAAACGAACCCTTCTGACGCAGCAATCACAATAAATAATGAATATATTGGAACGACAAATCGCGCAATTCCAAATCTCACAACTGGAACATACGCAATTAACCTGTCCAAAGACGGTTATTACTCGTACAAAAGAACAGTTGACGTAAGGCATGGGCTTGCAACAATCATTATTGCTCCTTTGATTAAGCAAACAGGCGCAGAATCGGTTACTTCAATTGGCGCAATAGATAAAGTATTTTCGAACGAATCAGGCGTTTATATTTTGTCTCCTTCGTCATCAGATGCAACTGCGATCACGACACAAACCCCCGGTACTACCGTAACTCCAGTACCAACAGCGCAAAGCCCGGCGCAACAGTTATATAGCATTACAAAATATATTGTGCAGCGAAGTTTCTTTGAACCTCCAAAGCCTGCAACAAGAGAGCGTGCATTCATTGAGGTTCCACAAGGATGGAGCATTGATGACTTTACACTCTCCCCTACCGGAAAATCTATTCTTGTCACTATTGCGAATGCAAGAGGTCAGAAATCAGCCTCAATTGTGACATTTTCTACAACAAAAGTTGAAAAGATTATTCCATTTAGCAACGTTCAGCTCGATATTTACATTGACGAAGATGACAGCATTCTCAAATGGGCCAAAAATTCAGATTATTTGTTAATCGAGTCTAAAAGCCAGGTTATTTCGTACAATATTAAAACCGGAGCACGAATTATTTTGTTTGATAAGTTATCACGATTTGACACATTCATCTGGGCAATGACAGACGACGGCGTAATCATCGTAAAGAATGCACTTGATCAGAACCTTCCAACACCTTCCCCATTACCAGAAGGAACCCACTACTCTGTTGAGCAAATCTCTTTCAATGGAAACGAAATTGAGTCTGACATCAAATATGTTTCTCTGCCAACAGCTCCAAAAGAAGTCTCAGCTGTAAATTTGTCTGACAAAACAATTATCGTCTTGGCCGGAATAGATGGTTCTTATTTAGTAGGAAATATGTACGACAACCGAGTTGGAGAGTATGAAATTACGAATGCAACTCAAAAGCTTGGAGAAACGCCAATTATTTCGCAGGGAGAAGGCATTTCTATGCTAAAAATCAGCGATAACTTTGTTGATGATGTTCTGTTTGTTACAGAAAGATTTCTAGTTTCCTATACAAGCGAGTCAAAGAAAGATCTGTACACATTTACGTATAACAAGCGTGCCGCAGAGCATTATATTGAGCTTGGAAAGCGCGAGCTTATTACAAATAACGAAGTTCCAATCGAATCAATAAAATGGATTTTTAATTCTCACTACCTGCTTTTCACAAGTGATCGCAATATGTGGGCAATTGACTACATCGGTAGTAACCTTTATCAATTGCAAAGCGGCGTGGCAAACCCATCTTTCTACTTGGAAGACTCGACTTTTATTTACCGAGGAGACGATTCCAACTTATACTTCAAAATAATCAGATAAATTTTTTCGTTCATGCAGCGATTTATCGTTTAACGTAAATTCGTTGAATTTCTTATCAATAATGAATACTTACTACGAAAAATCGTGGATTCACTTAAAAACTTATCCGCTTGTCCAGCACGCTACAAACATCAGGGACTCACTCAGTTCTATCGAATGATTCTAGGATCTTAATTCGAGACTCTCCACAATATCAGGATTCACTCAAAAAGTTATCTGATTACAAATTCACAATCACAGGTGGGCACTCACTGATGTGAGAGCAAAATCATAGTTCCGAGCGAGAGGATTACTATGTGAAGCCGTAGTCTTGAGTGATCTCCGGAATTTTATAGCGGGAGGACTATTGAGAGGCTTGTGGCAAAAGTAACCTATTTCAGATTATTGAAAACGAAAAACAGTAATAGACTGGAGCGTGAGTAAAATTCCGGCCGTGAACGAAAGGCTACGGCTTCGCATCATTGTTGACAACAATCACATCCGCAAACTTCCTTTGCACAGCAATATATTTGTAATATGCCGGTAATGTGGTTGTATTCCATTCCTGTTGAATCATTGCATATTGCTTCCCTTTCAATTGGACATCTCGAGCAAGTCTCCTTTGGAAACGAACTGCCTCTAAGGCATCCATGAAAATACTGATATTCACGATATGGTTAAAGTCCGGATACAAAAAGAAAGCTCCTTCTAGGATAACTACTCGTCCGCATTGAATAATTTCATCTTTCATTCGCTTGCGGCTCGCCATATCAAATGCCGGAACACTTACGGTCTGAGCGGCATAATCTTTTACTCGGGACAATACTTCTTTGGCAAATTCAAAATCAATTGCGTCAGGAAGCTCGTTACGAACGCTATCTTCCGAAACATTGTCTTTATAAAACCTATCTAAGGAAATAACTGTCGCTTCATATTCTTTTAATTTTGCAGCAATATCATCCGCAAGGTGGGACTTCCCTGCTCCGGCACCCCCGGCAATGGCAATAACAATTCGTTCAAAAGGCGAGGTTAACTTCGCTCCAATGGCATATTCTATTGTGTACGGCAAAAGCGACATAACCTCAGTATAACTACCGACAAGTGGGATTCTTTGTTCACTGAATAAGACATTTTGTTCACTCATACTTCATTATACATTATGTTAAAATTAGGTGTGTGGATTACTTAAATGTTAAATAGTATGGAAGTGCAGAATTTTTCTTTTTTACCAACTGACCAGAAAACGTACCTCGCAAATATTAAGAAAGGCATCGCAGCCACATTTTATAACCAGGAGGAACGTCTTAAATTTCTTTCTTCACAGAAACGAAACCTAAAAACATTCTCCATTAAAAAGAATGGAAAACAGGTAGGAGTATTGTCATATCAAAAAGTCCCAGCAAAAAGCGGAACATTCATTTACTTTCAGCATAGCCCAGTGCTAGAAATGCCGGAAGTTGCCCAAGATCAAACTTTCTGGAACGAACTCTTCGCATTTGCTTATCAGCAAGGACGAAAAGAAAATGCTGTGTATGCACGTTTCACTCCAAGAATTATCGAAACTCAGCCAATACTCGAAATGCTCGACAAAGCCGGCTTTAAAAAAGCTCCCGTTCAAGAGGTTGATGCCGCTGTTACTCGAATTGTCGAGCTGGAAACATACTCTGACAAAAAAATGACAAAACAGACAAAAGAACGTATTCAAAAAGCAACTGAGAACGATCTTTCTGTATCGTTTTCAATGGAACCTGCAGCATTTGAGTCATTTATGGTTCTTTACAAAAAAGTTACTTCAAAAACAGATACATTCAAACTTCCATTGGAGTATATGAAGCAGGAGTTGGAGATTTATCTCAAAGCAAAAAAGCTGCTTATTGCACTTGCGGCTGACTCTCAGGGAACTGTGTTTTCAGGAGCGGCTATCGTTGTAGACAAGCCAAATGCGTGGTATTACTGGACAGTAACATCTGATAAAGGCCAGGAAGTCGGTAGCCACGAGCTTTTGATTGCAGAACTTATCTCATATTTAAAAGGCAAAGGCTACGCTACTCTCGACTTGTGGGGAGAATCTGTTCCACAGGAAGTATATGACAAAAAGCTTTCACACCCATGGCTTGCAATTGACACTATGAAAAAGGGTTTTGGAACAACGTTGGTTGAATATATTACGCCGGTTGATGTGCCTGTAAACTTGGCAATTTACCGTGCTTCTTGCTTATATCAGCGGTTTAATATGTCCCGACGTGGATATCCGTTTTTGGACTTTGTGAATCTAGCACAGTAAAGGAGTACCTTCTGAGGCTCAAAATGCCTTCTTTTTAGAGGTACAAGGTCGAAGATATGTTTCGTTACTATTTCTGACCAATGTGCAGAAAATCGCACCGTTTTACGTTTCTAAGACAGGATTTGGTGAGCCTTACTCTTTGAGTAAGTAATTTGATGCGTAAGGCGGAACCGTAGTGAGGAAACCCCATCAGCGAAAATTTAATAAGTTGACGAAACCGAACAAAAAGATAACCGATGTTATGTTTTTGTGAAGGAGGTTAGAAAATAGCAACGATTTGCTATTGAGTTGCAAGGCCGGAGCATGGCAGCATGGATTACAGTAGATGACGTCGAAAAGATAAAGAAATAAAGTCATATAAAAAGCTAGAAAAACAAGGCTACCCCGAGCTTCTCATTGCGAAAATTTTTCCTACCGAAAGCGCAGTATATATTCCCACAAGAATGAAATTGCCTAAAATTGGGTTAGCAAATACAGTGTAAAGACTTAATCCCATTCCGACAAAGAGAAGGAACGCGCTAAGGTACTCGACATATGGAATAGCTTTTGAAAGTCCTGATGGTGAAGCAATAGTAACTGAATCTTTCTCATTTTCTAGGTCGGAGGAGCTCTTTTTACTTTTCTTCAACATTAACAAAATCCAGCCGAAAATATTGGATTGTGCAGCAATACTCGCTCCCGGCATAAGTGTTGATGCGCCAAATACAGCTGCTTCAATCGCAATAAATGCCGCAACAAACCCTCCAGTGATAGTTTCAAGAGAAATAGGGGTCATCATAATTGTTAGTGACTTCTCGCGAGAGCAATCTCCATTTGTTGCAACTAGGGTTACTCGCTGATCTGTCGTCAATATTTCTGTTTTACTGCCCGAAAGTGCCGCATTACTTACATATGGCATAACGTCTACATGTTCGGCTCCTGTAATATTCCATGTGAATGTTACTTCACTTCCGGCGGTAATTACTGTTTTATTTGCAGAAAATACCACAATTGTCGGACATGATACATTTGTATCTCCAGATGTAAACGACTGAGTTGGAGAAATCACTGGCGTCGGGGTAGCTGTTCCAATGATAGTTGGTGTAATAGTCACTGTTACCGTGGAGGTTGGAGTAGGAGTTACTGTAGCTGTAGGTGTTGGGGTACTTGTGGGGGTAGGCGTCGCAGTTGGGCTTGGAGAAGCTGTGGGAGACGGACTTACGGTAGGTGTTGGAGTAGGGGTTGGTGTCGGTTCTTCATCTTCTTCGAAATTTGCCGTTACCTCCATGTCATCAGTGATATTTGTATCGGCTCGTGGGTTGTCTGTACTATCGTCTGACCAATTGAGGAAGTGATATCCTTCGTCAGGAACCGCTGTTACTGATGTACTATTTAATCCATGAGGTACATATTGAAGTTCACTTCCGCTGATAGTGCCGTTTCCTCCGGCAGTATATCGAACAATATATTCCACAGGAGGAGCTTTTAGCGCAAGAGAATGCCCTATGCCTGCCGCAACCGCTAACCAGTTTTCACCAGTTCCCACTTGGGTTGGAACCGATAACATTCCTATTGTCGTTCCCTGCCCTGTTCTTCCGTCTGAGTTAAGTCCAAAACTCCACAATGTGCCATTTTCTTTTACTGCGAGCGAGTGACCGTTTCCTCCGGCAATGGCGGCCCAATCTGTATCGGAGCCGACTTGTGTCGGCACAAGAGTATCGCCAGATGTTACGCCATGTCCCGTTTTTCCACTATTATTTGATCCAAAGCTCCATAACGTGCCGTCGTCCTTTAGCGCAAGTGAGTGATTTGCAGCAGTTGTTATTGTTGTCCAGTCTTCGTCTGACCCCACCTGCGTTGGCGATAATGTATTTCCTGACGCAGTTCCAAGTCCTGTTTTTGCATTGCTGTTACCACCAAAAGCCCATAGCGTTCCATCACTTTTGAGAGCTAATGAGTGATCGTTTACTCCTGCGGAAACTACTGTCCAATCTGCATCAGAACCAACTTGTGTCGGAGTAGTATTATTTCCAGAATCTGTTCCCAGTCCGGTTTTTCCATTCGTATTTGCACCAAAGGCCCACAACGTACCATTTTCTTTAATAACGAGAGAGTATCCATTCCCCGCAGAAATAAATGCCCAGTCATCGGCACTTCCTACTTGCGTTGGTACTAATGTGGTTCCAACTCCTGTCCCTAATCCTGTTGCTCCACTTCCATTCGTTCCAAAACTCCAGAGCGTACCGTCTTCTTTTAATGCTAATGAATGGTTGCTTCCTGCAGAAACTGCCATCCAATCTGTATCTGAACCGATCTGAGTCGGTACCAATATGCTTCCGGTATCTGTTCCTTGGCCAGTTTTTCCGTTTGTATTGGGGCCAAAGCTCCACATTGTCCCATCTTCTTTTAGTGCTATTGTGTGAGTTGTTCCTATATCAATCATTACCCAATCGTCGTCTGTACCAATATGGGTAGGAATAAGTGTATCCCCAGTATCAAGACCTAAACCGGTTGAGCCATTACCATTATCTCCAAACCCATACATTACTGACGCAGTTTCTGCACTAAGCACTTCTGCCCGAGACCCTGAATAATCAAGCGTTGCTTCCCATAGTTTTACTGTCGCAAGTGGAATGACTAGAAAGAGTGCAAGAGTAACTAGCCCAAAAAGGATATTTCTAAAGTGTGTAGTATAGATGTGATTCACTATCATATAGTTTACTGACAGTGTACTACATTTTTTATGACAGGAATATCACTCCCCTCTTTTGGAAATTTCAGGGAAACTTCAACACATTGTGATCAAGCTCCTCAAAAGCATTATGAGGCTTTTTGTCGCACTTTTAAGTCGGTCATAATTACTCTTCCGCCATTGTTTCCGCCTTCTTTAGGTATTCTGATACCTTCCATGATATTCTCAGTTACCATTTCATATTTGGAATCGAGTACTTTTATGGTGTAGTCGTCATTTTTGGCGTAGAAAGAGAACTGACCTTTATCGTCAGTAAACGTTGTTGCAACGAGGTTTTTAAATTCACCATCGAATAGTCCAATTTCCATTCCTCTGACAGGATTGCCTTGGCTGTCTTTCACCGTTCCCGCGGTTGGAACTTGCAACAGAAGAAGCTTTGTAATAGCAAGACCCAAGTAAAATGCGATTAGTAGGAAGTTTGATAATGTTGGGTTTACAACTACGGTATATAAGCTTAACCCAATACCAACAAACAGCACAAACGAGTTAAGATATTCCAAGTACGGGCTGATACTGATCCAGAGGTTCAAAAGTGATGAGACTTTTGTCTCTCCTGCAGGATCCATCGGAAAACTTTTCATTACTAACTCTCCGTCTGTGTGAACAGTAAATTCCTCGCCGTGGTACACATTCATATATCCTTTATCTTCTGTTGTTGTAATCAGTTTCGATGGAAATTCATAGTCAGTTTTTGTAACCGAAATTGTGTACGTTCCCTGCTTTAAGAAAATTCGGAATACGCCGAGGGCATCGGTCACGCTGGTAATAACTTGTTTTGTTTGGGTATTTGTTGCTCTAATAATTGCTCTACCCAGAGGTTTTTTCGTTTTTGAGTCGTAGACAACTCCCCATGGGTAACGTCTGCGAAGTCTGTCTATCATTGCGAATCCAAATGAAAACATGTTGTGACTTGAGCTTACAACCGGTGCGACAACAGAAGAAACAGCGACTGTTGCAATTTCTACAGCAGCAAAACCGAGTACTAATCCTGAGGTAATCGTTTCCGGCGCAACTGGTTGAGTCATAATAGTGATTGTTTTTTCTCTGACACAATCCCCTTTTGTTGCAACAAGAGTAATTTGTTGATCAAGCGAAATTGTTTCTATTCTATTACCGGAGAATGGCGCATTATTTATGTAAGGAATAATATCCACATGGTCGGTATTCGAAACACTCCATGCAAATGAGACTGCTGTACCTGGAGTGATAACAGTTTTGTTAGCAGAAAAGGTTGTAATTGTAGGACACGACACATTTGTGTCGCCCGAAGTAAATGACTGGGTTGGCGACGGAGTTATCGCAAGAGTATTTGTTGGTGTTATAGTCAAAGTTGGCGTAATGGTAGGCGTTGGAGTTTCTGTTGCGGTTGGAGTCGGTGTGGGCGTAGAAGTTGGCGTACTTGTTGGGGTCACGGTAGGACTTGGCGAAACCGTTGGCGAGGAGCTTGGAGTTGGCGTGATAACAACCGTATGAGAGATTACACCACCATTAGTTAATCCTGTTACTTTCCAGTAATCCTGGCTTGCAATATTCACTTTAGAAACACTCGGTGCATTTTCAGCAAGAATAATAGCAGAGGGACAGTTTGTGGCAACTTCAACAATGGACACTGCTAGTGGGCAAACAACAACAGAGTTATCATTCAGATCGTCTATAGGTACATAAATATCAATGTTGCCTGAAACTCCGTCATTTCCCTGAAGCGATCCCACATATGTTTTTTCTAGTGCAAGATCAGTTTCTCCTTGGACAGTCGCCCAATCGCGAATTTCATTCATTTGAGTAAAAGCATCTGCAAGGAGCAGGTTCGTAGAATCTTCTCTTAGCCTTACCGTCCTCGTTCCAGACATAAATATTTCCGAAGCGATTTCTGCATCAAAACTGGTTCCCTGATCAACCACTCTTAATGAAGGGTCGAGGTTTGCAATGTAAGTCATGAAGCCGTCTGTATAGAATGCAATAAAACCACCGTAGTCACCGCCATCAATAAATGGAAGATTAGTCACCGTATGCTGTGAAGGGTTCATATCAATTAACCCACCGTACACACCTGAAACCATCAGAAGTCCAGCACTTGTACGGTTAATGTTATATAGATATGTTCCGTAATTTTCGGTCGGATCATATGTCGGATATATCCATACAAAATCAGTATCCTCTTCCATTTTCATAATATACCCTCCTCCCCAATCCGAGGCTGGAGTATACATAAAAACACCTTCTGTATAATCTAAATCAATAGGAGATGTGTCGTATGGATAAATAGAGCCTGCAATATATATTTCGCCTGTTGGGCCAAATACCATATCTGCAATGTCAATACTGTACTGGTCTCCAGTAATTGTTCTTCCTCCTACATAATCACCATTATCTTCATATCTAATGAGAACAAAATCGCTATCTGCGGGATCGGTGTTAACTTTGTTTATTGTATCTACACCTACTGTTCCATCAGCATCAATACTTGAGTCAGACAAGAAGTTCCCCCAATATACCTGATCATTAAACGGAGAAACGTTAACAAATTCATATGCAGAGTTAGACAATCCTCCGTCTGATTCAATTACTCTCGACCAACCATAGTCACCATTCGTTCGATATTGAACTAAAACATCATCTACATTAACACCTGTTGCTGTATGAGTATCTGAGCCTACCCCTGAGTCATTGAACTCAATATCTGTTCCCCAAAATGAGCCATCAACATATACCGCACCAGTTGCATTGTTTACAGCAATGGAATCAATTGCCATTTCTATCACTCTTACCCATTCAAAATCACCTGCCAAATCTAACTTTAAAAGATAATTGCCTGGGCCATCTTTATCTGCAACCCCTGGGCCGGGATCGAAATCTACTGTTCCACCAAGCATTCCAGAAATGTAAATTCCTCCAGTGGAATCAACTGCGATATTTTCACTTTCGACGCTTAATGAAGGATTAGATGATCCTATTGATTTTGTCCATGCGTACGTACCATCAGAATTGATTTTCGTAAAAAACGCATCCCGTAAGCTAATGGGAGCAATTGAATCAGTTCCTGCCGTAGGATCAAAATCGAATGTAGTACTAAAATCTCCGACGAGAACAATTGCACCATCCGAAGCGATTTCCATATCACGAATCCTGCGATCGCTACCGGCATCTGAAAAAGCAAGAGACCAATCATACGAGCCATTTGCTTCGTACCGAGAAAGTACGTATATATCTTCCCCTCCAATAAGCGCGATATTATCAACGCCTGCAGTCATATCCACGTCCATATCATTCTCATTTTTTGTCAGTGTGTAATAAGAATCATCAGCCGCAAGACGTGTTCTAAATAATTCTGATGTTGGGTCAAGAGAACGAAGAGATTGTAAAATTGGTGATTTCTGTGTTCCCAGGCCTAGAACTTCGCCTTGAGTAAAAAAGTTTCGCTCAGTAAGAGAAAGGCTGAGATGGTACAAAAAGAATGTAGATAATACGATAAATCCGGAAATAGCAAGCAGTGGAAATAATTTAGCCATACGATGCCTTAACATAGCAGAATTCTTCGGTTATCTATATAAATTAGCCTACCAGAACTATGTATAAATGCAACTTTTATGAGAATGCGATCTTGCTCGAGTTTCGAGCCCCGATTTAAACAAAAAAGGTGAACCCTCTCTATTCCATAGAGAAAATTCACCTTTGGATCGTGAGGGATCCCCGCCTCCGGCTCTTTCGTTTCACTCAAGTCGAACCGTCAATTATTACGGGGTTCTCATACAATACAAAAAGTGGAGCTCCTCCTACTTCGTAGGAAAAACTCCACTTTGGATCGTGAGGGACTCGGTCACCTCGTATTATATTGAAATACCAAGGTATACTCCTCGACCCCTTCTTCACTCGAAATAGCAGGAGCAGCTGCTATTTCTCATTCAGCTTCGAGTCCCTTTATTAAACAAAAAAGGTGAACCCTCTCTATTCCATAGAGAAAATTCACCTTTGGATCGTGAGGGACTCGAACCCCCGACCGATCGGTTAAGAGCCGACTGCTCTACCACTGAGCTAACGATCCATGTCATGCAATTCAGCATCCAAAGCTCAAAACATCATGAAATTGCAATACACGAATTATATCACTAAAGCGACACAGGAAAAAGTGTAAAGGAAACCTCAATAGAGCCTACAAAGGCATCGCAGGATACACTGTAATATTCTTGCCTACAGAAATTTGATCTTCAGTCTGCTCTTTATTTGTAACGGTAATTCCGAGTTTTGAACGGCCTTTATTTACTAATCTATAGTTTGAGTCCACAACTGCGATATTATAGTCACCCTTTGCGGCAAAAAACACGTACCTTCCAGACTTATCTGTTGTTGTGCGAGCAATAAGTGTCTCACTTTTGCGATCATACAAGGCAATTTGAACGTTTGCGACTGGGATTCCCGTGACTGTTCTTACCTGTCCAACTGTATACCGAGTGAATAAATAGTTAAGCATTTTTGCCAGAACAATAAGCAGATACATCGTCAAAAGCATCAAATTCATGGTAACCGGATATAATAGCGTGATTGCAACCGCATATGCTCCTCCTATAATTGTGAAAAGTGGCAACGAGACAGTTGCAAGCTCCTCTAAGAGCAACATGACATGATACATCAATTTCTTTGTTTCTTTTTTATTCTCCGTCATTGGGAAGTTGTATTGCTGCGCAAGGCCATCTTTTGTCACTGTTACTAACGAAGACGTAATAGCATTAAAGTATTTTTCTCCTGTAACTTTGCGAGATTTTCCGCTCTTTTTAGATACTTTACCTAAACCGAGAGTGTACCCCACTTTTTCAAGCTCGATTCGATATTTGCCCGGAGCAACGTTCTTTAGGTAGATTCCTCCGTAATTATCTGACATTGCATAATCATAAAGAATTTTCTTATCAGGCGAATAGACTGAAACTTTTACTCCTGCAATTGGTTTTCTTGTGTTTGTATCGAAAATAACTCCCCACTTTCGGCGTTTCATAAGACGATCAACCACGGATGCAAGACCAAAGAAGAGATTAAACTTCACTCCTGGCGCTGCGAGTGGAACTAATACAAGACCAAGTGTTTCAAGAGAAATAATGCCGATAATCCAGGCACCTGTTGCTTCCCATGGATACACGCTGACAACAGTAATTGGAAGGCTCATTGTCCTATGGCAAGTTCCTGCAATCGCCTTTAAGGTAATTGTAGATGTTTCATCTGCTGACATTGCGGCATGCCCCTGTAACGAAAGATTTCCCGGAATTGCGTCAATAACAACCTGTTCTGCATCTTTCACTTTCCACGAGAAGTGAACTATTGTGCCACCCTTAATAAATGGCTTGTCATATGAGAAATATTCAATTGTTGGGCAAACCTTTGGTTCATCAATCGTCTGAATTTCTGTATTTTCATTAAAAACTTCCGGGAGATAGTCTGGGAAAAGCTCACTTGCAATTCCGCCGACCGTATTTACTCCTTGTACTTCAGGTGTAGCAATTCGATTTATACGACGCTGTCTTTCCAGTGCAGGATCAATATCTTCACGAGTAAGTGGATCTACATCTGCATTATTCACTGTAATATTTGCACCTGCATATACAGTCACCCCTTCTGGAGTCATCGCCCTTACTGAAACATACTCATCCTCTGATGGAGTTACTTCGAATGTTCCCGCAGCCAGGTCGCTTGATTCACCATTTGGTAACAAAATTTGTGTCATACCGCGACTTGACCACATCATAGTTGCTCTTTCTCCACGGTAAAGTGAATAGTTATTTGCTGTCAGTACAAAATATTCAGTTTCTCTTTGTGTTACAGTAAATGCTGCTGTACTTGTTAGTGAACTATTTACAGCGTCAAATGCAGTAATATAACGAACTCCTGGCTCATAAAACTTCACACTCGCTGTAAATGCCTTTGTTCCTTTGTCTGCTTTGGTGAAGCGATATGTTTTTGGTAAATCTGCAGAAGTACTATCGCTTCTAAAGCGAATAACACCTCCGTAATCTACGTCAGGCTGGCCATTTTCATTAAGAGCTGTAACCGTAATGGTGATTTTATCTTCTGTTCCTAATGAATATCTTTCTGCTTCGAGCCTAAGTGCGCTTGCAGATGAAACAACAAAGTCTGCTTCTTCTTCACCATTCTCTCCAAATGATACCCATTCTCCTCTATCACCGGTGGCAACTTCCACAACACGCACTCTCCACTTAAACGACTGATTTTGCGGAAGATAATCTATTGTCGTACTAACACTGACGGGGTCTGTTCCATTTGTAAATACCGGCTCGGACAAAAACATTCCGGTCGTTCCGTCAAATGCGTCTTGCACCGTCTTAACTTCAAACTCCAACTGAATATGCTTTGGAGCTTCAAAATAAAATTGTGGTGTTACCTCAGCCCTCAGAGTTACCTGTCCGCTTTGGTTTACAACTCCGCCCAGATTCACTATTTTTCCACTTGCACCAAGCACATCCGCCGCAATATCTCTATTTGATGCCACACGTGAGAATGTTTGTGCTTCTTGGCTAATAGCAGCAACAGTCAAAGATGTTGGATTGTCTGTAGATGCAATCAATTGGCTATTATTAGAATAGCAATTGTCATTATTTTCTCTTTCAATCGCTGAAACTTGTGAGCACTGCAATGCTGAGGCGACAAACTCTTCCAGTGAAAAACCATTGAACACCTTCTCTACCACCTGATTTACAGACTCTCCAAGAACTTCTGGAGATTGGTATGCATTAGAAAGCTGAATATATGAGCTATCTGAAGGTTGTTCTTCATTTGTATTCACGCTTAAAACTTGAGCATTAAATGCAACTAAATTGCCTTCCTGAGATACTTTTGCAGAATTACTAACAGTCTGATCCTGCATTGATACTGTTCCGGCAAAGAGAATTGTTGGAGTGACTGCATTCTGAATAGCCACGACATCTACTTTTCCACCATTTGCAACTGTTAATGATCTTACACGGACTTCCGGCGATGCTGTCTCGCCTGTAGCACCAATAAATGTGAGCTTACCATTTTCAGCGACAATAACATCTTGGCGACGACAATCAATTGCTGTTTCAATTGAACTTGAAACAATTTCAACATTACCGTGAATAGTTTCAGGAAGTACACATGTTTGAGTTATTTTTGCAGGAGAATGAACCTGCGGAAAAAGGAGGATAAATCCTCCTACAAATGCTACAAAGAATGCCACTAAAAGGGCATATAGCGTATGTATTGTTTTGAGCAGTAAAGACATTCTCTCCGTGTAGATTTAACTACTACGGACATTATATCCAGAAAGTGAAAAATTTTGCAAATATCTCAGCAACTGCTAAGAAAGAATAAAACCTGCGGGGAATGCGCTACTCTACTTTGATTCTTCCTTTCATTGCTTCCTGCAATGTGAAAGAGTCTACATAATCGAGGTCAGAACCGACGGAGATCCCGATAGCAAATCGAGTTACAGAAACTTTTTCGTTTTCTGCAAAGAGTTCCTTAATGTATAAAGAAGTTGTTTGCCCCTCTGTTGAAGGGCTTAATGCCAGGATAATCTCAACTGTACCATTATTTTTTTGTTTGAGAACATCATTCACTCGCTTTTGTAATGCTGAAATAGCAATATCGTCAATACCGATTCCTTTGGCAGGAGAAAGAATTCCTCCAAGCACAAAGTAAACTCCTTTGTAAGTTCCCGCTTTTTCAATAGCGAAAACATCCATATTATCTTCGACGACACATATTTCAAGAGGATTTCTTGCACTATCACCACAAATTTCACATGGATTTGTATCTGAAAGTAAGCGACAAAACTGGCATACAGTCACAGATTGCTGTAATTCTTTAATTGTCTGCGAAAGAAATTCCAAACGCGATTGAGGCAAGGTAAACATGTAGTAGGCAATCCTTCTGGCTGATTTAGGGCCAATACCTGGAAGCCTCTGAAGATCGAGAGTGAGCGCTTTTAACGCCTTGGGGATAATTCCCATAATGATTTAGAATAGCAAGAGTAATTACATTCCGAGCATTTTTTTCATCTGCTCCATGTCCATCCCCTTTACAAGTTCTTTTTGGAGTTTTTCTTGTGCATTTTTAAATGCTTCGATAATTCCTTTCTTCACATCTTTTGCTTTGGAAGGTTGCAACAAAACATCATCAATGGTGATGTTAATTACTTCCTGTAATCCGTTAATATGAACTTTTACAAGGTGGTCTTTTGATTCACCAAAAATTTCAACCTTCTTTAAGCGATCTTGCTGAATTTTAGCTTGCTTCATGGCTTCGCCCATTTGGCCGCCCATCATGTTTCCTAAAAATCCCATCATAATATGGTTCGTACTTAGTTTAATATCCCTTACAGTTCTTCTGAAGGTAATTAATTGTAACAAAAAAATGGTAAAATACAAAAATATGGACACTTTACGCCACTACACCCGCAAAATGATTGATGATGTAGTAAAAACCGGTAAGCGAGGGAAATTTGCCAGTGGATTTGTTGTTGCAAAAGTTGTTACTTCTTCTTCATTGGGAAAAGAGCTCTATGCAAAGATACGCCATCCATTTGTGATTTCCGTCACAAAAAAAGTTGATACCCGCTCAGTGTATCGCAATAAAATCCGGAGGCAGTTAAAGCCTTTTATTATGAGTTTAGAGCCCGACCTACAAAAAAAAGGACTATTTTGCCTGATAGTTATTCGTGAACCTCTCGAGCAAGCTCGTACTAATATAGATACAGTAAAAAATGACATTGCTGCATTCCTTAGATCGCTGGCTTAGAAGATTTCTTATAAAGCTGATTATCGTGTATCAGAACACAACTTCTCCCGATCACGGAGCAATTCGCCGATCAACATGTAGGTTTACTCCAACATGTTCAGAGTACACAAAACAGGCTATTTCAGGGTATGGAATTTTGGGAATAGTAATGGGAGCGTGGCACATTGTCCGATGCAATCCTTTATTTACGACAGTTGGAACGCACGAAGAAGTCCCGGAAAAACTATGGATTTTAAAGAAAAGCAAAAATATCTAAAAGATTGAACATTTTTTGGCGTTGACGAATGCTTATTTGCATTTGGAAGAAAAATACGGTGTGGGCAGTGCCGATCTTGGTTACAGAATATCATAGGATGCCGCGCGTGGCAATACCTTCGAGCATATTGCAGAAAATTATACCTCGGAGATAACATCAAAGCCTTTGTAACTGCCTGTAATTGCAAGTCCATAGACTTCCTTCGCTTGTTTTGACTCGATTAGTTTTTTAGCTGTTTCGTTTAGCGTTGCGCCCGATCCTACCGCATCATCAATAAGGAGGACTCTTTTAAACACTCTCTGATCGTCAACAACAAGAGTGTTCCGAGCGTTTAATACTCTATCTTCAAGCTTATTCAATGTTTTCTGAGGAACAATAATAGGGGTTTTTACTTTTGAAACCTTGATCATTGGCAAAGATATATTTAAATTCCTTTCCAATTCTTTTATAAATTGTATTTCACGCTTTACTGTAGGGGGTATAAAAGCCACAGCGTTAACTCGATGTGCCTGAAGAATACTTTGAATACGAGGTTTTGCAATCTCAGAAATCATCCTGATTCTTGCTTTATCCTGACTTTGCTTCGCGTATAGCAAAAGTTGCCCAAGCTTTGTTTTTCCAAATTGAGGGATTGCGTAAAAATCAAGATAATAGACCTCTTTAAGGTAGCTTTTCCCAAATTCCGACTTTATTTTACTTTTAGCAGAAATAAGACCATTCTTTCGTGATTTGTTAATGCCTTCAACAATCTTTTTATACTGGTCTGCCTGTTGCAAAGGATTAAGGCTTCTATCGTGACACCATTTTATAAAAGCATTGATTCCTTCAAAATATTCACCCAACGGCGTTATATAGAGAAAATTTTCGGCAATGATTCTTTCCTGTTCATCGGTAAAATAGACTGCTGCATTATCAGTAGACTCGCGGATTTCCGGTGTCTCTTCTATAAGCTTATAGAATACTTTGGGTGGCTTTCCAATTTTGGTAAGCACTCTTTCTTGAGTAAGCTTTGCAAGCTGTTTAAATACTGCACGGGAAGAAATATCCAAAAAATCAGTTATTTCTTTAGCAGAAGCCTCTTTTCGCTCTTTTATATATTGCAATATTGCGACAGAAGTTTTCATATGATTATTATATCATATAAGTTCATGGTTCACTATGAACCATGAACTATCCCTCAAAAAATCAGTTCTACTAATACTTAAGTATTGTTGCCTCCTTACATTGAATTTAAACTGAAAATCTCATATACTACAATGTCATGCTAGGAGAAATTTGGAATACAATTATTTTTAACCCGATTCATAACCTTCTGCTCTATTTTTACGTACTTACCGGTAGTTTAGGTGCAAGCATAGTGCTTATTATTCTTGCTGTTCGTTTATTGATGACTCCACTTGTATATAAGCAGTTTAGTGATACACGAAAACTCAACTCTCTAAGGCCAAAACTTCAGGAACTTCAGGAAAAGTTTAAAAAGGAACCGCAGAAACTTGCGACAGCACAGCAAAAACTTTACAAAGATGCCGGATACAATCCATTGGGATGTTTTGTAAACTTTGTTATTCAGTTGCCAATTATTATTGCACTGTATCAATCAGTCTTAACCTTCACAAAATATACTCCAGAAACAATGCCGGGACTATATTCTTTTGTTCAAAATGCATTAAACAATCTTGGTCAGGCAACTTTTAATACAAACCTGCTAGGTATTGCAATTATGGACAATCCCGTGGCACATCTTTCTCTTGAGAACATTGTAGGCTCATTACCATACATTATTCTTATCGCGCTTGTTGGACTTTCCAACTTCCTGCCGACGTATATTAACATGAAAATAATGAATCCTAACGCGATGGTTCCAAAGAAGCCTGCCGATCCAAATGCAGAGCCTAGCTTTGAAGAAACATTTGCTCAGTCTATGAGCACATCCACACTGTATATTATGCCAATTATGGTAACTTTCAGCATGTTGTCATTTCCTTCTATTATCTCAGTCTATTTGATTATTCAAAACTTTGTTGGACTTATTCAGCAGCTTGGGGTAAAACTATTTCATGAGAGGCTGAATGGGTCGAGTATTGATCAAAAAGCTCAGCCGAAATCAAAGTAAGTAGGTACTCTCGAATTACGTGTACAGTTTCAGATAATAAGTAACACAAGAAAGTGAAAAACTTGAATGTGAGAGTTCTTTTAGAATATTAAAAAAAGAAAATGCTTGGCGATGATCTATTTTCCCCAGAGAAAATCTAAGTATCTTCGACGCTGGGATATTTCACTTCTGAGTTCGAAATGGAATCAGGTGGGTCTACCCCGCTCTAATCACCAAGCAATGTATTATAACAGGATAAATTTATGAATGCAATACTATGCCTCTCTCCCGTAAAAAACTCATTATTATTGGAATTGCAATAATTACTATTATTGTTTTAGTGATCATTGCAACTCTCGCATATTTGGGCAAATTACCTTCCTTTTCTCAGCAACAGGCACAAGAGCCTCAAAAGCCGGATCTTAGTTCGGTTTTCTACCTTACGGCAGGAAACCAGCTCACAGAAGCAGAACAAACACGCTTACTTTCAGATAAAACAGCATATTCCAGCTATGTTTTTGAATATAGCACAATGCTTTCAAGCGAAGTTATTACCACGCTCAAGCAGCGAACTCCGGTATATTTGCTTGTTGCTTCTGTAGAAGAATTACAATCTGAAATTGCGCCAACCGTCGCACATTTCTTTGTTCCAGAGGCATTAGCCGAAACATGCAAAACTCTAAAATATACATGTTTTGTATATTCTACGAATACTGAATCAATGGAGCTCTTACCATCTTCGCCAGTAACTTACGAAAAAAGCGTACAGTTCTTTGATGAAGCTTCTCGCCACACGTTGCACATGTTTGCCTGTGTTCAAGACGAAGCCTGTTTAGAAAGTTTTCTTGCTACTCCGCCATCTGTTGCGCAAAATACGACGGGAAAGACGTCTTTTATACTGTTGCGAAATGACAAACAGCAACTAACGCCATTTGTAACTCGTTTGCCACAGCTAGAAATTGACATCAAAGCAGAAAAGGTTCCAGCAATTTTATGGAAAATAAATGATCCATCAGGGATGTTTATTCAGCAGGCATATAGCTCAGAAGTTCTCTATGCATCAACACAGGAATCTGTTGTTAAGTCTGGAAAAGTCTGGACACAGGTAACCGGAGGATATTTTGTACCAACCTCAGAGCCAAAAGAAAATAACTTTTTGTATAAATTGAATGTGTGGTATGGATTAGATTTGGAAAGTCCCTCAATTTCGTCAACTCTGACTGTAACAAAGCAATTTAGCCACCAGTTTGCCCTTCCTGATCTTTCTGGAGATATTTCAGGAAATACTCAATACATTGCGTGGATTCCTGACTGGGGAATGGCGAGAGCACTTACTTCGCTCAGAGCAAATCCAAAACGATGGAATACGATTTCACCGGTTTGGTACTTTTTAAATAAAGATGGAACATTTACGGTTGAACGAAACGTAAATCATCCAGAATTACTTTCAATTGCGAGAAATAACAATATTACCGTCATTCCTACAATTACACAATTTGACCCGGATATTTTAAGCGAGGCCTTGAATAATCATTTTGACGAGCATATTAAGAATATTGTGGACTTGGTGAACAAAAATAACTATGTTGGTATTGATTTAGACTATGAAAGTACCTATCTCGCAGACAAAGAATTATTCGAGAAATTTATTGAGACACTCAGTGTTGAACTAAAGAAAACCAACAAAACTCTCGTATTTACAGTGCTCCCTAAATGGAGTGATGAAAAGATATACACATTCCTTCCACAAACGAGGCAAGTTCAGGATTGGGCATTTCTTGCAAAACATGTGGATGAAATCCGAATCATGGGATACGATTTTACAAGCCAAGGCAGTATTATTCCTGGCCCGTTATCGCCGATTATTTGGAACGAAGCGATCTTAGACTATGCGCTGCAAAAAGTTCCTGCAGAAAAGTTAGTTCTCGCATTGCCAATTTATTCTCACGGATGGCCAGAGCCTTCATCAAGCGATCCAGCTGGGCCAAATAATGACCAAGAGATTTCAGTTGCACAGAAAAACACAATCTCACTGCAACACGATGATATTGCCGAGATAAAAAGAACAATACGCGGATATAACGAAAACTTTGATACTTGGAATAGCGAAGTTCGTTCCACGTTTCGAGACGGCTCTATTAATCGAGTAATGTTTCATCTCGATAAACGTGCTGTTCAAGAGCGCGAAAAACTTGCCAAGAAATACAAAATCAAAGGCCTCGCATTTTGGAGAATGGGCGGTGAAGATTTGTAAAAATATTTTCTCTATAAAAGCAGGAGTATTGAGTATTTAGCTTGGTAGACAATATATTATTGCCACGTTATAATAGCTACAATAATATTTATTTGTTAGCTATAAAATGATAACAGTAAGCTCTACAAAGTTCCAAAATAACGCCGGCTATTATCTCGAACAACTCTTCGAAGGAAAACATATTCGTATTGTTAAAGAAAAGCCAGAGAAAAAAGAGATGACTCTTATATCAAAAGACGTTATCTTAAGTACAAAAAAGGCACGCCATCAGAAGCTTTTAGAGTTAATTAATAAATATAAGCATTACAAACCGAAGTATTTCAAAAGTGGGAGAGAGCTAAAACAATTCATGCGTAAAGATGACTAAATACATTTTAGATTCAAGCTTTCTCTACGCACTGTTTGTGCCTGATGATATTTTACATAGAAAAGCACATGAAATTTATGCTCAGCTACTTGAAGAAGAACTACCCCTACATGTACCATTTAATGCGCTTGTAGAGTTGTATGCTTCAGGCGAGGACTATCCTTTCAGCAAATTCGTTGATGAAATTGCTGAGGAACTAGAATTTTCTGAAGCAAAAGACATTGCATTCATAAAAACTTTACCTTCACGAACAAGACGATCATTAAAAGCTAATGATTGTATGATTCTTGCAATTGCAAAACGAAAAAAATCTCAACTTGTCACTTTTGACAGAAAACTTAAAAATGCTGCCAAAAAGTATCTCTCATAAAGAATTTGTTTCTATAAAAAGTTTGTGAAAATCGAGTCCTTCTTGTGAGAAGTTCGAAACTTTTACAACTGAATAGGTGGTTTTGGGCGTTTCGTTCCTATTGTAACTACGCGCCTTTATCTTCAAGCAAGCTCAAAGATAAATGTGATTAGAAAAGATTTCGACCAATTAGTACACCTCGGCTTAATATATTACTACACTTCGACCTGGTGCCTATCAATCCAATCATCTCTTGGTGGTCTTCCGAAACCTCGCGAAGAGCAAGCTCTCCGAAAAGTTCCAAGGAAAATTAATCTTGGAGAGGGTTTCGCACTTAGATGCTTTCAGCGCTTCTCCACAAGTAACGTAGCTACCCAGCGATGCTCTTGGTAGAACAGCTGGTACACCAGGGGTTACCTCAGCCCGATCCTTGCGTACTAGGGCCAAACCTCCTCAATTTTCCAACGCACACACCGGATAGAGACCGACCTGTCTCACGACGGTCTGAACCCAGCTCACGTGCCGCTTTAATGGGTGAACCCCCCAACCCTTGGGACCTTCTACAGCCCCAGGATGCGACGAGCCGACATCGAGGTGCCGAACCAGGTCGTCGCTATGGACGCTCGGACCTGACCAGCCTGTTATCCCTAGAGTAAGTATTATCCCATAAGCTCTGGCACTACCATAAGTTACCAGAGGATCACTTGAACCCGCTTTCGCGACTGCTCGATCCGCCGATCTTGCAGTAAAGCTGGCTTCTGCTCATGCACTCTACAGAGGATTTCCATACCTCCTGAGCCAACCTTTGTGCACCTGCGTTATCTTTTAGCAGGTAACCGCCCCAGTCAAACTCCCCACCACGCACTGTCCTTAGTACCTCTGTTCTTGCGAAGTTCAGTACTGTCCATAAGTTAGAAACACAGAATCAAATGGGTGGTATTCCACTGTTGACTCCCCCTTAACCGGAGTTAAGAGTTCAAAGTCTCCCACCTATTCTCTGCACCAAATACCGTGTTCCAATACGAAGCTAGAGTAAACCTTCTAGGGTCTTTTTGTCCGGGTGTGTGTAGGCCGCATCTTCACAGCCATTTCAATTTCGCCGGATTCCATGTTAAGACAGTGTCCAAGTCGTTACGCCATTCATGCAGGTCACTAGTTATGTGACAAGGGATTACGCTACCTTAGGACCGTCAGAGTTACAGCCGCCATTCACCAGGGCTTGAGTCACCAGCTCACCCTTGCGGGATCACCAGCTTCCTTGACCTTCTGGCATTGGGCAGGCGTCAGCACCTATACTTCCTCTTACGAGTTTGCAGGCACCTGTGTTTTAGGTAAACAGTCGCTTGAACCTATTCTGTGCCACCTTAATCATTCCCTCTCAGAAATCTTTAAGAGATGTAAGGCCCCCCTTCTCCCGAAGTTACGGGGTCAATTTGCCGAATTCCTTAACATGGAGTGATCCGTACCCTTTAGTGCTTTTACACCAGTCTGCCTGTGTCAGTTTGCGGTACGAGTGCATATACATTTAAACGTCTAGAAGCTTTTCCGGGAACCTGAATTCTTAAGCTCTCTCAGTCCTAAGACTGAAATTGACATCACAACTCACATAAACGAACTGCCGGATTTGCCTAGCAATTCTGGTTTGTTGCTTGTACCTCGACCTATCGAGGCCTCAAGTCCTCCAAATCCGTCCCTCCTTCAACATACATATATACAGTACGGGAATGTTAACCCGTTATCCATCGGTACGCCCATCATTACAATGGGTTTTCCTTAGGTCTCGACTAACCCAACGTTGACTGCCATAGCGTTGGAAACCTTAGACTTTCAGGGGACAGGGTTTTTACCTGTCTTTCGCTACTCATGCCTAGATCCTCACTACCATACGCTCCACAACTCCTTTCGGATACTGCTTCAACGCTTTATTACAGATGACCTTTTGGGTCTCTGCCATGTATGGTACGCTCCTCTACCACTTTCTTAACGACGAATCGTAAGAAAATCCTAAACTTCGGTACTTGACTTAAGCCCCGATCATTATTGGTGCAGAATCTCTCGACCAGTGAGCTGTTACGCACTCTTTAAAGGGTAGCTGCTTCTAAGCTAACCTCCTGGCTGTTTAAGAAATTTCACATCCTTACTTGCACTGAGTCAAGATTTAGGGACCTTAGATGTAGGTCTGGGCTGTTTCCCAACTCGTCCACTGGAGCTTACCCCCAGGGACTCACTGCCGGAGCATACACGTGGTATTCGGAGTTTACCAGGATACAGACAGTTACCCACCTGCACCCAAATAGTACTCTACCCCCACGCTTAATCTCCGACGCTTGCCGTACAGCAATCTCGAGGAGAACCAGCTATCACCGAGCTCGATTGGCTTATCACCTCTTATCCACAGCTCATCCCATAGATTTTCAACTCTAAAAGGTTCGAGCCTCCCCCTGCTTTTACACAGGGTTCACTCTGGCCATGGATAGTTCGCCCGGCTTCGGGTCTACTTGTCACTACTTACCGCCCTTTCAGACTCGGTTTCCCTGCGGCTTCCCGACTACAATCGGTTAACCTAGCAGTAACAAGTAATTCCTAGGCTCATTCTTCAATAGGCACGCCGTCGCTTCACTTTAGAAGCTTCGACTGTTTGTAGACACGGAGTTTCAGAAACTTTTCATCCCCCTTCCCGGGGTGCTTTTCACCTTTCCCTCGCGGTACTAGTTCACTGTCGGTCATGATATGTATTTAGTCTTAGGAGATGGGCCTCCCTGCTTCCCACAAGATTTCACGGTTCCCGTGGTACTCTGGTTTACAACGAACAAATTACTTCAGTTTTCAAATACGGGACTGTCACCCTCTCTGGTTTCCCTGTTCCAAGGAATTCTTCTGACCAAAGCAATTCGCCTGCTCTCTTCTTGGGAGAACAACGTCGCAACCGCAACACCTATATAACACGAGCCAAGACTTACGCATAAAGCTAGTCACTCTCCTGCAACGCAGAATTGCAACCGCTTTATACTTACATTACATAGGTTTGGACTTCTCCGCTTTCGCTCGCCACTACTAACGGAATACTTAATTTAGTTTCTTTTCCTTTGGGTACTGAGATGTTTCACTTCCCCAAGTGCCTCCCCGACCAATGGTCAGGTTATCTGCCGTAGCAGATAGGGTTACCCCATTCGGAAATCCTGGACTATAGCGCTTCTTGTCAGCTCATCCAGGCTTATCGTAGTTTTGCACGTCCTTCATCAGCATATCATGCCAAGGCATCCACTCCGCGCCCGTAGCATTCTTTTTTAATCACACCACCTATTCAATTGTCAAAGTTCCGACAATCACCAACGAAGTGGCGATCGTTTCTCACTTACACGAAAACGTGAGATTAGGACTTAAAGAAAGTTGAAATCCTCTTTGACAAGAGAACTTCTTTCTTCCTTATTTTCCGTAGATTCTGGAGGTTAGTTTTATGTGCGTGCAGTATTATACCAGCGACTAATGCCTTTTACAAGGAGTACATTTTTTAATTGAGGAATCGTTGGATTTGATTTTCTAGTTTCTGAATAGAATTATACACTGATTTGTATGAATTTGCAATAACCCCTCGTGCGTTGAGAGACTGTATTACGGCTCCAAAAGTTACTTTTTGGAGTAACCTGCTTTCACTAATTAGAAACTCACTGCGTTTGCAAGGAAAAAGCGCAATATGGACTAATTATTGCGGAGAAAAGGTGAGCAATTGATAGCATGAAGAGAATTTGAAGATATCCCAAGCGAGAATAGTTTTATGCGGAGCGAAGGTGAGGCGAAATCCCAAAGTGTTTGTAGGACGTATGTGTCTTCAAACCTTTGGACATTGAGACGAACCTGAGCTACGCCTTAGTTCAGTTTTCCAACAATTACCACAACATCTGCGGTTGATGGAGTTTCTCCTTCTGGCATTTTCTCGACGACATTGTTAGAACCAATGTGAGCAACAATATTCTGTGAAAGTTTTGGCTTTGCATTTCTGTTCAAAAGAACAACCTGCATTCCTTTAAATTCTTTATTCACATCGGAGTTTTTGACCTGTGTCACATCGTAGAATTTGCTTGCTGACTTCAATGCTGACTCCAAAGTTTTTACTTTTTCTGCATCTGCAAACGATGTCGCACGAATTTCAATTTTCAATGGCTTTTCCGTTTCAGGAATCTCTTTTTCAGGAATAAGTTCAACACGAATTGAGTATGACGAAAAGTTTACAATTTTCTTTGCTGATCTGTCGTAAATCAATACTCTCTGGCTTGATGGCATAACTGCAAGATAGTGACCTACTTGTGCATTCATATAAAATTCTGGATTCTGTTGCTTTAATGTGTCTGGATTATCAATTCTTGCGATATTGATTTTCTCATCTTCTGGAAGGTTAACTAACCCACGAATTTCACTCATAATTTCTGTATATTCTCGCTGTTCTTTTGTTCCAAGAACTGACTCCTGGCCTGCTGTTTTTGCTCTTTCCTGCAAATACATATAGCTCATGCCTGCGAATCCTGTTGCTAAGCCTGCAAAAAGAATTCCTGCAACAATCATGGTCATGTTTGGTTTGTTTACGCTTGCTGCATTTGGCTTACCTGTTACAGATGCTGTTGTCATAGGCTGCTGCTGTAATGGCATTTGATTTGGAATAGATTGATTTTGCATATCTTGAAGCACTTGATTTATAGGTTCTGCGCTTGTTTGTGGAGCAGAATTAGGAACGGACTGACTTTGTACCGACGGAATATTGTTATTGCTTTCTGTCTGCTGAGGGAAACCCTGAGGAAATACGGGCGTCTCCGACCCTGCATACTGCAATCGGTTAAGAGGTTTGTCGTTGTTATTTATTGTCATATCCATGTTGCTTTATAGCATGATTTGACTGCAATTCGCAAGTGATTGAAATCAGCGATTGAGGCAGATCTCTCCATAGCTTATACTGAGAGCTATTGAATAAAAACACGCATAGTTTTCGAGAGTTAATGCGGAGCGAAGGTGAGACGAAACCCAAGACATGAGATACGTTTCTTATGCGGAGCGAGTAATGAGTGAAAGGCACGCAGGTTTAGCAAACTTCATTGAATATTTTGCGTTTAGAACCGAGTATTTCCTTTCACGAATTACAAGCGACGCATTATTCAAATCGTAACGCAGCCCCCAAGTTATAATCCACTTTCACATCAGTTTCATTAAAGGCGTACGGGAATACCTTGATTTCATCTATCATTCCATTAAAGTAGCGAGTGTCCGAGGTCTGAGAAAGTCTTCCCATTGTCAAAAATAATGTCTGCATAAAAGGTGCACCCGTCGTATTTGTTCCGACCAACCGTCCATCTAGATATAGATTCATTGCTCCGCTTCCTTGCCCTGTTGCCACAAAGTGATGCCACTGACCATTATTATAGTTTGTTAATGGTGAAAAAATGTTCGGGCCACCGATGTTTCCCGTGGGCATTCTATGCAAAAATCGAACCTCTCCGCCAGTCATTTCAATAAGGACTCCATGGAGAGAACCAGAACTTGTAAGTGCAAAGATATCTCCTCCCCCGGCATGTGCAGCACTCGTTTTAAACCAGCCAGATATAGTATATTCTGTGCCAATATATATCGGAGGAGTGGTTATGTAATCGTTTATTCCATCGAATTGCAAGCATTTATTTAGCTTGCAGTCTGCTCCACTTCTCCATGCAGTTGATGGAGTAAAGTTAGTCATCGTTCCATTAATTTTACTGGCAATATCGTAAGAAACAGTTCCTTCGCCACTATCAAAGTTCCACCAATGTAACGGCCTTCCTTGGTTATATTCAACCATGATATCTCGAATAGAAAGCGCAGAATTCCAGATTTTTACATTATCTATTTGACCATTAAACATCCAGTTGGCACCAGTCCATGCTGTATTGCCCCCGATTGTTAAGGGCTGCGTGCCATTAAATATAGCCCCAGTTCTAGCAACTGCCGTTCCTGTATGCCCATCAACCTGCACCTGGAGCGTTGAGCCATTATATACGCAGGATGCAAAATGCCACGTATTGTCGGTGTAATTTACTGCTCTACTATACGCAAAAGTACCTGAAGCTGTACCGTTATTAGATACCCAACACCTGACACGACCGTCAGTTTCAAGACTAAGATGAAATTCCATTCCCGAAGATTCTCCCGTTTTCGCAACAAGAGATTTCGCAGTCGTAATACTTCCTGTTTTAAACCACGTAGATACAGTAACAGCATTTCCCCACACAAAACTCGCATGATCTGGCGTTGAAACAAAGTCGTCTGTTCCGTCAAAAAGTAATGAATTTCCGATTTTTCCGAATCTCCACGGAGTAGAGCTGAAATTATTTAATGTGGCATTTCCACTTGAAAGCATAGTGCCATTGTTTATTGCTGTTGTTCCAGATTTTTCATCCATTTTCAAATGAATTAAAGCAGTAGGAGCTTTTATTTCAGATCCGGCAAAAAGCCTTTGTGCTGCGCTTGGATCATTACTTGAAAGCCTCGTAATTGTAGCTGTATCCACTGGTTCGGTATAAAACCGAAAGTCATCGATATAGCCACTATAATATCCTCCATGTGAGCCTTGAAAAATAACTCCAAGACCAAAATTTGCGCTAAAATTGTTAAATGTTGCGCTACTACTTCCGTCTTGTACACCATTGATATAGGTTGTAACACCATTTCCCCCTTCACCAAATACAAGAGCTACGTGATACCAAGTTCCTGTTGTAACAAATGCTGTGGAAATAGTTCTCCATACCCCTCCATCCCATGCTTGTAATGTATTACTTGAAAATCTCAACGAAAATTTACCTGTCCCTCCATTTGTTGCACTAAGTAGTCTTTTATCGGTTGCAGCATTTGATGTATTGAACCAGAACGCAATGGTTTGCACATCACTTCCTGGATCTCCAATATTAATCCAGTCATTGTTGCCATCAAGTTGCCCCGCACGAAGACCGATTTTGCTCATTGTCGAAGTTGTTGCCCCATTCATCGCTGTTCCATGGTTTGAATAGCCAGAAGAGTCTATTACTTCGCCGGTTGTTCCATTCCAACCTAATTCTTCCATTTGATAATGTCGTATCAGCCCGGTTTCAGATGAAGAAAGTGAGGCGTCATTTGAATAGTCTGCAAGAATATCCACTGCTGACATTGCATAGTTATACACTTTAAAGTCGTCTATTTTGCCGTCAAAGTAGGTTGTTACAAGAGCGCTTGGATATGCGTACCCTCTTCCAATAGTGAATGTATTTGCGTTTGCAAGAGACTTATTCGCGTAACTGACACTATTTATTTGTTTTCCGTCGACATACTGGCGTAATGTAGTGCCATCATAAGTCACGGTGATCATTTTCCAAGTGCTAGTGCCAAACGGAATATTAGTTCGAGCATCAAGTGCTGTACCATCAGACCATTTCCCCTGTAATCCAAATGCAGATGCTCCATTCCCGGCATAAAAACAGAAGTTATTCAAAGATGACGGATACACTCCTTCGGCCTGACAGAAAAGCGACATATAATTTGCATTTGTAAAAGAATTTACATTTACCCACCAACTGAAAGTAAACTGTCGCAACGCTGAAGATACAAGATTTCCTGCAGAAGCATATTCATCTACCCCATCAAAAGTAAGCGCATTACCCCGGACTCCTGTTACCCAATCTGTATTTTCCATATTTGTGAGCGTGGTATCGACACCCCCAATAGCTGAAGTTTTTGCTGTATTTCCGGTTCTTTCGTCAAATTTCCAGTGCTGGATTACAGAGGGAAGATACTGTGTTAGTGTTTGAGCCTCTTCTGCGTTCAGTGCTCGGCTAAATACTCTCACTTCATCGATTCTTCCATTAAAATATTGTCCTCCGCCATATCTGCCAATTTGAAAGTTCCCATTGTTATGCACGACTGTTCCAGGAATTTTGTTACATTCATACTGTACCCATCCACTTCCTGGGTCAAAATAACATGACAGTACCTGCTCTACTCCGTTAACAAAGAGAGACGCGGCGTATTCTCCAGAAGGCATTTGCCAGCGATTTGCAGCGATGTGATACCAAGTATTTGTGGAGTTAAAAGCTACTCCTTGCGTGTTTGCAACGACCTTTCCACCTCCACTAGTTTCCCAGCGGAGCTCAAGTGCTCCATTTGCCGTTGTACCCGGTGCTCCGCCATTTGTAAAGAGTAATTGATAGTTTGTCTGTCCGTTCCATACGGCATTTGTATCTTTTGCGATTATTCCATGAAATCCAGTTGATACAGCGCGGTTTACCCATAGAGATAGTCCGATATCATTCCTATCAAGATATGAATTATCTGCGACATTAACATACGCAGTTGAGCCATTAAGGCTCCCTCCATTGCCATATTTTCCCACCCCTACAGCGGCACTTCCTGTAGAAGTTCCATTCATCCCCAACCCTCCGGCATCCTTAACTTCGCCTGATGTTCCATTCCACAGCGCTTCATCCATCTTCCACCACGCGACTTGGCCGTTAATTTGCGGTTTTTTGCTCTCGCCTATTACTGTAGAAGTTGAATTATATTGTTGGAGAATTTCTGCCTCGGTAAGTGCGACATTCCAAAGCTTGAATTCATCAATATACCCTTGATAATTCTGACTTGTTGTTACAATATGGTTTGATCCAAAACGAAGCGGCGCAGTATTATTAATATTGATACTCGCTACAGTCCCTGACGCAATAGATTTTCCGTTCACATACACTCGAAGTTCAGTGCCCTGACGGCGGAAAATAAAGTGTTTCCACTCGTAGTTATTTAACCCACCAACTGTGGTGCTCAGAGCATTTGCAGAGTTTACACGGAATTGAAGATTCGCATTTGTCGGCTCATCAACAAAGACTGTGAGTCCCTCATATGGAGGATTCGGATTAGAAGCTTTTGTTACAAGCATGCTGTAGTTAAATGTTCCTCCAACTTGCGATGGATATTTTGCCCACATACTGACTGTAAAGTCTCCAGTGCCAAGGTTCATAATTGCATCGTGTGCAATATCGAGAATATCGTTTGTACCATCAAAATATAAGCAGTTTCCTTTTATACAATCATCACGCCATACTGGATCAGCCGCTTCTACAGACGCTGAACCACCTAAATATCCGATTAATCCTTTTCCTGCTGTAGACCTTACTTCCTGACCTTGCCCTTCGTCGAAAGAAAGATACACAATCGGGGATCTTCCCTTTTCTTCCGTATCAAACGATACTGTCGCAGGTAACGACGACGCATACTTTGCAATGCCTACCCAATCAACCGAAAAGGTATCTGTTGCCGAAGAATTCTGAATACGAATATTTACTGGCTCATTAGCAATATTCCCGCTTACTGAAGAGCTTCCTCGAGAAGTGTTGTTAATAAAGTAAGTAATTGTGGAAGGAGCCCATCCAAGTTCGAACTCATTATCTGCGGTATTTTCTGCCAAACTTGTATTATTCGTTGCAGTCGTTCCATCATTGCTGAGCATAACTTCGAAGTTGCTACCTGTTGTTGAATCAAAGTTAAAACCAAGAGAGTCGTCAGTATTAAATGGTGAAGCTAATACTGTATTCGAGAGTCCCATAATTGCGGTATTTAACGCTGTTGATGGCTGACTTGCACGCATAATAATTCGCGTATTTGCGCTAAATTCCGCAAACGATCGAATTGCCTGATCATTGAGCAGTTGTAGCCTTCCTGATGATAAAGACGGACTTCCGGAATTTGTCCATACGGTCGAGTCAAGAGTCACACCATTAAAATCTTCGAAAAAGTCGAACGTTTTTCTTGCACTTTGATATGACGAAGCCGTCGAATTGCCATAATACATATACAGAGTGGTTCCTCCAACAGCAAGTCGCGTTGTTTTGACCCAAATATCAGTAGAAGTACTATTTTGGCAGGTGACTCCTTTATCTTCTACCCAGTACTCAAGCAACTTTCCGTCTATATCTGTAAAGCGAAGATCCTCACAATTTGCCTGCAACTTTCCTGCGTTATACAGAGCTTGCGTATTAATTCCTGTTAATTGCACCTGGTACCCGACTAACTCTGTTGTGACAGTGCCTAATGTTACTTTTTGGCGATACTGCCATAAGTCGTTAAACCACACCGCATTTACATTTTTTGTAAATGATGCCCACCCAAGAAGTATAAATACCACGAAAAGAGGAAGAGACACTCCTATCCATTTCCAAATTTTGTTAATGCTTATCCTGTCTTTCATTTTTTACTTTCACTTTGTGGGTTATTTCCCACGTTTTAGAACCGAGCGACGGTTCTGCAAAAAGTTTTTTCTTTTTGCAGACCGGAGCGAGGTCTTATTCGAAACGCAACGCAGCACCTAAGTTATAATCTCTTTTAATATCATTTTCTGTCAGAGGATAGCTATAAATTCTGACATCATCCATCCTTCCATTAAAATATTCTGTGTTTCCACAGGCTCCGGAACAGCCCACATGCGCGGCACCAATTCTCAAATCTAAATTATTTGTAAACAAAACCGGATTGGTTGTCGTTGTTGAAGTATCAAGTTTTCCATCTATATAAAACTGTAAAGTGCCATTGTTAAATACCAAAGCAACATGATACCAACGATTTAATTCCCGTTGCCCGCTTGCTGTATAACATCCGCCAGCGCCACATAAACGTAATCCTCTGCCATTAACGCCATTATACGTATCAAAGTTTAACCCATTGTCTAACCCAGCAGTTCCTTTGTCTACAATTCTGTAACCATTAGCGATAGCACTACGCTGATATATCCACATAGAAATACTCATTGTTGACGTAAAGTCGAGAGCATTGTCATCAGGAACTGAAATATAGTCATTACTGCCGTCAAAATCCAGACATGCGTTAAATTTACAATTAGAAGCAGCAAGCCAGTCATTCGCAGGATCCATGTTCATAAGTGTTCCATGAAATGCATTGCCACTATAATCGTGCGCAATGTTCCCTTCGCCACGATCAAATTTCCAGTAACCAATAGGCATTCCTGCATTATATTCTATTGCCGCGTCTCGTGGACTGAGAGCAGTATTCCATATTTTTAGTGTATCGAGCATTCCCTCAAAGTTTTGGTCAACAATATTGTCACAAACACCGCTATAAAAGTAACATCCAACCGCAAGAATATTTCCTGTTGAAGAAAGGTTTCCACCAAAAGTTTTTTCTGCGCGGAGAATACCGTTTCGATATATCTTTATATTTGATCCATTTTTCACTAACATGACATGCTGCCACTGATTTGTTACAAGACCAATATTGCTGTATCCGAAGTTTGAGTAACTGAAATTCGAGCTTTCTGCCCACGCAACGTTTCCTGAAGTATCAATATTAAACGAATACTGCTGATCTTTATGAATAATTGTATTTTGATGAGCAAATGTTTTTGGATATAACCAAAACGAGATAGTCATCGTACTTCCTGTCACATTTGCAACCGAAGAATTAGCAAATGAGACATAGTCATTATCACCATCAAAGCTAAGCGCTGACCCCAGATATCCTTTAACCCAACTGGAAGCACTCATATTTTGAAGTGTTCCGGCATAATTATTTCCAGAGGAATCAGACGCAACTGCCCCCGATTTATGGTCAAAGAGCAGCTGCATTACTGAACCTTTTGACTGCACTTCTGTCGTTACAGAAAGTGTTTTATTACTTCCTTCTGCAATCGAAGATACTGACTGCATGTTGTACAGTAAGCTAATTTCTCCCGCAGAGAGTGGCCTATTCCATATGCTTAATTCGTCAATCCTTCCGTCAAAAAACTCTCCGTTATTAGTAGAACCAATACGCAAGTTATTCGCATGAGGGACATTAATTGACGATGAATTAAGAGAACCGGCCTGTGCTCCATTAAAATATAACCGGCGAGTTGCACCGTCGTAAGTGACCACAACATGATTCCATTTTCCCGTCGTTGAACCTACATTTACATCCAAGTCATTTCCCCACCAGTAATGTCTGAAACAACAAGTTTCATCAAGTCGTAAGGCATTTACTTGATTACTTGCTCCAAAGTTCCCCCACCCGACGATTCCACGAGATCCACCTGAGTCTGCCCAGAACCAAGCTGAAATGGAATATTGCGATCCCCCAAGAGGGATACCGCTTGGCGAAGAGAACGAAATATATTGGCTCGAACCGCTAAAGTCGCGAGCATTTCCACTTATTCCCGACGTAATACTTGCACCATTAACGGCAGTTCCATGATTTCCCAACCCTGAGCCATCTGTCACAGCAGTGCCAGAAGTTTCATCAAATTTCCAATAGCCTACCAACCCGTTTGTACTTAATACACCGTATGTTGGTCTTTGTTGAGAATACATTCGTTGAATTGTTTCGTACGGCATTGCATGCGTGTAGAGATTTACTTCATCCAAAATGCCGTTAAAGTATGATGTTCCCTGACCTCCAAAGCGTAAGTTTTCTGTATTTGCGAGCGAGCCTGTAGACGATAAAGACGTATCTGCCCCAGCAAGAAGGCCATCTACGTAGACCTCCAAGCGTGCTTGAGTTTTGGTACAGATAACAAAGTGCCAGTTGCTGTCGTCATAGTCAGACGCAGAGGTTGCGACATCTTCGGGGAATGAAGTCGCGTCGTCATCAATACCACAGGCGATGTTTCCAGCAGCAGTAAAGTAAAGGTTATAGCCTACTCCACCTGCGCTACTACCGCCTTTTCCAACAATATGTTGCACGGCAGAAATTGTTCCATTCGTTTTTACCCATGCAGAGATAGTAAAAGATCCTCCTGCAAGAATGTTATGCTTTACGTCATGCGTAACTGTTCCATAAGAAGTACTGCCATCAAACCGTATAGCATTGCCAATCTTTCCTGTCGTCCAGTCAGAATCAACTGTATTAGTAAGTGTTCCTGTAAATTGTGACAAAGATGTATCTGCGAAGGATGTGCCGATAGTTTCGTCGAATTTCCATGTTCCTGTTGATGGAGGAGTGAATGTATATATATCTTTTGCTTCTTCGCCGGAAATTGCGCGTGTGTAAATACGAACATCGTCTATTTTTCCAGAAAAGTCGCTTACATAACCACCCGAATGTCTATGCGCCCCAATGTGGAACCTAAAGGTTCCGTTAGCTGTAAGGTTCGCTTTGTCCGTAGACTGCGCCTCGAGCACGCCATTCACATAAAGCTTTACCCCATCTACCGAAGAATATGTACATACTGCGTGATACCAGGTATTTGCAACAACTGTTGTTGCAGAAGTGAGCAAAATTGTATCTGTCGCTGTTCTCTTTTGGCACTGGATTTTAGACGTTACGATTTTTATTCCATTTTCTGTTGCAGCAGTTAAGGATTCCTGGCCAATCACAACCTGAGTTGTTGCTGGAGCAGTTGTTGAAAGCCATGCAGCCATTGTTCCGTTATTTGTCGGCAACATGTACGATGTTACAACATAGTCATCATTGCCATCGAAGATGCCGGCATTTCCTAAAGTGCCTCCCGAAGTTGTAACATTTCCACCTCGTGATCCATTATTTCCATTTAGCGATGAATCAATTACTTCTCCAGATGTTCCATTCCACAATGCTTCATCCATTTTCCACCACGCCGCAAGCCCATCGCGCTGAATGTTCGCAGAGGCTCCCAGCACATTGTGATAAAGACTGAATTCCTTATAAATATCCGATTGTGACAATGCTCTATCGTAGATTTTCACTTCATCAATCTGACCTCGGTATCGAAGCAGCGCATTACTGTTCTCTGGAGAGTTTCCTATCGCAATTGTAGTATTTCCAATTGTTTTTGGTGTCCCTGAAAATGCCTGAGTTGCAATAAGTTTGCCATCAAGCCAAAGGCTTAGCGTCGAGCCGTTGAATGTTGCTACTACATATACCCATTTATTCGGAACCATAGGCTCACTTGTGGACATGATTGTTGCAACATTTGAAGTATTTCTTGCAGCAACTCTCCATAATCCAGATGGAGCATCAAGAATAAAAACTTCAGAAGATGCGCTTGTTCCGTATCTAAAAATTGTCGGGCTTGTTGTCTGTGACGTCGCCGGATTCACCCATGCAGAAATTGTCCACCCAGATCCAAAATTAAAGCTTGGATTATTAGCAACTGTCACTAAATCGTTAGTTCCGTCGAAGTTTAAGCAGTTACCTTTTATACAATCGGATACTCTTGATGGGTCATTAACCAATGTTCCGTTGTTTCCACTTCCAGATTTATCAAATGCTGTTGTTCCTGCACTCTCGTCGAAATCAAGATACACAACCGGCCCATTGCCTTTTTCTTCAGTGCCAAAGCTTGTTGTTGCCGGCAAAGACGCCGCATATTTTGCGACAGCTACCCAATCAATAGATAAAGTCTCTGTTGCAGAAGAGTTTTCCATACGAATATTGAGTGACTCATCCGCAATATGGGTGGCCGATGATGTCGAAGTATGAAGATCATTGTTAGCAAAGAAATCAATTCTGCTAGACAACCAGCCAATTTCAAACTCATTATCTGATGAATTTTCAGGTAGTAACAATGTATCCGTAGAAGTCGTTCCTTCGTTTCCAAACACGACTTCGAAGTTTCCACCAGTTGATGAGTCAAACTGATAGGCCATAGCGTCATCAGCGATATACGAGCTACTCAACACTGCATTTGAAAACCCAAGATATCCATTGCGTAAACCAGTGCTTTGCTGGCTTGCTCTTACGATAATGCGTGAATTTGCAGCGAATGTAGCATACGAGCGTACTGCTTTGTCATTATTGAGAAGTAATTTTCCTGAAGATATTGCCGGATCTTGGGAGCTTGCCCAGATAGAAGAGTCAAGTGTCGCAGAATCAAAACCATCGAAGAATTCAAATGTATTGTGAGGACTTTGATACGCCTCCGCTCCCGGATTTCCGTAATACATGTAAATTGCTGTACCACCGATAGCTAACCGAGTTGTCTTTACCCACACGTCGGTTGACGTATCATTTTGGCAGGTTGTGCCGTCGTCTTCTATCCAGTATTCAAGTAGCTTTCCTTCATTGTCAGTGAAGCGTAAGTCTTCACAGTTTGCTTTGATTTTTCCAGCATTGTAGAGCGATTGCGTATTAATACCTGTTAACTGAACCTGGTAACCACTTAATTCTGTTGTTACCGATCCTAAAGCCACTCGTTGACGGTATCTCCACAATTCGTTAAACCAGGAAGCATTTACACTTTTCGTAAATGATACCCATCCAAGAAGAACAAAGAATAGCGAAACAGGAAGAATCTGCCCTAACCATTTCCAAATTTTGTTAATGTTTATTTGTCCTTTCATTTGTTACTTTCACTTTGTGGGTTATTTCCCACGTTTTTAATACGGAGCGAGACTTTCTCAAAACGTTTTCTCGTTTTGAGAAGTCGAGCGACGTGTTATTCAAACCGTAATGCAGCACCTAAGTTATAGTCCCTTTTTATATCTTCCGGCGTCAGCGAATAGTTCCAAAACTTTACTTCGTCAATCTGACCATTCCAAAACGTAGTCGCTTCTGCACTTTTTGACCCAATGGTGAGCGGTTGTGTATTTTGAGTCAAATTCCCAGTCACATCTGTTCTCTGCCCACATAGGGCACCATTTACGTATAACTCGACTGTATTCGTGCTCCGTATAAACCGAAATGCCGCATGGTACCAACGCCCTGCTTGCACCACATTTTGGCACCGTACCGAGCGATAACTGCCATCGTGAACAGTAAAGTCCAGCGACTGAATTGCAGGATCACCACCCCATAAGCTTGTTGCAGCCAAAGAATAGTTCATTACGTCACCATTTGTTTTGCGTAAGAGATGGCTATACGTTCCCGTAGGCAAACTTCGAGCATAAAACCACAGCGAGTAAGAGAAATCGCTGTTAAAGCTTAATTTTGCGTTATGAGGTATAACAATTCGGTCATTTGTACCGTCAAAGTCGAGACATCCATTTGATTTACAATCGGTTCCGGAGAGCCAGTCAGTTGGTGGATCCATATTCGTAAGTGAACCGTTGAGACCGCTGCCTCCATAATCTCTTGCAACTCCTCCCTGCATATCATCGAATTTCCACCACGAAAACGGTAATCCTTGGTTATACTCTATTGCTATATCGCGTGGGCTTAACTCAGCTCCCCAATATGTTAGGTTATCTATAGCACCATTAAAGTAGTGCCCAAATTCAGCGTCAAATCGGCCAATTTGCAGCTCACCGGAACTTGCTTGAGGTGTCTGCGATGTCGTTGTTTGTGCTTCTAATCTACCATCAACATAAATTCTCAGTCTATTGTTCGTATCGCTGAATGTGCCGACAATATGGTGCCACTGACCGTCATTTACATCTGTTGTGCTTGTAGCAACATTGGCACCAGTGCCATCAAAACGGATTTCTGCTTTATTTGCGCTCCCCACGTTTATTCCTAGAGCATATCGCTGGCTTCCGTTTGTATTTGACTCTTTCACAATGACCCTTCCATTACTCGTTTGAGTCGTTTTTATCCACGCGCTTATCGTAAAATCTGCGGAATTGAGTAATACATTATTTGGCACCGTTGCATATTGATCAGTTCCATTCAGTATAAGCCCATTCCCCACTTTAGATAGCACCCAATTTGCATTTGTCGTATTGAATAATGTCGCATTTAAGTTGTTTCCACTACTATCATTTGCTGTTGCTCCAGTTTTCTCATCAAATTTCCATAGTGCCGATTTTGGCGATGAAGCGTTCAGCTCTACAGGAACACTAAGAGATTGCGCAGATACCACTTCAGATTCAACCGTTGCAGTAATAACGCCACTGCCACTGACAAACTTTCGTACTCGAATATCGTCAATACGCGCAACATGATTATTAAAATCTTGTGGATTACCATAATTCTGGCGATAAATTTGAAATCTTGTATAGCCACCACTGTTTGCGGGAATAGTTCCACTTGTCGAATATACTTGGTTACCGCTTTGATACGCTCGTGTTTCTGCCGTTGTACCGTCAATACCGGTTGTTACTTGGTATACACTTGTATTCGAGCTCAAGTATGACCCATACATCGTGTCATTAACACTTCCGCGGAATGCCGCATTTGCACAACAATCTGTATCTGTTTGGTAATTAAAGCCTAGGACAGTACTCCCTGAAGAGCTCTTGGAAAGGCCAATATATCCAAACGCATCGCCAAAAGTCCCAGTCTGCTGCGAAATACGAATCCAGCTAAAATCAATAGCAATGTTATTTTCAGATGTCGTAGAAGGCAGAGTAAAGTATCTATCAACACCTGAGTTTGCATCTCTTCTAAATCTATACTCTATGTAGCCGCCGGCATTATAATTTGCGTAACTTTCGACAGAATTAGAGCCAGCAAGTCCCGGATCAGAAGAAAGATCTGTAAAGAAAAGAAATGTTTCTGCACCACTACTTTCCGATGTTGCAGAGACATCTCCATAGCGCAAAATGACGCTTGAGGTACCTGCAGAGGGGACTTTTACCCATACTACCGAATTGCCCGCAGGATTCCATGATTCAACCCAGTAATTCATTTTTGTACCGGTCACATCATAAAAACGAATATCGGCACCATCGCTTTTTGCCTTTGAATAGTCGAAATTGCCAGTATTAAGAACTATTCGTACTTGGTAATCATTAAGCGGCGTTGCAGCCGAAAGTGTCAGTTTTCTTTCGAAAGACCCAAACGAAGAAGCATTTTGAGGCTTGCCATAAAACTCGTTTAACACTTGAGCAAGAGAAAGTTCATGCTCCCAAATTTTGAAATCGTCCACAAGTCCGGCAAAGTATTCAGTGTTATCGCCTTTTTGCCCTACGACCAATCCAAAACTTGCGCCTGATTCAATTCCATTGAAAGTTCCATAATTAGCGGTCGTTTCTTTTGCGCCATTGATATACAGTGAAAGTCCCGAAGCTGCCCCATTTCCGTTATATGTTCCCACAATGTGATACCAAATATCGTCAGAAATCGTTGTGGTACTTTCAATTCCACCATCTTGGTCTCCAAACCTGATCTTATTGTTATTTACGGTAATTGCGTACTGTTTATTGAATGATCCATCTTTAAATTTGGAAAAGATCGTATCGTCTGTTCCTATGGCTATATCGCGATTTACCCAAAGAGATACAGACATGACTCCAGTTCGATCAATTGCCGTGTTTGCTGCTGATGTTGCTTTATCGTCTACTCCATCGAAGTAGAGTGCATTGCTTTTCTTTCCAAGTCTCCAGTTTGTATTTGTCATACCGCTAGTTGCCAGGTTCAAACCACGCACAGACGAATCAAATGCCGTTGTACCGGACTTTTCATCAAACTTCCAGTAAGTATTTGGTGTATTGTCAATATTGTACAAAGCAACGATTTCTGGAGCACTTAGTCCGCGTGCGAATATTTTCATATCGTCCAATCGGCCGTTTAAGAAGAATCCTCCATTTAGCGAGCCAATTCTTGCGACGCCGCCACCGGTATTTATCGTATGTTTTACTTTTTCCTGAGCTTTAAGTGCGCCATTAATATAAATTTGCTTTGTTTCACCATCGTACGTGCATACAACATGGTTCCACTGGTTTACCTGCAACCCGGATGATGCAACTGTAACGGATAAATCGTATAGTGTTGAACCTTGAACAGTTCTAAATATCAATACTGACGGTGTAGAAAATGGCGTCGTTTGGAAGAAGCACGCGTATTGAGTATTGTCGCTTCCATTCGTTGTCTTGCTAAAGATTGAAGCGTTTTGATCAAATGTACTCGCATATACCCACGAAGATATGGTGAATTCCTGTGTATTAAAAAGCGTTGAAGATACAGTTCCTAACTGGTTTGTTCCATTAAAGGTTCTCGCCCCTCCAATTCTCCCTGTTGACAGTCCAGGACTACTGGTTTGGCTTGCGTTAACATTCCGTCCAGAAGAATCGCTAAAAGCACTATTGGCAGTACTTTCATCCATTTTCCACCAACTTATAAGCTTGTCATACAAATGCGGTACTGACGCGCCAAGAACATGACCTGTTGTATTATATTGCTGTAATATTTCCGCCTCGGTAAGAGCAACATCCCAAAGCTTGAATTCATCAACATATCCTTGATAATTCTGGTTTGTTGCTACAATATGATTTGATCCAAAACGCAGCGGCGCAGTATTACTTATATTAACTACCCCGATATTCTGGGTTCCTATTAAAATACCATTTACATATATTTTTAATTGTGTTCCTTGACGAATAAACACAAAGTGATTCCATGAATAATTGTTATATGTTTTACCTGACGAGTTATACACATTCGTGGAATTCACTCGAAAATGTATATTTCCATCAGATGGTTGATCAACCATCATAGTCAACCCTTCGAATGGAGTATTAGGATTAGATGCTTTAATTGCAAGAACAGAATAATTATTTGTTCCTCCAGCTTGCGACGGATATTTTGTCCATACGCTCACTGTAAAGTCTCCCGTTCCAAGGTTCATTATTGCATCGTGAGAAATATCGAGAATATCGTTTGTACCATCAAAGTACAAGCAATTACCTTTTATACAATCATCACGCCACTGAGGATCACTGGACTGAATAGATGCTGAGCCGCCCAAATATCCTGTCAAAACCTTCGGCCCATATGATTTTACTTCCTGTCCCTGGCCTTCATCAAATGACAAATACACAATTGGCGAGCGACCTTTTTCTTCGGTACCAAAGCCTATTGTTGGAAGAACCGAAATTGCTTTCGTTATTGCAACCCAGTCAAACGTCATTGTTCCAGAAGCAGCCGTATTTTCAAGGCGGACATTCATTGTAGCGTTTGGAATATTACTCAAAATAAAGCCGCCATTATCGGTATTATTTACTCGACTCGAGACAACTGCAGGGGCTTTAATTATGTCGAATATTGTATTTGACGTTGTCTCTGTAACAGAGCCAGCATCCAATGTTGTAGCACCAGCGTTGCTGGCACCGAATTCGAATCCACCGCCGGTTGTCGTATCAAAAAGAAAGAATGCACTGTCGTCTAGACTAAAGTTCGAGTTAATTGGGGCATTCGAAAATCCGAATCTTCCGGAGTCAAGCGCTGTAGATGATTGGCTTCCTCGTGCAAGGAATCTATGCTCAATAAACTGCCCGGCCGACATAATTTTATCTCCACTATTGAGTGTGATTGAACCACCACTTACGGCTGGATTACCTGCAACTGACCATCCAGGCAAGTTTGCGTCATTAAAATCTTCAAATAGTTCAAATGTCTGCTTTCCCGATGATTCAGCTTCTGCTCCTGCGTTGCCGTAATACATATAAATTGTTGTTCCGGTCGTATATACCTGAGGAATGAGTATCCATACGTCCTTCGCAGTACTTGCAGCACATGTTTGACCGTTTTCTTCTACCCAATATGGCAGTAAGTTTCCGTCTACATCAGTAAATCGAAGATCTTCACAGTTTGCTTGGAGCTTACCTGCATTGTAGAGAGCCTGGGTATCTAGCGCAATCAGCTCAATTTGTTGATTCGACATGGTTACTACGGAAGAAATAGAGATCTTTTGCCTAAATCTCCACAGGTCATTGAACCAGGCAGCATTTACATTTTTTGTAAGTGATACCCACCCAAGAAGTACAAATACGACAATAAGAGGCAATATCATGCCTCCCCATTTCCAAATTTTGTTAATGTCTCTTTGTTCTTTCATTTTTTTATCTTTCACTTTGTGAGTCATTTTTACTCACCTCTTAGAACCGAGCGACGGTTCTGCAAAAAGTTTTTTCTTTTTGCAGACCGGAGCGAGGTCTTACTCGAACCTAAGGGCAGCGCCCATGTTATAGTCAATTAATATATCTTCTTGCGTAAGTCTGTAATTAAACACTTTGACTTCATCTATTCGCCCATCTGCAGGCAAAACATTGCTTTGACGAGATCCTATTCTCAACGGTTCATTATTCAAAATGCTACCGCTCAGAGTAGAAATCTGCACAACAGGTGATGTTAAAAGTACTCCATTAAGATATATAGCAACTCCGCTTGCCGCACTACTTCCGTTGTAAGCAAAGCAGATATGATGCCATTGGTTCGCTTGTAAAACATTGTCATAGGCAACTGATATTCTATTTCCTGGCCACGAGTTAATTAAATACACAAGAATCCCGTCACTTGCTGCTGTGCCATCATATGCAGTGAGTTCCCATCCGACATTTCCAGATGACAGTTTACTTACAAGTGTGTGCGATGTTGAAGCAATTTGATCGGGTCTAAACCAAGTGCATACCGAGAATTCTCTTGTTCGCTCAAAATCAAACTGCGATTCATTCGCAACAAGAATATGATCATTTGTTCCATCAAAATCCAGGCAGCTATTGCGTTTACAATCTGTTCCTGTCAGCCAATCTGTTACAGGATCCATATTTGTTAACGTTCCATGATTGCCTCTTCCACTAAAGTCTTTCACAATTGTGCTTTGGCCTTCATCAAATCTCCACCAAGCAAATGGGAGCCCCTGATTATATTCCATTGCCACATCGCGAGGCGTAAGTTCCGTATTCCAGTAACGAATTTGATCAATACTCCCCTGAAGGTATTGTCCCGCAGCACTGAATCTTCCAATATTAATATCATTTGCACTTGCTGTTGGGGTCTGGGCAGTTGTTGTCTGTTGCTCTAAGCGTCCATCAACGTAGATTCTGAGCCGGTTAGATGCATCGTTAAATGTGCCAACGACATGATGCCATTTCCCATCGTTTACATTTGTCGTACTTGTTGCAGTATTGAATGTCCCACCATCAAACCTTACTTCTGCTTTTCCAAGCGTAACGACATTTACTCCTAACGAAAATCGCTGCTGTCCTGGGGTATTTCCCTCTTTTACAATAATTCTGCCCATGGAGGTTTGGGTTGTTTTGACCCATGCACTAATTGTCCAATCTGTAGAATTAAAGTGGGAAGCATTTGGAACAGTGGCATATTGATCCACACCATTGAGGCTTATTCCACGTCCAATATTGCCAAGAACCCAGTTTGTGTCGGTTATATTTACAAATGTTGCGTGTGATCCATTTGCTGTTGTGTCCCGCGCTGTTACACCAGATCGCTCATCAAAAAGCCATTCCCCTTGTAGGTTTGCTGTAATTCTCGTTTCTTTCTGAGTTTTTACAGTACTCAGTGCAAGGCTATTAATCATTGACTGATTGGTATTACCCGTATATCCAGGGGTTGGTGAAGATGTTCCTGTTACCGTTAGAGCATCAAGGCGAATTCTTCCCACGCCACCATTTCCTCCGTTTCCACGAGAGCTACCGGAAACCGACCCATTGCCCCCTACTGCCGATACTAATGAAGATCCAATATTCATAGTATTTGCACGAAGATAAATTGAGCCACCAGCACCCCCTCCGGCACCGGCATAATCACCATTTCCTCGAGTTTGCCCATTTGAAGTGATTCCAGCATTAACACTAATATTTCCGCCGGATTGAACAAAGACAATACCTCCACCGGATCCACCATTTTGCCCATTAATCTGACTGCTTTCCCAACCATCTCCACCACCGGTACCACCGGCAGATCCCATAAATAGCTTTGTTAGTTGTGTATCACCATATGTTCCACCGCCCGTTCCTGCAGTACCACCTCCTGAACCAGCGCTTCCACTACTTCCCGATGTTCCATATCCACCACCGCCAGCGCCACCTGCCCAGTTGTCGGTACAATTTTCATTCCGACCAGCGCCGCCACCTCCATTATTTGCAACATTAGATTTAATACCTATACCTGTGTATGAATCTCCTTGATAAGGGAAATTACATTGCCAGTCAGTTGCCGCTGTATAGCCTTTTGCACTCATCGTAATACTTCCACCGGACTCAACAGTTACATCTCCCGATGCAATAACAGCAAAAATGCCTCCAAGTGTTCCATTCCAGGCATTTGCAGTAAGTACTCCTGAAGAAGTTACCGTCAGATTTTCAAATTCTGGAACACGTTGTACCATGACCTTTTGGCCACTTAGTGAGCTATTTGACGATGCTCCATAAACCTTTGAAATTGGCGCTGTGCATGCAATAACTGCACCTGCGACTGATTGCACTCGACAGAATTCATAACTCCCAACGTTTGAATAGTTTGTGCCGTCTCCCTGCATGTTAATAAGCAGTACTAAGTCACCTATTGTTACCGCATTACCCAGAGTTGCGGCAGTTGTTCCGTCTGTTCCCGTACCGGTAACAGTGATTGTATTGCCGTCAATTGCCGATACAGCAAATGCTTCTCCATCTGCTGAAGTTCTTCCGTCTGCAATAATGTCTGTCGAAATGTTTACTGATGCCGACACTGTAGCATTTCCACTGCCAGATGACTGTCCAAGTACCTGCTGATTTTTAATTGCGCTTACTTCTTGCTCTGTTAACGCATAGTCGTAGAATCGGAATGAATCTATATGAAAGTCTCCAAAGTCAGTAACTGCACTGTTTGTTCCGATATAGAAATTACCGGGGTTTTGGATACTCTGTGTAAAGCCTGAAAGCGAAGTATTTCCAATGAGTGTGCCATCTACAAATATCTTCTGTTCCAAAGAGTTACGATCAATTGCCATTGCAAAGTGGTGCCATTGACCGTCGTCATATTCTACAGAGGTATTGTAGTCAGTAATGCTGGTAGTAGAACTACTTACATCTTGGCGAATTCCAGCGCGGATACCGCCATCATCGAGCAGGGAGAAAGTATATCCTTCAAGCTCACTGCCACCACCTTGGTTTGCCATTTTTTCAATAAGTGGAATCACTACAGATGCACCATCTTCTACTTTTGCCCAGAATGCGAGTGAAAAGCTATCTCTTGCCACTTGGCAGAACGTACATGCTGTCTGACTAATATATGCTCCATCGTATACACGAGCACTTCCACCCACAACGCCATTTCCCCATTGAAAAGGCTTCCATACACTAAAACTCATCGAAGGATTTCGTGCAAAGTTGTCATATGCGGTAAGGCCAATTCGCTCGTTAAATTCGAAATAGCCGACTGGCTCAGGTCTTTCTCGATATAGAGATTCCACTTCCTGCAAAGACATTCCTTTGTTGTACACACGTAACTCATCTATTCGTCCGCTAAAGTAGTAACTGCTTGCAAGTGATCCAATTCGGGAAATTCCTGCAGCGTTTACTGCGAGTGTTTGAGAATACGGTGCAGAGACTTTCTTTTCACCGTTTACGTATATCGCCTTTTCCTGACCATCATACACAGCAACGACATGGTTCCACTGGTTTGGAATAAGTCCTGAAGAGCTTACATCCAAAGCAAGCGTATCTTGTACAGCAGAGGCATTTACCGTACGGAAGTTTAAGTAGCCATTATCAGCATTGCCAAAATATAGGAGATATTGCGTATTGTCACTGCCGTTTGTCGTTTTCACAAAGATATTTCCCTGCTGATCGTAGCTTGCAGCGTTGATCCATGCTGAAATTGTCAAAAACTGTGTATCGAGCGCAGCAGTTGCTGGAACAGAAATTGTATCGTTGATTCCGTCAAATAAGTATGACTTACCAAATATTCCTGTATTACCTAATGTCGGGCCAGAAGATGTACCATTCACTCTACCGGTTCCGTTATCAACAACCGATGTCCCCGAAATTTCTTCGAATTTCCACCACGCCGAAAGTCCGTCTTCTCTTCTGTCTGTAGAAGTTCCCAGAACATTTGCGAAAGAAGAATATTCATTGTTAATTTGCTGTTGCGTACGTACATAGTCATAAATTTTGACATCGTCGAGCATGCCATTCAGGTAATATTGATTCAAACTATTGAAAGAACCCAGTGCCATGCTACTTGTTGGCGCAAGATAGTTGCCGGCTATGATACAACTGGCATCCAACCTGCCATTAATGTAAATATTCACATTCGGATGGGCATACGTTGTTGTTACGTAATGCCACTGCTGAGGAATAATCGAAGTTGTACTGTCGCAGAATGTCCACGCGGTAGATGTCCTCACATAAAAACGTAATTTATTTGGGTTTGCACTTGTTTCAGATTGCGAAGGCAACACAAGAGTAACTCCTGTTGAGTTTGCTTCTCCGGCAGATAGAATAGTTTGCCGAATTGTTGGTGTAATTCTGTTTGTGTACATCCACAGAGAAATAGTTGCGTTATTCTTTGCCGGCAAGGCTTTGTCTATAAAAGCGGCATGACCACTGTTGAATTGCGCACAGTTTCCAACAACACAATTTTCTCTATTTGCGGGATCTCCATTCTCAACTGCAAGTGTTCCCCCACGCATCATGTCGTAACCTGGTAATATGCCGGATGATTTGTAGATTTGTCCCTCAGTTTCGTCCAGTTTCCAGTGAACAATTGGTGCTATGCTCTTTTCTTCCGATCCGGCAGATCCCGAATCTACAAATGCAAACGTGAAATTCCCAACCATCACATGATCTACAGTAAGTGTTTCACCCGCGGAGTTATTTTCAAAGCGAACATTCATTGCTTCATTTGGACGATTTGTTGTTGCAGTACTATTTCCAGTGGCAACCCTAAAATACGTACTTGCGACAAGCGTTCCAATTGTTGCTCTCGCAGATGTTGGTTCGGTGCCGTAGGTGGCTATAGAAACTGCCCCTTCGTCTGAAACACCAGTTTCTTCGAGAGTTGTTGAGCTATCGAAATTAAGAAATGCTGAATCGTCTGCAGTAAATTCACTTCCTAATGCACTATTGGAAAATCCTGCTAATGCAGTAGCAAGGGAAGTAGATTGTTGTGTCAGGCGGGTCATAAACCGTTTCCCAATTGGAAATTGCTGAATTGTTCGAAGCTTTGCTGAATTAGTTAACGACATGCTACTTCCAGAAAACTGCGGTGTTCCGCTCATTTCCCATCGCACGAGCTTTGCATTCAAGCCTTCAGGACTTTCTATTGGAAGGACTTTATAAAAGCTTGCAGGATCATTTTGATTATTATATTCAACAGCAACCCAATCAGCAGATGCTGCAACATTCATCGTACGGACTTCATCAATATCACCGAAGAGAAATCGTGAGCCACAAGCATTACAAAAATCTGCTCCAATATTCAGTGGTGTTGCGTTAAGGTTTCTTGCTCCCGGTGCGCTGGCAGATCCAACAAAAGTACCATTTACATAGTAACGTAAAGTAGAGCCATCATAAGTTCCTACATAATGATTCCATTCCTGAATATTTGCTGGAGTATTATTTACGAATCTCCATGTAGACGCAGTTGAAACATATACTTTAATATCACGACCGTCGGGATCAGGATGGATAATATATTCTGTGGTTCCAAATGAGACAGATCGCTTAGAAAGTACGGGGCCATTGGCATTCCACGTAGTAGGCTTTGATCTTGCCCACACGCTAAATGTAATAGTTTGATGCTCCTGTGATGATGAATGTGGAATAGCAATATAGTCATTGCTTCCATCAAATGCGAGAGCTTTTCCTATTTTTCCTTTAATTAATGCACTTGAAGGCATAGCTCCATTAGACGTTCCGTTATTTCCATTTGCCGTACTATCAAGCATTTGCGGCGCGCTTCCTGCAGGATTGTTTTCCATGTGCTGCATAATGACGTAGTTACTATTCCACACACTTGAAGTATTTACTTCGGACGCAGCGGCATTTCCAAAATAGACGTATACGTACTTATCTGCAGAGTTTGCTAAAGTCGGCACACGTACCCACAATACGCCGGTTCTATCCGCCATATTCAGACTAACCAATTCGCGGTCAAGCTTTGTCGTTCCATCACTGTTGGTAACAACAATATCTGTGCCATCCGCTTTAACTCTATCAAAAAAGTCTTTTCCGAGTGTCGAAAGATCAATATATACCGGAAAGTTGGTAAGTGTTCCTTGGAGTTTTTCATTATTAATACGAATTGGAATTCTAAATCTCCACGCATTGTTGTACCACGCTGTGTACTCGAAGTCGTCAAAGAAATCGAATGTTTTGTATGGATTTTCAGCTCTTTCTGCCAAGCGATTGCCATAATACATGTATATGTCTGTACCGTTTGCGAGCAATGAAGGCACTCTGACCCAAATAATCTGATTTGTCGCTGCAAAACACGGAGTAACTGTATCTTCTACCCAATATTCCAGCAAGTTTCCTTCTCCGTCGGTAAAGCGTAAATCTTCGCAATGAGGCTGTAATTTTCCTGCCGTATATAAAGTTTGAGTGTTAATACTTAGCTGGACTTGGAAGTCAGTGGCAGCAGAAGAATTTCCTGTAATAGAAATCTTTTGTCTGTATGCCCACTGATCATTAAACCATGAGGCATTTACAGATTTTGTAAGTGATAATACAAAAATTGGCAAGAATACCATGGTCACGACAAAAAGAGAGAGGGATAACTGCCAAATTTTGTAAATCTTTTTTCCTTCAAACATGCTATAGACAATAATTAACGAACGTTTTTATCTATAGCATTCTAGCATTTATTGGTGATTAATGCACCAATATCAGCCTGAAAAAATGCTTACAATTTTAATCTGTGCGTTTCCTATTTTAGAGATATTCATCTTGGTATTTGCTTAGAATAATCATATTGCAGTACTTTAGATCCACCATAATCGAAGATTTAGAATGTTGCAGGCTGCAGGTAGAGAATGCGCCATTGAGTTCCGTCGCATACAATAGAAGCTGTTGCTCCATCCGTAAAAACGAGGATGGAACTATTATTAATTTGTTCTGATGAAAACGGATCCAATACTAAGTCATCCCCACCTACCTGGTTAATTGTAAGCATTCTTCCCGTGGCTGTACCGGAACATTGAGGCAAATCAGCAACAACTGCACCGCCAGTTGTATCTACAAAAACAACTGCGACATCGCCAACACTTCCACTTGATGACATGCTTTGTATTCCCACACCGAATGAACCATTTACATGAAGCATACTGCCTGGGGTATTTGTACCTATACCTACTCTATTTGTGCTTGCATCTACAAAGAACATATTCGCATTTGATGTGCTTTCAATTCTAAAGTCGGCATCTGCGCCTTGCTCGTTAAAGATTGCTCCTCCTAATGATGTAAAGACAATCAAATTGTTAGCGCTTGAGTTTCTGATTTTGAACAGATCTTCTGTTTGTGATGACCATGCATCGAGAATAAATCCTTCGTTGTCTGATGTCCCAACAATATGTAATTTTGCACCTGGAGTTGCAATTCCTACACCAATTGAGTCAGCCGATCCGTCTGCTGTAAAGAGGTTCGCGTCTGTGTCTCCTTCGATAACAAAATCAACAGCATCACCGGCCTGGTTAAAGTGAAATCCACCGTTATTAAGCTCTAAGACGTCTGCAGTAGTCATTTCGAAACGAACACTATTTCCGTTTGATGCAAAGAGATCAATTCGTGCATTTGTTCCTGAACCGACACCAAGTCTCATGAGGTTTTCGCTTGAGTCAATACTGAATGATGCTGTTAAGCTTGAACCTCCAACGGCAAAGTCTTGTGTTGTTGGATCAAGATAAGTCAGGTTACCCGCAATTGAGAATGCATTTCCACAGTTTGTTTTTGATGTATCACAAAGAAGTTTGTTTCCCCAATAAAGGTTGTTTGTTGCTGCTGCACCCGCTGCCGTTGTTGCCAACAAGTTTGATGGATCGTTACCAATCGAGATCTTGTCGGTAACATCAAGTCGGTCGTCAATAATAACATAACCCTCGTTATTTGCTTTCAAGATAAGATCTTCGCTGCTGACGATATCTCCGGCAATAACATACAACGGCGACTGCGAGGTAATATACGACGCAACCGAGTTTGTAAATTCGAGATTATTTGCAATCTGAACATTTCCGGCTGTTGCAAATGTTGCAGGAACATCACCGCGGATACCGGTTGCAGATACTTCAAAGATATCCGTGCCATTAATGTTCAAATCGAGTAACTTACCGGTAAATCCTGCGCCGGTATTGACGAGCAGGGCAGTTTCTGTGCCCGTCAAACCGGCCCCAAGGACAGTTACGCCAGTAAATTCAAATCTTCCATATGTTTGAGCGGCTACATTGTCAATTGAGCCAAATTGATTGGCACCGAATCCAAATTCGAGCCTATCATCCGTTGTTTCGTCATAGACCATAAAGAAATCGGTATCGGTACCCATGAATAATCTTTGGTCATCTCCAATAAGTAAGTCTCCGCCGATAAATTCCCAGCGATCGTTTGTTCCGTAAGTGATATTTCCTGTATCTCCATCGCTTGCAAACATCTGCAATACTGCATTTGCTGTTGTTCCTGTACCAATTCGAACGGTGTTTGCACTAACATCAACACTAAACGATGAGTTAAGTCCTGTACCACCAATTGCAAAATCGTCCGCAGTCTGGGTCAAATATGTGATTGCACCGGCATCTGTAAGCAATGATCCACCACCGGCAGACCATCCACAGTTTGACTCGCTGACATCACATAAAAGATCTTCTCCCCAGTAAAGATCGCCATTTGCTGCTGCTCCGGCTGTGCCAATACTTAAGACATCTGCCGTATCTGTTCCTAAATTAAACCTTCCATCTATTTGAAGGTTTCCGCCTTCATCAATGCTTCCGATTTCAGTTCCAGCATCGTTCAAGAAAGCAATACGGTAGTCTGTGGTTGAAGTAATTATTAGCTGCTGGCCCATTTCAATTTCGGTATTAGTTGCGCCATCCCAATCATTTCCACGAAGTACGAAAACTCCGGAGTTTGCATCTGCACCAACAGTACTATTGTCAAGAATAATATTGAACGGTGTCGTATTCTGTACAATGAGGTTACCTCCGGTAATATTCACTGCTCCACCGGCAATTGTCGCTCCGGCACTACCTGTAAATGCTCCATCAACAGTAAATGCATCTGGTGTTCTCAAAAGATTTGTATTGCTTCTATAAAGTTGGGTATCTGAACCAATAACAATACCTCCACCAATACCATTTGTTGATGTTGTGAGTAATCCAGTAATTGTTCCTGTACCAGAAGCTAAGAAGTTTCCATCTACTGTAAAGCTATCGGGTGTTCGTAACGTATTCGTAGCACTTCGATACAATTGAGTATCTGTGCCGATAACTAATCCTCCGCCTGAACCATCAACATTTAATGCAAGCCGCCCCGCGCTGGTATCAAAGAAGAACGGCGCAGCACTTGTTGATCCTCCAACGGCCAAGTCATCTGTTGTTTCCGTCAAATATGAAATTGCTCCACCATCTGTCCATTTGCTTGATCCTGCGGTAGTTGCCCATCCACAGTTTGTTTCACTTGCATCACAAACAAGCTTGTCTCCCCAGTAAAGATCACCATTTGCAGCAGAAGCTGCACTCACACCAAGAAGATCAAGTGTATTTGTTCCAATATTTAATCGTCCATCAATCTGGAAATTACCCGATTCGTCGAGACTTGCGACTTCTGTTAGTGCGTTATTGAAAAATCCTGTTCTGTAATCTGTGGTTGATGTAATAACTAACTGTGAGCGCATTGTTAGTGTGGTATTTGAAGATCCATTCCAGTCATTACCTTGGAATATAAGGTATCCGGAATTCGCATCTGCGCCAGTTGTTGTATTAACAAGGCTAAGATTTGCATTCGCATTGTCTCGAATAAATACTCCGCCGTCTGTAAGGATGTTCACATTTCCTGTTGTTTCCATGTTAATATGGCCGCTGTTAGCATATAGTCCGACGCTACTACCAGTTACACCTAATTGGTTAACCCCAGCATTGAGAGATGCACCTAAGGTTTCATGAAGGCTGACATATACAGTTCCGCTGCCATCCGACACAGAAAGTGCCCCACCGTCTCCAGCAGAAATTCGTCCATCATCACCAAAATTGATAGAAGCATCATTAGAGATAAAAAATTCATCATCTTCTACATTAAAGAAAAATGGTGAAGTATCATCCACGCCACCAATTGCCAGATTATCCGCAGTGTCTGTCAGATAAGTAGTATCACCACCATCTGTCCACTTGCTCGAGCCGGTAATTGATGCCCATCCACAGTTTGTTTCGCTAACATCACAAAGAAGGTCATTTCCCCAATAGAGATCTCCATCTGCAATCGAGCCTGCCGCAGTTGTTCCAAATAAGTCGTTTGTTCCAGAGCCGAGTCGAATTCTCGCGGTTGTTCCTAAATCAATAATAGAAAAGAGATTGTTTGTACCATCAGTAAAGTTTAATGCATTAGTTCCATTAAATGAGACATGGAAATCTGCATCTGTTCCAAAGCGAACCGCAACGCTATCCTGAAATTCCCACTGACCATTAATATCAAGGTTGGCATTTGGATTAAATGCAACTGTTAATGTATCAGTATCGCTTGTAGAAGTGACAATCGCTGTTCCTCCTGCAATTGTTAGTGTATTTCCAGAGCTGATTGTTTGTGGGGTTCCTGTTCCTCCTGCAAGGGTAAAATCAGTGCTTACCCATGAAAGCGCTCCAGAACCGTCTGTTCTGAGTACCTGATTCGCATCTCCATCGGTTGTTGGCAGTGTTAATGTGTAGTCACTTGCAATGCCAGGAACGGTCAATAATACGCTATTTGACGAGCCATCATAAAGCCTAAGTCCGCCAGTTTGGGAGCTTGAGCCAGATTGAACATTTCCGCCCAGTGCAACTAAATTACCAGTTGCTGTAAGAGTTCCAGTTGTGCCGTTATCAGTAAGGTATGCCAAAAGATTAGTCCCATCAGAAAGTTCGAGGCGGTTGTTTGCACTTACATATGCGACCTCAATATCGTTGTCAGTACCAAAAATTGCTGAAGTATTATCAACAATTTTAAAGTCTCCACCGCTTAGTTGGAGTATGTCAGAGTTAGTATATTCAAGCCTGGCAGTTTCACCTGACTGCGAGAAAAAGTCTAACTTTGCATTGCCGGCGCTTCCATCACCAAATCGAATTAAGTTCTCGCTCTTATCTACACTGAATGCTGAAACAAGAGTTGAAGACAACGACAAGTCTGAGCCGGTAGAAGTCAAATACGTGACATCTCCGTTAATTGTCCACAAACCACCACCACCACCGGATGCTGCATTAAGAGCATGTAAGATAGAGTTCATTCCACCTGGAAGAGCGGTATATGTTGTATCGCTGAATGCAATCTCACCAGTATTTACGTCATTAAAATAAATAACTCCAGAAACATTACGTACATGGTCTGCACTACCTGCTTTTTGGGCAAACGGAACAGAAGTGATTAGTTTACGAGTAAATACTTCTGGAGAAGAAAATGAGTTTTGTCCTGCTGTGTCAGCAACATCGAATTCCACTTGAAGATATAGTGTGCTATCTGCTCCCCAATCAACACCGCCGCCTGATACTGTACATCGTGTTCCTACGCCATCTCCATCGGTTGTCCATGATCCACCCTGGTTAGAAATACAGTATGAACCAATTGAAAGCTTCAAAATACTGTCATTGCCTATCTCTACGTCAGTGTGAATTTCAGACCATAATGCTGTACCTCCGGAAGAATCGCTATATACCGACACACGGAAGTCACAAGTATCTGCTCCTGACTTTACACACGAAGTTGTTGAAGGAGTGACATTGGTTCCATTCGTATTAACAATTTTTGATTGAAAATTGAGCTCCTGGTTTACAGCAGCTAATGATGAAGATGAAAAGACAATAGAAAACGAAAGAATCACAACTATAAGTATTGCTAATGAGCGCACGATCTTTTTCGCCCATTTTTTGGACAGCTTCATTCCTCTCTCCCTAGTATTATTCGTACTTCGCTTAATACCTGAGTAACTCGGGTATTAAGTTCAAATCACTAGATTTGAACGTTTGTGTAACAAACAGAAGTAGAACAATTCCCAATGTCAAACACTGGGGAATTGCATATAGCCTTTTTAGGGCATTTTTCTCTCCGTTTTTTCTTATTAAAAACTTTATCATATTCATGCGATTGTGACAATTCTAAAAACTACCCTACAAAGAGCATAAAGAAAGTCTTTTATCAGTTTTCACAATGACTGCTTATCGCATTGTATAAAAATACGCATTTTGCTACACTTCTTCCATGAATAAACCAACTATTTCTGTCGTTATCCCCGCTTACAATGAAGGGGAACATATTAAGTCTGTCATCTCAGCAGTTCAAAATATTCCACAATTTAAAGAAGTTATTCTTGTTGATGACCATTCAAAGCCTGAATTTGAGAAAATGTATCAGAACATCGAGGGAATCACATTGCTTCGACACAAAGAGAAGAATCTTGGAAAAACACTTGCCATGAATACCGGCGTAGAATACGCATCTGGGGACTATATTTTGTTTTTGGACGCAGACTTAACCGGGTTAACACAGAAGCATTTTATTGGTTTTGTAGAAAGTATCGGAGATAATGATGTTATTAGAATTGCGCGCGGAGCAGATTATGGGTGGGCAAAATTTGTAGGTTTGACCTATGTTGTGGGTGGAGAACAATTAATCCGCCGGGAAATCCTTGCAAATAATCACGACTACTTTTTTAAAGACAGCCGTTGGTCATTTGAACCAAACTTAAATGAATATGTCACAAAGCATAAATTGAAGTTTGCTATTGTTGAATTCGCAGGAGTAAACCATATTCTCAAAATGAAAAAATATGATCCAATCACAGGATTTCTCCACGATATGGAATTCCTGATTGATGGAATCATCCGGAAATTCAAAGTTTTTAAATTCTTTGGTTTCTACTTCTCTATTCTTAAACAAATCCGAGAACGAAAAATTATCAGCGGGAAATAAAGTTTGTTTTTCTGCGTTTTAATCACAAAGTTTGCGTGTATTCTTTTGTATTGTAGGTATTTCCGGCGTAATAGTTATTTTTACAGAGAAAAGGGACATATACGCTATTAAGACTTTCCGCAATTTTGGATATTTTTATTTATTGCTCTGCTTTTTTTAGGACAGAAACTATTGTGTGCCATAAATATTGAACACATATCCAAAGAACGATTTACTACGGTTTCCTCACTATTTACTTGTTGACTTTTAAAAACAATTCATATATTTTATACACAGCATGAGTAAACTGCCCCGTTTACATAAAAATGCATTGGCAAAGTTCTTGACAATCGCATTCGTACTTTCAGGCGTATTTTTCGCTCTGAATATGTATCAGCTTCATAATGTTCGTGCTTCTGGCGTTTATACCGTATGCCCATCAGAATGTGATTATGATTCCTTCGGTGCTGCGGCATCAGACCCTATTACCGCAGACAGCATTATACAGCTAACCGAAACGTATATATTTGACCCCATGGTTGAGCCAACAGTGTTTTCTCTTGCTGACAATACAACACTGGAATGCGCCAATGGTTCCGATACTTTCGGAGATGCCGCAGAAGCAATGATCCAGCTTTGGATAGGAAGTAATACAACGATTCAACACTGTACTTTTGAGAACATTACTTTCGACGCATCGTGGAAAGTAAATGTATCATATTCCCATAATACCTTTTTACCGAGCTCTCCATCACAATTAATATTTACCGGAGTTGATGGATTCTCCGTAACAAACAATGGCGGTCTCCAAAAGGTACAGATTCAAACAGCATTTAATGGAACAATTTCAAACAACTCGTTTGAGTGCCGCTGGAACAACAACTGCTTGAGTGTCACACCAGCAGGAGGAAGCCCAGAAGATTACTTCGATCCATCACTGGTTCCAAGCAATATAGATATTCACGATAACGACTTTATTAATTACAACACCAATACATGGGGAGATTGGGTCATTTTTAATGCAGGAGTAGATATTGATTTTACAGAAAACCTTCTCCAATCGTATGTGACAACACAAAATACGTACCAAGTCATGCTTACTGCTGAGAAAGGAGAATTTTATATTGCAAATAACTCCTTTATTTTTCCTTCGAAAGATTCTCCTGCAAATTCCGGTACTTGGGGACTGAACCTTCGAACCCAAGATGTAGATCTTTACGTCGTTGCCGAACATAACATGTTTTTAATGCATGGAGGGAGCGCTTCCTGCACAGGAATATTTCAGTCTTCGGATGCAACTACGCCAGCAACTGTCCATTTTGAATTTAGCTACAATCTTTGTGCCGATATCACTAATGCAACCGACAGCACAGGATTTAACTTTCAATATGATTCTGCATTCACGACAGTGTTGCTTACAAACGAATATAATGGATTATCAGAGATTGAATACCCTATTCAGGATACAACTGGCCTTTGGACATCTTTAGATGCGACAACAGTCACGGGAAACGCACTATTTAAGACCGAAAATGCATCTCCAGACGACGACTGGCATCTTGCTCCAATGAGCCGTTTCCTCGACGTAAACGGTACAATTGATATCGGCGTATATAGCGCTGCACGAATTAACGAATATACTATTGATGACAACTGCGTTGTGGATTATGTAACTTGCCATTCACAGTTCAGTTCCACTATTACACATGCACTCTCTTCAAACGATACTGTGCATATAAAAGATGGAAACTACGCCCCTCTTACTATTGATCGGGCTGTTACAAATGTCACAATAATCGGCGAAAGCGCAAACGTTATTTTTGATGCAGCAGGAGTTTCCGACGGTATTTCAATAAAAGATGTCAGTCATTCCTCTTTTTCAAACCTCACAATTAAAAATGCAAGCGAAGCAGCAATATACTCGTATAAAATGACAAATATGCTGTTTGAATATAATAGCAATACTTACGATCAGACCGAGTTTTTAGGTATGCCTGCAAACTCAACCGTTTTTATTGCCGCTCCGGGGTGTATGGTACTTCCAGTATTCGAAGATGATACTGACATTACTTCAGTAATAGGATCAGCAACCGATAATTGGAACCTGGCACTTGTAGATGTATACGGCCTAAAGTTAACTGTTGTTGCACCAAACAATGTTATTTCTTCAGACTCCGAACTTGTAGACTACTTAACAACGCAATGTGGTGTTCCTGCCCTGAATGTTGACTATTTTCTCCCAGATTTGTTTACAGTTAGCAATCATATATTTACCTATAACTCAGCCACCGTTGCAGGTGCAGGGATTTCGGTAAAGCCGGGAATTGCAAATCCCCCACGTATTGATACCGAAGCATCTACAAGCACATTTGCAGGCATGACATTAATAAATGCATCAAACAATAGCTTTGACAGCATCACTTTGGAAAACAATGACCGAGGAATTGTTCTTGACGAAAATTCTGTAGACAATGAATTTATTGAGTCTGTACTTACGTCAAACGCAAACGCCGTAATTTCAAATGCCAATGGCGTTACAAAATTGATAAATAGTACATTTGGAATTGCATCTTTGGTGCAAGACGGTACAGGAAGCATTGAAATTTACCACTCATTCCGTGCAAAAGTACAAAATTCTTCAGACCTCAGTGCAATTAATGGCGTAACAGTAACTATTAAAGATGCGTTAGGCTCAGCTATCTGCGCTCCTGTTTCCGGAGTTGATGGTCATACATCGTTTTGTCCGACGATATTGGTAACAACAATCGCGAGTGGTGGCCCATACGTCGCAACCGCCGGAGGAATAAACCCTATTGAATTTAGTGTAAATACTTCGGGATACGAGCCATCATTAGTCGAATCTTCGATACAAACACCATTTGCAACAGTACTTCTTTCACTTGAGCAAATTGAAGAACCAGAGCCACCAGAAGACTCCGGTTCAGATAATAACAATACTCAGCCAGAACAAAATGCACCTTCACAACCGGAAAATGACAGCACAAACACTGAAATAAATATTTCGGAGACATCAGAGGTTTCTGATCTTCTTGCCCAAAAATTCGGATGGGAAAGGCTTGCAGAAGTAGTAAATGTAGATAGTTATACAGATATTTCGGAAGTCGAGACAAAGCAAGCTATTTCTATGGAAACACTTATGGCTGGAGGGTTCGGAGGCAGCGTAGCACTCGGGAGATTTACCTTCGGGACGATTGCAAAGAGAAAAAAGAAAGATACTAAATAATTTATTTGTACCTATAATGGGGGACTTTATCAATAAAATACTTTTCAGCAGAATCTTTCTCGCTGGGTTGTTAATCTTCGGATTAGCGACTTTTACTATGCAAGTATCGCGGGAAGTTGAAAAAGATTTTGATAAAGAGTTGTGGTCTGTTGTGTACGATACTTCCGACAGATTAGAGCTGTACTCAAATATCATGTATGCATTTCGTGGACTATTTCATTCACAGGTATCAATTACGCCTCAAGAGTGGGAAACTTTTAACCAATCTTTTAATACTTCAGAAAGATTTGGAGACACCATTGAAATGGGATGGACGCGATATATAAAAGATTCAGAGCTTACAGAAGAAGAGCGCTCACAATTAAAAACAGTCGGCAATTTAGATTACCATTACATTATCCAGTACCATTCTGGCCACGCAGAAGGACAATCTACTGTTGGCAATGACCTCACAACAAATCCGGAAAGACTTCAGGCACTTAATACAGCACGAGATAATGGACTTATTGCTGCAGTCCCCCCTCTCACTATTTTTGGTTCAAACAGAGAAGGCGTTATTCTCTATCTGCCGGTATATCACCGAGGGACATTTCCGACAACTCCAGAAGAAAGACAAGAAAATCTCTTTGGATTTGTGTCATTTGTTATTCCTACAGAAGAATTTGCAGAAACAATTTTAAATAAAAACACGGTTAAAGATGTACGACTGAAAATTACTGATGTAGAAACAGGCCGAGTGGTTCACGATAATACAAATGAAGTACCCAAAAATGTGGCAATTGTTAGTAAAACACTAGAATTACGATTTGGCCAAAGAAAATGGGCACTTGAGTTTGTAGGTAATAGACGCTCTTATCTGGAGCCAAGTTCTGCAGTATTTCTCCTTTCGTTACTTGTAAGCTCTTTGTTTGTAATTTTTTATCCACAAATAAGAGGTTTGGTTCCAGAAAAAGGAAAGCCGTCGTTGAGAAGGAAAAAATTGTAAAAGATTTTTAGGTGGGACTCGGTCACAACGTCGCTGCTACTCGTAAAAAGAAATACTCGGTTGATTATCACGCTCATAAATTCGCCACAACCTGCGTGCTTTTTACTCTTACCTGCTCCGTAAATAACACACCCATTTAAACAAAAAAAGGGAGTCCCTCAAGTTAATAAAAAAAGGCAAAGGTTCTCAGAACAGAGAATCTTTGCCTTTTTGGACCCAGTGGGACTCGAACCCACGACCTTTCGCATGCAAAGCGAACGTTCTAGCCAAACTGAACTATGGGCCCAGCTTGTCCTTGTAAGACATGGATAATGCGGTCTCTTATGCCCACCAACAATTGTTTCCTTTAGGATAACTATAAAACAATAACTGGTGGGCATGCGTGGGATCGAACCACGGACCACTGCATTATCAGTACAGTGCTCTACCACTGAGCTACATGCCCTCTCAAGGTACAAATGAATTTTACCATAATGGAAATATATTCTCAATTATTTTCGAGCTTGCCGATAAAAAGAATATGGCGAAATTTTTAGGAAATACGGGCGAAAGTGCTTATTTTCGGACACACCAAACATTCACATACGTTAAATTATCCGCCATTTGGGCAAGTTTCTCGATTGAAACTTCCTGTTCTGGAGATTCCAGCAAACGTAATGAGAAGTATTCTGAAAGCATTTCAAGTAATTGGATAGGTTTGGCATCAAAAGCGGCAAGTGTACCTTTATTGACCTCTACCATCATCTTTGCAATCTTTTTCTGTTTTAAGACCTTTTCCATGCCTTGTAGCGCAAGTATTTCTGCGCCTTCTATATCAAGAGTAGCAACATCAATATGGTCAATATGTAATTCGTCCAAGATCATGTCAAAAGGCTTCATAGGAATCGTGCCATTTTCGAAAGAAATTCGTGCCATATCATGAAAAGATTCTGTTCCAACCGAGATTTTCCCTTCTTCTTTTCCAATAGCAACAGGAACAATCGTCATATTTTCAGCATTATTTGCCTCTTTATTTTTTTCGAGTATTGAAACCATCGCTGGACTGGGCTCTATGGTGATAATTTTACCTTCTGATCCAACAATTGGTGAAAAAACAATAGAAAAGTACCCAATATTGCCTCCAATTTCGACAAAAGTATCTCCTTTTTTGAGTATTTTGGTGATTAATTCTGTTTCTTCAGGCTCGTATTTGCCTGTTGTTTCGATCTCTAATGCAGCATACGAACCAGAACGGGGAACAAAAAATACTGTTCCATTAGCCAATGTGAGTTTTTTCTCACCTTCAACTTTTGTTGTTGCATCAAAAAATGCAATAGCTGTTGTTTGAAAACGCTTTAAAAATGGAGTTTTTTGCATAAACGTGTCCAATTGCTTTCCAAATGAAGAGCTGAAAAAGGCACGACTAAACGAATAAAGTCCTGTTCTGATTTGTTCTTTGATCATTTTGAGAATTCTATGTGAGAAATCTTGATAAAGCAAGATTTCTCTATCTTTAAAGAGAAAATTTCCTAATTTGGAAAGTTTGCTCAAATTAACAATCTTGGTGTGGCGGGAGAAACCGACTATTTTTCTCCGAAAGGAGGTAATTTCGCCGCAGATTCCCCTACGGCGACCTTGTTACGACTTCACCCCTATTACTGATCCCACCCTAAACCCCAAAAGTAAATTATCTGAAGTCTTTAGGTAGTCCCAACTTTAGGAGTGTGACGGGCGGTGTGTGCAAGACCCGAGAACGTATTCACCGCAGCATGGCTGATCTGCGATTACTAGCGATTCCGGCTTCATGTGGGCGAGTTTCAGCCCACAATCTGAACTGAGGCAGGTTTTGTGAGATTAGCATCACTTTGCAGTGTAGCTGCTCGCTGTACCTACCATTGTAGCGCGTGTGTAGCCCAGGGCATAAGGGCCATGACGACCAGACGTCGTCCCCTCCTTCCTCCACGTTTTACCGCGGCAGTTTCCCAAGACACTTGTAACATGGGATAGGGGTTTCGCTCGTTACCCGACTTAACGGTACACCTCACGGCACGAGCTGACGACGGCCATGCAGCACCTGTGCTGCACCCTCGAAGGCCGCTCTTGTTTCCAAAAGCCTGCAGCAGCATGTCAAACCCTGGTAAGATTATACGATTACCCTCGGATTAAACCACGCGCTCCACCGCTTGTGCGGGTCCCCGCCAATTCCTTTGAGTTTCACTCTTGCGAGCATACTATTCAGGCGGTTTGCTTATCGAGTTATCTTCGGCACCGACCTCTTTACAACCTCCCCTAAGGGAAGAGGTAAAGGTAAACCGACACCTAGCAAACATCATTTACGGCTAGGACTACACGGGTATCTAATCCGTTTCGCTCCCCTAGCTTTCACGTCTCAGCGTCAAGACAAGACCAGAGATCAGCCTTCGCAACCGACGTTCCGCGTAATATCAACACATTTCACCGCTCCACTACGCGTTCCGATCTCCTCTTCTTACTTCTAGCCAGCCGATATTCCCTCCCTTTCCCTGGTTGAGCCAGGGTCTTTAAAAGAGAATCCAACTAACCGCCTACACGTACTTTACGCCCAGTAAATCCGGACAACGCTTGGAGCCCACGTATCACCGATGCTTCTGGCACGCAGTTAGCAGCTCCTTATTCGCCAAATACCTTCCTTCCTATTCTTTGGCAAAAGAGGTTTACGATCCGAGAACCTTCATCCCTCACGCGGCGTCGCTCCGTCAGACTTTCGTCCATTGCGGAAGATTCCTGAGTGCTGCCTCCCGTAGGAGTATGGGCCGTGTCTCAGTCCCATGCTGGGGGGTCATCCTCTCAGATCCCCTACCCGTCATAGCCTTGGTAGGCCGTTACCCTACCAACAAGCTGATGGGCCGCAGACCGCTCCACTACCGCCGGGTATTGCTACCAAGCTTTACCTGTATGGATTTTCACCATACAAGACCATCAGATATTACCTCACGTTTCCATGAGCTATTTCTGTGTAGAGGGTACGTTGTCTACGTGTTACTCAGCCGTCTGCCACTATCTAAAGTCCTCTTATCTCAGCCGAAGCCTCGAAAATTGGACACAGACCGTTCGACTCGCATCCCTAAGGCACGCCGCCAGCGTTCATCCTGAGCCAGGATCAAACTCTCAACTAAAGAGCCCTTGCTATATGAAGCTGGACTGTCCTATTACTTAGCGTAATTGGTTGAACATAGTATCTTTCTGTGCATCGTTTAACTGCGAGATGAAAGAATACCCATTTAACTAGCTTATTGCCACATTCTGTAGGGAACATGACACACTAATTAAAAGTAATGTGCATTTACCTCATATGTTCATCTGAGGATTTTTAGACTTACCGATTTTATTCAAACCGATAAGTTCAAAGGATTGGTGCGGTTTTCCCGCCACACCATGATTGTTAATGAGCTATCAATCGTAAAGATTCCTGAATTTTACATCAAGAAAACTACAAAAGCAAAATACGAAGGAGCAAAAAGTAATTATCATTAACTTTTGCCGCCAAAGTCACACAATAACACAACGTCATTGCGGCTTTTTCTGTTTTCTTTTATGAAAAGTGGGGTATCTTTGTAAGAACAAGAGAATTATAGCATAAATATTCTGACTGTCAAAGCCTTTTGTGTAAACTTCCCTTGTATTAGAGTTTCGGTACTTTCTTCGGGGATACTACGCCGCCAGTGTTGGCTGTGAAGGAAAGACCTTGTCCATCATCTCGTACAGAGTTTCATCTAGCATTTGGGTGATAATAACTGCTTCTGGATCTTGTGGAACAAGATTGAGTACTTGCAGCATTACTGCTTCGGCTAAAACTCTTTTTGTTATTGCCTCGCGTGGGGCATTTGGTTCATTTACTAACGATTGAGAAGCAAGTTGCTGTGCTCTCTCCTGCATAAAGCGATACATTATTATTCTTCCTACAATGCGAGCGTTTTCATTAAATACAACCTCGAGCAAATCTGCCGAAGGATCAGCATTTTTACGTTGTTGCATCGCAGTTACTATCTTTTTAACCTTGTCTTGTGAACTTTCTTCTCCATCTTCTTTTGATCCTGGAATTGCAAAATATGCAAATGCGCGAGTCTCATCCATGCCATCCATAATCGCAAGTGCGCAGAGAACCCTCCAGTTATTAGCATCTTTTTTAACTATTTTCTGGTTTCGTTCGTCACCTTCACCCTCGAAACGCGACTCCAGCTTTAATGAGCTCACAACATAGTATGAAGAGAAATATTCCTGCAACGCAACTGAGCCTTGGTCAGGATCACGTGTAAATAACTGAAATAGATTTACAAATTCATATAAATCTTCTCGTTGAGCTGCAGTTACTCCTTTTCTATTTGCGGCACGATCTAATAATGCTTGTGGGGAAATATCAATAGTATTGTTTCTCAGATGGCCAACTGCTCGGTCAAAATGCCTACTCCATCGTAGAGAATCTACAATATCTATAAGGCTACTTCGCTTTACTTCTCCCATAATTACGGAAGATTCCCGTAATACCGCCTGGTTTAACTCCTCATCCCATATATATTCAAGCTTCCAAGACTTACCGGATTTTTGTGCTTTCTGTGTTTTTTCTTTAAATTCAGTATGAATAAAAGCTGTTTCGTACTTATCTTTACCTGCTTCCAACGGAGGAAATGTTTCTACATCTGTTTGCCTACTGTTCCGCACATCTTCTTTAATACCTGCCGGCAATGAATAATCGGGAACAATACGCTCTGTCTTTTCAAATACACCATCGTCTGGATTAAAGCCAGTCTGAATATATCGTGGACGCACGTGAGCAGTTAATTGGTGAGAGATTTCTTGAGGTTTACCTTGTTCTACTGTTTCTCCGATGGGAGAAATAATACGCAATTCATTCATACAATATTATAACAAACTTTTCTATAGGATAGAATCGCTTTTTATAGTTTATTTCGAAGATATTCAATCTTCTGTACATCAAGATTTCTCTCTGCTAATTCCACAATAAGGTTATCTAAAAATTTTCGATATGTCGCTTGTTGCGAGAGAGGAAGTGATGCCGCCTGGGGAAGTTGTTCCATCCACCTATTCACTCCCGACTGGGAATAGAAAATGCACTCCATTAAACGCAATTCATATGAAGCCACGACTAAATCAGGATCTTTATATTGCGGGATAACGAATTCATCTCGGGTTGCCCTCATTGCCATTCTATATCCAACCTCAGAAGATAGATTCAGCTTTCTGCCGGAATCTATCACTTCTTTCATAATATTTTTTGCTTGATCATAGAGCCTTGGATCAACAATCGCCCCATAATCCGAAATTGAATGTTCCACATTAAAGAGGAGAAATAACTCCATATCTGAGGGTTCTATTTCCTGCATTTGCTCAAGTGCCCGTAATGCCAAGGCATCTCTGTGATTTAAATATACCTGTCTTAACCTGCTCCATTCATTGTGCGCTACATTTGCCTTAGCTATATCATTTTCAGCCGCAGTCTTTGCTTCAACTAATGCAGCTCTTCGCAAAGAGCTCGAGCCTCCACCGTCTTTTCGATCGATTTCGGAAATAGCCTCATCGTATATTTTAATATTCAAATCCCACGAATCATTCGTAACTTCGGCATGATGTAATGTATCGTAATAAGGCTTATTAATTCTTAACTCTACAACCGATTGCAAGTATAAAGCATGAGATAAATTATTTTCAGGCAGTTGTTCTCCCTCAGCATCTTCTAATATCATTTCATGTAGTACGACAGGGTCTGGAGTATTAACCATTGCAAGCATTGCATCAATACGGCGAAACCTTGTTCTATCAAAACTTTTAATATTTTCTGGAGTCATATAGTCTCCTTCTCCACGAGCTACCCAATAAGGGTCAATAGGCGTTATATCAACATTTCTCCCATGCATACTTACTAAATTGAGATAGCCGTGTGGAAGCATTCGTCTAAACCCCGCAGTATGACTCCTGACCCCTCTTTCATGCGCAACATCTAACGCAGCTTCAGCATTTACAGGCATAAGTACATAATAATCAAGGATTTCGGGATGATACTGTTCACAAAGAGTATTGAAAACATGAATATAGGCACTGCTAAACAAGTTACATTTTATTTGAGGCCTTTCTCTGGAATTTGCACTTTCACCAAAAAGATCTCTCAAATTATTAGGTTTACCGATACCTTCTACATGTTGTCCAGTATATCTCAGCATTATTTGCTGCGACATAGCCAATATCTCTGCGAGTGTTGGTTTCGGCTCAGAAGCTTCATCAAGAAATCCAGGAAATCTCTCAATCAAAGATGGGTCATGCGCATTCATCGCTTCTATTCTTTTTTCCACAAATCCTAAAATCTGATCTTTATCTTCCTGCTCAACACGAAAAAGGTTCTTTTGTTGTCCTAAATCTTTCACATTCTGCGGCAACTCTCTATCTGGATTATGCGATTCTATACCAACAACAGTGAAAACTCTCTTCTCACCATCTTGCTCTGGGGAAAGTTCTTTTTCAACTACCGTTCCACGCGCCTCGAAACTTATCATGAAAACATTATAGTATAGTTGTAAAGAAAACTAATTCAGTGTGAAGAAAACCTCTGATATGATAAAATTCACAAGCATGGCAAACAGACCACTGCAGATAACAGAGATCACGGAAGCCCAATATCATGACCTGTTACAGCAGACAGAAAATTTTACTTTTTATAATTCGGCAGCAAGATTCTCGTTCTTACGCCGACGCGGCAGAGAGTTATTCTTTTTCGCGATAGAAGAAAAAGGCAAACCGAGCGGCTTATTGCACTACCAGCTGATTCCGGCACAAAGCGGAAAAATGATCTATTTTCAGCATACTCCTTTGCCTATAAAGACTCAAAAACCAGAAAAAGTACTTCGAACCTTTGAACTTCTCGGCCCATTCATAAAAGAACAACTACAAAAACATGGTGCCGCATTTGCACGATTGACTCCACGAATACAAAAAGACCCAGAACTGTTAAAAGGAATTTATCAGCTCGGGTATAACCGCGCCCCAACGCAGGAAATTGACGCATGCGTAACCCATATTATCAATATCAAAGAGTTTGATTTGATGAAAATCAGAAAGACTTCCAGACACTGCGTAACACAGGGCATTAAAGCAGGTATAAAAACTACCGTAGAGGCCGAACCAGTCAGCTTTAGTACATTTCTCTCTTTTTATAACGAGATGGAACGTACAAAAGGCTTTACTCCTCTCCCCAACGACTATATCACTCAAGAGCTTGAAGAATACCAGAAAGCTGGCATGTTACGACAATATGTCACCCACTTTGAGGGAGAACCGCTGACAATTGCGCAAGTCATTTTATTCCGAAATCGGGCATATTACTATCATGCGGCAACTTCACAGCGAGGAAAAAGAATGAATGCTTCACACGTAAACCTGTACCACATCATTACCGACCTGCAACAGTCCGGAGATATCGAAATTCTCGACCTCTGGGGAGGAGCTATTTCCAAAAACATTCTTGAAAGGAAGATGAAACATCCATGGGAAAGCCTCGACCTATTTAAGAGAGGATTTAGCTCAGAGCTTGTTGAGTATCTACCACCAATTGATTTTAAGAAAAATATTTTCACCTACGCGGGCCCTTATATATATCAGAGACTTTTGTCCGCAAAACGTGGCTATCCAGTTATTGATTAGCAGTAAAGTTTTTGTCTGCAAGAAGAATTCTATTGTTGCGACCCCGTGGAATGTCTAATTTTCAAGAACAGGCATTAACAACCGCGAATTGGATACCTCAATAATAAACTGCTTTTGCGCATATTTTAGATTGAGCGAAGACTAGTAATTTACAGTAAGGAAAACAAATGTTGTAAATTAGTTGCCACTGAGAGAGTTACTTCCTCGATAAGGTTACTTTGTTTTCATTGAAAACCGATAAAGTAAACTTTATCTCTCGAAAAGCAAATTATTGCTTTTCATCCCATCCATTCAGAAAAACGCAAGGTCACTTGCCTTTTTCCTCAGGCTTCGAATCTCTCATAAAATAGAAAAGGTGAACCCTTCCTACTCCGTAGGAAAAATTCACCTTTGCACTCGGCGAGACTCGAACTCACAACCTACTGCTTAGAAGGCAGTTGCTCTATCCATTGAGCTACGAGCGCATCGAATGCATTATATCAAAAAATCATGCACCAGAGAACAATACCCCCAAAAGACCTATAGAATTATATATAGGTCATACATATTCCTCCTTTCCTTTTAAATAATCCCCCTTAAATATTGTTGCATTTGACTAAAAATGGTATAATAACTTGTTAAATTTAGATAGGTTTAGATGGTTATCATCCAAGACATAGCTCCCATTATTCTGAATCTTCCAGTTATCGTTACAATTATTGCAGCAACACGATACATTATAGGATTCAAAACATGGCGAAACTATACAGCAGTTACTCTCGCACTCGCCTTCTATCTTATATACGAAACAACTCGCTCATTTTGGGTAACATTATTCGTCTGGGCATCGTTTGTTATCGCAGTTATTGGTGGTGCTATTCTTACCCGTTACGCTATAAGAAAACGTAATATCAATTACTACGGACGGATTGCATTCATTTATCTCGGCGGAACCGTACTTCTATTCGCACTTGTTCCTGTGCTTTCTTGGGTTACCGGTATCCCTCTTTTTAGCAAAACAATGATTATGATTGGAGCATTCCTTATTGGAACAACCATTGATGATCTTGCAACGCTTCAATTTAAAAAGGATTCTCAGGAATTTCTGCGTAGAATTGTTACAACTTTCGTATTAGGGCTTGTTTGTGGAAGCATTTTAGTTTGGGAATGGTGGAATAACGTACTTGTTAACCATCAGGAAATTCTTATCGCAGTGCTTTTGGCAAATATTCTTATCGCAACATGGAGCAATATTAGAATTACCGAGATTCTCCGCTTTAAGTCAATTCTCAAAAACTAAATATGTTCGGGCTGCCATTTCACCACATTTTCGATTCCAATACCAAGATCCTTGGATTGAATCACCGCAACAGGCTTATTATGCGTAAGCTCAATCCACGCAAGTATAAAAAGTACGCAGATGACAAACTTTTAAGTAAAAAGCTTCTTGCAAAATATAGAATTAAAACCCCTGAGTTATTCAAAATTATCCGAACAAAGGAGCAAATCGAGTATATCAACTGGAGCTCTTTGCCAAAAAGCTTTGTCATTAAGCCTAACCGTGGAACTCACGGCGCAGGTATTATAGTGTTTTACGGTCAGAAAAAGGGCAAATTAGAATGGATTATGCCTAACATGGAGAGTATGTCTGTAAACGATATAAAACAGCATTTAGCAGATATTATTGACGGTAAGTTCTCAATTGATGGAAAAGCTGATGTTGCCTTTTTTGAAGAGCGTATTGTAAACCATAAAACACTAAAGCCATTTTCATACCGTGGTATTCCGGATATTCGCGTTATTGCATACAATTCTATCCCAATTATGGCCGAGTTACGACTTCCTACAAAAGAGTCTAAAGGTACAGCGAACCTTCATGCCGGAGGAATCGGTGTTGGAATTGACATTGCAAGTGGAGTTACAACAACTGCAATTCACCGAAAAGGCTTTGATATGATCGGAGATCAGTATAATGAGATTGAAGAAACATTAGACAGTCCTAAAATCCCCCTCCAGGGAATTAAAATCCCCTTCTGGGATAAAATTCTTGAACTCACAGCAAAGTGCCAACAGCATTCAAAGCTCGGTTTTTTGGGCGTTGATATCGCTATTGATGCAGAGAAAGGCCCATTAATCCTGGAACTTAACGCAAGACCTGGTTTAGCTATTCAGTTAGCAAATCAAGAAGGTCTCCTAGAGAGAATCAATCAGGTACGTCGGCTAAAGAAGAAATCAGTAGCAAAGGCAATAATGATTGCTAAGAATCTTTTTGGTGGTGAAATTGAAGAGCAAGTCGAAAGTATTACCGGTAAAGAGATTATCGGCTTAGTAGAGACTGTCACAATTACCCCTGTTGATGAGGTAATAGAAGCATTAGCAGCACTCAAATCGAGTACTAAAAGAAAGAAACAGGTAAAAATCCCGACAGAAGTTATTAAAGCAAAGATTGACACAGGCGCACGAAAATCTTCGATTGACTATCGTTTGGCAATTCAGCTTGGATACAAAGAACTCGAAAAAGTACAGGAACTTTTTGACAAAACGTATAAAACAAGTGCCGCAGCACACGAAGCAATGGAACCATACAAAGCAAGACTTTCGGAATTTGATTATATCAGCTCTTTTATTGTTGTTCGCTCTGGAAATGGAATCACAATCCGACCGATTATCCGTGCAAATATCGCACTCGGCGGAATAAAAAAAACATATATTCTTACGGTCAGCAATCGTTCAGCAATGATTTACCCCGTTATTCTTGGGCGAAAAGACTTAAAAGAATTCCTTATTGACCCGTCAAAAACGTTTACGATGCGTTAACGGAAATACTAAGAGATAACTTAATCTAGTCAACAAAAATGAAAAAATTAGCAATTTTAATTCAGCGGGCCTTTGAAGAAAAGTTTGAGCCGCAATCATTAGTTCGTGCATTTAAAAAGGATGGATGGCACGTTGATTTACTCGCAGTTGAAGATATTCATGCAGTGTTCGATCAAGATGGAGACCACTTTATTCATATCTCAAAAGGAAGCCTCGATCAATACGATGTTATGCTCGTTCGAGAAGTCTTTCTCTACGCAAAATACTCTATCAACATCATTACGTATATGCGAAACAAAGGTAAGATGGTCATTGACAACAATTTGTCGGTTATTCGCCACACTATGAATAAAATTGTTGATGGGCAAAAACTCGCACAAGCAGCATTACCATTTCCAAAGACATTTTACGCTCCGACATTCACCTTATACATGAAAATGCTCCCAACTATCGAGAAAGAAATTGGATACCCGCTTTTATTAAAGCATAAAGCCGCAGGCAAAGGATCAAGCATTTTTAAAATGAATGACCGTTTAGACCTCGAGAATAAACTTGCAGATTTGAACGAAGATAAGGCAGTTGGACGCTACTATATTCAACAGATGCTTGATTTGAAAGCAGATTACCGCATTTTAGTCGTTGCAGAGCAAGTAGTAGGAGCAATGCAAAGAATTCCTAAGAAAGGAGAATTCAGGGCAAATTTTTCGCTTGGAGGCAGTGTTAAGCCTGTTGAGCTTACCGATGAAATGAGAGACCTTGCTGCACGAGCATGCGTTGCAACTGAAGCACAATTTGGCGGCGTTGATATTGTTTACACGAAAGATAACAAGCCATACCTTCTTGAAGTTAACAGAACTCCAGGATTTGAAGGCTTTATGACAGCTCATGGCATTGATATTCCAAAACTTTTTGTGGAATACATCAACAAGCTGTACGCAGAACATATTAGCTAAGATTTAAGGTATACTTTATACATGAAAATCGCAGTTATTGGATTAAAGCCATATTACGAAGCAGATAGAATCGTTGTTGAAGGGTTAAAAAATGGCCACGAGATTGTCTATCTCTCAAAGAAAAATATCGTTATAACGAACTTTTTCTCGCAATTTGGTGTGTACTTTACCCCACCGACAAAAGACGAACAGATGAGCGATCCTGCAAACTTTGAAGGTGTGCAAACTATTAAAATTATTCCTGATGAATCATTATCTCCTAAAAAGGTGACTTCTTCTCTTCTTGGCAAGAAAGAAACTGTCGTATCTGGAATGTATGATTTACGCTATTTTGACGTTATTATCTTCCGTGAAATTGCCAAAACTCTCGAGTGGGCGACGATTATTGCAAATTACATGCTCAAGCATGACAAAATTGTCGTTGATGAAAAAATTGGCACAGAGATGTACTACAAGACAAAGCTGGGAACTTTCTACAAAGCCTCTAGCACTGGATTTCCCTATCCAAAATCGTTCGCAGTCGTGTCTCTTCCGATGATGAGGCAGATGTTGTCACACCTTTCGTACCCAATTATTGTAAAGGTAACGGAAAGTTCAAAAGGAAAAGGTGTATTCAAGTTTTCGTCACTACAAGAAATTGAAGAATTCTTCCGATACGAAGGTCATAAAGTCAAAGAGTGTATGTTTCAAGAGGTTATTGACTACAGAGGTGATATCCGCGTATTTGTTGTCGGCGATAAAGTTCTTGGAGCAATGCGACGAGAACCTCAAACTGGCCAGTGGAAAGGAAATGTCGCTCAAGGTGCAGATGCATATCCAGTCGAGATTTCAGAGGAAATAAAGAAAATGGCCGTTGATGTCGTGAAATTGCAGAAGTCAGAAATTATCGGCGTTGACATTATGATGCCTTCAAAAGGCCCCGTCATTATTGAAGCAAACCGTGCTCCACAGTTTAAGGGGTTCGAAGCAGCAACTGGAGTAAACGTTGCCGGAGAGATTATTTCCTATATCGAGAACAAATATGCCCGTCTTTCCAAAACTAAAAACGAAGGTTAAAGCCTTAACGCTAGAACCTCTCTCGAAAACGCATGCGGAAGGATTGCTCATTATTCTCAACGACTCAGATATCCAAAAAACTTTATTTCGTACGCCACGCATTGTACAGCCAGAAGCATTCACAAAAGCAATTGAGAGCATGTATGGCGAAAAGATTAAGGAAATTACCTACATACTTACGTTGACAGAAAACCGCAAGAAGACCTACATCGGCTATGTAAAAATAAAGCTTATTGACTGGAGCAATATGAGTGCTTATCTTTCTGTTGCTATTTTGAATAAGTCTGAATTTCGAGGGAAAGGATACTCTACTGCCTGTTACGATGCTTTCTTCGACTTTTTATTTTCATCATTTGGATTTTTAAAGATTTACGGACGCACCTACGAAGAAAATACCCCTACTATCAAATTGAACTTTCGAACTGGATTTCGATTCATCGGTAGGCAAAAGCATTTTCTTGTGAAGAAAGGTCAGCAAACACAGGATGCTCTCTTTTTTGAAAAGCTTAACCCCAATTTAGAAACTTCTTACACGAATATTCACAATGAAAAGTTATTGCCACTGTACCGTGAGCTTAAAAAATTTACTGAAGATGAGTCAGTACTTTCAATTGAGAAACTGGAACAGCCGGTAAACCTTGAAAGCGAACTTGAGAAATGGACAGAAAAACACGGCAACTACATTCCTCGCTTTTCATATGATAGTAAGAAAATTGCTTCCGCGATCTCTCTGAATAAAAGCATACTTCGCAAAGTATATGAAACACATTCTCAGGAGCTTCCTCTTCACTGGAAAGAGTATTTGGAGCATATCGCACACTCTCTCGAAAAGAAGTTACAACTGCTTGAATCTATCGGCAGTGTGAAACATGAAAAATACAATCTTGCCTACTACAATTCACACAGCAATGGAAGAAATGGTGAAGGAATTGCTGTTACACAAATAGGTGACTCTGCTTTAAAAACAGAAAAGAGCTTTTGGGACGTATCGAATGCAATGGCAAAAGTATTTAAAAAATATTTTGGCAAAGATATCCGTGTTATTGAATCACCAAAGGCAAGCCTTCCAACGTTTAATCTGCCACAAAAAGTGGTTGAAATGCCTACTATTCACCATTTATCGAAAGACTCTCAGCTTTTTTACGCAACTTACGCCGCAATAGTTGTTTCACAATATCTTAATGCCTATTGCTCTGGATTTCCTATACTCTCAGTTCCAATTTCTACCGAAAGTAGATTTTTCATTAACGACGCTCTCTCTCTTGCTTCAACTCTAAACCAAATACCGGAAAAGTTAGGCAACACACACCCTGCAATTCTTGCTGTAAAAAAGATTCATAGGTTTCACATTGCTCGAATTCCTAAGAAAATTCTCGACAGCCTCAGCAACCAAATTGTAAAAGATATGTTTTATCAGTCAGTCATCGGATTAAAGAAAAATAAATTTATTTTGTCCCGCGCATTTGATTCTCTGTTTATTCCAACCACACTCGAGCATCAATTTTCAATCGAGACAATACTTTGTTGTCCATTATCTGCAGGCGAAAAAGAAATACTCTCTTCTGTCTTTTTAAATCGCCCTCTCACATATCCTTTTGAAACAATTCTAAAAATAAGGCAAGAAATTATTGCAATGACTGCTCCAAATAAGTAGGAATTCTCCAGCTCAAACGAAATCCCTGCATTCGCCAATTTTGATAACACAAAAAAGTTTTCATTTTTAGTTTTATTCCAGAGTGATTCTTCCTGGCTAACAGTTATTGGTATAGGTGCGTGGCTAATGCTTGTTATATTCCCCGGAGTCTGAGACAGTACGCATTTTTCAACTGTAATTATTTTTTCTATTTCCTGCTCTTTATAAAGAACTGAAATGGGAGTATTGTCTTCTGCTAGTTCGCTCCATTCAATAGTAAATATGTGCGACCTACTTTCACCGTGAGTTATTGACGGAATTTCTGCTTTATAAACTATCCAAGAATTATCTTCCTCCCGTTCTGAGTAGCCCACTACTTTGGCTATTTTATGGCTATGCTCTTTTCTAATTCGCAGAAAAATGAATGATTTATCACTGAAACCTCCCGTATTATGGATCTTTATAGATATGCGAGCCCCCTTACCACCCTGCTCACAAAAGTTAGTCTCCTCTACGGATATCTCCTGTTTGAGCTCAAATGAGCAGCTTGGCGCAATAGTCTCCTGTGTATAACCAATCTGCCTCACACAGAGAGTAACACCTCCGCCTTCTGCTGCAGGTGCAGGTTGAAATCGAAACCAACTCAGGTCTGCTGAATCATTTCTGTTTACAAAAAATGGTCTCGCCGAAGCTATAAGAGCATCGCCATCTGCGGCAGCCGTTGCTGCACATTCGAGGTGTTCATTTTGGTCAGACACCTTTACCGTACTCCCCACATACGTATTTGATGCATTTTGAGGTTGAGTTTCAGTAATTGTCACTACAGATATTTGACGCGGAGCAAGTTCAATAGACTGATTTCCTACTTGGACATTTTGTAATGAGTACATGGAATCATTTCTAACCATAATATTTTTCTCCATAATTATTTGTCCATCGTTTGTTGGGTAACAGGCTGCAACGACAGAGCCTATCACTACAGGCTGTTTTATAGTGAGAGTACCAATTTTCATTCCTGGAGGATGACTTCCTGAGTACGAAGGAATTCTTGGCACAGGAAATGTTGTATATGCCCCTGTCCGAGAAAACTGATTCCCAAAATATAGTGTTTGAGTTACTCCACTTTGAGGAAGAACTGTTGTATTTCTTGTGAGATCTCCACTTTCGGGAGAGGAAAGATATAGTCGAGACTCAGAAATATCAACTGAGTGTCCACTTCCATTGTAAAACCAAGCGGCAACACCTATTTGAGTTCCTGGTGGCCCAGCAACATAGCTGGCAATGTCTCTGAATCTATGTAAGTGCCCAGCTCGAATATCAGCGACATCTGTAATTCCATGCGAAGTTACCCAACTATATGAATATCCCGTGACTTTATCGCCATCATACTCTAAAAACTCCGGAATAGGTGTACTTTGTAAGTAAAACCCTACAGTAGGAACTAGTAAACAATACCGTGCATCTCCTGAAGGAAAAAATGAGTCTGCTTTTACTGTTATATCTTGAGAAAGTGTGAAACATAAGAAAGCTACTACCCCTAAAAGATATAAACACTTTTTCCACGTTTGCTTATTTTTAATTAATTTGTGAAACATATCTCTAGACATGTTGATAACTTATGGTTATATTTTCTAAAATGTGAAACATTATTTTGATGACGGTAAGGATAAGCTTCACAGCGGGAAACGAAAGCCTCGTTACTTCACTAAAAGTACTAGAAGCTATAAAGGCAATGTACCCTACTGTAAGAAGTACCGTGAAAGTTGAATCAAGTATGATTGAACTAACTATTCCAATGGGAGAATTTCTTCCAAAATAAAACCATAGTAAAGGTTGTATGCTTATGGCCACTCCAAGTTGTAAAATAATTACTCTACAAAAATCAATAAACTTTTTGCTTATTCTGGGAAAAACTCTCTTGATATGTTTTACGAACTTCCTTTCTATAGAAGGTGCGATGACCATTACACCAAAAATTGCTGCAACTGCAAGAAAATAGCTCTTTGATTCACTTAGCTCAGGAAAGAAAAAGATACCCAATAATGCAGGAAGTGTCACATAAGATAAACCTTCTACTTTTCGGCCCCAAAGGGTAAAAATAGATACTATAATAATGGTAAAGAATGCTCTTAATAAAGGAGGAAGTGGCCCTGTAATAGTTAATAGAGCAAGAGAAACTATAATCATAATACTATTAATCAGAACTTTGTGTAACTTACGTAATACTCCTTCCATAAAACTCATAAGCAGTGCAATATTAGCACCCGAAATAGCAGTAATATGCTGTAAGCCTAAAGCCTCCATTCCTTTTTTAAACCATTCCGGAAGAGCTGTACCTCCAAACAGAAGCGACACCATAATATTTGCCGTATCTGGCCCCTCGGACTCCAAAATTAGCGAATAATACTCTTCTTTAAGAGAATTCCCCACATACCTTGCAAACATCCAAGGCTCACTATTCCACTCTGGTACTTTAAGATTGCTCACGCTAACGGACAAAGAGTTTTCTCTTGCTTGCACCTTCTGCAAAGTAGCAAGAACTCCAATACGTGGGCATTTTCCTTCGTTACAATATGCGAATGCCCGTAATTTAGAACTACAACCTATAGGTTTGACCTCGATGCCAGATGTATACACTGAAGCAACAAATACCATATTACCGGGAATGAACTCACAACCTGAGTGAAGTCTTAATCTAACTACTATTCCCGCATATATACCAAGAATAATAGTTACACAAATCATTATTATCTTTATTCTTTGTCTGCTATTTTTACGCGAAAACCGCAAGAATATCACAGGGCTATGCTGTTCTCTCCAGATGCTAAAGATCAGTAGGAATAGGCAAAAACACGCCCCTAGTAGAACGAAGGTATTCTTATTAGAAATAGCTAATGACTCAGCAGCATAATAGCCGCAAATACATGCAGTAATTCCTAGAATAAGTCGTAATGGTAATCTTTTCACATATCAAGTATATGCCCGGAAAAATGATCTCACATAGAAACGAATATCCCAACAGAATAGAATATTTCCCTTTGAAAAATTACCAGCAATGTGTAACCTATCCCTGAGCGGTAATGCTTAAGATTTTACCTGGAACATACACAACTTTTCCACCTGCAACGGCATCTGCAAATTGCGCATTCTCTTTAATGAATAAAGCGATAACGTTTTCTTGCGACATATTCTTTTCAACATGAATTCTCGCCTTTATTTTTCCATTAATTTGAACAGGAATTTCAATTGTTCCAGAGTCATCGTTTTCTCGTGTTTTCGGCCACTGCTCCAAATGAATACTTTCAGAGTTTCCAAGTTGTGACCATAACTCTTCAGCAAGAAATGGTGCAAACGGTGCCAGAATTGTTAAGAATGTTGCAATCTGTTTATTTGTCCACGATACACTCTCATGAGCATTCAGAAATTCCATTAATGCCGCAATAGAGGTATTAAACTTTAATGCTGTAATATCAGAGCCGATTCTATGAGCCAGGACTTCTAACTGTATAGTAATTTTCGTATCCTCACTTACTGCCGGAGATGCAATTTTTTCAACAATCCTGTCAGAAACACGGTTCAAAAATCGCCTAACACCATTTAATGTTTCATCACTCCATGCCAAATTGCCTTCGTACGGGCCCATAAACATGACATACATACGAACAATATCTGCTCCATACTTAGCAACAATTTCATCGGGGTTAATAACATTTCCTTTTGATTTACTCATCCTTTTTCCATCCGGGCCTAGCACAACACCGTGAATTCTTCGCACTTTATAAGGTTCTTGCGTTGGAACTGTACCCAAATCATACAAAAATTTATAGATGAAACGTGAATACAATAAGTGAAGTGTCACATGCTCTGATCCTCCGTCATAAATATCCACAGGCATCCAGTCTTTTACGACTTTCTTGTCCACTAACTCATTATCATTCTTTGGATCTAAGTAGCGAACATAATACCAGTTTGATCCTGCCCAGTTTGGCATTACATCTGTTTCTCGAGTAGCTGCTCCACCGCATGATGGGCAAGTAGTTTTTTTCCATTCTTCTGCCTTTTCCAATGGAGATGAGCCATCTTCACCCATTGCATAGTCATCCAAGCGTGGAAGTTCAACAGGCAATTCATTAAATGACACAGCTTGCCATCCACAGTGCTCACAATATACCATCGGTGTTGGTTCTCCCCAATAGTGCTGGCGCGAGAATACCCAATCGCGAAGTTTGTAATTTTTCTGACGTTTTCCGTAGCCTTTTTCTTCGATAACACTCATTATTTTCTCTCGTGCGTCATCGGCATTCATACCATTCAAAAAGTCACTATTTACCACTGTTCCCTCTTGGATAATTTGTGCTTTTTCCTTAATAAAGCTTTCATCTTTATCTTCTCCAACAATAACTCTGACCACTTCTAATCCCATTGTTGTGGCAAAGTCAAAGTCACGTAAATCGTGGCCAGGAACACCAACAACAATACCGGTTCCGACTGATCCCAAAACGAAATCACTGACGTAAATTGGCATATCCTTACCAGTAAAATGGTTTACCGCATACATTCCCGTGAAAACACCAGTTTTAGTTTTTCCTTCCGCCAAACGCTGAATATCAGATTTTCTGAGAGATTCTGAAACATACTTGTCCACAGCTTCTTTATTTGGAAACAGATCACTATGTGTTTTAATAAAGTTGCTGTCTGGAGCAGCAACAATAAATGTTGCGCCAAAATTTGTTTCTGGTTTTGTGGTAAAGACGGTCACAGAATGATCAGTCCCTTTTACCGGATACGTAATTGTAATTCCTTCGCTTCTTCCAATCCAATTACTCTGTGCAGACTTTACGCTCAACGGATAGTCTACCATTGTTAAATCATCAATCAATCGGTCAGCATACGCTGTAATTCGTAACATCCACTGCTCTAACTCTCGTTTTTCTACCGGAGTATCGCAGCGCTCGTGGGTTCCTTCTGCTGTCACTTCTTCGTTTGCAACACCACTCTTACAAAATGGACACCAATATACAGGCATCTTTGCCTTATATGCTAAACGGTACAAGTCCTGATACTCTCTTACCGCATTTTCGCCTTCATCAGAAACTTCAGGAGGAATCTGTAACTCTTCCATTGGACGCGCCATCCCTTTTCCACCATCTTCACGAGTATATTCTGCGTTGTAATAGTGATTAAATAATTGGACAAATATCCACTGCGTCCACTTGTAATATTGCGGATCTGTCGTATCAATTTCGCGATCCCAATCAAACGATAAGCCTAATTCCTGCAATTGTCGCTTAAATACCAACACATTCTCTGCTGATACTTCGTGAGGGTCTCGTTTTACCTTCATTGCATAGTTATATGTCGGCAATCCAAACGCATCCCATCCCATGGGATACAATACGTTGAATCCTTTCATTCGAAAGTAACGAGAATATACATCCATCATTGAGTAATTTCGGCAGTGTCCCATGTGTAATCCTGCTGCGCTTGGGTAAGGAAATTCCACTAACACGTATTTCTTCGGTTTTTCTGACGATGACGGTACAGCATAAAGGTTCTTTTGAAGCCATAGTGCAGACCATTTCGACTGCAGTTGCTGAAAATCAAAAGAAACCAATGAGTGACTCATAATATAAGATGATAAATTACTCATCAATTATATCATCTTTACAGCCAAATGAATCTCTTTTATGATTTTTTGCGTTTTCCTGAAAGCTCTTTGGAAACCTTTTCTTCAAATCGGACGCGTCGGTTTGCTTTTCTCTCAAGAGATTTAGCGGTTGCGTCAATTCTTTTCTTTGTATCAGTCATTGCTGAGTGCCACTGCTCTGCAAACTTTGCTGCACGTGGATTGTACATAACATACAGTCCAATGAGGATTAAGACTGCACTTGCACCAATCACAAAGACCGGCTCATCAAGGATTCCTGTTTCCGGAACACATGTTTGCTCAACTTCAAACTGGAACTGAATGTCATCAATTGCATCGTGACCTTCTGGAACGATAACAACTTGGTTTGTATTTGTACCTGTAATAGCATCATCTCCTGCGATAGAAGTAAATCGAATAATCAGTGATGCTCCTGGTGCAAGAACCCATGGGCCACCATCTCCTGATGGTCGTTCGAATCGAATAAGCTGTGAGTTTCCACTCATTTGTGTTGTTACATAGGTATCTGGAACATTAGAACCATTTACATTTGTTGTACCTGCTTGATAGGTGAATCCCTGTGGAAGACTATCTTCTACTCTATTAATTGTTGCGTTTCCTGTTCCTGTATTCGTTACTGTAATTGTGAATGTTGCGTGATTGTTTGGCTCAACTCGCTCAACACATGCTGGGCCAGTTTTCTGTGCTGTCAAAAGAAACTCTGTAGGAGTCGGTGTTGGCGTTGGGGTAACTGATCCTGACGGGGTTGGTGTTGGAGTTGGACTATCACTTGGAGTTGGGGTAGGCGTTGGTGTCGGAGTTGTTACTGCTGATGCCAAACAGGTGAATCGGAATTTTACGAGATTGCCTCGAAATGCAACTAATGATGCGGCATCTGTATTTGTAATTGTTGGGTAGCTTGAGTCTACGATTCCCTCATATCCAAAACCTACACGAACTTTAGTTGGGTTTGCTGGATCACGAGCAGCTGCGTACCTACGATATAAGAATGAGTCATCTGATTCGTCGTTTGCAAATGGAGCTCCCTGATAGGTCAAGTATTTATATTCCGGACAGTTAAACTGGTTTCCAGAGAATGTACATGGTGCTGGTTGATATGTATTTCCACCCTGAGCACACTGACCTCCGGTACAAAGATTCTGACACTGCCATCGGTAAATTGGAAGTAATGAATCAAGATGCGGAGTAAAGTTTGGTGAGTTAATAACTGCAGCAGATTTATTAATTGTATATACCGTCGAGTTGTATGTAACCTCTCCTTGATCAATTGGCCCAGAGTTCATATCAAGAGTTACTTCAACATCAGTATCGTCCCATCGCAAGTCTCCAAGAATTGTGTCCTGGCCTGGCCATACGACTAATCCGTTTGCAGGAGCGATTCTCTGCTCATCTCCGCCTGGACAAATAATTCCTGCGATACCATCGGAAGAAGGACAACTTGTTAATCCTGAACTACATTGTGCAACTGTTTGACCATTAAGTCCACAGCCTGCAGGAAGATTACTACAAAGGTTTGCGAGTGGTTCATTACGAATTTGACCAACATCTCGTTTTCCCATTTGTCTAAAGAAGAAACGTGTTCCTCCAAGAGGAATAAATTCACCTGTTTCGTTATTATTTGCGTCAACAACTGCACAATATGCAAATGCACTTAAGTTTCGAGGATTATATGTTGGGTCTGATGCCAATGTGTAACCGGTTTGTCCTCCAGTATCTGCACCAGGTCGTGATGGCTGAATGTTTCGAATTTGCTGCAATCGTACTGATACACCAATAATAGCGGCAGAAATAACAAACAGCACATAAATTGCGACTAATACACGCAATCGTAATTGCTGTGCTTTTTGTTCGATTTCATATTTATATGCCATATCGGGTTTTCAATCAGTTTTAGTCAGTTAGCGTTACAACATAGGGAGCGGATGGCCCAGTCAGTGGATCAGATACTCCACCGTAAGGAATTCGCTGTCCTTGATACAAAAGTATTACATAATAATACCATTCACCAGATTTGATTGTGCCTTCGTTATTAGAAATTTTCAAGGAGTGAGCTGTTGATGCGGAATCTTCGCTTGTTACAGGGTAGAACTGACCTTTTACTGGCACAGCATTGTTCCAATCACGAACGACGTTTTGAATTAGCTCACTTTTTTCCGGTGTTAGATACACTACTGCGCCTGTTCTTTCTTCAGTATCGAATTGAATAACAACATCTTCACCGTCTTTTCTATTGATCATGTTTTTTGGAGAAAGTCTTTGAATCACCTGGACTGTAATAATTCCAGTGGTGCTACCGTTATTTCCGTCTTGTCCATTCGTACCATCAGTGGTCGGATCTGGAATGACCTGACGAGAAATCATATAGCTTCCTACACCCACTATAATGAGGATAATTGTGGCGATCACCGCGATCGCAATTTGCCTGACCATGGACATTACTTTATAATAGGCAAAATCAATTTGAAAGTCAAACAATAGGTATGAATCTAAAAAAGCTCTTGTCACTTGCTGCAGTCGGCTGCGGTGTTCTTATTTTCTTTGTTGGAATACTCCTCGGCTCTTTTGCCAACATTCCGGGGTTTTATTCGTATTACACGACTACAAAATACTTCGCAATGGTGATTTCCGGAGTACTCGCATTAGCCATAATTGGATGTTTCACGCCGGTGATAAAACTCCCTAAATCTGCAATGCTCTATGTAAAGCTTTTTGGACTCCTTTTAGTATTTCTTGTTATCACCATTGTATTTTCTACCGCTCCAATATCATCACTTGTTGGACAATTTACGCAGTGGGAATTTAACCTGCTCTCCTATATCTTATATGCGCTTATTTTTATTGGAGTTGCAATTACCTTTGTGTTGTTAAAACAGTCAAAACTCGATGTCACGTTGTTTGGAGTACTTATGACATTACTTTGTGTTGCAGCAATCATTTATGGACTTGGAGAATTTTATATTTGGAAACCACAGACTGGCTACATTTCTAATTTTGTTCCTCGAATTTCGCTTGGATTCAGAAACCCACTCTTTGCAGCATTTCTTCTTGGAATGCTCTGGCTCTATAGTTTTACAGAACTAGTATTTGCTTGGATTTGGCAGCTACCAGCAAAGGTCAAAAAAGTCACAAACGTGATTACTCCTCATTTGACACGCATTGCATTGGGAACAAAAGTTATTATATTTGTCCTTTTGACTCACGTATTTGTATTAACATTTACCCGCAGCGCATGGATTTCTGCAGCAGTTGGAGCAGGTCTCGCACTTGGCTGGGCATTCCTTCTTGTAAAACGATCAAACGGTATTGCAATTATGCGAACCAGCCTTACTGTAGGGATTCTTTTATTGAGCATTCTTATGAATGTATTTTTGTTGCGACAGCCACTCTCACAGCGTAGCGAGAATGTATTTAGCGAAGGCCAGCAAACAATAAGAACTATCGCACAGGCCATTGGAGGAAACCAGGAATCAGCCGCAGGCTTTTTCCAAAATGCAAACGAATATTCCACAATGGAGATTCGCTTAAAAGAATGGCAATGGGGACTTACCACTCTATTTTCATCGCCCAAAATCTTCTTGATTGGCGCTGGCCCGGATGCATTAAACTTCGTATTGCCTGAAACTCGCCCCGCAGAATTTAACAACATTCCAACAGATTCATTTACTCGCCCGACATATATTCGAAACATGTACCTTACATTTATTCTTATGCACGGTGCGCTGTTTACCATCACAGCGGCAGTACTTGCTGGTGTTGTAGGAATACGATTTGTAAAACGTTTCTTGGCCCTGAGTGATACAAAAAAGAAACAGCTTGTTGGCCCAGTATTTCTATTGATTGGATTTCTTCTTCAGGGAATTTTCTACTACCCTACATTCCCACTTTTGGTTCTTATTATGTTTACATTGGGATATATCGTAGCACGCATGGAAATTTTCTCTTTTTCTGTCCAGCCGTCGCATCTTCAGGGGAAATTACTCACATTGTTTATTGCAATCATTATTAGCATTTGGACAGGTATTACAGCATATGCAGAAGTAAAGCTTGATTTGATCGCATTATACTGGGTTCCAACACGCGAAATTTTGCAAGATACAGATAAAATTCCAGTACCTTCACTTATTTTTAAAAGGATATTTACCTATCATTACCCAGATACACAGGAAAGTAGCGCCTTTCTGCCGGAACTTGCAAAGTCAAAAGATTTAGATGATCTTCGTGTTGCAGCAGCTGTATATTACGGATTAGGTCGTAGTAACTACGATCTCGATATGGTAAACAAATCAATCGAAATTCTTGAAACAATGGTTGAAAAGGATCCTACAGCGCCAGTACACTACGACGAACTTGGCCTTCGTTATCTTTTCTTACAGGATTATGACAAATCACGTGAGTATTTTGATAAAGCACTTTCCGTAAAACGTGACTTCTGGTTTACCTACATGCACATGGGGGAATTACTTCGCCAAACATGTAATCCAAAAGAAGCACTTGCCTGGTACGAAGGAGCAAAACCTTACGTTCCAATGGCAGCAGACGAGATTCTTGAAGCAAAAGTAGAGATTGAAAATCCTATTGCAGGGTGCCGATAATGTAGGCAGGAAGAGCGTAAATATCATTCACCATAACGAAAGGTTTTATAGTACTTTATCTCTTGAAAGAGTTCTCATTTACTCCATGGTTTGGGTATCTTTTTGAAATGGTGAAAAATCTCTCTTATTACTTTTCTGACTTTTTGTGAAACCTAACTAATAAGTTCATTAAGCAATTCAGGAAAGTCTTCTCTTCGCATCTCTTCTTTTGTGAAGTGTCCGAACCCCTCGAATTGTCTGATAGGAATATTTGGTAAAGATTTTTGAATCTGTTTTACAGAAACTAAAACATCTTCTTCGTCATCACTTGAGACAAGTATTTTAAGCTTGGCCGCTCTTAATACAATTCCAGGATCAATATCGAACTCAAAGAAATCGGGAGATATTGATTTTTCAGGATCTAACCAAGGTGCTACTAAAAGAACATTTCCAACCATAACTTTATTTTCAGTAAGCCACCGTAATAAAAAACCGCAACCACAACTATGACCGACAAGAATAGTTTCCTTAGTAATATCAAACCGTTCAAATTCTTTCGACCATTTCTCATAAGCTGGGAAATATGCGTCTGGCATTTCGGGAGTTTGTGTGTGAATACCTTGTATCAGTAACTGTTTTTGTAGCCACGGAAACCAGTGGCTGTTAGATAAAGATGGGTACTCGTCATTAAAATACTCTTCTTTATCGCAAACCCCATGTATTAATATTGCGTTTTTCATTTTATGTAATTATACATCAGAGTGATATAATTCTGTTAGGCTTTTACATTCAGATGCGGACGTAGTTCAGTTGGCTAGAATGTCTGCTTCCCAAGCAGAAGGTCGCGGGTTCGAATCCCGTCGTCCGCTCGGTGGATACTGTAAAGTATTCAGCGAGTGGACGTGTATGAGAACTGCAAACATCCTTTTAGAAACCTGGTTTGCATGTTCGCTCTCGACTGTAAGGAGAGTAGCTTAGCGCCATCCCGTCGTCCGCTAATCTTTAAATAACTTCATTTTCGAAGTATGACTATTATCCATCAACGATTAGAAAAAGCATTTCAGCTCACAAAAGATCTTGTTGAGTCACTTATAGAATCACATCTAAAATTGGATATTGCGAATGTCCCATCAAACTCTATTGGCAGTCAACTCTGGTGCATTATTGGTGCAAGACAAAGCTATCTCAAAGCTATAAAACATGGCGGGACTTGGCAAGGCTTTTCCTGCTCTTTGGAAAATAAGTACAGTAAAGACGAAATTTTAAAACTTCTTGACGAAACAATGAACGAATTAAAAACTATTACAGTCAATGGAAAAGAATTGGATATATTAAAAACAGCAATAGAATTACTTGAGCATGAGGTTCAACACCACGGGCAACTCATTCGATATATCTACGCAAATAAACTGCCTTTTCCTCAAAGCTGGAATGATAGATACACCGTTTAGTATTTACCATGATTCTTACTCAAAAGTTCTATGAAAGATCTCCTCTAAAAGTCGCGCCAGAAATCTTAGGCAAAGTTCTTGTCCGCAACATAAGTGGACAAATAATCTCAGGAAGGATCGTAGAAGTCGAAGCATATATCGCATTTATTGACGAAGCTGCTCATTCATTCCGTGGAAAAACAAAAGCAAATTACCCACTATTCGGGAAAGCAGGGGTCGCATACGTTCATAGCATTCATATGCAGCAGTGCCTTGATATCGTTACAGAGGTTGAAGATGTTCCAGGCAGTGTTTTAATTCGCGCGCTTGAACCATTAGAAGGAATCGAGCTGATGAAGCAACATCGGGGCAAAGAAAATCTTAAAGATTTAACAACCGGCCCAGGAAAGCTATGTAAAGCACTCTCCATCACAAAAGAATTTAACGGCGTAGACGTGACAAACAAAGAATCAGGACTATATTTTCTAGATGATGGAGTTTCTATACCTCCTAAAGATCTCGTTGTAACCAAGAGAATCGGACTTTCCAAAGCTGCTGACTTTGAATATCGCTTTTGTATTAAAACCAGTAGTTATTTGTCTAAAAGAGTTTCGTAGTTTCAAAAAGGCTACTTGCCTGGCAATATCTCATCTTCCAAAACAACTTCCACCGGCTTTTTCATGAAGTCCGTGTATCTAAACCAGTCAGGCTTAAATACCAGAAAAATTGTATCGGGATCGCTCTCAAACTTCTGAGAGTTAGGATGCATTGCGTAGTGAATCTTTTTTGCTTCTGCAAGCTCTTCTTCATCCGCAACAATTTGCACAACACCTTCCAACTGTAGCGTCTGCCACTCTGTTTCACTGAACCCAACAACAAGTGCTGCATTTGAAGTATGCGTATATCCAAGAAAAGTCGCTTTACGGCTTGTTTTATCTGTTGAAAAATAAAAAACGTTTCGATCAGGAGAAAATGAAAAGTGTAATACAGCAGAGTGAGGTCGTTCATCGTGAATCATCGTTGTTAGTACGCCAATCCTCTCTTTGCCGAGAAAATCCATAACTTGTTGGTATTTATTAATCATCATACGCCAGCTAAACTTAGCTTATTACTCTATTATACCAACAGATACTAAGGGGTGTTTTTCCACCCCTTAGTAACCAACAGAATTATTTGTAAGATCAAAACCTTTTGACTTTGCAAGCTTTTTATAACTGACAAGCCACTTTGTGAGGTCATGTCCGAGCAGTGTTACCATAGTTCTTGTTTCGTAATTTAGTTTACAAACACGAATTAGCACTCAGGAAGAGATAAAAGATTGTCACTTTCTGTTCCATTTGCAATGGATTGAAGGTATGGCTCTCCATTAACTGAGAACTTTCGTTCTAATCCGATAGTTTGCATGGTGTATGAGTTATAAGCGAAGTATGCATCACTTTCGACATAAAATTCACTAAAGAACTGGGACTTAGTCATTACCTTGCCATCGTTTGTACGAGTTGTAGAAATTCTATATGCAGAAATTTCCTGCACAGATTTTTTTCCTGCCTTTCTTGTTGCTGTCACAAAATAGGTCATAATTAACGAATAAAAAATTAAAATACGCTGAGAGTGTTAAATAGAAAGGGGATATTGTATAATTCCAGTGGTATCAGTCGGGTCTTCCTCTCAAAGAAGGCTCGGCTCCTTTCTTTCTTCTTTCATGACATAGTCTTTCCATAAAAAGTTATCTGTCTTCTTTACAATACTATAGCGTCTTATCTTAAGTGTCAAGTATCTAAAGTCCAAATAAGTTTTTCCTTGATCTATAAGTGCCGTAAATATCTATAAATCCGATATAAAGAGAGGCTTTACACTTCACATCCTCTTTGCTATACTTTACACATGGAAATACATCCCTTACAAGCAAAAATCTTAAAAATCTCCCAGACACAGGACGTTGACGATATTTCTCTCCGAATGCTCTCTCGCCTTATTGGGTCAGACTCTCCACAGAAAACAAAGCATCACCTTGAACAGCTCAAGAAACATGGATTACTTGGGGGCAAAAAGAAGGCCATACGAAAAGAGACGTCTCTTTTTGGTACGCCCCACTCACTCGTAGAAATACCTATTTTAGGCTCTGCAAACTGCGGACAGGCACTTATTTCACCTGAAGAAGGAGTACGCGATTATTTAACCGTTTCTGAACGTTTTCTTCCAAAGAAAACAAACATTTTTGCAGTTGAAGCAAAGGGAGACTCAATGAACCTTTCAAAGATTGGCCCTGAAGGAAAAAATATTGAAGAAAATGATTATGTTATTATTGATGCCGGCGACCGATCTCCACGCAATGGAGACTATGTGCTTTCAATTATTAACGGATTTGGAAATATTAAAAAGTTCAGCCAAAAAGGTAACACCATTGTTTTAAAATCAGAGTCTACAAAAAATTATCCACCGATCATTCTTCACCCCGACGACAACATTGAATATTTTGTGAATGGCAGAGTCATACAGGTAATTAAGCAATAAAGGTTTTTACTTGATTAAGACTCAATTGAGCTTATCGAAGTCACAGAAAATGTTTGGTAATTCACCGAATTATCTTGCAATAAAGAAACGGGGATACCCAATTGCAGTAAAAGAACGCGTAATAATTGCGGAGCCTCTTTAAATTCCTGCCACACATACGGGAGCATAAATGCTTCTCGATTATTATAGAGCGCCATTACTCCAGGATGTTCCATCTCCAATAGTGAAACAAATTCTTCAAATGAGTTCGATTGCTGCGCAAAAGAGTGAGGGATAAGACAGTCAATAGTAACTTCATTAAGTTCATATGGCTTTAGACGAGGAGTTCGAGGATCAAAAAACGCTGCAGTAATGGCATAGTTAGCTACAGATTTCCACAGCGCATCACCTTGCGAGAGTGTACCCATCATTCCACGAATTCCCACTTCTCCAGATACTGGATGACGCTTTTTTAGTATTACAAAAAAGCCCGTCGGGTCGTTTAATTCCTGCTTCACAAAATCGGGAACTCCTAGTATTTCCGGTAGTGGCACTGAACCTGAATCCATATAAAACTCTATTGCTTTTCGGGTCGTTGAAGATATCCATTCTGAGGATTGGGGCGAAATTACCATGCTACACAATAATGTTTAGATTACCTTTCATCGCAACAATGTCACCATTTTTTAGCACTTTTCTGCCTGCCACGATTGCCTCTGTCACCAATATATAGCCTAATAGCGTTCCGATCACCATTCCTCTGCCCTTTAGCCAGGAGATTTCGCCCGGCTTTAGTTGTTTTGCAACATGTGTAGGATGGCCAATAACCTCTGCTTGCATAATATTCATTGTTGTTTTTTGTCCATTAAATTCAACGTCACACCAGGCATAAGGATTCGGATTAAACGCAAATACTCTCCTGTAAATCTCATTTGCGGTTAACGATCCAAATGACAAAAAGGCATTTTCACGTGAAAGCATTGCTTTATTACAATAGCTGGACTCACCTTGCTGTGGGTATGATTCCCAATCATTAGGGTTTTCACTGAGTTTGAATAAGTCTTCAAACATTTGCGGAAGTTGCTGAATATAAAGAGATCGAATATCTCCAGCTGGAGTATGGACAGGTAAATCAAAGTTCCGCATCATGATAATATCTCCTTCGTCGAGCCCTTCACTTGTCCACTGCAATGTAATACCACTTACTGTATCACCGTTTAATACGGCAGCTTCGACAGGAACCGCACCGCGATACTTTGGCAATAGCGAAAAATGAACATTTACAATTTTAATCTTTTGCAATAATTCAGCAGGAAAGATTTTTCCGTAGTTAAAGGAAATTCCCCAATCTTTTCTGTCCAACTTATCTAAAGACGCAAGAAATTCACTACAACTTTCTTTTGGCACAAGTGTGTAATCAATATTCTTTTTAGAGAAATACTGCTCAAGCACTTCCGGAGTCGAAGAAAATAGGTAAATCATATTGTTCTGCTGTGTTTAGACGTTAGCCTTAATTACACATGAGCAATTTATACGCCCTTTTCAGCCTTCGGCTTTTGTACTGGCATTGGAGTTGAAGAAATTTCCAGTGCACTTGAAAGCTGCTGAATAATGTCTGATGCTCCTTCTGGTGCAGGATTTAAGAACATAACTTTAGTATTATCGGTGTTTCCAATTGACTTAATAGTGTCAAAATACTGTGATAACACAATAAGGTTCATGACTTCGTGAGTGTTAAGACCTGGAATTGTTTTCATATCGTCAATTGAGCGCTTTAAACCGTCAATGATCGCCTGTCTTTCACCCGCTACACCCTCACCCATAAGAATACGTGAATCTTTTTCTGCTTCTGCCTCTTTTACAACACGAACTTTGCGTGCTTCTGCTTCGTTCATAGCTGCTTCTCGCAATCGAACCGATGCAACAACTTTGCTCATAGCATCAGTAATTTCTGTTGGGAACATAATGTCTGTTACTTGGAAACCATCAATACGAATACCCCATTTTAGGAATTTTTCCGAAAGGTGCTCTAAAAGATATGCTGCAATTTCTTCGCGTTTTTCGAGTAATTCTTCGTGTGTTTGAGTTGCAATAAAGCTTCGAACATAGTTTTCTACGAAAGATGCAACTGTCTGCTTTGGATCAGAAAGCTCATACCAATATGCATAGACATTAGTGACATCAACTGCATAGATAAGGTTTGCCTTTAGTCGAATTGCAACTTTATCGTTAGAAACTGCATCGAATTCAAAAAGAAAGTTTCTTACTGCAAGGTTTACTCGCACAGCAATTCTTTCGATAACTGGAATAACGAGGTTAATACCGGCAGGAATAACACGATTGAACCGACCAAGCTGTTCAACTATAGAAACGTGGTTCTGCGGAATAATCTTTATCGAAGACAAAAGGAGAGCAATAACTATGACAAAAATAATCATCGGTATCATGGCATTTAGAGCATAAAATTACTTACTCGATAATAGCACAATTTCGGCACAAAGTCATTCAGTTTAGTCTCGAATCCGCAAATATTACTTCACGCTGCTTTGTAACTACAAAACTTGCAGGACTCGTCTCAACTTCATTCCTTTTTGTGAGGGCAAGCAACGTTTTAGAAACTAAGCTGATTTGAGGAATAGGAATTTTTATATGTCCCGGCAAAAAATGACTGAATCATTTTATCTGTCCAGATATCTCTTCGCTGTAATGGGCTACGGAGTGTAATTCCTTCAAATGAGGTACATCGGCTTAATGCGACATATACTTGTCCAGGAGCAAAGGCTCCCCTTCCAAAATCAACGACAACTTTATCAAATGTTTTTCCCTGACTCTTATGAATTGTTATTGCCCATGCAAGTTTTAATGGGTATTGCGTAAACGAACCCATAATTTCACTCTCTAACCGACCTTTCTGCTCATTAAATGTGAATTGATACATATCCCACGTATGAGGAGTTATTTCTTCTACTCGGCCATCTTGAAAAGTGACTTCTATAAACTCCCCTTCTTTGTCTTGCTCAATACGAGTTATTTTACCAATTGTTCCATTAATCCATCTTCCTTGTGGATCGTTATTGACCATCATGACTTGAGCTCCAAGCTTGAGTACAAGTACCTCCTCTGCGGGCAAAGAAGATCTTTCAAACTCGCGTTGTAGCCTCCCTTTAAATGCAACTTCCTGTTCAGAAAGTGATTTCATTTTTTCTATGTTAATCTGCGCCGCCAAGTCGTTTGTAGAAGTAAGATAGACAAAAAACTCATCTTGCGACATTGCAATATCCTTTGAATAGCGGGTATTTAATAGCTTAATATCATCCCATGTGACACTATTCTCGCGAATGCGATTTAGTAACTCCACAAATTGGAGCTGCGACTGGCGATATACCTTCTGTAACTCAATTGTTTTAATAGGAAAATCTGCCATGACATGTGCTGAAAAGAAAAACGGCGTATCGTATAACTTTCCAAGTGTTTCTCTATCTTGCCGCGACACTACCGGTGGGAGCTGGAATAAATCTCCAATAAATACCATTTGAATTCCTCCGAACGGAAGAAAACTTTTTCGTGCCACTTTTAGAAATTCATCAATACAGTCGAGCAAATCCGCACGAACCATAGAGATTTCGTCAATAACTAACAAATCAATATTTTTATATACAGAAGTAGTGCTCTTACGAGCGATATCACGCGCTTTTTCTACTGTAACATCCGGTTTAAACTTAAAAAATGAGTGAATTGTTTCACCTTTAATATTGACTGCTGCCACACCGGTTGGTGCCAACACAACTGCTTGTTTGCGAGTATCATCTCTAAAAAGCTGTAAAAATGTTGATTTTCCCGTCCCAGCTTTACCTGTAATAAAAACATGCTGATGCGAGTTTTCAAGCATCTCAAATAGCTCAACAAATTGTTCGTTTCGTTCTAAGTTTGTCATTGTTATTACTGATTTACATCAATGGGAGTAGGCTCTCCCAGTACAACCTGTGGCGGTGATAAATAAATATCCGCAAATGCATTATAAATCGCCAAAATTTCTCGCACTGAATACCATCGGTTGTAGTATGTCGAAAAGTCTCCAGTCGAATAAATTCCGGTTACTTCTATTCCTACTGCTTGACAGGTAAAAATCGCACGAGGCAAATGATATCCCTGGCTAACAAGAAGTGCTTTATCTACTCCAAAAATCTTTTTTGCCCGGACACAAGTGTCGTAGGTGCGAAATCCTGCAGGATCCTGCACAATATCTTTTTCGTTGACTTCTAATTTTACCAAAGTGTTAAACATTGTTAGCGGCTCATTATAATACTCACTACTATTATCCCCTGATACGATGATTTTTTTGATCTTTCCGTCATGGTAAAGCTTTGCTGCGACCTCTAACCTATCTTTAAGTGGAGGACTTGGCAGATCAAGACCGTATGCCGCGGCTCCAAATACAATGGCAATGTCATGCTGCTCTACTGAGTCACTATCAACATAAATTTTCTGCCTATACTCGTAATACACAAAGAGAGGAAATGTCACAATGAGTACCAGCGTAAAGAAAGATGCAATCAGAATTATTTGAATCATTCGCTGCAGTACAGAAGAAATAAGCCTCACAGTAGTATGTACCATAGATTTTTTACTTTTAGGTTCCACACCTTGTGGAACATTCTGCCAAGATCTACTCATGTTTTCATTTATAAAGTATTTCTATCCCATAAAACGTGTCTTATTCTCATCGTACCACGATACACTTAAATTGGCTACTCACAAAATGTGGTAATACAAATTTCTACTAAAAATACAGCAGGAGAATAAAAAGTGTTGACGATTTTCATAACAACTTACCTATGCCAAGAGTGAATCTACATACACTGCTGTAAGAGAAATGAGATTATAGTTACTCAGTGTTTTATGATTAACAAAGAACTATAAACACACTTACTTCTACTTAAAAAGAAAGAAAATTGCCTGAAAGTTATATCTTTTTTATAACTTTGCCAATAATTTACGATACATTTCGTTTTCACTCGAAAGATCCGCAGTAAAAGGCGATACTGTACCATGAGCAAGAACATACGCCCTATGTAAGCCTAAAGCTGCCAAGAATCCGAGTTTATGGGAAGTTACAAGCAATGTCCCTTGAAATTGCTGTAATGCTGTAATCAATGAATTCTGCGAAATGATATCTAAATGATTCGTTGGCTCATCTAAAATAATCATATCAAGCGGCTTATTCGATAGATCTAAGAGTAGTAATTTAGTAAGTTCCCCACCGGAAAAGCTTTCTACCTCACGGAAGACATCCATAGCAGAAAGTCCTAGGATACCAACAAGATTTTTATACACATTCTGTTTTTCTCCATCAAATGCGTCTACAAGATCCTGTTCACTATCCTTGTAAAGTGACACTATTTTACCAAAATCCTGTCCTATATATTCGGACATATTCTCTCCGCGAAAAATCTCACCCGATAGCTGAATTCTCTCGGTCTCTACTCCAAGAATAGCTTTCATTAACAACGTCTTCCCTGCACCATTACGTCCGAGCAAAGTAATACGTTCTCCTCGCTTAATTGTCATGTCTATATTGGTAAGCAATGTATGCCCATCTACCGTTAGAATTCCGTCTTTTATTGCAAACAGCAAATCATGCGGAGCATTTCGATCTGCAAACAAAAATGATACTTTCTTGGGCACAAATTTTTCCATCCCCTTAATTTTCTGATATACGCGCTCCTTCTTATTTTCCAGCGATGCCGTTATTTTCGCCGTACTCTTCATTGCTTTGTCTTTGAAGTATCCTTTCTGGATTCGTGCCATGCTTCGGTCTCCTTGCAGAGAAATTCCCTTTTCAACAGAGCGTTGAGCACGTTTCGATTCTATTTTTAGCGCTCGGCGAAGACGGTTTTCTTTTTGACGCAATGCGAACACATGGCGCCCGTGAGCATTATCCATTACAAGCTTTTGGGAAACATAAAAGTCATAGTTACCACCGTACGCAATCAACTCGCGATTATCTATTTCGACCACTCTGTTGGCGAATTGGTTAATAAAGAAAGTATCGTGGCTTGCACATATAACTGTACCCGGAAATTCTTTCAACGTTTTTATTAAAACCTCAAGAGATAGAATATCTATGTGGTTTGTTGGCTCGTCTAAAAGCAAAATATCCGGCTGTTTCATTAAAAACTGTGAGAGATAGACTTTCATAAGCTCTCCTCCACTTAGTGAACCGATTTTCTGGTTTGGAGACAGCTCCTTTAAGCCAAACTTTGCTTGAGCATACTCAAGAACTTCCCACCAATTATCAGTGAAAGTACTCATAAACTCATATAATTCTTTTTCTTTTGGAAGATCAAAGTGAACTTGGGGAAGATACACAACATTCCCATGAACCTCAACAGCTCCTTTTGTTGGAGTAAGTTCCTTTGTTATCAACTTCATGATCGTCGTTTTTCCTGAACCATTTGCTCCAACGAGTGCAATCTTGTCACCCTCGTGGGCAATAAAGGACGAATCACGCAGAATTGCTTCCGAATGTGGGAATTTTATTGTAATCTTCTTTAAAAATACGCGCAGTTGCGGCGACATGTGTAATTATACCCCACAAACAGCGGTTTTGTCTTGTTTCCCAAGCTTAGGGATTGTTTTGCGTATCAATAGAGAGTATATACCCCCGGGGGTATATAAACATAAGACAAATAGGCAACTTTCAAAAAAAGATATTTTGTACAGAAAAATTTGCGTTTTCATTTTTCATGACCGACAATACAAGTATGACTGATGCATTACTGCTTGAAGGTTACAAACGAATGATAAAAATCCGACGATTTGAGCAACTTGTTGAATCTCTCTATACAGAGGGACGGATCAAGGGAACTCTTCATCTTTCAGTTGGGCAAGAGGCTATCGGTGCAGGCGTCGGGCTTGCATTGCAGCAATCTGATATTCTGCTTCTTTCGCACAGACCTGATCATTATATTATTGGGAGAGATATTCCTTTTACAGAAGTACTTACAGAGTTTATTTATGGCACAGGTGGACAAATGCATTTCTTTAGCACAGCACATGGTATATATGGATCTTACAGCATTGTAGGCTCTCAGCTTCCTATCGCCACTGGAATTGCCCTTGCAAACGAATACCAACATACCCCTAGGGGTATATTTTGTACCTTTGGAGACGGCACAACAACAGAAGGAATCTTTCACGAAACAATGAATCTTGCGGCGCTTAAGAGCGTTCCTATCGTTTATCTCTGTGAAAATAACCAATATGCGCAGTCAACGTCGGTAAAAGTTCATTCTGCAAATACAGCACTCGCACAGAAAGTTTCAGCAATGTATGGAATACAAAGCGCAAAGATAGACGGAAACGATATTATGGCCGTATATGACGCAGTTTCTACAGCAAAAGAATACATTACAACAGAAAAGAAGCCCTACTTTATTGAGATGGCAACCTTCCGTCACAGTGGACACTCTATAAACGACAAAGATCAATCGTACAAGTCAGAAGGCGAAGAATATTACTGGGAACAAAAAGATCCTCTAAAAATGGCTCAAAAACAGCTCCAAATGCGAAAGTTGCTCCGCGAAGATACTGAACTAAAAATAGAGGCCGAAATCAACAAAGAAATACATGTAGCACTTGAGTCACTTGCCAAAGATAAGGAAGCTTATACTAAATTAGCGAACAGCAGCAATGAATAATACAGCAAATAATGAAAATGCAAGCATGACATACGCCGAAGCAGTTCGCAAAGCCGTATATTCTCATATGAAAAATGACAAATCAATTGTAGTGCTTGGTCAGGACATATCAGCATGGGGAGGTGCAGGCAAAGTTTTTAGCGGATTTGCCGAGGAATTCCCAGGTCGCGTTATTGATACTCCTATCTCTGAAGCAGCATCGGCTGGAATGGCTATCGGAATGGCAATACAGGGAATGCGCCCAATTATCGAGCATACATTTGCAGATTTTTCTCTTCATGCAATGGATCAAATTATTAACCAGGCTGCAAAAATTAATGCACTTTCAAATAAACAATTTGATGTTCCTGTCATTTTCCGCATAATTGTGAACTCCGGACGAAATTACGGAGCAACCCATGCACAGAATCTTGAATCATTATTCATTGATATCCCCGGATTAAAGATGTTTTACCCTGCAATTCCACAAGATGCTTTTGACCTCATGAATATTGCGTTACAAAGCAGTGAGCCAATAGTATTTGTAGAGCATAAACTTCTACATAATATTACAGGACAGGTCTTAAATCACCCTACCTCACACTCTCGCGCAGAGATAGTACAAAACGGCAGTAAACTAACGATTATCACCTACGGTAGAATGGTAACAGAAGCATTTACCGCAACAGCAAATATCCCAGACGTGACCATAGTAAATCTACGATCATTATCTCCTATTGACGCTCCTACCATACTGACTGCTGCTCAGACCGGCAATGTTCTACTCATTGAAGAAGGATACGGTACAGTGAGTGCGAAAATTGCGGCATTTCTTACAGATGCAGGATTCTCCGGAAAAATAACGCGGCTTACATCTCAATTTGAGCCACTTCTTCAAAATCGCGAAGCAGAAATTCTTCCAAACGCAGAAAAAATACGGGAAATAGTCGCATCACTAGTTTAGCCTGAATTATCGAAAAACGCGTAATTTACGTGAGGGAATTTACAAAATACGATCTACGCCTGAGAAAGTGCCTCTTTCAGCACAGTTTTATACTTTTCTTCATCAACTGCTTGGCGCTGGACTACTGCATCAGCGATTTCTCCAGTTACAGTAAGGAAAGTATTCCAAATGTCGGCGAATTCATATCGAAATGCGCCCTTTTCAATTTTATCAATTGACGCATTCAAAATATCTTCAACAACTTTTGCCGGTGACTGAAATGATGAAATAAAGTTGATATTGTGGTCAAGAGATGCGCGTAGCACCGATGGAGACGTATCCATTTCAAAAATTCGTAAGCGGTTTAACTGCGAATGAGGAAGCTCATCATCTCGGGGCAATTCCTTTTTTTCAACTGCTTTTCCAAAGCGATACACCGAACGTTCGATAGCACGGTCATATTCTGCCATAATCACGCGGGCAGCGGGATCATCGTCGGTTTGCATCTCTTCTTTTACCTGCGAGACAAGTTTATCTACGACTTCCTTAGACATTTCGTACATTTTTACATGTTCTGCCTCAAAACTCATTACACGGATCTTGTTAATTTCGTCTTTAAACCATGGTTCCAGCATTTTTTGCAGCTTTAACTTGCCGATTTGTTCGCTTCTTGCAGCGTATTGAAGAATATTTTCCTTCATTGCAGTAATTTCCTGCTGTGTTAGCAAGCGAAGATTGATCATTTCAGTGTAAATATCTACCCCACGAACACGGAGTTTTACAATCAGGCGATCGTACATAGTCAATTGCGCGAGAGTTCTAGGCCATAAATCGAATTGGATTTTTCTCGCTCCTTGGGTCACTCGAACAAGAATCATGATAAGCACACAGTAGGTCATAAACATGTCGCCTACTAAGTCTCCGCGACGTACTAATTCCGCCACAAGAGCTGGAACTTTGCCGAAAATATCTTTATATTCTCCACGTTGATCACGCATTATGCCGCCAGTACCGGTAATAATGGATGCTCGTTTGTCAGTATGTGATTTAAGCACCGGCAAGATCGTCTCTGGAACTTGTTTTTCTGATTCCGAGTATGCGTCGAGAAGCAATTTGCTCGCAATTGTGATTGAGTCAATATTTGTTCCTTTTCCTGTGCCAGGTGGCCCTGACCAAACAGCGAAAGTAAGCGCAAACTGTGGATCTTTTGCAGCCATTGCATGCGCAGCAGTAACAATTAAATCCTCCATTGCAGGGATCTCTTGTTCTGCCCAACTTTCCATATCTTTGTCTATGTGAGGATTGTTTTTATCTGCCTGAAATGCCGTAACAGCATCGTTCATCAAGCGAGAAAGCTCGTTAATGACTTGAAGAGAAATATCCGTGGAAGGATTGGTAAGATAGCGTGATAATGATTCGCGATACGGTGTAGTTGAGATTGCACTCATTGTGAGCATTATACCACTAGAAAATTAAAAAGAATAATGGCAGAACCCCAGAATTAGGTACGGAGCAATATTTACGGATTCGAGGCAGAGTTAAACCGCGTACTTACTTTATAATGCCGGCAGAATGCCACTCTGACCACTGTAATTGCCTCAAAACCTGGTTGTATGACTCTACCCTATATTTCAAAGCCTCCGATGTAAATGAAAGCGTAGAAGCATCAAATTGAATACGTGGACAGTGCTTCTGAGTGCTTCCCAGCGCTATTTTATCCAATGAAAACTGCCTTTGTTCCAATCCGTTGGACAAAGATTGCACATATAGGTGACAACCGGCATTTTGGCCTGTAAAAAACGTGTCGTAAATTGCGATTGCTCCAGGTTGAGCTGGAGTCGAAAACAATTGAAATACTGGAGTTTTTTGATCTTCGCCGTCCCAAGAAAGTGAAGTAGTAGCCATTGCACGGACAGTTCCTTCTTTTGTAACAAAACAAAGCGATGTTGGGTATTTTCCAGGCTCGGGAGGTCGGCCCTCTGTCTGCTTATTTGCTAAAACTAACTCGTTATTTAATATCATTGCCGAACCACCCACGCATGCGAGAGAAACAGGAATATTTTTACGCTGTAATCCTGGCAAAGAAATTATTTGTGCTTGTTTTTCCCATAACTGGCCGTTTTGAACGAGTTGCACCACATATAATGTAGAGTTATCAATAAATTCGTAAGCGACTACTTGCGTTAAAAGTACTGCTCTGCTGAGAAAAACGCCACGTGTATTGAGCCTGTTTATTTCGATGACATAAGAAATCTCACCATTTTCACAGAAAAACGAATATACATCTGCGCTTAACGGGCTGATAACTGTGGGCTTTGCCGAGCCTTCTACTTCAAACCCGTTTTTTGTAAAGGTAAATATGTCGTTCCCTGACAGAACTTCGTAATATTTTTCTGGGATTGCAAACTTCTGACTTTTTGCTGTAATTTGTGTCGCGCGAGGGTCAAATGCTACAGGCTGGCACTTATTTCCTTCCTGCTGAACTTGCGTAACTGTTGGATTTGCCGGAGTTTCTGTAAGCATAAACGCATACTGTGTTCGTGCCGGGCTTTGTGATTCAGGTCTCTCAGTTTCTACCGTCTCTTCCTCATCTTCGTTAATTGTGACTTTTCCTTCCTGCTGAAGAACATTCACAAGCACAAGAAAAATGATTCCAAATGCAATACTTGTAAGAACTATGACAGAAACAGTGAAAAGTTGGGAGGTTATTACCTCTCGGGCAGATTTTGGTAACTCCATAGAGGCATTGTACATGAGGAAAATGAAACTGTGAACAGTTTTACTTGCAGGTGCACAAATAGAAAGATTTACTCATTTTCATTCAATACTTTTTTAATGAGAACAGGCTGGCATATGAATGAGTACAAAATTGGTGGATATTTTTTATAGAGAGAAATAGATAGTTACGAGGACATGGGAGAAATAAAAAAAGGGTGCTGACGGTCGAGATCGAAGAGGATTGCATAGGGGGGTTATTTTTCCTCATAGATAATCTCGGCCGTCTGCACTTGCAAACTTTGATTGAATCGAACGCAAAGGTCAGGGTTTTTATCCTGTCACATTGACGAGAACGCCTTCTTCATCGGTGGGAATTTCTTCGCCGCCCAGTTCAAAAAGCCGTTCAAGAGCCGTTTCATCGCCCAGATGACCATTATCACTGTGATTCCCATTACCACCCTGCACGAATGCGATTGAGTTCGTCTTCGGCAGTTTCGGCACGGGTGGTCAGTTCACCATTGGCTTCGCGCAGGGTGGTAATGGTTTCATTCGCCGTATCGAGTTCCGCCTGAAGAGCTTCTGCCCGTTGCTGTGCGTCTTCACCATCCTCTTTGACTTTCTTGAAGGTGCGAGCATTCGCCATCGCTGTATATACGGTCAAAAGCGTGCCTAAGTCCGCATCTTCCAGAATTTCAAGCTCGCGGCGGAGGGTTTCCATCGCATTGCCAAGAACGGCTTCGGTGACATCGCTATCCAGACGCATGAAGTTACGCAGGTTATCGCGGCGCAGAATTGCGGCTTCAACGACCTGTTTACCATCTTCCGTCTGCCCATCGCGGATACGAAGAATACGCGAAATGTTGGACAAGTCGAGTGCGACAGGTTCAGCGTTATTCAAGCCCAGCGTCATTGAACCATCGCCTTCGATGACCAGAAGTGCGGTATTCACGCGAAGACGCATAGCTTTGATTTCGCCATCTTCGGTTTCCAGCGTAAACGGACTGATATTTGTTTGCATGTGCTTTTTCTCCATTGGATCTATACACTTTCTTCGGATTTTTGCCCTTAAAGGGTTGGGTAATTATATCACACTATAAGTCCATGGCAAACATTGTACGATGACCGAAGTATCCGCGGCCCTTCCCTTTCTAAGCAAATTAAAAAGGATAAATCGAATTTACTACAGAGATATGGTATAATACATTCTGTATGCAATATTTTTCTCTTTCTTTTTCCCAAAAAAGATCGTTTTAGAAGAGGCACATCTCAATTAGAGACTTGCTGGTAAATATTGCCAGTGCGAAGCATCCCATCCTACCAATTGTGATTGGGGTTTTTCGCGAGATATATTAGATGACTTTTAGTTCTCATGGACGACAAGCGATACCCGTCACGACAATCTGGGCATGGGAATAGCTCACGCAGTGGACGGAATTATGGAAACAGAAGACCATTTTCTTCTGACGGAGACCGCTCCGGTGGATCACGATTTGGCGGTAGAAGATTTAACAGTTTTGGCGGATCCGGTGGACGCTCACGCTTTGGAGGCCGAGGCGGCCGACGTGGTGGTGGCGGAGGTTCCGTTGATATTTCATCATTCATTCGCCGAGCACAACAGGATGCAATTGATAATCCTGCAGTCGAATACACTGCAAAACACGCATTTAAAGACTTTGGATTCGTTGTTCCCCTCGAAAAAAACATTATTCGCCGACAATACGCACAGCCTACACCAATTCAGGATCAAGCAATTCCAGCGGTTTTAGAAGGACGTGACGTCGTTGGTTTAGCAAATACAGGTACAGGAAAAACAGCAGCATTTTTGCTTCCGCTGATGAATAAACTGTATCAAAACCCACGAGAGCAGGCCATTATTCTTGTTCCAGTTCGAGAGCTTGCAGACCAAATCATGAAAGAATTTACAGAATTTGCTCAGGGGATTCATATGTCAGCAGCACTTTGTATCGGTGGAACACCAATTGGACGTCAGATTCAAATGCTTCGACGTCATCCACAGATTGTGATTGGAACTCCAGGCCGAATAAAAGACCTTTACGAAAGAAAGATTTTGAATCTTTCGGGATTCACCACAGTCATTTTGGACGAAGTTGACCGCATGTTCGATATGGGTTTCAGCGAAGATATCAGCTTTATTTTGAGCAAACTTCCTGAACAGCGCCAGTCTCTTTTCTTCTCTGCAACGATGCCAGGGCCAATTAAGAAGTTGGCAGATACGTTCTTGAAGGATCCAGTCGAGATTTCCGTAAAAACACGCGAAACTGCTGCAAATGTCACGCAGGAAACTGTACATGTTCAATCCTTTAAGAAAATTGAAACTCTCGTAGAAATGTTGAAAAAGCCTGAATTCGAGAAAGTTCTTATCTTTGTAAAAACAAAGCGTGGCACAGAAGATTTGCGAGGAGCATTGGAACGTCAGCAAGTTACGGCAGAAACAATTCACGGAGATAAACCTCAGGGCAAGCGATTGTTTGCGTTGAAACTCTTTAGAGACAACAAAATCCGAGTATTAATTGCTACCGACGTTGCCGCACGTGGACTCGACATTAAAGATGTCACTCACGTTATCAACTACGACAAGCCAGGTTCTTACGAAGACTATGTCCACCGTATTGGACGAACCGGCCGTGGAAACAAAAAAGGAACAGCAGTTACGTTCATCTAATTGAGCGGCATACTATCAACTCATTTGTTAAGAGTTCTATGTGAATGTTGTTGTGTATTCATTTCACATCACATTTCTCAATGAGTTTTTGCCACCGTGATGCTTTTGTACCATAAAATCGTGTCATAATTCTGTCATATTTTTGTGTATATCCACACTAAGAAATGTATTATATGGTATCATCTAAGCATTAACCTGAAACTATACGACATGGACAAAGATCAAAACCCGGAAGTATTTTCTCATCCTGCAGAAGCTGTACCACAGAAGAAAGAAACAAAGCCTGTTGAAAAAGCGCCAAAAGAACCAGGAGCTGGAGAGAGATTTGCAAAGCAATTCAATAAGATTTTTCAGATGATGGTCACTGTTGGCTTGGTCGCAGCACTGGCCTACCTGTGTTGGGGAGTATGGGACGGATTAAACCGTTCTGTCCATTTGCAAACGCGAAACAACCCGCAGGAATGTCAGAATGACACATGTATTGCATTTGATGCACGATACAAAGATGGGCTTTCTGTTTGGGAAGCACAGCCTGGATGGCCATTAAAGATTATGCTGAGTGGCACACAGTTTAATGAAAATGACCGACCAGTCGTTATTCGATGCCCTGTTCAATTGAATGGCAACGAGTTTACAACAAAACTTATTTTCTTGCTAAAGCAGGAGAATATTCTTCAATGCTCAGTCACTTCCACATAAAAAGAAAAAAGTAGGATCCCGGTCAATCAACTTTGTAGAAATGTATTTATTTTGCTTTTACAATGTCAAGCGCACGGGATGGAAAGATGGTCAGCTTAGAAAAATCTTAGCCAACAAACGATGATTTTACCGCCAGAACGGATGCAGATAATTCTCATGCGTATGACCTCCTGGTCATCGAGAATCTGAATCCACTCGGTGCCTAAAAGATCTCGGTATCGAACAATCGTTTGCCAGGTTTCAGGAAGTTTGACTTTCTGGAGAACAACCCCCTCCTCTTTCGCGAATTCCTCCAAAAACGTTACGGGGAATCCCATTTTCTTGCCGATCATTGCTGAGGGTAGAACCGAGCTACCCCAAGCGTTGAATCCCCACGCAGGGATCCATAAACAACCATCTTCCAGAATCAATTCCACGGTTATTTCTCTCCTTGAGAGTAAAAGGCGCAATTGATTATATCATCATTGAGCCAACTTACGCGGCTTGAGGAACAGAAGCGTTGCCTGGAGCCCGCCGGACTTTCGGAACCTTCGCTTGGATTGGCACAATAACTACGGCCACATCGTCATCTTTAACGCGAAGCCTGTTATTTCTCCTACTAATCTGTTGTGGAGATCGTGCTACGGTTATTAGCCGTAATGCTCGGTTTGGAGATGGCTCCTCTACGGCAAGTACTTCATTCATTTCGGCACGGTTCAAATTGTCCGATACACCATCGCTGACAATTACGTATTCAATATCGTCAGCCTGTGGTTGGTACACATATGCTTCGTAGCCCATTCTGCCATCGGCTGCGCTATGAGTAATGACATTGTTCGCAATTACCTGCAAAAGCTCAAAGGCATATTTTTTGTTATTCAAAAACCACACATACTCCGCCTGTTGGTGTTCAGCAAGGTCACCTCGTGGCAAAAGTAGTTTATCGAGATCTTCGGGAGTTTTCACTTCCTGCAATTGCAAGAAGAATTCATTCATTGCCTCAAGGTTGTAATTAAATTCTCCGTCGCCATACGGGGTTGCTTTAAAAAACATGAGGAGGTGTCGAATATGCGCATAGTCTTCGTGCGCGTTATTTAACGCTTCGTTATTACCTTCAGGTATCCCTGCTGACATTGCTGCCCATATTCTTTTGTCTAACTCTTCTTGGCTTCGAGCCTCCGCCATAGCAAATAACAAAGTATGGTCGCGGGTAAGCAAATGCAATCCATCTGGACGGCGAACATATACGCGCGAATCTCCGGCCCATGCAATAACATCCCTACCAGCGTTGGTACGAACAACTGTTGCAAAGGTCGTATCTACATTATGATTTCCAAATCTTTGTTTTGCGTCTGCGATTGCAATACCAGATGCGTCAAGTGCGCGGTCAAGCATTTCATACGCCTCGAGTGGATTCTCAGCTGGTCTACTGATATTCTGCAGCAAATTATGCGCAACATTCTTCGCTACATCTCCGCTTTTTCCATCGCCTCCGCCAACACCGTCCATAACCGCACCAAACTGCATATCCGTATTGTAAGCAATCGCATCTTCCAATTCTGCTTTACTAAAGCCTCTCTGCATCGCATAGGCATATTTATTCTCGATTTCTTGAGGTTCCGTTTCTAATTTAATAACTCTTTGCTGCTCTTTTCGTGGCTTTCTCACCTTCTCTTTCACTGGAATGCGCCGTATATTCGGATCAATCGCCAAAACGGCAACTGCTTTATCGTCGTCGGTTGCTTCACGTATTGGACTTTTGCCACGATCTGGAACATTTTCTTCTCGAGATGCATACAGCACACGATTTGCTCTTTGTCCCGAAGTTCCAAGAGTATTTAGTCTCCCTGATATTTCCCTCTGAGTAAGATTCTTGTGAACGCCGTCTGTTACAATAACAATTTCAACATCACCTTCACGCAAACGTGTGCGAGTGTACCGTACCAAATTTTCATCCCCAGCATCTCGAACACTACTAAGAACATTACTATTCATTCCATTAACTCCGGCGATTATATTGTTTCTAATTTTTCGTATATACGCCTGGTTTTTCTCATTCTGCTCGTCTGATACTCCTTCCAGCCGAGGAAGTCTAAGGCGTTCTGTATCTTTCGCACTGCGAAATTGGTCAATTCCCCGAACAAATCGTAAAAATACTTCCTGCCGGGCCGCACGATTTTCTTCTGTCACATTCCAATTAAAGTACTTCCATAACTGCAAAAGTGCATTTTGTTGTTCTGGTGTAAGGTCGCCGAGATCTTTCGCTGCATGTCGGATTGCTTCTTGAGCATCTTTTTCATTTTGAGACTCGACCAACGCCAACATGCTTGTATCATCGTTTGTGATTGGACGAAGTTTTCCTTCTTTGTCGCGAATATATGCGCGGACATTTCCGGTATGAGCAACGACAACTTCGCCATTACGGGCAACTTGTGCAACTGCGAATTGCGCTTCATCTTTAGGATCTTGTTCAGCATTTAACCTTGCAACATTAGCAATAACTGGATTAATAACCGCACGCAATTGTTCTTCTGCCTCATCTCCGTTTTTGGGTAACTTTCGTCTTTTGCGAGCTGACTTTTCAAGCTTTTCTTCCAACCAGTCCGTCGCAACATTTTGTGGAATATTATGCCCATCAATAACGAACGCTAACCCCTTCTTTTTGTTGGTATACGCGCGATCTTCTCCCGGTTCGTCATTATCTCGCTGGTCTTTATTTCCTTCGTAGGCGGCACCTCCACGAACATTGCGGAGATATTCATTTGCATTATCAAGTACGGCATTTAGTTGCTCTCGTCTGTCGCGAAGATACTCTTGTGCTTGGTCAATTTTCTCCTGTGCCCATTGCTTTGCATCGGCGTAATATTCGGATGCCTGTTCAGAAATTGTAGGCTGTGGAGGTGAACCTGATGGTTCGTGTTCTGGCATTCAAAAGATAGTTATTTGATTCCTTCATTTTGCTATGTTTTGAGTGAGATGGCAAGGTATTTTTACAAAAATTAATACCCTTTAGCTTATCTTTCAGAGGAATATTGTTGCGTCTTTTGACTACAGGATAGCGCGTATACTCAACTCACTGTATAATCACAGGTAAGAATGACAGATCAACAACGCCAGATTTCGCGCAAATTCCTTGCGTATAAAGTATTTACTAACTTATGGTTTGTGAGCGCTGTATGGCTATATTTTTACCGAATTTTCATTACTGACCAGCAAGTTGGCATCCTCGATGGATTAGCGTTTGCTATTGGACTTATTGCAGAAGTTCCTTCCGGTGCGCTTGCAGATAAATTCGGTCGAGATAAGTTAGTCAGGCTTGGACAGATTCTTGCAGGATGTGGACTGTTAATTCAGGCCGTAGGAAGCAGTTTTCTTCCATTTGTTGTGGGTCAAGCAATCATGATGATTGGTGTTGCATTGGTATCCGGCGCAGACGAAGCGTTGTTTTTTGAGAAGCTCAAATTCGAAAATAACTCAAAGGACTGGCGAAAGCTTCTTACTCAAGGCTCACAGATTGCCTTAATTGGCACGTTGGTCACAACAATTCTTGGAGGATGGTTACACACGATTAACCCGCGTATCCCATGGATTCTTAACGGTTCTGCATTTATTATAGCGGCGCTTCTCGTTTGGTCAGTAAAAGACGAACGACCGAAAAAGGCTCGCCAGGATTTTCTTCCCGAACTCAAAGAATATTTAGTTGATATAAAAACAGGATTTAAACAATTTCTTACGCCAAAGTTTCGTTCTTATGTCCCTTATATTCTCGCTGTGCAGGGATTATTTTACACAACAGGCTATGGATTATTGCGTTTGATATTGCTCGATCGCTTTCACTTTGATCCATTCTGGGGAGCAATTGCCATTTCGAGTAGCAGCCTTATAACAGTTGGACTGTTAGCATATATGAATAGAAATGCCGATAACTTAAGTGAAAAGCGTATTCTTGTATTAATTGGCGTTGCAGCTGCTGCAAGCTTATTACTTTCGCTTGCCGACATCGGGCCATTTGGGTATTTAGTAATTCTGACACTTTACGCCGGAGAACATATCTTGCAGCCGTTTATTAGCGAGGTTTTGAACAACCGAGCCCCTGAAGACCAGCGAGCGACTGTATTGTCTGTGGCATCATTTCTTAAGAATTTACCGTATGTTCTGCTCGCTCCAATTATTGGATATTTAAATACAAACGGTCAGTTAGAGTATTTCTTACTCGCATGGGCAACCTTCATCGTTGGCTCTGTGGTTCTCTACCTATTCACCAAAAAGAAAGACTCACATATTGACCTGACTGATTAGAAACGTTCAATTAGCAAGCAAGACTTTTGAGTAATCAATCGGGGCGGTGGGACTCGAACCCACGACCACACGTACCCGAAACGTGTATTCTAGCCAACTGAAATACGCCCCGACAATGGTATGATGGTATTTTACTCTACATTTGAAAAATTTTCACGCAATTACGAGCAAATAGATGTCCTATAATATTGATTTTCTCTGGTAAATTTGCTACAATATTATCGGTTATTTAATTACTTTGAAAGGAGCCAGAAATGGCAAACGAATTGACGCAAGGTGAACGTGAGATTCTAGCGGCGATTGATACGCATGGATATTCAGTTCGCGGTGAGGTCGCGTATTTCCCTGCGGGGACGCAACTCAGCCAAACCCACAAAACAGATGGCGGGCGGAAGCTCTGCTATTATAAGGGTCTTCTGCTGAACATTGGAACTCGTGCCGAACAAAAAATTGGCAATCGCACTGTTGTCTGGTATCGTGTGTCTCACATTCAAGGCGTTAAGCCCGTCTAACAACTCACCATCTTGCAATAAGTAACACAGAGCCGAGGGGTTCCTCAACAAAAAAGAAATCCTCGGCTCTTATCACCATTTTCCACAATAAACTTAAAGTGTTGTATAATACGCATACGTGTCAGCCAATTCTTTGGCACTCGCATGTACATAGCGGGCAGTTAGCTCAGTTGGTCAGAGCTATCGGTTTACATCCGATCGGTCATAGGTTCGAATCCTATACTGCCCATTCTTATTTTTATCAAGAAAATTGCCGAAACACCTCTCACAATTCCGGTGATGTCCTTGGTACATGCATTTCAAGCGGCTTTACGGCGCTTCTTACCATAGTCCCCTTTTTATCCACTACGGAGAATCCAAAACGAGAATAAAACAACTGTAACTCTTTTTCTGACATATTTTTGTCTTTCATCGGTCTTGCAAGCAAGTAAATATCTTCATCGGCGTGGTTTATCATCACAGTATCGAGCAAATACGAAGCAAGTCCCAGGCTTCTAAACTCTGGGGCAACATATAGTCCATCAAGATAGAGCTTTCCGCGAACGCGCTTCATAACCGCATACGCTGCATTCTGATCACTGGAAATAACGTGCATGTCGTAGCGAAGCTCATCTTTGCCATTTTTAATCTCACGAAAGCCACTAAGCCGAAAGCCCTTTGGGGTTTCCCGCGTAAATGGAGAAATCACTTTAACAGGAACTGTGTATTCAAATTGTTCTGTGCGCGTTTGTTTTTTCTTCATATTTCTTGTTCTTACTTAGCCGTTCGAGCTTTTGATAACTTTTTCACAGGCTTAGCCCGAGATACTTTTGCCTTGATTGTGCCGACCTTTTCCTTAGGTGAGATTTTTCCTTCCACCCAGTGCGAACTTGCCTTATCTCGCGACAATGGAGCAATTTGTCCATTCCCCATTTCATATATATTAGTAAAATATTCGGGGAAAATCACCTCTTCGCCAATGAGAATAAGTGTACGGTTGCCAATAAATTCCATCAAGCGAGGAAAAATCACATTTACAGAAGTTTTATCTACATACGTAAATGGTTGGTCAAAAACGAACACATCGCGGTTACGATAGATCGCGCGGGCAATTGCGATTCGCTGCCAGTGCCCCGATGAAATTTCAAGTCCACCTTCAAAGTAACTTCCAATCGTCACGCCATCAGGGTCAATATTCATTTCTTTTACCCATTCATCGAGCCCAGCAACGTATAATGCCTTTTCAAATAATTTCGCATCAAATGGTCGGCGCGGATCACCAATTGTGATATTTTCTTTCAAAGTCATATAGAAACGTGAAAAATCTTCCGGCACAATCGCGAGCTTGTCTTTCACCTGTCTTCTTTTTAGTGCAGTAATAGAAACATTATCAAACAAAATATCTCCTGATTGAATCTTGTATAAGCCCGCAATAAACCGAATAATCGAGCTTTTCCCTGAGCCATCTTTTCCAAGAATAAGTACTTTTTCACCCGCAGAGATTTTTAACGAAGCATGATTTAGCACAGTAATACCGGTTTCAGGGTAGGTAAACGAGAAATCGCGAAGCTCAATGTCAGGAACACTCTGCTTTAGGATGCGACGTCCTGAATGAGAATCGGCAAATCCCTGCGTATCGAGGAAATCAAATAGCCTGCGAACATATGAAAGGTCATCAATGAGCAAAATGCTGCTCGACTGAATCGTAAAAATATTTGAATACAAGGTATCAACATAACCCAATATGTAGGAAATTCGTCCAACGGGGATCTGCTGTAAAATACCGATGACAACGACAGCTATTCGCACTGAATATAGCAATACCATGTCAACGACACTCCCCACTGTACTATTTTTTTCATACTTGGACTGAGCATTCTCGTACCCTTCGGTGATTATTCCTGCAAAATGTTTAAACTTTCGCTCAAGAATTCTATGAATAGCATTGACTTTCTTTTCTGCAAACGTTCGAGAATCGAGTAACACACTAAAAATGTAGGTTCTGTTCAACATAACTGGCCCGATATCGTCAATAAACTCCCGGAAATGCTTGTTATTCTTCATGCCGATAATAACTTCTGGCAGCGGCAGAATAAGAATTATTGCCGCTAGTATCGGATTAAACGATGCCACTGCAATAAGCGCGAATACAACATTGATTGTCAGGTCTCCAACGCTGACGATTTTGTCATACAATGACACGGCACGTGTCCACCAGAAGTGCTGAATCTTCTCAACTTCGTCTTTAATGTCTTCGCGGTCAGTTTCTTCAAGGTTTAGAGTGCTGTAACGCTCAATTAAATCTTGACGACTTCCTGCCCACACACGATGGCGAGTACGAATATGGCAAATGTTATATAGCGCTGACATAATTCTCTGAACGATCCATAGGCCCAGCATAATCAGGACATATAAAATAGGCCGAGGTAACGCCATATTTATGAGGTAAAAGTCTGAAGGATCTTTGTAATACTCAACAATACTCTCAATAAAAAGACCTCCAAGAAAAATCATGATTGAGTCAATAGGCGCGCGAATGTAGGCAATGATAATCCCTGCCCAGAAATAAAACGGACTAAACGATGAATAATACTTAACATACCGCAAGAAAATACGCGGTTTTTCGCTCAATTTTTCAATGAATGAATTTGAATAGTTGGATTTGCGGGCAGCCATTGTCTCATTATATAGCGAAATGATTTTGCCGTACAACACTCACACCAGCGGTTTGCTTGAACACTACAGAGATGCTACAGTGACAAAGATGTAATTTCAGATAAAAAATATGGCAGACGATAAATATGCTCCACCGTCAGATAATAAAGAAAAGCAGGCGAATGAGCCAGTACGAGTAGAACCAGTCGAAACAAAAACTGATGCTACCGATGCAAAGCTACCTTCGTATACGCCGACAACAGTCAAAAACACTGTGACTTCTACAGAAAAACCATCCGAAGTACCGGCAACACCTGCAACGCCAATGTCAGACGTAACTCCCCCGGTAAAAACTGCAGAAGCAAAACGAACTGAGGCAGAAACCGCGGCAAGCCAGACAATCTCAGCAACTAAAACACAAACAGCAACAGTTACCAAAGGGAAAAATTCAGCGATTTGGATACTTCTTCTTATTCTCGCTCTCCCGGTACTTTGTTGTGTCATCTTTTTCTGCGGAACATTTATATTCGCAGCCATGTATAGTGGTGACAGCGATTATTCCCAGGAAGAAGTTTCTTACACACCCACACCTTCAGAAGAAGATGATGATTTAGATGTAACAATAACACCTTCTATTACTCCTACCACCACACGAATCGCATCGCCAATTTTGAGACCAACCGAAACTCCTCCGTCAGGATTCACATGGTATAGCTGTCCAACAATTTCAGTATGGTCATTGCGCCCAGCAGGATGGTACACATACGAAGAAGCAAAAGATGGGGTATTTTCATGCTACATTACCCGAGAGCAAATTACCGCAACACAGCAGTATCAAACTGGCCTTAGCATAAATGTTTACACAAATGTCTTAAGCAAGTATGGACAGAAAGCATCATTACACGCAAAGACAGTGGCAGATAACTTTGAAAACCTCGGCACAGTCACAGGCAGAACTCCAGTTACCGATCCTGATTTTTCAGGATATAGCTTGTTCATTAGCTCAAATGTTGGAGGAACCGTCGTAAACCAGTATATTGCAGTCCTTGGAAATGACGATGCCAACAAGCTTTACCTCATTGCATTTGAAAGCCGCGAGAATACTTGGGATACACAGTGGGCAACATACGGCAAAGTAATGATCCCAGAAATTGTGCTGCCATTAGACTAGATTTCTTTCATTCGAAGAAGCAAAAGCCACGGAGATATGGTATAATTCGCCTATGAATACAGGCAAACGAATCTTAGTTACTGGTGGCGCAGGATATATCGGCTCGCATATGGTACAGCTTTTATTGCAGCAAGGATATTCCCCAATCGTGCTTGATAATTTTTCAACAAGCTCTCGATCGAATCTTGAGTATATTCAGAACGAATCTGGCACAACAATCGAGATTATAGACAAAGACATTACTTCCGATTTATCTGACCTCGCTTTAGAAAATATTGATGCAATTATTCACTTTGCTGCGTGGAAATCTGTCACAGAATCGGTAGAAAAGCCATTAGAATATTACAAAAACAATGTGTATGGAACAATTAACCTTCTGCAGTGGGCGCAAAAACACAGTGTAAAAAAGTTTATTTTCTCTTCGTCATCCGCAGTATATGGGGATGTTGCGAATAGTCCTGTCACAGAAGAAGTACAAGCCTCCCCTCTTTCGCCATACGGAAGGTCAAAACTTTACATGGAGTCCGTCATAACGGATTTTGCACAGGCAACACACAGCAACGCCGTTATCCTCAGATATTTTAACGTTGCAGGCAATGCAATGGATGGAACAATTGGCGATCAAACAAAAGATCCGGTGGCAGTCATTCCTGCTGTAATTTGCAGCTATTTAGGCTACAAGCCAATTACATTTCAGATGTATGGAGATACTTTTAACACTCGCGATGGCAGCGCCGTTCGCGACTTTATTCATGTTCTTGATCTCGTAGACGCGCACTTAAAAGCTTTAGAGTATCTTGACCAAAAACAAGGAGCATTCACGTTTAATTTGGGAACAAAGAGCGGCACTACAATAAAAGAATTGATTGCCGCACTCGAAAAAGCAACCGGAGAACCGCTCAACTACGAAGTGGTACCTGCACGTCCAGGAGAGATCGTCGTTTCAATTGCTGATTCAACCAAGGCTCAACAAGAGCTTAAGTGGACACCAAAATACAATATTAGCGATATTGTTGAGTCTTCTCTAAAGTGGTACAGAGATACTTTTCCATCACGAAAGTAAGAATTCACGTTCTCTTGGCAACGTAAAAGCGTATGGATTTATGTTACTGCGCGCTTATGGAACGGAGTAATACAGCACGTATTGTGAGCCGTCTGGAGGACAAGTAAACCATGTTTTTTGCTCGCAGAATCGCCTTTCCTCCCACACAACTTCTTCAAACGGAGTATCGCAATCCGTTGAAATGTACAGTGAATGATCGTCCAGGTCTGGGTTTGTTACAATTTGATATTTCACACCTGGCAAATAGTACTGCACTTGCTCCTTTATATGCATCTTGTCTAGAAAGTCGGCATTTCTCTTATTTGTGGTAAAACAAACTTTGCCATATCTGTCCAAACGTTGCTCAGAGATAAGTGCCAAAGAGTCAGTAAACATAAAATCTTGGTACACTCGCGAATCCAAACGAAACATGCTTACAGATGCGGGTTGGGTGACAAAAAACGACAAAAAGCTCCATCCGTGAAATAGTATTACAAAGAAAATAAGTCCTCCCTGAGTAAAAAGTTTTCTCTTTGCAGAGAGTTTTTCGGCTTCTTTAAACAAAAAAGCAATACCAATCGTTGCAACAATTGCTGCTATCGGGTAAATCGGCCCATAACGATGGTCTCCATTTGTTACTTCGGTAAGAGCACTGTTTGTAAGCGGAATCAGAAAAAAGTAAAAAACAATAAGCAAATATCTCCTGTCTTTATTCACTAAACATGCGTAAATTCCTACAACTACTGTAATAATTGCCGCAAATGGCAGAATCGAAACTTTTCCGGCAAAGTGAGTTGTTGTTGGCTCATACACGTATACCATCAGTGACTTTTTATACTTTTCACCCAAACTTACGACCGATGTCGTGATTTTCTCCTGCAAAGTAAGAGTTTTCTCTTCTCTTTCTGCCTTATTTTCTACCTCTTTTGTGAAAAGACTCCTGCTCATGACGGCAATTTCCGGCGTAGTATTGAATAACCTCGGCCCGAATCCCAGCATAAACGCAAATGCTGCTACGATAACGAAGAGGCAAAGCCTCCATAGCGCAGTTTTTTTTGCCATCAGTTCCGAAACAATAAAGATACCTCCAAGTAATAGGCCAGTAAATAGCACAATTGTTCGGGTAGAGCCATGAAATCCTGCAGCAAAACCAAGTACTGCACAGATTGCTACAAATGATTGCCATTCTCGTTTTTTAAGCCATTCCCACGCAATAAAGAGGATAAAAATCATCCAAAAGGTACTGAAAATTACCACAACTTCCGTCCTGGCATAGTAGAGAAAGTGTGGAATACTACATAGAATGGCCACTAAAAGTGCTGCAAAGCCCCTAGAATGTGAGCGACGTCCCCATATATACAAAGTGGCTACCCCCACCAAAGCGATTGAAAATGCTGCCAATTTAAAGGTTAAGGGACTATTTTTGAATATGAGATAAAACAAAGCACTGTACGTTGGAATGATAAGCCCGTGACTTTCGTATCTTCCCCATGCAAAAATATTTTTAATCTCGCCTGTGACAAGCTGCATAGCGTTAAGACCTCCATCGCGAAGCTCATCCCCAATAGTGTGATATGGGTAAACGGTAATTGCAAACAGTCCTACTGCAGAAAATAACACGACAACAACGATAAATACCCAGTCAATTTGTGCAAAAGTTTGAGAAATAAGAGAACGAAGCGATATATTTCTGAAAGTACTCGTTATACGCGCCGGAAACGTAGTAAAATTTTTCCATCTAAGCCTGGAAAACCACGATGTAGGCAACAGTAACAACACCATCAGGAGCACAGAAACTATCCAATAGGCGAAAACTATCCATCGCAAGTGAAACTCAGGATCAATCTTGTATAGGAACATAGATGCAAGGTAAAGTACAGCAGCGATGTACATAATCCCGATTCTTCTCATGTTTGACTATAGCATAATGCGATATAATTAATAAATGTTCGACTTTTTTCGCAAAAAAGATGAGGCAGAAATCCTCGCAGAGAAATATCGTGTTTTTCAGAGAATTGTTGAAAGATATTTCGTTGAAAAGGGAAAATTCCCTCTTTTTATAGAAGGTAAAACTTTTCATATTGAAGGTGAACCAGGCGTTTTTTCGCTTGAAAACCTGTGGGAACAATGCCTTATTGCCAAAGAATCACAATGGTCGCAGCTTGTAAAACTCCACTTTGACCAATTTTTAAAGGCTCAGCAGGAAATTCAAGAGCTAAAAACAAATATTCAAACTTTGGGTGATGCGCAAGATAAGTTAGGTATTAGACTTTACCCGCTTAAATACTTCGCAGACTCAGAAAGCCTTGATGATGTGGTATATTGGCGCCACTTCGACGGCATTATCTCAGTATTGGTACTTGATCTACCAACAATAATCGTAACCCTTTCTCCAAAAGAGATTGAACAATGGAATGTGAGTAAGGAGCAAATCTTCGAAGCTGCATTACTCAATACGTTTAGAAAGTCTCGCCCAGCCAAAGTGACAGTTCCGCTCCCCAACGGAGAAACAATTATCTCGATTGAAGACGACACACCGTTTTCGCCGACGAATGCGTATCGCATTCATCAATATAAAGAGCTTGTGGGAGACTACGGCACATTGTTTTCTATCCCTACTTCGACGGGAGTATTGGCATATCCAGTGAAGGATGCTTCTATACTTAAAATGCTTAACACATTTATTCCCACAACATTTAATCTTTTTCAGCAAGGGCCAGGAGCAATTTCATCGCAGATTTACTGGCAGTTTAACGATCAAATGATAACTCTCCCCTACGCGTATGAAGATGGACAGTTTAATTTTTTCCCACCGGATAGATTCGTCGCAGTTTTGGAAGAAATGAACTTGGCAGCAGAAATTGAGTAGGAGCAGTATACAGTTTTTAATTGAAAGGTACTTTTGGCGCCGGATTTCCTGACTTTTTTATAGTTTCATGATAAAATACCTATAGTGTTTTGAACATTGAAAGGATATTCTCGTGAACTACCGTTTTGGTCTCTTGATTGTCATTCTATTCGTCATTTCGGGGTGCGCTCCGAAAGAGCCGACACCTCCGCCAAGTCAATTGCCTCCTCTGAATTTGCAATTTTCAAACTGGCAAATACTTGATGCGCCTATAATTCTGAGCAACTCAACCGGAACGTTTTTCGAGTTCGCCCCAGTCGGTGTGGACTCTATCAGAATTACGTTGATGTCAGGGATGACACGGGGTGGAAGCCAGGTCGTACAGGCAAATAACTCGCCCTTGGTAATTCCCATTACTACAGACTTCTCAACTGATACGCAGTTCCACTGGCGCCTATCTGGGCCAATCATCTTCATCTTCCACGACGGAAAAGTCTGGTATTCAAATGAGTATATTGGTTTAGAAGCCGATATTTTTGAGCCATTCTCACCAGAATTACCAGATACGTGGCCCCCCGAATGGCGAGCATGACCGCGTAAGCAATTCCCCTTTCAGAGCCTCTGACCAAAAATCCCCCAGAGGCTCGTTTTACCCCCCTTGAATATTTATTTCACACGAAATACCACTCCGTCCGACATCTCAACTATTTGCTCGACTTCCAATAATGTCTCAAGCTCGGCTATTGAAGGATATCTCCACACACCAGAATGATTTCCTTTAAAAAAGACGATATATTTTTCACCTTTCGCTTGTACTACCTCTTGTATTTCCCGATCATATCGCAGTACACTCGCGCCAGACAAAGTATATTTTCGTGGAAACATTAAAATCTCATCTTTGCCGGAAAGTACGGCAACTGGGTGAGGTAAGTTTGTGTAAATCGTTATATTTTCAGGCATCCCAACAATATATGAAAGTGTTTCAGACCTTTGCCAGGACTCCGAAGCAAATGGAAGCCCTTCTCGAGAGATATCCTGAATAAATCCACACAGCGAACTTAATTGTATACCTATGACCATAATCGCGATAAACCCAGTGGTTCCAAAAGCAATTGTATGTTTTTGAACAGAGGCGACAAGCAATCCTACAAGAAGTCCAAACATAACCGCTACCGGAGAAAGAATTCTCCCATCAAGTGGCGTATATGCGTCAAAAAATGAAATCGAGATGACCAAAAAGGAAAGATACCCTGCAATAAAGAGGAATGGAAAAAGAAAATAGCTCGCGTTTTTCACCAATGGAATAATCTTTTTTCTCTGAATAAACAAAAAGACTGCAAGAAGTAACACGCTGATAATCACCACCGGATACGGATGAACTGTAATAAGCTTTGCCACATCCGGATGGATAAACCAATGCAGTACCGTGGTAATTCCTTCCGACATCCGTTCCTGTGTTATCAAATGGATCCCAAAACTCCGAATAGCACGCTCATTGTTTAGCAGATTAACCGCAAGCTGCCACAGTTCTATCGGCGCAATCATGATAAAAAGGTACTTTCCAATCGTAAAAAGCTTTTGTTTTTTGTCCAAGTTTGAGTGAGCAGACAAAAGCAACCATACTGCAATTACCATAAATGGGATAATTACAATTCCTACATATCGAATAATCGGTAACATTGCAGCAGCAATGACCGCAAGGGTCAGAAAGCGTGACTTCTCACTACGTTTATACAATGCGAGACAGAGAAGAATACTCACAAGTACAGTGAGAAACAGTGGCTCACTCCATAAAAATATATGCGCGTTTACGATATCTATGAGAGAAGCAATAAAGAGTTGTGAAAACAACGCCCCAGTAAGCGAACGCGTAGTAATAAACACTGTTGTACCGGCAAGAAAAAGAAGAAGTCCTAACAAAAAGGCGTTCAGAATACGTAAAGATCCTGCGGGATCGGAAGGTAATACCGCGAGCAATATACTTACTCCCGGAGGAAAGTGTGTTAAAGGCTCATGCCCTCCTTCAACATTGTTAAACATGACTCCATCGCCATTCTTCATGCTTCTTGCTGCCGCAACGTATGAAAAACTATCAGGGGTAATGCCTCCTCCATATCGAGTAAGCCACAAACCTGTAGCAATCATTACGATAGGCACAATAAAGAGAAGCAGAAGTTTAAAAGTATTCGGATTGACGATATTTTTCATCCTAGTGAAGATTATACAATACGAATAATGATTAATATACCTATAGTTTTAACATCTAAACAAGAGGCTCTTAGTACGGGTTTCGGTCACCTCGCTTTACTTATAATTTCTTAATGTAAGCTCCTCGACCCCTTCTTCATTCATAATAGCAAGAGCAATTGCTATTATTCATTCAGCTTCGAAACCCTCATTAAAACAAAAAGTGCAAGTACTCACAAAGGTAAATACTTGCACTTTTGGACCCGGCGGGTTTCGAACCCGCGACCTCTCGCATGCCATGCGAACGCTCTAGCCAGCTGAGCTACGGGCCCATGTTGCGCTCTTCAGGGCTAATTATAACACTCTACGCTTTTCGCGCCAATACACCGTGATAAATTTGCAGCAATTAAAAGTCTTTAAAAAAATCAGAAATCTTTATTTTCATAGCTTTTAAAATGCGAGACATATTCTGCAACGTAACGTTTTTTTCTGCTCTTTCGATCATGCCAATATACGTACGATGAAGACCAGACTTCTTTGCAAGGACTTCTTGAGACATACCGATCTTTGTGCGTGCAGCACGAATTCTTTCTCCAAATTTTTTCAGTAATGTTGTTTTCATAAGGCGTACTCATTATACACTATTTTCCCCTTTTTTCTCGCGAAGGAATACTTTAGTGTGGCATACTATAGTATTCACAAAGAAATAAGAAAGTAGTATACTCGGGCAATCTCGCACCTATAGAAAGGATTCAAGATGGAAGTTCTTTGCATTTTAGCGCTCATCCCCATTGTCTTGTTTGTAGCCGCAATATTGGCAATTCAAACATTCGGAAACACGATGGAATGGCTCTTTAACAGCCTGGGAGGCATATATACCCTCTTTCAAGGCGTTATAGCAGTCATTGTTCTGATTCCCATTATGATAATGGCAATGTTTTTAACCCTAATGGGAATTCCGTCGTGGACAAGCCTCATATGCGCGTTTTTCGCCTTCGTGGTGGGTCTAGCAGTTCTCAAGGAGATTCTATGATTCCCACACCTTTCTGGTGTCTGCAATACGTAGCCAAAAGCTCATGTTGCAGACACTTTCTTCACCCGTAAAACTTTGAAATCTCTTGCCTAACAAACGCGCAAAACTGAATATTCAACAAGCTTTATGCCTTCATAAATCGCTTGCCTTTGCCGTAGCCGTTTTCTGAAATTTTCTTGCCAGTGACCAATTCCTCAACATACCTACGAATACTTCGGTATGGAATATTAGTCAAATCTGCGAGCTCTTTTTGCGTATATTGTTTATTTTTGGTCATTGCCGACAAAACATCTGCTGCTTTGCCACTTACCGCAGCTATAGATTTTTTAGCTTGCTTGGTGACTGACTTTTTAGCTTTCTTGGCAGAAGTAACCACCTTTTTTGCGACTTTCTCAACCTTTGCAGTTGTTTTTGGTGCCACTTTTTTCGCTGTTTTCTTTACTGATGCAACAACTTTTCCAGATGTCTTTTCAGCCTGAACAGCAGCTTTCTTAACTCTTTTCGCAACAGGTGTAAGTCTTTTTACAGCTTGTTTTCTTGCCGCATTTGCTGTTCGCGTAAGCTGACGAGAACCTGTTGTAACATAGTTTTTAACTTCTCTTTCCAAGCGGGCAAAGCGTTTCTCACCTTCTTCAAGAAAGTCTTCAAATTCTGTACCTTTAATTGCTTTGCGGAAACGATCATTTGCTTCATCCAGGATTGTTGTGTATTTTTTAAGAATATACACAGTTACTGCTGTACCAACACCAAGTCCGAGGAGAATTAGCGGAAGATTAGATTTTCTTGCCATCGTGATATAAACCCATTTTATCTGCGACAAGCGCAATTTTCTGTGACGACAATTCTCGCGCTCGTTCATTTCCATTATTGACTATTCTGTCCAATTGTTCAAGGTCAGATAAATAGGTATTTATTTTTTCCTGCAGTGGTGAAAGGAAAGCAACGACTGCGTCAGCAATATCTGACTTAAACTGTCCATACCCTTTGCCATCATATGCCTGAGCAAGTTCTTCTACTGTTTTGCCGGTTGCACTACTGAAAATAGCTAATAAGTTCGATACTCCTGGCTTCTTTTCTGGATCGTATGCAACATGATTGTCACTATCTGTAACTGCCCGTTTTAGCTTATCTTGAATACCCTGGGGGGTATCCATTAAATCAATTCTTCCGGCAGCACTAGCATCTGATTTACTCATTTTCTTGTCCGGATTTTGCAAGTCGAGAATATTTGTCGTTTCTTTATTTGTTCTGAATTCCGGTACTTTGAATGTTTCTCCATAAATATTGTTAAACCTCTCGGCAATATCGCGAGTCAATTCTACGTGCTGCTTTTGATCAGCTCCAACAGGTACCATATCAGGGTCATAGAGCAAAATATCAGCTGCCATCAAGGCTGGATAGTCGAAAAGTCCGACAGATACGATATTTTGATACTCTTCCATCTTCTGTTTTTTGTCTTTGTACTGAGTCATGCGCTCCATCCACCCGAACGGCGTAATACAGTTAAAGATCCACCCAAGATATGGGTGATCCGGATTCTGTGACTGCACAAAGATGTTATCTTTCTCAGGATTAAAACCTGCGGCCAAATAAATAGCGAGAAGCTCGTAAATTTTACGTCGAAGGACTGCAGGATCTTGTGGAACTGTAATTGCGTGAAGGTCAACAACCATCAAAAATGCCTCAATTTCAGGAGAATCATTCAACATATCCGACCATTGCTTCACAGAGCCTAAATAGTTTCCGATATGTAGCGTTCCAGTCGGCTGGATCCCTGATAAAATTCTCATGAAAGATTGTATCATTTAATCGTTTAATCGGACAATCTTGGAACCGCAGTGAAAAACTCTCACATGGTTAATGTAAAACGGAGCGAGATTGAGGCGAGATCCCGCAGATTTTGTAGCTGCAAAGCAGCGTTAAGCAATATTTGCGGATTCGAGAGGAAATCGAGCGACGTATTTATATGTCCAAGTTTTTCCCTACCGCATACTCTACCTTCAACGGCACTGCCAATTCAAGCACATGTTCCATTGTATTCGTCAGTTTTGGAATAAACTCTTTCAAGAACTTCTCATCATCTGGAGCTTCAAACACAAGCTCGTCATGAATCTGTAACACCAAACGAACTTTGCCGGAGAGGACTTCATCCATAAGCGATATCTGTCCAAGTGCCAGACGCATAATATCATCTGAACCACCCTGGATCGGCATGTTTATTGCCTCTCGCTGTGCTGCCTGACGTCGTTGCTGGTTGTTCGCATCAATTCCGTACATATATCTTCGGCGACCCAATAACGATAGAACATACCCATACTGCGAGGCGAAATCAATCGTTTCTTCCATATATTTCTGAACATTTGGAAATGACTCGAAATACGCTTTTATAAATGCATCCGCTTCTTTCACTGACACACCGATAGACTTGGACAATCCGAATGCCGACATTCCATATAAAAGACCGAAGTTTACGGTTTTTGCAATACGTCGCTGTGAGTCATTTACATCTGCGTAGTCAACTCCAAAAATCTTTGCTGCGGTTGTTCTGTGAACATCTCGTTCTTTGGTAAATGCCTCCAAAAGTCCTGGATCTCCGGAAATATGAGCCATTACACGCAGATCAATTTGCGAATAATCTATCGAAATGAGAACATTTCCTGCTTCTGGAACAAAGAACTTGCGGATCATTTTTCCTTCCAGAGTTTTAATCGGTAGGTTCTGTAAGTTAGGATTGCTCGACGACAAGCGCCCCGAAGATGTGGACATTGGATCAAATTCAGAGTGAATTCTAAAGAAATTTCCCGAGCTGTTTTCGACATTTCCGGCACCAAATGTTAATTGCTGTCCAGAAGTCGCCTCATTGTGACGTTGGGCAAGATCGAGAAAAGGACGAATGTATGTATTGAGAAGCTTGGAAAGCTGCCGGTATTTGAGTACTTTCTCCACTGCAGGGTGGGCGGGTAAAAGCTCTTGCAAGACCTCATCGTCTGTAGAAAAGCCTGTTTTTGTTTTTTTCTTTGACGGCAATCCCAAATGAGAGAATAAAATATCTCCCAGCTGTTTTGGAGAACGAATGTTAAATTCGAATCCAATGTCATCGAAGATGCCCTTTTCTAGTGTGGCAATTTCTTTTTCCAACGACTGCCCATATTCCAATACGAGTTCTGGATTTATTCCAATACCGCGCAAGTGCATAAGCGCAACTCCAAACTGTGCAGGTTTATCCAAAAAGAGATGTACCGACTCAGGAATTGTCATATCTCCTCTTTGAGGACGCTGCTTCCACAACTCAACAATACGCGTAAGTCCCACATATTCTGGTAATCCGACCGTTGCTTTTGCTGCTTGCATCAATGCAATAATTGGAAGCTGTTGGGAAACATGTTGAGGTAAAATGCCATACTGTAATACCGCTTGCGAAATATCATAATCTCCACGTCCAGCGGCCATTGCATATGTTAAAGAAGGAATATCCACTAAAACATCTGCAGCAAACAGCGCTTTCAGGATTTCGTGTTGTTTTTTGTCCAAAGATGATTGTTCTGGGCCAGTCACACATTCGTTCCAATAGCTAAAAAATCCATGAAAAATGATTTTTGCTCCTCCTGCTAATGACAATCTCGCATCTGAAATATCCGTTATGTACACTGCTCGCCCGTAATACACAATGACAAATTGAGAAAATGCATCCGACTGTAGTTCTTCCAATATTTTCCCAAGGAATTCTACACGCTCACCAAGCCCTTTTCCGGACATATTTTCAAAAGAATGTGATTCACTCGATAGTAAGACCGCGTCTAAGCGATCAAGCGCGGCAAGTGTGTCCCCACCTCTTAAATCATCCGGCAATTGGCCAATCCAATGAGACATTTCTTCTTTCAGTGTTAAACTTTGTACATCCTCCATTGTCTCTGTTTGTTCCTGACCATCCAATTTTGGTGCAATATCATCGAACTTTTTCAGCCGCGGAAGCAATGACTTAAACTGATACTGAGTAAATAACGCAGTTGCTTTATGCAATGAAAAATCACTCGTCAACGCGGCATCATACTTAAATGTGACTGGAGTATCCAACTTAATCGTTGCAAGTTGTTTACTTAGCACTGCGACTTCCTGCTCTTCTGCAAGTTTTTCAGCAATTCTTTTTGACTTTTTAGCCACCTCTTCAATATTTTGGTAAATTTCTTCCAATGAACCAAATGTTGTGATCAAATCTGCAGCAGTTTTCGGGCCAATGCCTTTGACTCCAGGAATATTATCCGATGCATCACCCATAAGTCCTTTCAAGTCAGTAATCCGTACCGGAGGAACTCCCATTGATTCAATCACCTGCGTTTCTCCATATTCCTGTAAATTTTTAAACGATCCTTTTGGCATCACGACCTGTACTTTTTCATTAACCAGCTGATACAAATCCCGGTCACCAGTTAAAATAAAAGCGTTGGAAATGGGGCCATGAACATCTGCAACAGCTTTCGCAGCGACTGTCCCAAGAATGTCATCTGCTTCGTAGCCATCTACGCGAAAAATAGGAATATTCAACGCATTCAAGACATTATCAACGAGAGGAATTTGGTCAACAAGCTCTGAATCGGTTTTCGGACGATTCATTTTGTACCCCAAATAGTCTGTGTGACGAAACGTCGGCTTATGAGTATCAAACGCACAAAAAACATATTCTGGACGATACTTCAGCAAAGTATCTAATAGCATCGAGGTAAATCCGAATGCCGCGTTTACTGGTACTCCATCCGAAGTAACCATCGTTAATGGGTACGCGTGATATGCTCGGTGTAATAATGAGTTTGCATCAATCGCAAGTAAAAGACCTTTGTGAATTCCTGACATCCGCTATTTTATCAGCACACGCCAATTCCGTAAAAGCCTTATTGTGGCTGAACTTCTTCTTGCGTACCTGTCCCTTCGGAGAGCTTTGCATTGCCAGTAATCCACTCTGTGACTGTCTGTACTCGTGGCTTTTCTTTAACAGGAGGCTTTTCTGTGCCGTATTTCTCAACAAGCGCTTCAAATTCTGCTTCCTGTAATGCTTCTTGGGATAACAATGTATTTGCAACAGTATCTAAGAGTTTTCGTTCACGAGTAAGAATATTTTTTGCTTTATCATACTGTTCTTGGACAAGCTTTTTCACCTCCTGGTCAATGACTTTTGCTGTTTCATCGCTGTAGTTTGGCTTGAATGCAAGATAATCATATTCGCGATCGTCTTCGTATTGAATAAAGCCGACTTTATCATTCATTCCAAAACGTTTTACAAGCTTGTTTGCGAGGTATGTTGCGCGCTGAATATCACTTGATGCACCGGTTGTAATATTGTCTACGCCAAAGATCAACTCTTCTGCGACACGACCTGCTGCAAACATTGCGATGTCATCCACTAAGCTGCCGTAGGTTTCATTTGTTTTGTCTGTGTCAGACATTGAGTATGTCACACCAAGTGAGCGTCCACGCGGCACAATCGAGATTGAACGGATTTTATCAGCATGCTTTAAGTAGGCTCCCACAATCGCGTGTCCTGCTTCGTGATATGCAGTATTTTTAATGCTTTCTTCTGTCATTGTCATACTTTCACGACGTGGCCCTAAGCTTACCTTCAAGATTGCTTCTTTCATATCTTCTTTTGTAATAAGCGCGTGCTTATTGCGGACTGCTTGAATTGCTGCCTCGTTCATGAGGTTTTCAAGCTGTGCACCCGAAAATCCCAACGTAAATTGAGCAACTTCTTTCATTGAAATATCTTCGGCAAGCTTTTTATTTCGTGCATGGATTTTTAAAATTTCTTCTCTTTCGTTATGGTCTGGAAGAGACAATGTAACAATTCGGTCAAAACGTCCTGGGCGAAGTACTGCTGGATCAAGAACATCCGGTCGGTTAGTTGCAGCAATCACGATGACGGCATCGCGTTTCTCGAATCCATCCATTTCAACGAGAATTTGGTTCAATGTTTGCTCCGTGCTGGATGACTTTAAATCGAGTCCACGGCGACGGGCAACTGCATCAATTTCGTCAATGAAAATAATTGCTGGAGAAAGGCTTTTTGCACGTTTAAACAAGTCTCGAACACGTGCTGCACCCGCTCCAACAAGCATTTCTTCAAATTCAGGCCCAGAGGTATGGAAAAACGGTGCTTTTGCTTCTCCTGCGACTGCTCGTGCGAGTAATGTTTTACCTGTTCCTGGATCACCAACGAGCAATACTCCGCGTGGAATACGTGCTCCCATATCAAAAAATGCTTTTGGATCTTTCAAAAAATCAACAACTTCTGAAATTTCCTGCTTTGATTCGTTTGCTCCGGCAACATCCTTGAAAGTAACTTCTGGTCTCTTGCCAATAATCACACGTGCTGTACTTTTTCCAAACGACATGAGGCCTCCGCCTCCGCCAGATTGTTTTTTAAGAATATTTAAAAATGTGAAGATTCCGTAAATGGTTGCTCCTATAAAAATAAGAGTAAGAACATCTCCAAAGGTGATTCCTGCTGAAGGAGGAACGGTAATTTTTGCATTAATTTGTGACAACACAATCCCATCACGTTGCAATAACTCAAAAAATGAAGTTTTACTATCCACCATTGTGTAGTAGCGTTTGCCATCGTTTTTCTGCAAGATGACGGAGTTATCACGAATAGTGACTTCTTGAACGCTTCCTTCTTTGATTTGTTTTACTGCTTCCTGTACTGGAACTGCTTCGCCCATTGACCACAGGTTAAATGCGTTAAATCCAAAGAATAAAACAATGATAAGAACGATTCCGATTACAAAATTTCGCACTGTATCTCCGGTAATTTCCCCTTCGACGATCACTGCACGGTCTTTTTTCTTGTTTTTAGCCATTAAAACTGAGTTGAAATTAAACTTTACTCCTGCCCTTTGGCAGAGAACTTCATAAAAAATGGTGGTGAGGAGCAGGATCGAACCGCTGACCTCGGGGTTATGAATCCCGTGCTCTAACCAACTGAGCTACCTCACCAATAATTGTTATTATATCATAAAGCGTTCCGTAATTATGTGTGAAATATGGACTTTTGATATGACATTGCCGAGGGTGAGTTTTGTGAAACAGGAGAGAAATTTGTAAGGCTACAGTAAACAATGCAATGGCTTCGTTGTAAGTCCTTATCTCTATCTGAAAGTATTCGCGTAAAATATGATTTTGCTGCTCATGTTTAGCAGAGGACTCCTTGCAAAAGGATTACAGCTCCCCGGCCTTGCAACACAATAGCAAATTGTTGCTATTTCTAACCTCCTTCACAAAAACATAACGTCAGTTATCTTTTTGCTCGGTTCCGTCAACTTATTAAATCTTTATTACTGGGGTTTCCTCACTGCGGTTCCACTATAGTCGTAAAAAGCTTTAACTAAGGACTATAGCTCACCCAGTTTATCACTTCCTTCTTTTGGTTTGAGGATTTCGAGATATTTCTCTGTTGTTGAGATTCTCTTGTGTCCGACAATCTTTGCGACAGTAAGAACATTTACGCCATTTGCAAGGTGGTGAGCAATAAATGTATTGCGAATATCGTTTACGGTTGCGTTTTTGATTCCTGCACGGCTAAATGCTCGCTTGATTGCGGATCGCATATTTCGGATAGGAATAGCATTTCCACTTTTTGTAAGAAAGATGCTCTTTACTGTACCTGCTGCTGTTGGGCGAACTTTCAAGTAATCTTGAATTGCCTGATATGCTGTTTCGTTCAAAGGAACATTGCGATTCTGGTGTGAGCCGAATGTTTGAATTTGCAAATATCGGTGTCCAAGAGGAGTTACTTTAATGTCTTCAACCTGCAATCGCTGTAATTCTCCAATGCGAAGACCTGTCTGCAAAAGAATTTCGACCATTGTATATAGCCGAACATCTGCACGGCTTGCATCACGAAGAGCGCGATATTCAACACGGTTAAGTACTCGTGGAAGTTTACTTTCAATTTTTGGATGGGTCAATTTCAATGAAGGATCAGAGTCCTCTGCAATTGCTCCCTGTTCTCGAAGAAATTTAAAGAATGTTCGAATGCTATTAATTTTTCGTGAGATTGTTTTGAGATTAAAACCTTTCTCGACACGAAGATATTCCAAGAACGGCTTCAAATCATCAATCTTTATTTCTTCGACATTGTGTATCCCCTTTGACAAAAGAAAGTCACGCATCTGTTCGATATCTTTACGATAGGCCACAAGAGTTGATTCCGACTTTCCCGTGTTTTTGAGGTATTCAATAAATTTTACAACCAATTCATTCACTAGTGCCATAGTTATGCGACAGTTCAGATTAAACCTATAAGAATTATATCAAGGATATGCCGATAAATCAACGCAGTACTGTCGTTATCTGCAAACATGGTATTATATAAACATGAAAGTGAATATAGTATCAGTCGTTGTCATTTTCTGCTGCCTCGTTATTTCTGTAAACGCATTGCGAAGTATTTCTGAGTCATATGGCGTTGGGTTAATCTACGATACCCGCAAAGTCCAGCTGCAGCAGCAATACATCGAATTGATCAAGAAAAAGAATGAGCTTGACTATATAAATACTCCGTTTTTTGCGGAAAAACAGCTCCGCGAGAGCTTGAACTACTACAAAGCCGGAGAGAAATTAGTCGTTTTTACTCAAAAGCCCGCCCCACTCGTTTCCACAGAAGAAACTATTGCCCCTATTGACGTTAAAAAGATTTGGCTAGACGTTTTATTATACGGAGTAAGCTCTCCACGACTGTAACTACTTGGAATTCCGAGCAAATCCAGCCATTAAGCTGCGTACCTCTTTTTCTGATAGCGGTACAGACTTGCCAGGAGTAAGATTTCCCAAGCGAAATGGGCCAATTGCCACACGTTTCAGGGTTTGTACTTCTTTGCCAAGAGCATTCATCATGCGGCGAATTTCACGTTTTTTCCCTTCGGTGAGGATACATTTCAGTACCGTTAACTTTCGCTCGACTTTTAGAATGGAGACCTTTTTCATAATAAGAAACTCACCCTCATCGCGGATACCTTTCGTTAACTGCTGCAGTCCTTCAAGCGAGATGTGCCCGGAAATTGTAACCTCATACTCTTTTGGCACCTCGAATTTGGGGTGTGTAAGCTTAAAAACAAGGTCTCCATCGTCAGTAAGGAGGACAAGGCCTTCAGACGGCACATCCAGTCTTCCGGCGATTACAAGGCCCTTTTTAGGGCTTACGAGGCTAGTTACAAGCCTCTCTGCATACGCATCCTCCGTTGAAGAGGTATATCCTACGGGCTTATATACAAGAAAATAGCGTTTTGGAGTATGTTTTTGCTTTTGGTCGGGATTTAGAGCTTTTCCTGCGATTTTTATATCGTCTGCAAGCTTTGCTTTGTCTCCCAATTTTGCAATTTTGCCATTAACAGTGACTTTTCCTTCGGCAATAAAAACCTCAGCGTTTCTGCGGGAGATTCCTAACTTATCACGTAGTAGTTTTTGCAATCTTTCCTCCATTGGAGTATAATACCACTGACTCGTTAACTTCACTATCCAGAAATTCTGGGACAATTAACACTTTGCTGATTTTCCAGTTAAGTTGAGAAATTTTTCAAAGCTTCGACCGGAGATACTCTGCAACAGTTAATAAGCCTACAAATATTTTGGAGCGAAGAAAGGTATCTTCACACGAGGGTACACAGTACATTTACTAACACTTCATCATTCTTAGATGGAGCAAAGAAAGAAATTTTTGTTTTTCACAAAAATTTTTTCTGAGCGACCACAGCGGGATGGAGCAACGGCAGCTCGTCAGGCCCATAACCTGAAGGTTCCTGGTTCGAATCCAGGTCCCGCAACGGTGTTTTTCTGAAAAGAAAGGCAGCATTGCGGGAATAAAGAGAGTAACCTCTCTCATTTCAGAGGTTTTCCTAAAGACACAAATGTAAAAGCACTGTAAGTTATTTTTTGTGGCATACATTGTCGAGGAGGTTCGCTCTCGACGAAAGGAGGGCATCATCCAGTGTCCCGCAATATAAAACTTCTTGAGATCAAACCCCAGCTTCCCCTACATCTACTTTCAAATTCTCCGCGGCATAAAAAAGACATTGCCTTGCAATGGCATTTGCGAACGTAACAGACTTTACAATATCTCGGCTTTTAATAAACCAGTACGCAAAAGAAATACTGAAAATATCTCCTGATCCAACAGAATCAACAATATCATGTTCATTTACCGGCACAGTAGGAACATCAATGACATCCTCATATTTAAAAATCGTTGCACCATCAGGCCCTCGGGTAACAATCACTGTTACACCGGAATTATTTGACCATTGCTTTGCAAGTTCCATCCATTGGGGGTGATCCTGATCTGACATAATCACAAAGTTAACAAGGCTCAATACTTCAGAATATTCTTCAAACTCGCGAGGAGTAACCCTATTATCAGCTTCGAACGCCCGAAAATATCCCTGCGGCAAAAGAAAAACCGGAACATTTGAATCTCCAAGAAATGATCGTATCTGCTGTGCATTCAGCTCTGCGTGCAATGGAGCAATAACAACCGCATCGGTATTCTTTGCTCTATAGCTATGAATAAGGTCTTCAAACATGGCGTATTCTCTATTAAACGCGTACTGTGACCTTTTTCCTGCCTGGGTAATATTTTTATATTTCAATGTTTCCAACTCTGTAGCGTGATTAACCAAGGGAAGATCTTTTTTGTACGGTAAAAAATCCGCGCCGTACGGAGCAATAATAGAAAGCTCTACCGAAGGAAATTGAGAGAGAATTTTATGCATAAATGACGGTGGCCCACCAACTCCATGGTAAGAAATATTCTCGGACTGATTCTCGTCTATACAGACATTTCCAAGTATTGTGATATTCATTTACGAGTGTAATATATGTCACGATGTTTGCCAAAAGCGAATGGGATGCTACACTGCAATATGCCCAATCCAGATTACGACGAAAACCCACAACCAAGCCAAGAAACTGAGCCACAAAAAGTGACTACAAAAGATGCTATGGAACACGTTGACCGTGAGTATCGCCGTCCTGGTCAAGATATCTATGGAGACGCGTTCCTCCCTCATGCCGTTGTTCACGCATTCGAAGGGCCAGCAATTATTGTCATTGAACCCTATCAGGCCGCTGCACCTGTACTTAGTTCGCCAAAATTATTACTTGGAGTTAACGATGCAGAGGCTGAGCCAACATACGCGAAAAAGTATGTAAAAGGTATCCCAGTAAAACAATACACGCCATTTCCTCAGGCAGAAATCGAAGGGCTCCGAGAAGAAGAGGCACAAGAAAGCTTACGCGATATCCCAGATCGCGAGCGACGAATGAATAAAATCATTCGAGAGCAAAACATAGAAAAGTTTGAAAAGGCACTCGAAAGACGAAGAAAAGCCATTAAACCTGAGACCTGCGAGATACTCACAGAAGCGTACGAAGAACGATTGCAAATCTGCAAAGACTTTCAAGAAAGGCTCTATCAAGAAGTACTCGATGAGATGACTGTTGCTCCCAGAGTAGAAAAGCTTTTCCGAGTTGTTCACCTCTTAAGTGCAGCAGAAAAAAGAACTATGGTACTTGGAACACCTCCGGAATACTTTTTACGGTCTGCCGCAGAATCAAAAGTCTCGAAATATCGGCCTGTAGCGAAGAAAAAGCCTGAAGGCTCAGGTAATCCAGAAGATGAGGCTAGCCCTCAATTTGACCCAAACACACAAGAAGAACCTCAAGAATTTCGGGAAAAAGAACCGCACGAGTACGAAAAAGAGATTGGAACAGCAATGCTCAGGCTCGAAAATTTTGTTGAAATACCAATTCAAGGCGTAGAATCGGCAGATCCACGAGAAGTTCTCATCCAGGCCTGTGAAGAAACAATGGAATATTTAGTAAAAGATATTCTTCATCAAATCGGCCCACAATGCAATATTGTTGGACTGCGGGATACTGATTCTCCTCAGTTCGATACATTTGGAAGAGATTTCGCCATTGCAAAACAAATTAACGGACTAAGCGTCAAAATAAATCGGGAAAACGGGAGAATAGAGCTTTTTAATGAAGATGGCGAACAGATATTTTTGTCTTTTCTTCCAGGAATCCCTCATGAAAAGAATATTTTTAACGTGTTGAGAATGGCTCACATGTCCGCAGCAAGAGATATGCAATTTGATTATGAATTCGAAAAAGTCGGAGTACAGATCACACTCGCACAAAAAATGGCAGACACTATTCAGAATGTTCACAGAGTTCTTACAACTATCCCTAAAAAAGAGCAAAACCGAACACATATAGCGCTTCAGCGAGCAGTAAAAATAGTTGCTCCATATAGAAAGAATCTGAAACATCTTTATGAACCCTACCTTATAGAAACAGAGATTACTCCAGACAACATAGATGAAGTCGCATATATGGCGGGCTATCTCGAATTGGTACGAAGAGGCGCTAATGATTACCCTGGCTACGATGACCGATTTAACCCTATAAGAAGAAAGCTAGGCGAAATTCCGGCACAGGGAGAAATAGGTATTCCTTTTGGTAATGAGCCGGGTGAAATTGCATACCTGACAAATAACCAAATAGAAGCTTCAAATCTTCCCCCTGAGTTTTTTGAAAGAATGTCACAAGTTCCCCACCTCGCCGTGAAAGTACATGAAGGGTGGCCGCCACATTTTATTGAGTCCCACACACGTGTCCATAAAAAGCCCCGCAAGCCGGACAATCCTGAGCCTCAACTCAATGGAATGAATAGATACACGGTCTACTCTGCTTCTCCAATTACCACAACAGGTCAAAGCTATATTGGTATTGTCCATGGACATATGGCGGTTCCGGTCGAGGTTATTATTACCATAGAGGGAGAGCCTCCAGAACGTATCCGTATTCCTCGAGAGCAGATCAAGCGAGCTGAAGATGGAACATATTACGCGCCTGTTACAGAACAAATGAAAAACAGAGCTAATGTTTCTTACGCTGTGACAATGGAATCTGCGCAAGAAATGCTGTCGGAAGAAGAAACAAATATAACCGATCCACGAGGTATTAAAGCATTGCGAGACTTTATTCAAAAACTCCGTGACACCGATCCTAATTTAGAAACACTTGCCAAAGAATTGGAAAACGCGATAGTAATAAGAAAGTCAGACGGAGCAGAAATGATTCCACTGTATATGCTTGCACGAGCAGTCGCAAATAGTTCTCGGTATAGCGTAGATGGAACAAGAAATATTGTTAGCCTCGACGATCCTGTCCCTGACCTTCCGTCACTTATTGATCCACGGAATGGAATGTTAAAAGTTCAGTGTAATCTCTCGAATCAAATTGTTGCACATATAGTGGGGCAAGTACTCGCTCACGACCCTGATGTAGGTATTTACGTTGCAAGTGGACACTCTGTAAGTATGTCCGAAAAGCAGGGCGATTTATATGCGGTGAGCAAGGCACAATCACACGCTATTGTAAAAGTTATAAAACACGGGAAAAGTGTTTATCTTGATGGTGTTCCTCACTTTCTTGCGCAAGGATCTCGTGCTATGAATTTTTACCTTCCATCTCACGTACGAGAGCAAGTCTATGGAGAAGAATTCGACAGAAGGTTGGCAGAAGAGGAATCAATTGAAGTGCAGGATATGGTCATTCTGCCTCCAGAAAGAACAGTGTGGGATAACAATGAAGCTATTCGGGAAGTTGAACAAAGAGAAGAAACTCCTTCTGTTATTGATTTTAACGAAGTTCAACGCCAAATGAATCGAGAAGCAATTGAGAGAATCCAGGTATCAAGAAACACCTTTTTTGAAGTGCTCGATGAGAAATTAGGAGGATATCTATCTCGCCGACAGCCAAGTACTCATTCGCAGGTTAAGCTCGATGTACTATGGAGACAATCTACGCAGCCGGGAACACCTTTGCAAAGGATAATGTCTGCAACCAGCCGTTTTTCTTCGGGCGCAATATCTTCCGGCGAATTTTATGAAGAGCTTCGCAAAATTGAAAAGCAATTAGATCAAATAACAAATGAGGCAACCCTCCTCCGCCTTCGGCAAGGAAATGGTATTGGATTAAATGATCCGCAGGTACATCCAGAAATATTCTTTGCAATTCAGCGACTTCTCGAAGAATCAAAAGCCAGTATTGAGCAATAATTATTCCCCTATAATTACGTCTTTCTTACCTTCAAATCAGTCATAATGACTCTTCCTCCGTTATTTCCTCCTTCTTTTGGAACTCTCACACCATCCATAACGCTATCCGTTATTAATTCATAGTGAGAATCCAGCACTTTTATCGTATATTCGTCGTTTTTAGCGTAGAATGAAAACTGGCCTTTATCATCCGTAAACGTTGTTGTAACCAAGTTTTTGAACTCTCCGTCGAAGAGACCAATTTCCATGCCCGCAACCTTTTCTCCTTTTTCATCTTTTACCGTTCCAGACGTTGGAATTTGGAACAAAAGTAACTTCGTAACCGCAAGTCCCAAATAAAATGCAATCAGCAGGAAGTTTGGCAACGTAGGATTAACAATAACTGTGTACAGGCTTGTCCCAATACCTAACAACAAAATGGTAGAATTAATGTACTCTAAGTATGGGCTTACTCGTATCCAAAGGTTCGAAAGTGACGATAATGCTGTTTCTCCTGCTGGATCCATTGGAAAACTCTTTAGAACAAGCTCACCGTCTGTTTGAATAGTAAATTCTTCTCCGTGATAGACATTCATAAACTGTTTATCGTCATTTGTAGTAATAAGCTTTGATGGAAATTCGTACCCCTGTTTAGTAACGGTAATCGTGTACGTTCCCTGCTTTAAAAAGATACGGAATACTCCAAGGGCATCGGTTACACTAGTAACAATCTGCTTCGTTTCTGTATTGATAGCTCTCACAATAGCCCGACCAAGCGGCTTTTTCGTTTTTGAGTCATACACAACTCCCCACGGGTAGCGTCTGCGAAGCCTATCTACCATTGCAAATCCAAAGGAAAACATATTGTGGCTTGACGAGACAACCGGAGCAACAGACGATGCCGCGATAGTCGCAACTTCGATAGCTGCGAATCCAAGTACCAAACTTGAAGTAATAGTTTCCGGCGCAATCGGCTGAACCGTAACTGTCAGCACTTTTTCTCTTACACAAGTTCCATTTGTGGCAATGAGGGTAATTTGCTGATTAGTGCTAATCGTTTCGGTTCTATTACCGGAGAATGGAGCATTACTTGCAAACGGGACAATATCTACATGTGTTGCATTTGCAACACTCCAACTAAGAATAATCTCTGTCCCGGGAGTAATAACTGTTTTGTTTGCCGCAAAGGTAACGATGGTTGGGCATGATTGTGTAGTATCCCCGGAAGTAAATGACTGAGTCGGCGTTGGAACAAGAACAAAACCGTCCGATGGTGTAGGCGACGGCGAAAAGGTAGGAAATAGTGTATCGGTAGTTGTCGGTGTAGGAGTTGGTGTTGCAGATCCAGAAGGCGTTGGCGAGGTCGTAGTAGTAGGACTCGAAGTGGGACTTAAAGAAGCTGTAGGTGAAGGACTTACAGTCGGTGTTGGGGTAGGTGTAGGAGGAGTAATAACTTCACTGCTTGAAACATATCCACCATTTTGGCTATCACTCACTCTCCAATAATCTTGTCCAGAGATTTCCATCTTCAAAAGCGAGGAATCATTCCCAGGAATTTTAGTAGCATTAGGGCACGATACTGAGACTTCGGCAATCGAGATAGCATTCGGACAATGCACAACAGAATTGTCATTAACATCGTCAATGGGAATCCAGGCATTCATATTGCTGACACCATCATTTCCTTGAATTGAACCAAGATATACTTTCTCTTCTGCGAGAGAGGTTTGCCCTTGGACTGCTGTCCAATCACGAATTTCCTGTAGGTTAGTAAATATATCTGAAAGAGCAAGTCCGGTACTGTCATCAAGAAGGCGCACTGTTCGAATTGCCGGGGATGTAAATACTTCCGACGCAACTGTGGCATCCAATGATGAAGCAACATCAATAACATTAAGAGACCCGCTCAAATTGGCTATATACGTCATGACTGTTTCGGAATAAATTCCAAATACAGGAATATGCGTTAAGCCCGTAGGAGGAGAGACTGGCGCACCAGGTGCAGGGTCATAATCAGCCATATTGCCAGCGCCATATCGCCCCGAAACGTAGACATTATCATTATGTAAATCAAGTCCTACAAATGCAGCATACGGCCCGCCAAGAATCGGATATATCCACTGAGGAACACCATTTTCATTAGTTTTTGATAGGAACGAATAGTAATAGTTTGAGAAAAATGTTGGTGTAAATGGGTGGCTTCCAGACGGCGACCAATCTAAATCTACAGGAGTGCCATCTGCAAATGTGATCATGGCCGCAAGATACATATCTCCCTCTGAATTAAACCCCAAATTTGTGGGATCCAGCCTATATTGTCCCGTAACAAGAGGAGTTGCGCTCACCAATTCCGCATCAGGAGTATATTGTAGAAGAACAGGGTTATATGGAGATGGATCATATCCTCGAACAGTTGTATTTACCTTGTTCACATTGTGTACTCCTGCTCCAAAATCTACATCAATAGTGTCGTTAAATTGGCGATGTAATACATATACATTTCCCGTGTCAGGTGATACCGCCATCATAGATTTTGTAAACGCGGGAATAAACCACATAACGCTCTCATCTTCGACGACGCCTGTCCATTCATATGAGCCATCAGTTTTATACTTTGTTAAGCTTCGATCAGGATCTGAGCCTGTTGCTGTACGACTATCCGGACTTCCACTGCCGGAGTTGTTGAAATTAAAAGTTCCTGTGAACCTTCCATACATGTATATGTTCTGGTTTTGAGAATCAATGACTATGTCGTGAGTATACCCACTGGTAATATACCTTGACCATGAAAAGGCAAACGATGAGTTTAATTTCACAAGATATGAACCGGCTCCAATTCCACTAAGAGATGTTCCCGCACCTGGATCAAAATCTATAGACGTACCCGTTCCTTTATGTATAGAAATGTATATATCTCCTGTAATTTGATCTATTTTTCCCGTGACAATATCCATCTGTGCCCCAACTGTTTGCCCAATAAGGTACGTATTGTTATATGTTCCATTGCTGTTTATAACTGTGATAAATCCGTTGCTATTGCCGACTCTAGTTCGTATATCTTCACCATCTGTGAGATCAAAATCAAAAGTATTAACTTCAAAATCTCCGAATAGTACCAATTCTCCGGAAGGAGTTGTATCAATGTCTTTGAGAGAGATTCCTTGCTGACTATTTGCAACGACGTATGTCCATGCATAAGAACCATCTGCGTTATATCGGGAAACAAACGAAGTAGCATCTATTCCACTGATATTAATTTCTTCTATAATGTCTTCGCCGGCCGTCATGTCAGCATCCATCGTGTCGTGATAAATTCCAAACAGATAGTAGCTTCCATCGGGAGCAACGGCTATATCCTCAAAGTATCCATTCGCATAAATCCATCGTAACTGCTCTAATGAAGGAGAGTTAATCGTTCCTAATCCTAGTACTTCTCCTCCACCGGTATTATCATATTTCTGCGATGCTTCCCAAAGTTTAACCGAGACAAGCGGTATAACCAAAAAAAGCGAGAAAACAACAATAGTGAGCAATACGCTCTTAATGAGTTTCATTTAGCGTAGAAGTGAGCCATAAATATTGTGAGATTAGTTTACTATATTTACTCGCATCTTGGCTAACTCCGGGGCTCTCTCGCAGTCTATAAGGCAATATCAAGAAAAATAATAACTGTGCTCCATTCTTTTTACACTTAGAGAGCATGCACAAATTTACTTCGCAGCATTGGTAAATAAATCCGTCCACCAAAGATATACTTCCCCCTCCTACAAAATCTATTGGCAATAAGGAAGATTACACGCTATAGACATTACTGCAGATAATATTGGTCACAATAGCTATACTTCAAACAATATTTGAATGCATTTCCACCTCCTCGGACATTGCAAATCATGTGCAAATTCCGTAATATGTCTATATGAATCGTGCTGTTTTTTATGCCACAGGAATTATCGCATCTCTAATGTTTGGAGCTATCGTTATTTATCAAACAGGCTACTTTACCCAACCGGAATATTACGCACCTCACGAAGAAACTTCTGTCCTTGGAGAAAATGTCACTGTTGGAGCGAGAATCCCCCGAAATTTAAGCTTTTACTTTAAGCCGGCAAATCGCCTTCCTGCAACTGGAAACGACTCTTTAGAAATAAGCATTACTTTTAGACCGGAAACAAATTTTGCAGCGCCGTTTACTATTACCGGTACAACAAATAATCAAGGCTTCGTTGACTTTCCCGGTCTCTCCGGAGGGAAAATTCCAAATGGAAATTACACAATCAGCGTGAAAGGTCTTTCTCATTTACGTAGAAACTACCCAAATATATTCATTGGCACAAAAACAACAGAGATGTTTGACCTCGTATTCCCTCGGCTTATCGCAGGAGATGCACATCCATCAAATGACAACTTCATAAACTCCATGGATATCTCTTATATTCTTTTGTATCTTTATAATGATAACTTGCGCGGAGATCAAAACCGCGACGGCATAGTGAATTCTCTTGATTTATCAATAACGACATCTAATTTATATGTAGCCGGTGATGAGTAACAGAACTGCCCTGTTCAAGCTTTATACTTTTCTTTTTCTCGTAATAAGCCTTCTCTTTTGGGCTACCCCACCAGCACACGCAGCGACACCGTCATTCACATTTTCGCAGACCAATTATGATCTGAATAATGCATGTATTGGGACAGTCCAAATCATGATTGACCCCGGTGGATACGCATCAAACGCAGCAGAAATTTTCTTGAATTATGATTCCTCTAAAATTGAGATCCTTGATTCCATTTCGACACAGCCTGGAACACAAATCGCTCATGGGCAAGCTTTTCCAGTTTACGCCGGAAACGTCGTCAATCCATCAACTGGAACAATCAGATTAACAGGATTTGGCTCAACTCTCGGACAAAAGGCTGTATTTGCCGAAATTTCAGTAAAAGCAAAAACAGGTACCGGCAACACTCCACTTAATTTTGTATTCTTTGGCGCAAGTCCAATGAATACGACCGACAGCAATATCGCAGATGCGGCAACAAGCAATGACGTACTCAGTGCGGTGCAGAACACAACCATTACATTTGGATCAGGAGCATGTGCACAAGATACCACTCCACCAACGGTAAACTTTCAAACACCGCAGCATATGGCGCAGAACGTTCCATCAAATAGTGCTGTCACTTTTACAATCACAGACCCGGGATCTGGGGTAGATATTGACTCATTAGTAATCACAATTAATGGCGTACAATATACAGAAACCCACCCAGCAGTGAGTATAGTCGGAGATAGCGGTAGTTACATTGTGACAGTCATGCCAACAACACCGTTTCCGGAAGACGAGCCATCAAGTATTTCTGTGCAGATTAGCGACTTTGCCGGAAATACGCGCACTCATACAATTAGCTTTAACCTAGGGCAAACGATAACTCCTACCTGCCCTGCTGAAAATACCCAAGATACCAACGGTATTTGGACTCCATGTACGCAAGCTATCGTCAAAAACCTCTCTGAAAGAAAAGATTCTGCCCTTTTTTCGATACTTTACAACGGTGCCGCCGTTTCTCTTGTAGATACACTTTCAATGGCAATTTTGGGCATTTTGGCGGCTCTCATGGCCATCCTAGGATTAGCCTCTTTGCGTACTCTACTGCGGTATTTATGGGCTCAACTGACAAAAGGCTCCTCAGATGTTATTTTAACCGTTACCACCGGAAATGAAGGTGTAGACGGCGTAGAAATGGCATTATTTACTGCACAAGGAGAAAAAGTACTGCAAAGTTTCACTTTAAACAAGGGAGAACTTAAAGGAAAGCTGAGAAAAGGAACGTACCTCGCGAAAGTTGTTCAAGCAAACTACGTTATTTCCGGCTCATCATCGCATATAACATCGTACGATGGTAGCCCTGCAAACCTCTCAATAATACGCACAGCAACCAAATTATGGTTCTTTGTGGCACTTACTCTCGCAGCTATTGCGGGAATATTAGTGTTAGGAAACATATACACATACGCCGCCACCGGACGAGAGATTTCCCTTATATTGCTTGCCGTATGGTCATTAATTACGTTACTCTCCCTTTCTGTTGCGGTAAAGCAGCGGTAAATATATGAAGCTGCGCATAAAACCGTAAGAATATTTACAATAACTAACTTAAAACTTACTTACGATGACACTACAAGAAATATTGCAATCAAAAGGAAACTTTTCAGGCGATATTGAGACAATCCTTCCGCTTTTTTTGTCAAAAGTTGAGCAACAGGACTATAATGCGGCACTTGAAGTATTAACAGCATTTCCGGCACATGGGAAAATCCTACTTTGGAAAGACAGCAAAGCCGCAGAAGTCATGCTTTTACTCGATTTGCTCTGCGATGAGTCAGACAAACCGCTCGTTAGCGAAGGAAAATCTGGAGATTTTTACGTACTGTACGGGCTTGCACTCAAAGACAAAGGACAATTACAAAAAGCAATCACCTATTTAGGCCGTGCACTCGAGGTGTTTAAAGGTGTAAAACCGCTCGAATACGTTGAAACAGTCTGTGACATTATTAGCCCTCTACGCATTGCAGGAGAACTTGAAAAGGCTCAACAACTGGCAGAAGAAGCATATTCTGCCGCAGAAGCAATTACTCCAGCGGAAACCTCCGCATATTGGCAAAATATCGTGTTACGACTATTAGGACATATTGAAACACTCAGTGGTAACTTTACGCAGGCCGAAGAGCACTTAACGAAAACCCTCTCTTTTTGGCAAGACTATTCTAAGAAAGTAGACTATCAGCCAGAAGGCATGATTCACGCATTTTTGGCACGCTTATATATTGAGCGCACAGATATGGACACTCACACAGCAGTTGAAAAAGCAGCACATCACGCAGATAGAGCACTTGCGCTCGCCGATAACCAAAAGTTCGGGCGCGACTACGTTCGCGGCATTATTTTGCAGTCTGCAGTAGCATTAAAGCAGGATCACCTTACTCTCGCGAAAAAGCTTTCAGACAATGCGCTTGAGCGTGCGCACTCGCTTGGTATTGCCGAGCAAATGGGAGATGCGCTCTATCTTTCAGCGCAAATTGCGCTTGCACAACATGATACAGTCACCGCAAAAGGACTTATTTCGGAGATTATGCAGGAACAGACACTTGCCGAACACGCTCACTTGCAAAAGAAGGCATCAGAACTACTGCAAATAATACAGTAATTGTTTTATGCACTAAATACGATGAAAAAAGCTGCCCGATCAATTCAAAGTGACAAAATATTTCAGGTATACGCCCGGATATTCTTTACAAAGGCGATCTCCGATCTCGTTATTGGCAGCTTCTTAATTATCTTTATTTTTCGCACGACACAAAGTATTATCGCAACCGTATTTTGCATGCTTTTATACTTGTTTGGGCTTTTTATCGGAACAATTATTGCGGCATTACTTTCTAAACGAGCAAACTTTCTTACAACTGTTCAAAGTAGCTTCTTTCTCACAGGAGTTATTTTTATAGCAATTGCTGCAAGTATTTACTTTGCGCCTCAATTTATCCCGTTTTTGATATTCTTGTATGGATTTCCGGTAGGTCTTTACTTTATTAGCCAGCACCAATTTCAAACAACACTCATTAACACTATTGAGGACAGACAATCACTTATTTTTTCGGTATTCGGGGTTTCCCGAATTATGGCAACGATTCTTCCGATAGTTGCGGGTGTTGCCATATTATATGGTGGATACGAACTTGTGTTTGCAGCAGTTGGCATCATTTATATGTTAGCAGCGGCTGTGCCGCTTCAACTAAAACTCAAGGCGCCGGACACATTTTCAATCAAGGAATTTCAGCAAATCATGAATAATCCGTACATGCCGAAATATCTGCTCTTTGTATTTGTTGCCGCAGCTATGAACGAAGTCCGGAACCTAGCCTTTTTGCTTATCCCATTCTTCTTTTTACTAAAAAGCGAGGTCAATATTGGACTATTGCTCAGCGGGATTGCTCTTTCAAGCGGCATTGTCACATGGATATTCCGAAATGCACAACGACACATTACAACGAAGTATTCCATCCTTGGGGGAATTTTTATCACTATCGTAAACTTGGGTTTTGGTATTATTTGGACACCACTTGCGCTCATCATTCGCTCGATTCTACTCCCTATTGGCGAAATCTTTTATATTCCACAAAGCGATGCAGATGAGTATACTGCAATCCACGCAGTTATCGGTAAGTCAAAAAGTGTAGGGCTTGAGTTATTACTATTGAGGGAAGCAGCATTTTTTGTTGCAAGAGCATTTGCAACGATTATTTTTCTTGCTGCCTACGATGCGACCGGACAAAACTACATGATTATTGCACAAGTTATTATGATTATGCTCGCAATATGGCCACTAGTTACGTTTTTGCTACGCATACGTCTTATTGAACATATAGAATCACTGATAAAGCGCGCTGAGCAAATACACTAGAACGTTACGTCTGAAGGAGAAAACCCTTCAATATCGTAGACAAAAAGCTGCCCAACCGATGTCTCTATCTTATTAAATGCCGACTGAGGGAGCTGTTCAAAAAAGATTCGCATTCCCCGCATCGAATTGCTATGAGCGCAAATTGCGGCAGAATAATTAAATTCATTAAGATTTTTAACAAGGTCGCGAATAAACGGTCGAACACGCATATCAACAGAATACAAACTCTCTCCTTTCGGCGGAGCTGTGTAATAACTTCGGTGGTACAACTTAAAAAGTGGCAAAGATTCCCGGGCAATGTCATCTTTATTTTTCCCTTGGAGTTCGCCGTAGGAGCGCTCGCGAATTCTAGGATCAAGGCAGACTTTTACTTCTGTATGGCGTTTTAGCGCAATTGAAATAGTTTCAACAGTTCGGCGCATTGGAGAAGAAAAGGCAACATCTACTTGCACTTCGGCAAGCAGTTTTTGTAAGTCGTATGCCTGCTTTATTCCCGTTTCGTTGAGTGTTACATCACGCGTACCGGAAAATATGTGGTTCGCGTTATCGTCTGTTTGGGCATGTCTAAACAAATATACTTTCGGCATGGTAAGAAAAGTATAGCATGTCAGAGGTTTCTCATATACTTACGATGCAAGCATGACAATCGGATAGGTTTGCAATAGTACAAACTGACCAGGAGAGACTTCACGATATGCCCCAATCTCCAGATGTAGATGTGATGTTGTTGTCCATCCCGTCATGCCAATATGCCCTAATGCATCTCCTGCCTCTACTTTTGTACCTACTTGCAGTCTTGGCAAGGCATTACTACCTGAAACTGAAGAATGCAGAGCGAGGTGGCGAAGTGCCGCAGTGATACTTATACCATTGGCACGTGCATATTCTACAAGTATTCGATTATCTTTATCTCCATATTGTTGGCCAATACCGTGTTCTGTATTGTGAGTTACTAAGTGAACAACTTTCCCATTAAACGGAGCCTGTAATAGAGTTTGTTCGGGAACAACGATATCAATACAATAACGGTTAATTCCGTTGTCATCTTTATGACTTGGAGACACTGTCTCAATTCTATAGTGATATCCACCGGAGCGATCGTGTGCCAATCCTTGGGAAAAACGCTCAACTGGATTTATTTCATTTTCTTGCGAAGGAAAGGCTTCGGCAAGCTTGTCATAGTCAACCGAAACAGGGTTATACAACGGAATTGTCATTGTATTGTCTGGTACTCCATTGGGAATTTGCAGTGCCATTTGCAAAGAATATCCGAACTTTTCGTGTAACCGAAGAAGCATATATTCCGATGTGCGCCAGAGTATTTCCTCTCCGCGATTGGGTTGCCCTGGAACACTTTGGTCATAGTCCTGGCCTTCTCTTCCGCCCGGAACGACATTCTTCATCCATTGCATAGTAATCCCCTTATTTGCGAGGGTTAGTGCGTATGAATAAAAACGTAAACCTTCTTCAACAGTGTGAGCTTGTTCAAAATGAGAAATTGTTTCTATTGCAACTTCGGTAGTTTTTTCTGCACAAAGCTGTCGAGCTCCTTCGTAATCGCCAGTTGCGGCAAGCTGTTTTGCTTCACCATAGAAAGTTCCAAATGGGTTTTTACCTTTATCCAGCGACTGTTCAGGGTAAGAAGGATACGAAGCCTCGAATGGAGGGGTAATTGTGCGAGCAGTTATATGATCCGGTATCTCAATATGAGAGGACATATATATGTTGCGAAGTTATTGTCAGTATTGCCCTAAATATGGGAAACGAAAGCAATGCCAAACAGAGTATTATACCATTTATTGATCTCTGTTATTCGCCTGTAGCTTTCTCAATTCGGCAAGAATTGAATCAATTTCACTTGCCTGAGATGCCTGTGGCTGTGTTTGCTGCTGTTGAGGTTGTGCCGGAGCTTGGCTCATTTGCGGAGCTGGCTCGTTATTCATAGGTTGCTGAGGTTGTTGCGGTGCACCAAACTGCTGGGATTGCTGACTATTTCCTGCCGGAAGAACGAATTCATCCATTTCTGGGTTTGGAACACTCGTTTGCGGGCCAAATGCCTGCGGCTGTGATTGTACAGAATTCTGCTGCGAAAACATTTGCGGTGCTTGTGGCTGGTTCTGCGGCATAGGTGGTACCTGAGGCTGATTCATCCCTTGTGGAATTCGTGTAGGCTCACTAAATACCGATGGAGATGGGTCTGTAAAGCCCTGGAAGGCACTCTCGACCTCACGTCGGGTTTCTGCAGCGTTATGTGGCACTTGCTGTTGTGGAGCCTGTTTTTGGGCATTCTGGCGCGCCTGAGGGGCTTCTTCAATGCCATAGATTCTATCGAGTACACGGCGTAAATTCTGCAATGCTTCGTGGGTTTCTTTATATTCTTTCAAATTCTCTGCCTGAGTATCTTCTGCATATACACGAAGATATTTCTGCATATTTGTGACCATCAAGTAAATAAGCTCTAAAACTGGAGAAATCTGCTCAAATTTCGCATTTTCGGATTGATTTTTCATAGAGAGGCAGTACAAAAAATTATCTACTCCATTATGGCGATTTAGCACGTGGAAGTCAATATTTCACGCCGTTAATTGACAATATGTACCATCAATGCCATTATAATCATATCTTTCTAGTCTCTATGTAACACCGCATCTAAATTCATTCCAGTGAAACATGGATCCAGTATCATCACAGCCATCACCTTTTTCGGGGTCACAAGCAACCAATTTTCCTGAGCCCACAATGCCAAGCGCCCCACTTGCCGAGCCAACAGCTTCTCCAACGAACCCAACAGGAATGCCTGTCGCGCCATCCGCAATGCCGGCAACACCGACGGCTTCAACCTTTCCCACAGCATCAACAACTATGCCACCAGCACCTGTTCCTCCACAGCCACCGGAAAATCCGGCTCCTCCTGCTTCATCTCCAGCAAGCGCAAAAGGATCATCATTACCGCTCATTATCGTTGGTGGCATTATTATTGTTGCACTTCTTGTTGGAGCCTACTTCGTATTTATTTACCCGCAACAGTCAAATCAGAATTCACAGAATAATCAGTCTCAGAGCGGAAACACAACAGGAAACAATTCCGGCGATGATGACTCTAATAACGTAGCAGTTCCAACAGCAACGCCAACTCAGGGCATTGAGCTTCCTGCAGGGTGGAGATATGCAGAAAACCCTGCATGTCATATAAAAATTCCGGTTCCCGATGTCACTCAAAATATTATTGCTGGCCCACTCGGCTCATACATGAAATGGTGGCTTAGAACCGACAGTCACTCGCCAATGGGAATGCAGCTTCTTGTTGCAGAAGTTTCAGACAATCTTTCTGTCCTTGAGGTTCGATACAATGCGTCAGAAGATAATATTCCAGGTGAACCAGCAGGAATCGGTGCAGGTTGGGGAACACTTGGGGTTGGAGTATCGGCATACTGCACAAAAGAAGCTCACGAGGAATACACCCTCGAAAGTTACGCACAACATGCAGCAGACCTCTACAAGAAAAACCACACAGGTGATGGAATGAGTGTCACTGTTACAGACTTAGGATCAACAATGATTGCAAATACTCGCGCTAAAAAGCTTAGCTCAAAAATTGAAGGCGGAGCAGATACAGCCGGCGAAGACTTCCACTACCTCTTTATTCACAAAGGCCAGCTTTACAACCTGCGTGTAGAAGGAGCAACATTAAGTGAGCCGCGAAATAACGAGTATATTTCGGAAGACCGCGTGCGAGACGTTGCAAAAATTCTTGAAGGGATCGTACTCACAGAGTAAGAGCTTATAAACCTTTAGAGGTTGAGGTGAAAAGCTTTTGAACGCTTGCTATAAAATGTTTTGAGCTGAATTTCTCTGTTGTCTCCGACATCTTTGAAGAGAATTTACCAGCGTCTATGGCTTTTTCAAAGCGGACAATTCCTTCGGTAATACTTTCAATCGTTTGGTTGTCAAAAAACATTCCGCTCACTCCAGCCTGCACAGTTTCCAATGCTCCACCTTTGCGATACGCAAGTACCGGAGTACCTGCAGAGATTGCTTCCACAGGGCTAATACCGAAATCTTCGTTTGATGCGAATAAGTATCCCTTGGCCTGCTGGATAAGAAAACGTTTGTCAGGATCAGTAAGAAAGCCAGAAAACGTAATATATTCACTTTTGCCGGCAAGTTCCTGCAATTCGGGAAAAAGCGGCCCTTCTCCAATAATAATAAGCTTCTTTTTAAGGGCAATACATGCCTGAATCATCAAATCAATTCGTTTATGCCGAACAAGCCGTGCATGAGTAATAAAATAGTCCTTCTTTTTGACTTGCTCTTTTGGACGGAAAAACTCCACATCTACTGGAGGATAAATTACTTGTGAATCTCTTCCCCAGAAACTTTTTATTCGTGACTGTACTTCTTCCGAAATTGCCACCAACTGGTCAGGACGATTAGCCGCAGCTGCATCCCACAATCGCTGCTGTGAAAGAACTTTTTGATAGAAATGCCGCATTACTGGATATTTATTTGCCCAGAAACGATCTTCCTCCCCAAGCCAAAGTAAGCGCATTGGAGTCAAAATAAAAGACGTGTGAAACTGATCCGGCTGCGAAATAAGCCCATGAACATATGCATAGGAGAGAGAAATAATGTTGTCGTACCCTTCCCAAAGCTCAGACTCAATAAGTGATGGATAAAAGAGTGACATTTCGCGGTAATACTTTGACCACATAGTGTCCCTAAATGGGGATTTTACCCTCGATTCAACGATTCCTAGCTGGTCGAGAACTGCTTTGTCATATGCAAATGTGAAAATGTCAGATTCAGGAAAGACACTATGAGCAAGTACCGAGAGCATCGCCTCCGCTCCACCGTAGTATTTCAGGAACGGATGAACTATTATCGTTTTTCCCGTGTTTACTTCTGCCATTGCATATAATACTATACCAAGATGGGGAATATCACAACGACCACACAACAACTTGACCAGATCATTAAAGAGAGTAACAGCATTTTTATTGCCTGTCACTCCAGCCCAGATGTTGACGCGATGGGATCTTTGCTTGCATTGCGCCAGATATTACTGACACATTACAAAGTGAAAGATGTTCGTATCTTTGCCGAATCTATGTCAGCAATGCTCTCTTTTTTGCCCGGAATTAGTAGTGTTAACACGCATGGACTATTCAAAACACTCATGCACGAGCGTCCAGACGCATTGATTTTCCTCGACTTTAACATGTGGCATATGGTTTCTCCACGATTTTCGGAACAAATTAAGCAGTCAGCATTCGAATATCAAATTCCTACCATTGTCATTGACCATCATCCTGTCGAAATCAAGAATATTGAGTCTACATTGTTCATTAACCGCGAAGATAGCTCTACAGCACAAACATTATTTAGAGTTTTCCACGATGAACTAGACCTCCCACTTACCGCAGACATTGCGAACTGTCTTCTTGCCGGCATTTTGAGTGACACTGAACGATTTAAGTATCACCATCCCTCACTGGAATATACATTCTCCACGATGCCGAAACTGCTTACGAGTGCAACGTTCACTATTCAGGACTTGACTGAAATCATGACAACATACCCAGCATACGGGGTAAAGTCTCTTGAGGTCTTTCTTTCGAACATGGTCTGCGACGAAGATGGTTTAACATACGCAGTCATTCACGACCACGACGTAATCCGCCATGAGCTGAAAAAACCAGCAATTTCCGTTGCTGCAAAGTTTGTTATGAGTCATATTATGCTTGCAATTGACTCTTCAAAGTGGGGATTTGTTATGTACCCATACTTGAATGAAGTTGGCAAATACACAGTATCTTTCCGTTCAAAAACAGATGAATTTAGTGCGCGTTTGGCAGCAGAACAACTTGGAGGTGGCGGTCACGACAAAGCCTCAGCAGTACGAATTTCCGCCGACGACAGTGAAAAAGCATTACAAAAAGTGCTGGAAGCACTCAAACCTCTTAGGAATCCCCAATCATAGATTGTAAGTAGTCTCTAAAAATGATAATCCGAAAAGTGACTGAAGACGTCTCGCAGGTTGCAGCGAACTTGTAAGCTGTATATCAACCGAGAACTTACGTCTGAAGGAGCGATGAGGATTAATAATCAATACTTTGGATAACATTTGGTGTATCTCTTTCTTCTCGTGGGGTTGTTGGCGCAAATAAAAGGAAAAGTGACGTCGTTGAAAGGATAATAATTACAGCAATAACATCAATAATCACAGCAGCGATAATTAGCTCGCGGCCACGCTTTTTGTCTTTTCTTAACTGGTAAAAGCCCGCAAATGCAGATAATCCCGATACGACAACAAACGGAATAGCAAATAGTCCTCCACACATGCCAATAAAAAGAGAAAGAACTGCCGTTCCCAGGCTGATAAGTGCCATTCTGTTCCACTTTCGTGATTCCACGCCGTATACAGCAGAAGTTGCAGTATTACCGCCAGTTTGAGGCGGCATATCTGGACGCTGAGGCATTTGTTGGGTAGTTTGAAAACCGTTACTGACTTGCATGACAATTATAGTCCTAAATTCGATAAAAACACAAGATAGTGGGCGTACATGGGATCGAACCATGGACCGCTGCTTTATAAGAACAGTGCTCTACCACTGAGCTATACGCCCTTTACGTTCTGGTAAACAGTTGCCCACTATCAACGGTATTATACAATGACTAAGCTTTTACCGACAGTACTACATTATAAGAAATACAAAGGTAATTTCGACGAAGTAGGAAAAAAAGATAGACAGAATTTTAAAAAGAGGGGAACTGCAGGCTGCGAATAAGGATAAGAACGGAATAATCCGCGCAGTCTGCAGTGGGTTCCGAGGGGAGTTTAGAGGTTTTTGAATTCTGAGAGAATCCACTCAAAGGTATCGGTGTTTAGAAGATAGGCATAGCCCACGTAATTGTTGGTGCGTTGGTCAATGAATATTACGTAAGACTTGTCTTCGAGAAATACTCTCCAGCCGATAACTCGAATCATGTCACTAACCTGAGGAAAGTGTTCCCGAAATTCACGAAACAAAGCAACGTCTTCTTGGGTAAAAGCAATATGCTCAAACATCCCTTGCATTTCATCTTGCACATGAGTCGCAAGACTAAAATCTTCTGGAATATCTGACATACCATAGTCACTTTCACCTACGAGAACATCGCGTATATCGAGAACTTCTTGTGGGATTTGCATGTGCCGGAACTCCTTGTGGAACAAAAAGAATGATGCAATATTATATCATACTATAGGATTTTATTCAATCCCTTATCCCGCAATTTGTTCCGAAAACACGTACATCAAAACAGAGCGAGATTGAGGCGAGATCCCGCAGATTTTGTAGCTGCAAAGCAGCGTTAAGCAATATTTGCGGATTCGAGGCGAAATCGAGCGATGTTTTTAGAAAACAAGCGGAGGTTTCATTGCCGGTTGGGCAGGCTTTGCTACTTCCGGTCGGGCTGCCCTCATTTTGATAGCTTCTTTTACATATTGCTCATCACGGCCATATCTTGTTCGTGACAACTGCTTAATCAAATCGCCTACTCTTTCGTGCTTTGGATAGCGCTCATTAATGTTATAAAATGTGCTCATCGAGAATGGCGGCATTGCAACACCATTAATCAATGTTTTTATGTACACATTTGCGTTTTCGAGCTTAATCAAGTCCTGATCCTCAAATACCGGGGCGAATTCTTTGGAAAGATACTCTGCATCACCTGCGCCAACGCGGAAACTGACCAATGTACCAACGTTACCAAAGACCGCATTGCGGATCTTTTCAGACATCTGCTGAATATACTGGTTCGCGACTATAAGATTCAGGCGGTATTTACGTGCTTCAGACAAAATCTGCGCAAAGTCTTCTGTCGCAAAGTTTTGAAACTCGTCAACGTACAAGTAAAAGTCTTGACGCTCGGATTCATGAATATCTTCGCGGCTGAGCGCTGCGCGTAAAATCTTTGGAATAACTAGCAAGCCCAAGAATTGAGCGTTTTCTTCGCCGATCAAACCTTTCGACAAGTTTACGAGCAAAATTTTCTTATTATCCATCACCTGGCGGAAGTTAAACGATGACTCACTCTGCCCAATAATGTGGCGAATTAAAATATTTGTAACAAAACGGTCAAACTTTGACGTAAGCCATCCAAGAATTTCAGATTTATCTTTTTTCTCGGTCGAGGCCATTTCTTTCAGCCAATAGTTTCGGACTTCGTCGTCATCAATTTTATCCATGAATGACAAAGCAAATTGCTCGTCTGCGATACACCGCAACACTTCAACCAATGTATTTCCCTGCTCTGCCATAACCGTAAGCATGGCATTTCGTACAGCACGCTCAAATCGCGGGCCTACAATACCCTGATCGTGCGGATCGAACATCTTTTTCATCAAGCCAAGAAATCCGTTCACAATTTCGTGCTTTTCGTATTCGTTGCGGAATTCTATATAGTTCATTCCAAACGGACGTTGTACATCTGCAGGGTTAAAATAAATGACATCTTCGGCTCTTTCAGGAGGAATGCGCTCAAGAACTTGCTCAACTGTTGCACCGTGAGGATCAAGCAATGCAAGTCCTTTGCCCATATAAATGTCTTGCAAAATCATATTTGCTAAGAACCATGATTTACCTGTACCGGTTTGTCCAATAATGTATGTGTGACGGCGACGGTCGTCATCACCCATAAATACATCACGATTAATGCCTCGGTATGCAGATGCACCAACCCACAACCCAGCTTTCGGTAAGTTTGGAGGAGGAGCAGCTTTTCGTGCAATAAGCCATTCAATATTCGGTGTTTGCGTATTCTGGTTTGGAAAGTGATAAATCGTCGCAAGCTCTTCAACATTCAAAACCGTTTTGGTTGGAGACACTCGGCGATAGACAAAGTCGTTCATAAACTCACGAAGCCCGTTTCCTTCGACCTTTTTGAACTTGAACCCGTTTAGACCCGGATTTGCAAGCTGTGAAATTGACCCTGCAAGTGTATTTAATCGTGCCATTGCCATGTCTTGAGTATCTGCACACATTACGGCACGAATATTTACTTTGAATCCTACTTTTGCTGTCTTTTTCTGAATTGCCTGGATTTTCTCCTGTGGAACAGTGATTTTATTCTTTTTTTCAGGATCGTTATTATGCTCATTAATCTTTTGAATATATTTCTGCCCACTCGATGACCAGTCTGAACCTGCCGGAGTTATTAACACTTGCAATGCTCCACCTTCACCGTCAATCATATTTGCGAATGCTCCTGTGATTGAAGTCAGAGGATCGGCTTTTTCTTCATAGTCTGCATATGTTTTTACAGGAAGATATTGCTCGTCGGTAATTTCGAATGTTCCACTCACAACTGACGCTCCCTCCTTAAAAAAGTTTGGCTCTGGAACCTGCAATACTTCGGCATCTTGATATGCTCCAAGAATTTGTTTTTCTGCAAGTTGTGCAAATCTTTCTGGGACATATACGTAAAAGCCAATATGCTCTGGATACGCAATAATTTCAAAAGAAAGCCCCTCGTCGGCCTTCGTCATTTGATCAATAATGCCCTTCTTTTCGTAAATTCCATACAAACTGCTGAACATTTGCTCTGCTGCTTTAATCTGCGATTCATTTCCATGAGCCATTCTGACAATAAAAATGGTGTAGTGTAAGGATTTTTCCTCACGATCTTTGTTTTGTACGTTTTTTGCCAATAAATAGGTTAATAAACCAGCAATAAGCAGTGCTAAAACGAAAATAATAACAAAAATGATTGTGACAAATATGTCGGAATTGCCTGAAGTCCCAGCCGATCGTGATACGTTTGTTCCCAGTTGTGCGACTAAATAAGAGGCAGTCATCTGCTCAAAGTATATCATATTTCCCCCGACAATCCTTTATCTTTTGTAACTTTTGAATATGCTCCGCGAGGTGAAGTAAACGTTAGCTTCCCGGCAACATCCGAAGCAATACTTTTACTAGCTTGTTTACAATGACCGCATGCCATGTATTTGCAGAGTGTGGATCTCCGCTTTGCACAATTTGCTGAATAAGTGCTGCCTGCGGATTACCCGAAACTGTGTGACTTACCGGATATCCCCCAATTTGTGAAGTAACTTGCTGTGTTGTCACCTGTCCCTGTGATGAAGAGCTTCCCTGCTGTCCAAGAGATGGATCAAGATTCGGATTTACATAGACTAATTCCCCCTCTTTGCTCTTTCTTGCACGTAACTGTGTTTGAAATTCCGGAGTTCTGCTTGTTTCAACGAATCGTTCTGCCTGCTGAGTATATAACTCCTGCTGTGGGATTTGTTGAGGTCGAGCTTCAACCTGAGGTGTTTGCTGTGGCTGCATTTCCTGTTGAGGAAAATGATACATCTGCTGAGGGACTGGCGCACTTTCTGGAGTAACGACTTCTTGCCCATCTGGCGTTACCGTATAGGTTTCTGGCTGTTCAAATGTCTGTGGTGTTTCTGTATAGCCCTCTGGGTCATTCTGTGGCTCTGTGGCGCCTTCCTGAGGCCCATAAGTGCCTTCTATGTTGGGCATAGGCGCTTCTGTAGGCTGCCCTGGATATTCAGTTTGCATCGGAGTGCTCTCATACTGCGGCTGCTCTGCTTCCGGGGGTAAATACGGCATTTCTTGGCCTTGAGGAGGCATTTCCTGTGGTGGTGCCTGAAATTCAGCGCCAAGTGCCGGCGCTTCTTCTTGTAAAGTAGGAGCATCCCGACCGGAATATTCTAATGCACCCGGCTCAATTCCCGGCTGTGTGGAATATCCCTGTTGTTCTGGAGTTGATCCCCCATTTGGATTCATCGTCATATTTCATTATAAAGGAAAGCGTGTTGTAAATACAGTCAGCTAACTAGGCATTCACGTCAATAATCCACGTATATTTGGTAATAAGTTCGGCGTTCTTCCACTCACTTTATGACAAGAAACCTTACTCTCCTAATTCCTGATATCGAGAAACTCCTTTGTTCCATAAAAAGGTAGCAAACACAAAGAGAATCCCGCACCACAATGTTCCGATTCCCATTCCAAATAGCAAACCTGTGAGATTTCCCTCACTAATGTACGTTGCATACGCACCAGAAGCGTAAATGAAAGGCATAAAACTTAAAAACAACGAGAAATATTGACTCGGAAGAAACGTTATGGGGATCAATTTTCCACTCAGAAATTGGAAAATTATTCCAAAAAGCCACGGCTCAAGTGCACTGGTAAAAAACCTTGCAGCTCCTACTATAAAGAAAATGAGATAAGAAATAACAAGAGCGAGAAGAGTTGCAATATAAAAGAGAATGATAATTGCGGCAGAAACTTTGTAAAAGATAAGTATCGGCAAGACACCTATGCCCAAGAATGTGATTGGAGCAAGATTTTTCCCTAAGTTTTGGAGCATGTAATAAACAAACGGATTTATTGGCAATTTATCAATTGTGAGGTAGTAGTCACTTTCTATATCCTGACCAATATCTGTTGCAAAACGAAACAGCTCTACACCGGAAGTCATCATAACAAAGAGAAAATACAAAACAACAGAGCTATCGAGTCCCGTCTGCTGGTTTAAAACAAAAGAATAGAATAGTAACAAACCAAGTACCTGCAAGATGGGATTAGCCACCGCAAACACAAGGTCAATAAAAAATTGAGAAGATGACTTAAAACTGTTTTTTACAATAAACCAATATGCCTTCATTAGCCTATACTCTCGTAGTTTTTAAATATATGGTGCCACAATCCCCAATTCAGGAAGGATATAACGGCTAGCCAAAATATAAGAATAACCCAAATAAACAGTGACTCTCGATTGCGGACAAGGTCGAAAATATAGCTTCCGGCAAACATCATAGGAAAAACAAACGTAAAAAAGAACTGTACAGGCCTAGGAAATATCTCGGGTGGACGGTTTTGGAGCAATTCGTCTGCGCTTGTCGCAACTCTTCTTATATTATCAACATTTCTCAGTAAGCACCCTATTCCGTTATAAAAAACAACAAGAAGAAAATAAAGAATCCCGCTAATAAAGCAATACAGAGAAAGCATTAGGATACGAGGGAAATCGAGGCCAATTGCAATAGATTGATAGAGAAATAAAATGACATAAATGCCCAGCATAGTGATATGATCTACTCGGATTCTTTGCGCAAACATGTAAAAGGCCATAGGAACAGGACGAAGCAACATCATATCAATTCCGCCGTTGATAAGAGTACGGCAAAATCTGCCTATATTTCCAACTCCACAGGCAAGTCCTATGAAAAATATAACCTGATTCATAAAAAAACACAGGAGAAATAACTCAAATGGAAGATCGGGAAATGGTGTTTGTGTAATTTTATACGTAAAGAATATTTGGAGAGTCATTACAACACTGTAACCAACCGACACAGAAAACGACGTCACAGCACCCCACGGAACGCGGACTGCGTACTTGAAATGCGCAATAACAAAAGATTGTAGTCCTTTCATAAGCCTGAATTACACTTGTCTGTATAGTTTTCCTACAATGTCAGCAAGATCTGCATCGTAGAAATTTATATCCAAAACCTCAACCTGATTCATAATTTCTGCAATTATTTTTGAAGCGCCAGATCTCTCGCAGGAAATTCTCACCGAGCTCTCTGTTGAATTCATTATCACAATATCTTTATTGCTTTGAAGTTGAGCAATTAATTGCTTCGGATTCTCTACTACAAATTCTATTTCACGCTTAGTTCCAAAAAGTTTTTTAAGCTCCGAGGTACTTCCATCAAAGACTTTCTCTCCTTTATTAATCACAATTGTGCGATTGCAAAGTTCCTCAACATCGGACATATTGTGAGTAGTCAAAAGTATCGTAACGCCGAATTCTTTATTAATTTCTGTAAGAAAATTTCGAACCTCTTTTGCGCTGTTAATATCCAGCCCAATAGTTGGCTCGTCAAGAAATAAAACCTTTGGCTGATAAATAAGTGCACATACTAGTTCACATTTCATTCTTTGTCCGAGGCTTAGCTTTCTGCCAAGAGTTTCAAGCTTATCTCCAAGATCAAAACGCTCAATCATGTGTGAGATTCTCTTGTCATATTCTGATTTAGGAACATCGTAGATTTCTCCAATAAAGGTGAATGTATCTTTAACAGGAAGCTCCAGGAAAAGCTGGGTCTTCTGTGCCATGACAAAGCTGATATCACGTTTGAATTGCTTTTTTCGCTCATAAGGAACAAATCCATTTACGGAAATTTCTCCCTCTGTGGGATGAAGTACGCCACTGAGCATTTTTAGAGTTGTTGTTTTTCCTGCGCCGTTTGGGCCAAGGAATGCAACAAACTCGCCTTTTTCTATTGAGAGGTCAAGTGATTTAACTGCAGTAAACTTACTTCTCTCTTTGATAAAAAACACACCGGGAAACCCTTTACCTCTTTTGAAAATAGGAAATTCTTTAGTGAGATCCTTCGCAAAAATCATATTCGCGATTATACACGCGTTTTATTAGGGGAGAAAGTGAAATGAACTTTACCACCGAGTTTCGACAGTTTTCTTTTTTCGTTGCACTGCCAACTTTTCATCTCGCTCTTTGCGACGATTCTTTTTGTCGTATTTTCGGAGTGGACGAGCAAGTCCAATCTCAAGCTTTACGAGATTTTTCTCTGTTCCGATTGCGAGTGGCACAACAATTGCGCGGATTTCTTTTCTTTTCCCCACAATGAGATTAATTTGTTTCTTTGTTAAAAGAAGTCCTCGATCGCGGGCTGGTTCGTATCCTGCAAGACTGGTTCTGTTAGCATGAGTCCATGGAGGAACAATTGCGTTTCGCAAAATTGCTTCGCCTGGCTTTACAAATACATATGCTCCATCAAGGCTGACATGTCCGGCTTTTATAGACTTTACCTCGTGTCCCTGCAATACAACTCCGGCAACAAACTTTTCTATGATTTCGTAGTCAAAAAACGCCTTTTTGTTTTTGGAAATAACTTTCATTGTATTGATTATACTACAACAAGCGCGATATTCGGGAAATATAAGCACTATGTAATTTTCACTCACAGCACGCATTTATCGTTACGCAAATCATTATTGAATTATCAATGGTATATCTGCGACGAAAAATGGTGGGCTCGTTCAAATGACTCAGTGCTTAGTGAAATATTATTCTCCCGTCTCTACACGAGGAACCGAAACCTGCCAAATGGTTGAGCCATTTAACACATACATATATACTTCCCGAGCGTCACGGAGGTCAACAACGATGTCTCGGACATCATTGAACATCTGTGCATTTTCGAAAATAAACGTTCTTGCCTGAGTTCCAATTCCCGGATGACGACGCGCAGTTGCTTTTTCTACTCCAATAACCTGATTCTTTGTTTTGTCATACACATAAATATTGTATGTATCAGAAGGATTTGTGTAGGCACTTGTGGCATTTCCTATTTCGATAGAGTCTTCGAGTGAAAATGTATCTCGTCGGCCCGAAAAGAATTTCCAGACCTCAGCTTTTTCTACGCCACCCGACACTATATAGATATTTCCATCAATAACCACATCGCGAACGTCTGCAAGGCCGTCAATATATCGAGTTGGTTGTTGATACGCATTGCTTTGGTACAATGAACGCAACACTCTGTCTTTTGTGCTTGGGATAACGTAGACATTCTTACCGAATCCTTTCACAATTGAACATTCTCCCACGGCTCCAGGCTCCAATCCTACAATTCTGCGGAAACCTTCCTGCGTATCTGTATACACCACTCCGCTGTTTTTATCACAGGCAAACACAATGTCTTCGCCGGTTCCAACACTTACAGGATCAGTAATAAGTCCTGAAGGATCTTCAAGTTTCATAATACTGGAATTTGCAGGATTCACCTGATAAATCGCTTTTCTTCCTTTATCTGCAACAACAAGCGATCCACCCTTAATTGCCATATCTATAGGGTCTGCATCACTGCCAAGAGATACTCTAAAGTCGGTAATCAAATTTGCCGTTTTAACGCGAACAATGCCATTGATCTTGTCATACTTTGTCGTACAGTTCTCTTTTATTTGTGCTAACTTTCCAGCCTTTTCTTCACGCTTTATCTTACTGTCTTCTGACTTGATAACGTCAGGAATTTGCTGAATCTTCGACTCTGCTGTTGAAATCTCTAAGAAACATTTGTCTAAATACCTACCTGGATCTTCCACCGTAATACTCGCGATATTTGTATCATAAAATGATTGCAATGGATTTACTGCAGCATCGTATTGTGCAAGTGCATCGCGTTCTTTTCCTGCTTGAACAAACTGTCCCCGAATATACAATACAAGCCCGAACACAACGAGAATAAAAATCCCAATACCAATATACATGACCTTTTTATCTTTTGGTGACTGACCAACAAAAATTTTGCCTACTTTAAATCGCCCTCCTGTGACTTTCGAAAGCAGTTCACTCACCTTTTGCTTTGCACCGGACAAAAATGGCATAACTTTTGCAAGTAATCCACCCGCCAGCTTGTATGTTGGAGACCGTCTGTTACGAAAATCTGCGGCTGCACTTCCTGCAGGCTTTTGGGGAATAACGGTTGTTGAATACGGACGAAATTCATCAGCACGCGGCGTATTCATCGTTGGAGGTTCATCGTCTACTTCAGGGATACTTGGTGTTTGAATTAATGGTTTTTTCTCTGAAATAGTTGCTGCAGGAACTTCTAATTCTGGCTCAATATCTATGTCAGAAGGATAACTTGGCAATGCTTCGATACCATCATCTTCCTTCTGAGGAGGTGTCGGCATAATAATTGGAACTTCTTTTGTTTCGGTCTCAGGAGAACTCTCTTCCACACCTTTTGGCTCTTGAGGTGATGTAATTTCGGCAATTTTTTCTTCAGTTTGCTGCTCCGAGGCAATAATCAATTCAGGACGATCTTGCACTTCAGGTGGCATCATTGGCATTCCTTTGCCGATTGGCTTGGTAATTTCTTCTGCTTCTTTTGGCTGAGAAGTAACCGGTGCAACAGGCTCTAAAATAGACTCGTTTTCTTGCTTCGAAGCAGAGCCTACAGGTAATTCATCGTCAACACTCTCATTTTCCACATCTGCAGGAGGTTTAATAAGCGGGACAGAATCATCTTGTCGTAACTGTTGGCCATCGCGCTTTGGCAACTGTGGCTGACTCATCTCTGTCGCAAGAGGCATGCCTTCAGGAAGCTTTTGAGTTGCTTCTGTCAGTTGCTCTAACGCATCCATCTCAACAGAATCTTTCTTACCAAACCTTGTCTGGAACTTACTTGTCAGATCTTTGACAGAAGTTGCCGTCTTACCAAAAAATGCTGAAACTCCACCCAATACACCTGCTAATGGCGATGTGGCCGAATCTTCTTCGTCTACAGATTCCTTTTCTTTTGCCGAATCACTATCTAACGCTGCGACAAGAAACACTTTTTTGTTTCCAAAAAGATTATCCTTGAATTGGCTCATTGATTGAAGCACTGCATCCATTGAGTCTAGCGCAATAATATCTGACTCAAATGCATTGTGCAGCAATGTTTTGTTTCCCAAAAGAAGAATATCACTCTCTTCAAGGTCAACTTCCAAAAATTTAATATCACGGAGTGTTTTGTTTTGCGGCACTGATTTTGAAATGTCTGCAAGCTTTCCTCCGCGAACAACGTACATATCAGACTCACCAAAGGACACAATTCTCAATATGTAAGAGTTGTCTTCTTTGCGAGCATTAAAAAGTACGATATTTACATCGAGACCTTCTTCTACACCGAAACCACGCAATAATTGCGTAAAGGCCTGGATTGATTTTCGTAGTGCCTGCTCAAACTCGAACGTATAGAAATTTTCGCTAAAAGTATCCCAAAAACGTTTTGAAATCTGTTCGTATACTTCGTAATCTACATCGCCATAGAGCACCTCAAAAAACATACCAATGCCGCCAAGGGCCGCCATATCACGCTTTAACGGGAAATACCAAAAGATTTTTGAAAACGATCCTTGTTCTAAGTCTTCCGACAAATATTGTTTAACAAGAAAGGGCACATTCATACTACAATAGTAGCAGTAATGACATTAGAAAAACATACCCCACAGCAAAAACAAAGTTGAGCAAAGCAAGTACGCTGGTGACAGGAGAATTTTCAGTCTGCATTGTCAGTGACAAAATCCTCACACGCAAATATAGAAACAGGCAGAAAAAGACATACATTATCAGAAAGATAAATATCAGCGCTTTCAATGCCGTCGCCGAAACTGAAGACATATCAAATGCAATTTGAGGAAATCCTAAACCGTTACTAGGAATCATTTTTCTTAAGGTTTTCAATTAAGTCCATGAGAATATCGAGAACATCACGTGGTCGAGGAACATTTGAAATTTCAAACTTGTTATTTTCACCCGCTGTCTGAATCATAATCGAGCCCATATCAAACAGTGTTGAGAAAAATCCCGGTGAGGATTTCGATACGTCTTGAATGACTTCCAAAAGAGTACTGCTCATGCTTGCATCAAAAAGTGTGAGGAAATCAATGTCAATCAATCGAGTTGTCGTAATAATAAAGACTGTATAGTACCACTGCAAAAATGAGAAAAACATATTGGTGACCGCAACGACAACAACAAAAGTCATCAAAACAAAAATTGATGCTCCCATTTTTAGGCCTGAGCTATCGGCGATTGCGCCAATTCCAAGAGATATAATCAATCCGATTGCGAAAATCATTAACGAGCGAAAGACTGCGGGAACAAGAACAACAGGATGTTGTCTAAGAAAGAGAATAATTGTTTCGTGAGTATCTTGGCCATCAAAGCGCGCGACTTTTGGATAAACTTTAATAGACCGAAAAAGGCTGATTTGAGAAAGTCTTTTAAGCTTCTCGAAGGACGATTGTCCCTGTTTGATATCCGGCACTTAGTTGTAAGCAATTTTAATTGTCGTATTGGCAGGAACTGTTCTGATAAGGTTTCCTCCTTCATAAATTTCAATCTCCTGAGAAGATTTCATATATGACTGAGTGCTTCCACCTTTCGTAATTGCAACTTTTACATTCCTTCCGATTGAGTATTGTACTATATCTACGTTAGTATAGTAAGCTTTCAGGATTGTTCTGTAGTCCTGTCCTGCGCGAGCTCTTCCATATGCGCCATACTGGCTCATTCCTACTCGGTGTCCATATCCGCGTGACCAAAATTCCCAACATGGAGAATGATTAGTCCCTCCGACATTACAATTTGCTTTCTGAACGACATCGTACAGCGGTAAATTCGCAGACGACCAAATAACATTTGTTCCCGGAGATCGGAAGTTGTACCCTGTTCTAAACGCCTGACCGCTAATTCGCATTGTCCCTTTATCTCCAGTTAGTTCCAAATAACGAGTATTTTTAGTTCCCTGCTGAATAGTCTGGTCACCAGTATTATAGACATGTTTTACCGACGTTAATGTTCCTACTTTGCTTTGTACTGAATTTGGCCCAAGATGGTCAGCAAGAGCCTGAGCATTCAGATATCCTGAGCTTGAAGGGTCTGTCACACGGTATCGCTGACTAGCAGAAATAAGTGTTCCATCTGCTTCTGGATCAAGAAAAATAGCGACATTCAAAAGTTCAGTAACTTCTGCAGGACTCAGCGCACGGTTGCCTGAAGGAAGCCAGTATGAGGTTTCTGCTGTTCCTGGCTCATCTGGAACATTTTCTCCATAGTCTCTCCAGTTTCCTTCGCTTGTTTGGTATCTGTCCGGAACAGCTTTTGCGTAAGAAGTAACACTACCAAAGCTTGAAGATTCTTCAGTTGCAATTGTGTGTCCACCTGCACTAGATGAATAAAATGCTGAAATAGGAACTCCTCCTGCAACGATTGCCATATTAATTGTTTCATTGATTGCTCTATCCCAATGCTGACCATCGCCGGTTGCGACTTTATTCACACCAACATAGTTTTGATCGTCAGTCGTGTCATATAAATCAAAGCCAATGCCTTTATAGTTCTCCATTTTCCGATAGGCATATGTTCGTGCTGCAACCACCTGAGCTTTTAGTGCTTCGATTCCACCTTTTTCATTTCTTCCCCAGTATGCAGGCATTTCTCCAAGTCCTCGAAGATACTGTTCAACGCTAATGTCATTAATTACGTTTACCGTTTTTGTTCCTTCTACCCCAGTGAATGTGCGGCGCTTTGATTTATCAAATACAAGAAATCCCTGGTAAGCAATTTCCGGAGCCATACATCCTCCACAGCTTTTGTTAAGAAGGACACTTCCGTTATTTTTTGCTCGAACTTTTACTTCAGCATCTGTGCTGGCAATTCGCTCGCTGCCGACAAAAATATCAATTCCTCTTGTTGTAATAACTGTGCCGGGATTTGTTGTTGTTCCACTCCCACTCGATGACCCGGAAGATCCCGATGAGCCTGAGTTCCCCGAAGGTGCAGTTGACTGCGCTTTTTGGTTAAGAATTTCCTGCTCTTTTTTGGAGAGATTTGAAAGATCGCTTGTTAGCATTCTTCTTGCCGACAATGACTGACTATATTTTGCATTCAATGCTTCCTGCTCAGAATATAGCTGTGAAAGTTTCAGATTTACATCTTCGATTGTTTCCTGAAGCTTTTTTTGTTCTTCTTCAATATTTCCTTTTTGGTTTTTGAGTCCATCCTGCTTTGCAACGATATATTCTTTTTGAGTGGCAATCACTTTGTCTTGTACCGAAAAATATAGCATTCTGTCGAGAAAATCACGCAAATCACGTGATTCAAACAATACTACACCCGCATTTTTCTTAGTTTCCAAATAGTAGAGAGCGTGGTTTAGAGCATACTGTTGAGAAAGTGTTTCAAGATCTTTTTCCTGCTGTTTTAGTTGTTCTGCTGCTTCTGCGAGGTCTTTATTCATTTCAGCCACAAGGTTTTCAAGCTTTGTTTTTTCTGCCTGAAGCTCTTTAATTTTCGTGCTAAGAGAGTTACGTGATGCAACAATCGAGTTAATTTCTGCAATGACACCATTTAGTTCTTTCTGTTTTTGATTTTTCTCTGCCTGGATCTCTGCTTCAGTTTGCGCAAATGCAGTATTAGAAAATGCTCCGTGTAATACAAGAATAGAAGCAATAATGATACCGGATATAATAATGCTCAGGAGAAAAGACAATGTTGTACGACGGGCAGTCAATACATTCATACTCTATTATAGCATATATAGGATATAGTAACCTGAATAATTAGCGGTAAAATTCCGTTTATTCGCTGAAGAATAAAAATACGAGAGTCTCATTTAGTAATAAAGTATGAGTAAAAAGCACGCAGGTTTCAGCGAGCTTTTGCATTCAGCAAGAATTTTGATGAAAAAGTGGAACCGTAGCGGAAAATATGAACAATTTCATATTTTCGGCAAGGGGTGCCGTTAAAAGCTCAGCGTAAGAAACCGAGCATTCCTTTTTATGAGTCCTTTGTTACTAAACTAAAAAGGAGTTGCGACACCAACTGTGCTGGCAACAAGGTTTACAAGCAGCACGCTTAAGTAAAGCAACACTGCACCAATGACTGTCCACATAAGACGAGCATTTGCTTCTGCTACTTTGCCAGGATTATCGCCACCCATCATTCGCTGGGCTCCTGAATACACAATCATAACGATGATAACAATCGGTGCAAGTGTAAAAGCAAATGTATTAAAAAGGGTAATAAACAAAGCAATTATGCCTGCAAGTGATGGAGGTTCTTGGGTACCCTGCATAACTTGGCCCGCATTAATTGCGAGAAGTGTTGGAAGATTCTTGGCAATTGCATTTATCATAGCGAAATTATAGCACGTCTTTTTTTATTACACATTATCGCCGCACAATACAATCGCGGTGAAAAATTTATAAAAAAAGAGGCTCTCCGAAGAAAGCCTCTTAATAAATGCTAATCTAATTAAAGAATTCTATGCAATCAGTGCGCGAGCTACTGATTCGACATCGAAGTCTTCTACATTCAATCCGAGCTGTGCAAGGACGAAAGTAACAACAAAGTATGCTGCGAATGCAACAACTAAACCAATAATTGCGTTAGTGATTGCTGCTTGTGCTTCTTTTGCTTTTCCTGCATCACCCTGGCTGGTTACATATTTCAAACCTGCAAGAGTAATATAGATAACTGCTGCAATAACAACAATAATCAAAAGAATGTTCAAAACATTTTGAATAATTTCGCCAACACTTGCGTCTCCAATTTGCGTTGGTGCCCAGTTTGTCGCAGCATAAGTAGATGGGATCATGCTGACATAGGCAATTGCTGTTCCTACTGTTGCGAGAAATTTTTTCATAATCAAATGACAAAGATAAATTATCTTAATTTGATTATATATGATTAGAGTAAGACGGTCAATTGCCGGGTTGTCCAATCCGGTGGTAAAATACCAAGAACTATGAAAAAGAAAATTCTTATCGGAGTGTCGTGGCCATACAGTAACGGGCCAATGCACATAGGCCATCTTGCCGGCCAAAATATTGTATGCGATGTGTTTGCACGATTTCACAGAATGAAAGGAAATGATGTTCTTATGGTTTCTGGAAGCGATACTCATGGAACTCCAATTACAGTTAAGGCTGAAGAAAAAGGCATTCCTATCGAAGAGTTTTGGAGAGAAAATCACAAAAACTTTCTGGAGATTTTTAAAACGTTACAAGTATCATTTGATCTCTTTACTGATACCCACACAGAAAACCACAAAGAAGTCACTCAAAATTTTATTCGAATCCTCGACGAAAAAGGCTACTTGCTCCGCAAAGAGACTGAACAGTTTTATGACGAAAAAGCCCAAAGATTCTTGGTTGACCGTTACATCGAAGGTAAATGTCCATACTGTGGATACATTCCAGCAAGAGGAGACCAATGCGATTCATGTGGTCACGTTCTCACTCCAGAAGAGCTTATTGATCCAGTTAGCAAACTTACGGGTACAACGCCTGTTATGAGAAAATCAGAACATTTATTTTTTGACCTCTCAAAATTACAGAAACCGCTAGAGTCATATATCAAAGATAAAACATATTGGAGAAAGAATACCCTTGAATTCAGCAAAGCATGGCTAAAAGAAGGACTTGAACCTCGAGCAATGTCACGAGATATTGACTGGGGAGTTCCTGTACCAATTGAAGGATTTACAAACAAAGTTGTCTACGTGTGGTTTGAAGCCGTTATTGGATATTTATCAGCAGCAATTGAATGGGCAAAGAATAATGGAACACCAAGCGCATGGGAAAGCTTTTGGAAAGATGACACTGCCGAACACTACTACTTTATTGCAAAAGATAATATTCCATTTCATTCATTATTTTGGCCAGCACAGCTTATTGCATATAACTCGAAATATACAGGTAGTGAATTGCAATCTCCTTTGCCAGGAGAAGAAACAAACCGTGAATTAAAGCTTCCTTACAATGTTGTCGCAAACATGTTTCTGAATATCCGCGGAGAAAAAATGTCTAAAAGCAAAGGAACATTCATTACAGCACAGGAATTAATAGACACATTCTCGCCTGAGCTTGTACGCTACTTCTTTGTTCGCTACGCGCCTGAAAACCACGACATAGACTTTGAGTGGAAAGACCTTATTACTCTTAATAACAATGAGCTTGTCGCAACGTTCGGAAACTTTGTTTACCGAGTTCTTTCGTATGCTCAAAAGAGATTTGGCGATAGCTTTGAATTTACGGCTATTGATCCAGCTGTCGAGCAAAAAATAGTCCGAACATTTGAGAAAGTAGGGACACTACTTGAAAACGTTTCCTTTGCAAGCGCGATTCAGGAGGTTATGGCTCTTGCGCAATTTGGAAACCAGTACTTAAACGAGCATGAGCCATGGAAAATTACAGATAATGCAGAGGCAAAAGATAAAGTATCTCAAGCCGTCGCGGTTGTGTATGCTCTTCGCACTTTGATAGGGCCATTTATTCCTTCAGTAACAGAAAAGCTTTCTATTACATTTGGTGAGCAAAATGAAGTAGCATGGAATTGGTCAGGATTACCAAAAAGTGTCACATTAAAAGAGGTGACACCCCTTGTGAAAAAGGTAGAGTCAGAGGAAAAGTAGACTTTCTCTATTGCAAAAAAGATTTCACGCAAAAATTTTTCCTTACGTATCAGAAAAAATACTTCAGATTTAGTGGCATATATAAAATGCTTTTCCTATAGTACAAATTTGCGCAAAAAGAAAAGTTGAATGTTTTCTTCATAACTTGGGGACTCTTTTACATTTTGTGGATAACATGTGTATAACACAAGCAGTGATATGGAAACCTATTGGTAAAGTATTCACAACTTGTTGATAAGCATACTTTTTATGTTTATTGCGGGAATTCCGGTAGAGAGAGCAATCTTTTACAAAATTCCAAAGAACCATTCAGAGCAAACCCCACAATACTAAAAGTGCTCCTCCACACTTATCCACAAATTACCGACAGAAAAAATAGTTTATTTTAATTCAGCGATCTGGACTTTTTCTTTACTCTCTTCCACTTACCCACACTCTCTATTAATACTTCTATTTTTATAAATAGATATATAACACTAAGATGTGGGTAGCTCATTTATCTTTCATCTTAAAAAAAGAAACAATTAAATAATGAATAACTTAAGAACAAAAGAAAGGGATAAGTGTGATACAATTACTCAATAGTAATTTAGATTAAGGATGAGAATATGCGCTTTAGAATCAATGCGGAAATATTCGCAAGTTACATTAACCTTGTTAGTAAAGTAGTAAGTTCAAAGGCGAACCTCCCGGTTCTCAGCAATATTCTTCTTGATGTCGAAAAGAACAAAGTAACTGTTATTGGAACAGATCTCGATGTTCAGATTTCGGCAGCAACGGCACTTTCAGCAGACGATGAAGGTAAAGTCACAATTAATGCAAAACTTTTTTCTCAGTATATAAATACAGTTCCAAAAGAAGAATCTATTGAGGTTCTTTTAGATAAAAACACGCTGTTTGTTACATCTCAGTCAGGAAGTGCGTCTTTTTCTACCCGCGATGCAGAAGAGTTTCCTCTTTTTGAAACCAATGATCTCGAAGTTTTGTGTGATATTCCTCGAGAAACATTCATCACAATGGTGGATAAAACAATTTTCGCCTGTGCAAAAGACGATATTCGTCCAATTCTTACAGGTGTAAATATTGAAGTTGATGCAGGATTTGTGACTATGGTTGCGCTCGATACATTCCGATTGTCAAAGATTTCTGTACCGATTAAAACAGCATCACAGCGAAAGCAGATTGTTATTAGCTCAGAAGCATTGGATCATGCAAGCAGAATTATGAAAGATGCATTTGTCTCCTCTACTGCAGAGAATGAAGATGTGATTATTAAGCTTTCTGCAACCGGCAATTACTGTGTCATTGAATATGGAGATGTTCAGGTTTATGCCCGTCTTATCGAAGGAGATTTTCCAGAGTATAAGCAGGCAATTCCAGCAGCCCATCAAATTGAAATTTCACTCGAAAAACAAAAGCTTATTGATTCTCTAAAAAGAGTTGGTGTGTTCGCACAGTCAGCAATCAGCCAGCGAGTCATTATGGGATTTGAAAAAGGCCAACTCACAATGGAAGCAAATGTTCCAGAAGTAGGAGAAGTAAAAGAAGTAATGCCAGTCAAAATGGATGGAGAACCATTACGAATCGCTTTCCAGTTGAAATTCTTATTGGATATTCTTTCTCACATTGAAGATGATACAGTCATCTTGAAGGCAATAAATAAAAATGCAGCGGGTGTGTTTTATCAGCCAACTATGGAAACATTTCTGCACTTGATGATGCCTCTTAAGTTAGACGATTAAAACATGGGGGTAAATTCACCCAATACGATCCGTTCGGAAGCTGAAGAGCAATTGTCATTAGGCGTTTCTATTTCTCCGTGGTCTCAATTTGTTATCCGACTCAAAAAATCTTTATCTGAAATGCGCTTTTCTCCATTTGCGATTCTGTTTGGAAAGCTCCCACTTTGGATAAACATTGGTATGGTGTTGTATATTGTTGTTAGGTTTTGGGGATTCTTTTCAATTCAAGAGCATGTTCCAGAAATATTTTTGTTTCCCGGATTTTTTTATGCCGGTTTTACCGAGTTAGCCACAGGTGGTGCGGAAGTCATGCAATATATGCTTCTTGGGATCGTTACTGTAAACCTTGTGTTTTTACTTATCTGTTACCAAATTTCTTCGTTACAGCGCACAAAAATCGTTGATGCCGTACTATTTATTTTGTTTTTGATAAATATTCTGGTTTTGAAGATAATGATCCAAGGCGTTTGGATATGGAGCCTTTAATATGACGGAAATACTATGGATTTACTAACATTTCTCCCAATCTTTGTACTCTCTTTTATTGCAACTGTATTATTTACTCCATGGGTTGGAAAGCTTGCCAATATGTTTGATGTTATTCAGTATCCTCCTTCTGAGCATTTAAAGCGTTTGCCTGAGACGATGCCGAGCAAAAAAGTCAGTGCGACAACGTTAGAGGCAAAAATTATCGCAGCAAGACGTCGTTTAGAAAAGCACCCGATGGCAAATTGGGGAGGAATTGCATATATTACCCCATTTATCGTTATTAGTATTAGCACTCTTTTACTCTCGAAGACAATAAATATTTCTCCCGAAGAGGTAAACAATTACATTTTCTGGTTTTTCGGCATCATTATTTTGTTTGCAATGGGTGTCATTGACGATAAATACGAACTTACGGGTAAAACGCAGATTATGTTTCAGATGCTTGCTGCGTTTCTCTTTGTTTTGTCGCCAATTGACTTGGACTTTTTAACAAACCCATTTACGGGAATGCCGTTAATCATTCGTGCGAGCGAGTTTACTGCTCAATTTGGAGGCGTTTTACTCAGTATCAGTTTGCCGGGAGACATCTTTTTATTCTTATGGATTCTTGTGCTTATCAATGCGATTAAGTGGCAGGGAGGAACAGACGCACTTATGGAAGGGAATGTATTTATCGCACTTATTATCATCTTTGTCGTGAGTTTTATGTTTACTCAACCGGCATCGGCACTCTTCTCCATTACTCTGGCAGGATCGTTGCTTGGGTTCATTGTGTATAACTTCTACCCTGCAAAGATAATGTCTGCGTCTGCAGGAAAAACGGTCGTTGGATTTATTGTTGCGACTTTGGCAATTATCAGTAATGCGAAATTTGCCATCAGCTTAATTGTGTTCGCTATTCCGCTTATTGATATGTTCTGGGTTTTGGTTAAGCGCGTTATTGACTACAAGCCAAAATCACTCTTTCAGCTAATGCTTATCAGTGATAGATCTCATTTCCATCACAAGCTTATGAAATTGGGCCTAAATGAACCTCAAATCGCTATTTTTGAATATACTATCACTGCAGTGCTTGGCTGTTTAGCTATTTTTCTTCAGGGAACGCAGAAAACTGTCTTTGTTGTGATTGCCTGGGCACTCGTCTTTTTGATTATTTTATATGTGACGCTAAAAACTAATGACAAACGCTAATAATAACGACGGAAATCCTCCTGAGCAAGAGAGTTCTGCTTCATTCGGGAGTGGAAATATAAAACACTTTATTGCAAACTACGAACTTAATGATTACACCTACGATGCATTTTGGGCCGGTCGAGAGTACGAGCACCTTGCTGAAATTCATTGTATTTCTCGCTTATTGCAAAAATATGCTCCAAATCAAGAAAATAAAGTGATTATGGATGTTGGTGGTGCATACGGCCGACTTTCTCCACTCTATAGGGATACATTTAAACACTTTGTTATTTCAGATTATTCAACGATTGAGTTGCGACATGCAGCAAAAGATTTAGAAAAGTATAAAGAAAAAATGAATCTTGTTGCCATGAATGTCTACAAAGTACCGTTTCAAAATGATACTTTTGACACGCTTATGAGTGTTCGTTTAATCCACCATATTGCCTCTCCGGAGATTATGATGGAAGAAATGTACCGAATCCTAAAGCCCGGAGGCATTTTTATCCTTGAGGCTGCTCATAAGCAGCACATACTCGGCTTTTTCAAAGCATTGTTCCAAGGAAAGCTTTCGGAATTCTTTGCAAATGATCCTCACAGAGTTGCGCATAATCCGTCAGAATCGCAAGGAATTAAAGAGGGGCAAGAATCTATAATGTTTTCTTTTACAGCTGATCATATTGTGGAAGTTGCTAAAAGTACGGGATTTTCTCTTAAAGAAGTCGTTGCCTGCTCATTTTTTAGGCTGCCGATGGTTAAAAAGTTATTTCCAACATCACTGTTACTCGGCTTAGAGAAAGTTGCGCAAGCACTTTTATCATGGACAAGAATCACTCCAAGCTTGCTGTTTGTCTTTGAAAAACCGGGAATTCTTTCTGCTTCAGGTGCATCTTTTGCTATTAACGATACCTTGCAATGTCCGCATTGTTCTGCGAGAATGACTTACTCTCAACCGGATGTATTGCAGTGTGAAAAATGCAAGGAAACATTTCTTGTAAGAGAAGATATTTTCGACTTGAGAGATCCTAAACCAGAAGAAGTAACATTCTAGAAATGAAAATAGGGATAGCAAATGGTATAATACAAAGTATGCCAGAATCATTTACTACAGTGGGGAGAGTGGTTTCTCAGGCACTTCCGGGCTTAGTTTCAACTATTACAGGCCGGACTCTTCCTCAATATACAGTTTCCGCCGGTGGATGTAGCGGTATTGAATTCGACTTTGGAATTTGTTTTGATACAAGTACCGGTGGTGTTGGATTTGTTACACAAATTGCAGCCGCAGCTGGCGTTGTTGGTGCCCTCGTTGCATTAGTACTTGTTGTTATTGGTGCATACAAAGTTATGATGAGTGGCGGAGAATCAAAAAAGATTCAAGATGGTAAAGAACAAATAATGAATGCTTTACTCGGTTTTGGACTGATTTTAACCGCAACAGCAATTATTTCCATGGTTTTCAGCACACTTGGCATTAGCTAGGACTTTTCTGTATAATAGGTCATGACAAATCGTCTTCCAAGTTTAAACGCAGGCGCAACTATAGATTTGAGCCAAATTACTCCAGCTCCTGGAGCACCAGGAACAATCGGTGATCTTGTAACCAACGCTCTTGGCGTTGTTCTTCCTTTGCTTTCGATTCTTTTTGTTGGATTGATTGTTTATGGCGGATATACTTACATGATGAGCCAGGGCGATCCAAAGAAAGTAGAACAAGCTCGAGGTATTATCGTTAATGCCGTTATTGGTATTGCAATAGTACTGTTTGCGTTTGTTATTCGTGCGATTATTATAAATGCCATAACATAAGAAGAGTTGAACATGATGGGAAGTATCCTTACACGAGCCTTTGGTTATACAGTAGATGTTATTGGAACAGTTGGCCCAACTGCAGGTTTTCTTAGCCCTAGTGGTGGCGATGCAGCAGTTCGAGGACTTTTTACTGCAGCAATTTCTCTTATTATCGTTGTCGGCGTAGGAATGATTATTTACGGTGGATACAAATTTATCATGTCTCGCGGTGATCCTCGTGAACTTCAATCAGCACAACAACTTATAATTAACGCAATTATTGGACTTATCGTTGTCCTTGCTGCATTCGCGATTGCGGGGTTCATTCTTGGAGTCTTCGATGTAGACTTGCCAGGCACGTTGCCAACGACCTAGTCTTCTCTTCTTCGAACATCTGAAGGAAATTTTCTATATTTCTCTTGTTTTGTGATGCAGGAAGTCTTTGTGTACGTCACGATGTTGTCGTCAATTTCATTCTTTAATGATATAATGCAACGAGTATAACTTTATTATTTCATTAATCATGGATGAGACAACAAAAACAACAGAAGCAACTGTTGTAGCAACCTCCGATTCGAACACAAAGCTCATTGCAGCTGTCGCATGGTTGTTGGCCCCAATCAGCTCAATCGTGTTGATCGTTTTGGATAACTATAAAAAGGACAAGTTTATCCAGTTTCATGCATGGCAGTCATTGGCATTTGGAATCGTAGCATTCATTGCAAACGCAGTGTTGTCATGGACATGCATTGTTCCATTGGCAGTATTCGTTGTTTGGATTCTTGGAGTCATTAAAGCATTCCAGGGAGAAATGTGGAAACTTCCAGTAATTGGAGACTGGGCAGAACAGCAGGTTGAAAGTGCTTCAAAGAAGTAACAAGTTTTTTTAAGAAGCCCGAAAGGGCTTCTTGCCCTTGGAAAGGTGGCCGAGTGGCTGAAGGCGACGGTTTGCTAAACCGTTATACCTAAATTTTGGGTATCGAGGGTTCGAATCCCTCTCTTTCCGTGGTGGTCACCTGAAAGGTGATTAGCGCGGAAAGATATTAGGAGTGTAACCTTTCTAAAAGAAAAGGTTCGCTCTGGAGCTTTACAATAGGAATTTCAATAAAAAGCGACAGTAACGGAGTGCCATCCCTCTCTACCTTTTTATGAGTGAAACTAGAAGGTGTATTTCTGAAACAAATACTTTCTCTTTTTATCCTTTTTGCATCCATCCCCAAAAACCCTTACAATGTCTTAATGATGTACGCACAATCGGGGTTAAATTTCAGTATCCCGGACATAAAAAATACCAAATACCTGCAAAATATTGAGTTTTTTGAAATCATTAGCAGTTTTCTTGACCTTCTTCTTATTATTGTTGTGATTGCTTCCGTGTTTTACCTCGTTCTTGCAGGGTTAAAGTATATAACAAGTGGCGGCGATGCCGGCAAAACAAAAGAAGCTCAATCCGCAATCATGAATGTTATCATCGGTCTTATCGTGGCTATTTCGGCATATTTCCTTGTTCAATTCGTCCTCAAGCAGCTTGGCGTAGATATTACTCAACTGGGAATGTTTTCGCGTGCTGTAAACCAGGAGACGTCGGTAACTCCTACTCCCGCTCCGTCAGGAAACAATACAGATACCTCCGGGACAATACCTCTTGCGGTGCTTTATGTTAAAGAAGATGGAATCTATGCTAATTCTGTAACTGGCACAGCAGAAGCAAAAGTTGTTCCAATGCTAGATGCATATTCGAAAATTCATGCAGTTGCATGGAGAAATACTGAGGAAATTACCTATGCTTTCTGCGAGTCGGAATGCAAAATAAGAACCTTTAACATGATAAAAAGAACGACCGGGCAGGAATATACGTTGCCGCTTGTTCAAAAACTTGCTCTCGATTGGTCTCCAAATGGAGAAAGAATGGGATTTCTTGCTTTAGACGTATTTGGAGAAACAGTGGCAGGATACTTTGCCTTTGATGGCCAGAAAACAGTGCTTATGACTTATCCAAGTACTTCCCCACGAGAAGAAACTTTCACGGATAGATTTACGCTTTCATACACAAAATCAGGAAAATACGTAATGTACGTGACAACATTTGCCGACGATCTTACAAACCATGAAACTGTTGCAATATTTGATGATGCTGGCTCCAAAACTGCAAAACATACCTACCCTGCACTGGAAGGTTCCTTTGTTTCGGACGAGGCCTATATTTACACTGCTGATAAAAAAGTAATGCAAGTTGATATTCCATTGAGACAGTCGAGAGAAATTGCTAATAATGATGTTCGAATTCATCTCGCTCACAATGTTTTTGACATAGGCTACATCTACGCAACCGTTAATACCACAACAAAACAAACAGCACTTCACTATGCAACTGCAGACTCATCTAAAAAGATAACAGACTTGGCTCATGGAGGACTTTTTTCGTCTGCAACAAACGTCGTCGCGTATATTACTGATCGGGAAGCAACTCAAAAATACCCCCTTGAAAACAAAGGCTTGGTCTCGGTTTCTGTTGTGAACGGAGAAACAACAACAATCATAAACACAAAAGTTGGTGCATTTGCTGTTCTTCAATAAGAGAGATGATAAATTCCTAGTGAATATTTAGTAAGAGAACTTTAGTTTTCAGGTTCTTCCAACTCTGCGAATACCTGTCGTGATGCCTTTCTGTTAAGAAAATAGAGAACGCTATCAAGTCCGAGTAAAAACATTGCCTGGACAATGACTGCTGCTCCAAATCCTGCCCACATTGTGCTCTCAATGGTTGTTCCTTTTTCGATGAGATATACTCCCAAAATCGAATATGCAATATCTAATCCTGCGCCAAATACGAATAGTTTCTCCAAAGAATGAAGATAACGGATAAGTGACAATGGGCTTAAGTTAGCGAGAAGCTTTACGGCTGTACTTTTTGCAACCTGAAGTCCCAGAAATGCTAAGACTGCAGAGACAATATTCCAAATAACCATAAGCTCTGCAAATGCCAACAGAATACCGCTGCTAAAAAAGATAAGAACTCCCCCAAGAACAATGTTTCCTGCTGCCCAAGCGAGCCAGACCTTCATTGCCGTGATATTTACCGAGGTAATTTTGTTTGCGTGGGAAATCATGTTTCTTTCGATCATAACTTGCTTGAAAAAGCCCATTACGGAGAAAGAACCATTTAAAATATTGAAAAGAAATCCTAAATACTTCATACATTATGATAGCATACCGTAGTATAATTGCACATGTCGGGAAATCCAGTCTTTAATAACGAGCGCATTGTTGACCATTACATGAATCCTCGCCATTTTGGAAAGCTTTCTAAGTACACTCACAAGGGTCACTTCTCTAACCCCTCATGTGGCGACGAAATTACTGTATATTTACATATTTCGCAGGAAAAAGTGAAAGAGATCGGTTTCGAAGGAAGCGGATGCTCACTGTGTATTGCTTCTATGTCGCTTCTCTCGGAAAAAATCCTGGGCAAAGAGATCTCGGAACTAGATATTCCTGAAGAAGATGTCCTTAACCTCACGGGAGTTGCCGCAGATAGCAAAAGAAAGATGTGCGTACTTATTGGCCTTTACGCTTTGGGAAAAGCCACGGGAGAATGATATAATGTGGAAGCATGCAAAGACTTGGTAAAATTTTCATCACAATCGGTATTTTCTTCGTAGTATTACTTGCCGGCCTTTTCGTTATTGTAAGAATCTCGTATGAAGTCGGACGTCAGGAAAACTGTACAATCGAAAGTACCGATATTGACATTGTTTCTCTACAAGACCGCGTAGAAGTCGCAAATACCAGCGCTGAGCCATACTTAGTGCTTCGTCTTGAAGCGGGAGAGGTTCAGTCAATTCTCAATAATATTCTTGAGCAAGATGGACTCCATTCTTGCGTCAAAATGGAAAATAACAAGATGCAGCTTTTTATTGAAAGAAATCCGTACGTATGGGTGCAAGCAGACATTGTGCCAAATGAAAATGAGCCATATATTCGAATCTCGCGTGTTCATTGGAACAACATTACTATTCCAGGACTCTTTGAGTTACAAACAAACATTGCTTTAAAACAGGCTTTTGATGAATACTTCCAAACTAATGCAAATGTCAGCCGAAACTTCGACAGGCTGGAGATTGATGGTACTGCCCTTCTTATCTATAGCAGTATCTCACCATAAATATGGCAGGAAAAGACGATATTATCGAAATAAAATCACGATTGGACATAGTCACAGTTGTTTCTCAGTACGTAGAGCTCCGTCGTGCGGGCAAAACGTGGATGGGAAATTGTCCGTTTCACAATGAAAGAACTCCATCTTTTCATGTAAATCCTCAACTAGGTATTTATAAGTGTTTTGGCTGTGGAAAGACCGGCGATATTTTTACTTTTGTGCAGGAATATGAGCATATTGAGTTTCCGGAAGCATTAGAAAAACTTGCACAACAAGCGGGAGTAACGCTTTCTCGGTCACGTGACGACGCACAAACAAAAGAGATTCAGAAGCAGCGAAAAATGCATGAGCTTGTAGATAAATTTTTTCAGCATTTGCTGATGTCTCACAAAGTTGGGGAATATGCAAAGAAATATGCACTCGAAAAAAGAGGACTTACTGCAGAAAGTATTGAAAAATTTCATATTGGGTACGCTCCACGATCTGGAAACGACCTTATTCAGTTTCTTACAAAGCGAGGATATTCTCAAAAAGAAATGTATGCAGCAGGATTACTCAACGAAAAACAGCGTGACAAGTTTACAGATAGACTTATGTTCGGAATTAGTGATAATTCAGGCAGAGTGGTTGGGTTTAGCGGTCGAGTCATTCGCGCGGAAGATGAACGGCCGAAGTATTTGAACTCTCCGGAGACACTAATATTTAAAAAACGCCTTATTTTATTTGGATTTTCGCAGGCAAAGCAGCAAATTGGCCAAAAAGATATGGCAATTATGTGTGAAGGTCAACTCGACGTGATTAGCTCGGCACAGGCAGGTGTAGAAAACATTATTGCACCATTGGGAACGGGACTAACTGATACTCAATTACTTTTGGTTAAAAGAATCACTCCAAATATTGCCTTTGCATTTGATAACGATACTGCAGGCAAAAAGTCTTTACTCCGTGGCGTGGAAATGGCACTTTCAATCGGTATGACACCGTATATTCTCTCTATTCCATCGCAATTTAAGGATATTGATGAGTTGGTAAAGGAAAACCCTGAACTTTGGCAGCAAACTGCTGAAAAACCCAAGGAGTTCTTCGACGAAGCACTCAAAGGACTAGAAACCGTTATGAAAAAGGATTTTTCTCTTTTTGAAAAGAAATTACAACAGTTGTTGGAAGTCATCTCTCATGCGCCGGATCTGAAAAAAGCTCTGCTGATTAAAGAATTTTCGCAAAGACTTCATATTGAAGAGTCAGTACTCCTCTCTTCTGTGCAGCGAAGGACAGTGCCAGAGCAGTTGCAGCAAGGAATTCAGCAGAGACAAGGTGCAGTGACAACAGCAGAATATTTATTAAGTTTGATGCTGCAATTTCCCTTATTTGCGTTATTTATCACTAAAAAACCAGGAGGTGAAAAATACTTCCTGTCAGATGTTCAAAAAAAGTTATATCTGTCCCTGTATTCGTTTGCACTTGCGTATAAAGATTTTTTAAAATCTTCGACTCTTCCCGATGGAACGCAGAAAAACTGGAATAGCATTGCAACAGAATTTTACACAGCAATTGGAAATACATATTCTGCCTATATACAGAATATACAAGAAGATACTGAAATTGCAGCAACTATCCAAAAACTCGGTACTCTTGAGGCAACAATGAGCCTTGAAATTACGGACGAAGTTGTGAAAGATTTTCAAAATGCCACAAGCAGGCTGAAAAAAGGAGTGATCACACTAAGGATTCAGGAACTTCGCGATAAACTGGGAGCGATAGACGAAGATGAAAATGCTGAGGAAACGGACATCCTTGGCAAAGAATTACAGAAATATTACTCGAGACTACGGAAACTTGAGCAAAGATAGTATAATCAAGCATGAAAGTAACAGCAGCTGATCAGTCTCCTACCGCATTTCTTATCGAGCGTGCGGGGGAATCCTTTTTGGGAATTTTTCCTGAAGCACTCCAATCACAAGCAGTAAATGAATTTGTAAAACAACAGTCTGACATTGCTGTAATGCTCCCTTCTGTGGGTGATATTTTTAGATTTGGAACAATTACAAAAAAACAGCAGGCAGTCCTTTCACATATGTGGATTTCTCCTCTTGAAGTCGTTATTCTTGCAAAAAGCGTACAGTACTTTACTCAAGATTTATTCCAAGATACGGTTACGATTCGCCTTCCTCATTCTGATACAGAGCAATCATTTGTTAGCACGCTTGGCCGGCCACTTATTACATTTAAGCACGATAAAAACAGCGAGATCTTCGATATTGTAGAAGGATACAAAACTTCCACAAATGGAACGGGAAGATTGCGATTGACCTCGGCAATGCCGGAAATTCTTGTTGAAAACGACTCAGCACAGCAATTTATAAAAGAATGGAAGGAGATAGAAGAAAGTTTTATGTTCTCCTGGAAGCATAAGTATCCATTATTTCGGCAGAAATATGTTAATGTTTTTCCGGGAACACGAGCCGAAGCAATACAAATGATCATTAGCCGACTGGAAAAGCGATTTCAGGAGCAACGATCGGGTAAAACTATTCAACCAATGGCAGTTGTAACTCCAAATTTGGATCATTTTCGCATGCTTATCGAAGAAGACGATAAAGAGTTTCAGGAAGTCTACGCACAGGCATTTTTGCAGACAGCAGACGGCTATCCTCCTCTTGTGAAATACGCAAAACAATCGCTTGGATACCAAACGATCGAGCAAGTCAGCGGTGTAGATGTATTTGTCTCGCTTATGAACAAAATTGGCCAGGATTCGTTGCCTTTTACGATTTATTTTGTTGGTGGATTTGGTCAAACAGCGCAGAAAGTGAGAGATCATTTTGTGAGTGCATATCCACATATGGCCCAAAACATTGTTGGAATAAGCTCTCCACCTGTGGGATTTATGAAAAATGACGAAGTGTACTCTGCGGTAAAAGCGGATATTGCCAAGAAGAATCCTGATCTTATTTTTGCATGTCTCGCTGCTCCAACTCAGGAAAAGTTTATTCATCGTCTTAAAAAAGAAGGTGTGCAATTCGGTCTTGGATTTGGTCTTGGACGTACATTTGACCTTATTTCCGGATATCAGAAAAAAGAGCCTAAAATTGTAGAAAGAATGCGTTTGGTATGGCTATACCGAGCATTTACAAATAAAACGTATGCTAAGCGAGTTCCAAAAGACCTTCTTTTTGCTCTGAAAACGCTTCTCACAGCGTAAATTCTCTCTTCTACTAAGACAATTGGCATTTAAGCGCCTTTTTATTTGTAGTATTTTTTTTACTAATAAAGTCCCAAGTGAAACAAGCGTGTAGAATGTTAGGGCGAGTTATCAACATATTTATAGAAAACGTGGAACAACAATGAAACGTTTTGCTCTATATCTATTTATCCACAAATCAATTAAATCCGTGGAAACAAAGTGGAACAAAGAAGGTTCTTCAAAACTGTGAAAAATATGCTACTCTTATTCAATATGACAGCAGAAGTAAGGAAGTTTCCACCTTTTACAAAAAGCTTTTGGCAAACAATCGGCCCAAGCCTTGTGACACTGGGACTTGGTATTGGTAGTGGTGAGTATGTCCTTTGGCCGTACATGACTTCTCAATATGGATTTGGAATCTTGTGGGGAGCTCTTCTTGGTATTACATTACAGTTTGTTCTTATTTCAGAGATTGCTCGCTACACAATGGTGAAAGGGGAAAGCATTGTGCATGGATTTGCCCGTATCCATAAGTATTTACCGTTTTGGCTTATTTTCTCGACACTCATTGGATTTGGCTGGCCAGGATTTGCTGCAACAGCTGCAGCATTACTCTCTCATCTTTTTGGTATTCCTGCGGAATATTCACGTTTTGTTGCTATTGGAATCCTTGTTTTTTGTGCGGTTCTGTTGTTGGCAGGCAAAAATGTCTACTCGAAAGTGGAGTTAATTCAGAAAATAGTTGTTCCATTTAGCTTTGTGCTTCTCGTCTTTCTTTTTATTAGGTATTTTTCTCTTGATAGCATCGCAGAAGCTGCAAGAGGTCTTGTTGGTATTGGAAATGGATATTTTGGACTCCCACAAGGGCTTGATTTTGCTGTTTTCTTAGGAGCATTTGCATATGCAGGGACTGGAGGAAACTTTTTGCTTGGTCAGAGTTTTTATGTCATTGAAGAAGAAACGGGTAACGCAAAGTATGCAGAAAAGTTGTCATTGCATACTCCAGCACCAAAACATGTTGACTCTATTAAAGAGAATATTGTTATTAGCGATGACCCAGAGAGTATTGCTAACTTTAAAAAAGCCCGTGGTTTTCAATTGCGGGAAAGCGCGATTGTCTTCTGGCTTCTTGGCTTTTTGATGATCTTTATTCTTTCTTATCTCTCTCGCGTATTGTTACAAGGAATGGCAGATATTCCGGAATCTTTTGAGTTCATTATTTTTGAGTCGCAGGTTATCACGGCCAGTACTGGAGCAATTTTTGGAGTTCTCTTTGTTATTATCGGTGCATTTGCATTAATGTCGGTACAACTTGGAGCGCTTGATATTATGGGAAGATTTACAGCGCTTGCAGCAAGGATTTCTCGTAAGTTCCGTCATGTTCCACTGGGAGATGTCTATACAAAAGCAGTGCTTGTACAAATGAGTTTTGGCATTATTCTCTTTCTCATTGGATTTTCTGAGCCTCTCTGGCTAATCATCGTTGGTGCAGTAATTAATGCATTTGCAATGGCAATTCTGGCGATCTTACTTCTCATTACAAATACTAAACATATTCCGCAGGCGTATCGTCCGGGGATACTCATAAAAACAATATTAGTCTTTGCCATTTGTTGCTACCTCGTATTATTTGGAATTAACCTTGTTGGCGTATTGACATAATGCATTCGCCAAAACAATACCACACGCCATTGTCGCTATCGCAGAACTTTATTCGCTCTCCACAACTTATTGAGAAGATTCTTAAAAAATCATCATTGCCAAGAAAATTTCCTATCGTGGATATCGGTGCAGGAAAAGGAATGATAACACGCACATTATTACCAGAGTTTGAAAAGATAGTTGCAATTGAGCCTGATAAACAGCTTTTTGAGATGCTTGAAAAAGAGTTTCAAGGTCGGGTAAATGTCGTAAAAGGAGACGTGCGATTCATGAAAATCCCCCTATACGAAAAGTACTCGATGATTGGAAATATTCCATTTGCGTATACTGCTGATATTGTAAAAAAGGTATTATTTGGATCTTCGAATGTGCAGAGTGCCGTATTATTCATGCAAAGAGATGCTGCGTATCGGTTTTTGGGTCAGCCACACGATAAAGAAAGCATGCAGTCGCTTCGAGTAAAGTTTGAGTGGAATGCTGATATTTTGCATCGCTGTAAGCGTGAGGACTTTATTCCACAGCCGAGAGTAAATGTCGTTGTTGTTGAGTTTTCTCGAAAGTGGCAATTATCTATTCAAGAAGCTCGAATAGTTGATAACTTGCTTGCATTTATGTTTGGAGGGTGGTGGAAAACCGCAGCAGAAGGATTTTACGCATTTTTGCCAAAAGCGCTGGTTAATCGAGAACTTTCTCTCTTGAAAGTGCCGTTGAATGCGACAATTCGAGAGTTGCCATTTGAGCTATGGGAAGCAATATTTCGCCTGCTAGAGAAGAATCCTGCATCCGCTCAGAAAATTAAAGGAGCCTCGATGGTATTAAAGTCTCGCCAGGATACGCTGCAAAAACGTCATCGAACAACGTATCGTCCTCAAGAAAAAACAAGAGACTCTGCAAAGAGATCTTTTTCAGGCAAGTTTAGGCCTAAGAAGTCTGGATTTTCTCGAAAATCGCGTTCACCGCGATAGATGCTTCCGATCCCGCTGTAAGTAATTGCTCAAAGTGATTTGAGTTGCTTGTGACATCTCCCGCAGCATAAATTCTTTCCTGTGATGTCGCTTGAGTTACATCAACATTGATATGGCCACGCTCATCGGCTTCCAAGCCTAATGCAGAAATAAATTGTGCGTCAGGTTCTGCACCAATTTCAATAAATACCCCATCCGCTGTGACTTCTGATACATCGCCGGAAGTAATAACTTTTTCAAGCTTGATATCTCCAACAAACGATTCAACTTTCGTATTAAAGTGCACCTTAATTTTTTCGTGTGAAAGTACCTGGTCAACCCAGATTTGCTCACCTTTGAGACGGCTTCCACGAACGAGCATAATGACTTCAGATGCGATATTGCTCAAAAAGAGCGCTGCAGTTGTTGCTGCATCTCCTCCTCCTACGACAACGACCTTTTTGTTGCGGAAAAAGAATCCATCGCATGTTGCGCAGTATGTGATACCTTTGCCTGCAAGCTCAAGTTCTCCTGGAACATTAAGCTTACGTCGCTTCATTCCAATTGTGAGAAGTACATATTTTGCGTCATAGGTTTTGCCACTTTTTGTAGTAACCGTAACATAAGAATTGTCTTCTGCTCGAGAAAGACTGACTACTCTTTCAAGAATTTCTTCTGTTCCGAGCTTTTTTGCTTGCTCTCTCACTCGGTTCATAAGCTCTGGCCCTTTAATTTCTTCGAATCCTGGATAATTACCAATAATGTGTGCTTCTGATGTCTGGCCGCCAAATACTTCCCCAAACAGGAGGTTTTTCATTTTATACCGTGATGCATAAATACCTGCTGTGTAGCCTGCAAATCCTGATCCAACAATGATCAAGTCGTACAATTGTGAATTATTATTGGAGTTATCCATGAGTGAAACAGTGATGTTAATTAAACATATTCAAATAATTGAAGAAGTTGCTCTACCCGATCAAATTCCTTTTTAGCAATTTCGTAGTGACGGAACTTTCCGTTTTTTGTTTCGGAAACAAAGCCATTTTTTAATAGACCTTTTATGTGGTATGAGAGCAAATTTTTAGGCATGTTATGCATTTTACAAATGTCTGATGCGCAAATTTCGTCGGGATGTGTGTATAAAAAATGCAAAATACGTAGCTTTACGGGACTAAGTAATGTCTCAAGCCTCTGTTGTGTTTTGAATATTGGTTCGTTCAACTTACTTTGAACTATACTGGTTTTGGAGGTCGAAAGTCAAGATGAAGGCTGTATAAAAGAGGGGTATGACTCGAGCGTTTACTTTGTTGTTTGCTATGGTGGGCTCGAGTCATGTTTTGGGGTTAGGTCTCAATTGCTGGGGTCAGAGCGAAGGCGCAGACAAATCTGGATGAAATCAAAGAATCTGGAGTAGGACTCGAAGAGGCTATTCCCCGGATATGTTTCAATTCTCCAGCGTTCCTGCACTGCGGTTTCGTGAATGAAAACTTGCTCTTCATCTGTGATGACAACTGCGAATTCTTTCGCGTCATCATTACCATGCAATACTTTCGTCATCGCATGTGCGAAATCAGCGCGTTTCATTTCATGAAATTCTACACAGCCTCTTGCGTTCTGCTCACCGCCAACAAATAAATAAAGGTACATCACGATGTTCAATCCTTTCTGAGACTAAGAAACCTAATCGTATTATACTATAAGATAACTATAAAAACAATAGAAATACCGACAGTACTGAGAATTAGCGCCTTTTGCTTTTGACCTTCGTTTTGGAAGTTTTCTTCGTTTCAACAACTTTTTCTGGCGCAGAAATACTCGCTGTCGAGGCCTTTTTCAATCTCATCTTTGCATAAAACAGGAAACCGATAAATATACCAATTCCTGCTTGTACAAGTAACCTAGTAACGTGCATACCCTGCTCTTCCGTAAGATTTATATTTGAATTCAGAAACTGCTCAATGAATGCTTTCGATGTAAATAATTCGAAGTTTCGGGCAATAGATACAAGGTAGGATTGTTGCTTTGCGAAGAGATCCCAAAGAATGACCGCAATAATTGCAACAATTTGTGCAAGGTTCAATCCAAACGCAGTGACCAATACTCTACTTAGCTTAAACTCAAACTTTCTTTTAATAAGTATGAAAATGACCTCAAAGACGGCTGCTGCCGCGAGGTTTATACCGAAAAATACGACGATGTATACAAAAATGAATTGTAACACGATAAAAATTGGCATAAAAATCAGGTTTATGATTGCTGATTCAAAGAACTTCTCTACTCCTCTACTCGACATACCCTACTCTCTTATAATTTAGATTCGGATACTTGCGCGTCAGAAATTTGTAAGATTTCTACTCTATTGTAAAGGAAACGCCCCCATCAGTATAGCATTGGAATTATGATCGAAAATTTTAGGTACACATGCCCAAAACTGTGGTACAATCTTGTATGAAAATGATTATGCAAATTTTTAGTTGGGTTAATGTTGTATTTTTATTAGTGGGAGTTGTTGTTGGGCTCCTCGTTGGATGGTTCTTTTTTGCGCCAAAAACGCAAGAAAAAGAAATTATTACCTCTCGAACTGTATTGGAAAAGGTTTCTGCTAAAGGCATGCTTGTGACACAGTCGGTTATTGTGGATCAAAAAGCAACAATGGCTGCAGATCAAGGTTCAGAATGGTCAAATTTCTGGTGGGGACATGAAGTAAGTGCCCGTGCAAACGTAAAAGTAGATGTCGGCGTTGATCTAGCGAAACTTCGTGAAGACGATATTATCGTAAACTCTTTAGAAAAGACTGTGTGTTTCCGTTACCCAAATGCAGAAATTACGAGCGTTGAGGTAGAAGGTGACATTGAGGCAGAAACAAAAAGCGGTATTTTGAAGAGAATTCTGGATTCAAACTCAACTCGCGACTATAACCTGGCCCTTAACAAGCTTAAAGAAGAAGCAACTAAGAATGTCTCTTCACAGGATGAACTTATGACAAACGCCCGAAACGCTGCGGACAACTCACTCGGTATTCTGTTTGCAGGAACGGATTTTAAGACTGTAAATACTTGTCGCTAAAGCATAAAAACAGTTTTGTATTTCATATTCTCTGATACCATCCGCTCGGTAAAATCGTGATATAATGGTTCATGGCAAAACGAGGACGCCCCCCTAAAAAAAGCGGAGAAATAACAATAAAAAGCCGGGAAACTCAGGTATTTATGGGTTTTATTTTTCTTGCTATTGGTGTTTCTCTTTTTGTTAACAACTCTCTTACAGGAACGATTCCTCAACTTATCTTGCGCAATTTTGGTCAAACAACATATGTGTTAGGAGCAATTTTCGTATGCATGGGATTTCGCCTTATTGGTGTAAAGCTATTTTTTACAACTGAGCGTTTTATCTCCGGACTTGCATTGCTATTACTCACTTTGCTGCCAATGCTGACTTTCTGGATTCCGGTGGACGTTCAATCTTTGCGTGCCTCTCAAGGTGAAGGTGGCGGAATTATTGGGTTATTTCTCCACCAGCAGCTGTTTAATATTGTAGGAAGACCTGCAGAATTGGGTATTTTACTCTCGGTACTTATTGTTGCTGTCTCTATTTTAAGTGGGATCTCGCTTGCACAATTCGGTGATATTATGAACACGGTGTTTACATTTTTCTATAGAATTTTGTCTAGTATGTTTACAGCATTAGGAGAAAAGATGCCGAAGCCAGAATTGGTAGCACATCAGAAAAAAGATGAAAATGCTGCAGAAATCATTTCAGGGCAAAAGAAAGAAAGCGATGAGCTCGATGAAGAAAATATCCTTCATATATCAAGCCGGGAAAAAGAAGTCGAAGAAATTGACCTTCCTGCGCTTGGAGTAGACGATGACAACAAAGGAGGGAAAATCAAAGTGTCGTATGGCCCAGATTTGCAAGGTAAATCAGGTGATGGAGCAGGCGATGACAACGAAGATGATGCTTCTGATCTCGACGCAGAATTTCGCACACGATACACGCCAAAGTTCGGAGATTGGGTCTTTCCTCCATTAGACTTGCTCGAACCATCCAGTCCTGACAAGTTTAAAGAAGAAGATGTGTACGAAAGAGGTAAGCAAATAGAGCAGACACTGGCAACGTTTAAGATTCAGGCCCGTGTGGCAAAGATTTTTGTCGGCCCAACAATTATTCAGTATGCGCTAAATCTTGCTCCGGGAACAAAAGTCTCGAAAATTACAGGCCTTTCCAAAGATATTGGCCTTGCACTCGCATCGGCATCGGAATCTATTCGTATTGCGAGCATTAGTGGAACATCGCTTGTTGGTATTGAAGTGCCCCGCCAGCAATCGCAGATGGTTCGCTTACGGGAAGTCCTTGAGACAAAAGAAATGTCTAAAGACTTACGCCGTTTACCGCTTGCCATTGGAAAGGATGTTCGTGGCGATATTGTAGTCGAAGACTTACAACAGATGCCTCACTTATTGGTGGCTGGAGCAACTGGAACCGGTAAATCTGTAACAATCAATGATCTGTTAATGGGCTTTTTGATGAAGTTTACTCCGGATGAGCTAAAAATGATTCTCGTTGACCCAAAAATGGTCGAAATGTCGGTGTATAACGACCTTCCGTACCTTGTTGCACCCGTTATTACAGATATGGATAAAGTAGTCAGTGCGCTTGATTGGGCGATTTGGGAAATGACCCAGCGTTACAAGCTATTTAAAGAGAAAGGCGTCCGAAATCTTGACGAATTTAACGAGCAATCACCATATCGCCTGCCGTATTTGATTCTCGCAATTGATGAAATGGCCGACCTTATTTTGACCAAAAAGGCAGAAGTTGAGCAGAAGATTGTTCGTCTAGCACAACTTGCACGTGCAACTGGAATTCACCTGATTCTCGCAACGCAACGTCCAAGCGTAAACGTTATTACAGGCTTAATTAAAGCCAATATTCCGGCGCGTATTGCACTTGGAGTAACCAGTGGGGTAGATTCTCGCGTTATTCTTGATGACGTTGGAGCAGAAAGCCTTATTGGAAAGGGTGATATGCTCGTAAAAAGTCCGAATGCAGGCAAAACACGACGTGTACAAGCAGCGTTTATCTCAACAAAAGAAATCAACCGTATTACCGACTTTATTAAACAGCGAGCTAAATTGCTTAATGCTGAAGAAAATTGGTACGATCCAAGGCTTATGGAAGAAATGCAGGCATCTGAGTCTGGTGGAGCAGGCACAGGCGGTGTTATGAGCGTTGACGGCATGGACGATCCATTATTCAGGCAAGCAGTTGCTTTAGTCACTCAGCAAGGGAAAGCTTCAGCATCGTCTTTACAGCGCTATTTAAAGATTGGATTTAACCGTGCAGCACGACTTATTGATCAAATGACAGAGATGGGAATTGTTGCTCCAGGAAGTGGCAGTAAGCCTCGTGAAGTACTCGTTTCAGGCCTTGAAGATGTCTTTGGAGAAAAGGGCTCAGGAGAGGAATTTTAACGCCTTTTTCATAATCCGTATTCGTATTAATACGTAACTGAGCAAGCAACAGTTTTCTCTTTCAATCCTATTGATGTAAAGCTTACTAATTATTCCGCGCTCCAATTGAGAGCTCTATCGTTCGTATTAGGAAGCGTTCTGATATTGATAAAGTAGCCTTTATCATGCTCGATAGGGAAGTCAAAACCATACTTTCGTGTGCCTTCAACTTGAATACCGGAATACAATGCATCGTCAAATCTAGTGACATTTACTGCTTCTATGTTCTTTTTCATAATGTCACTGATCAGGGTTGTTGCCAAGTACGTTTTATTTGAATTGTATACGCCAATAAGGTTCCATCCTCGACTAAGACTGAGCGCTGCAGAGTTTCTTACAGGAAAACCTGTGAAACTGACCGATACCGGTTCTGAATCCAGTAAACGTATGACGTATCCTCTACCGGGTTGAATGGCAAAGTTACTGCTTTGATTGGCAGAATCATCTGCTGAAGTGATAGTTTTCCATCCACCATCATATGAAGATACTAATACGAATGATCCTGATTTTTTAAGATGTGCCAACAATTGCGAGGCTTTTGTCATATCTTCCTGCATAACAAATGGAAATGCCACAAAGTTGAATCCAGGCTTAAAGGTGTATGTATATTTTTGAGTCACTGATTCTATCGAAATTTCAGATAATTTTTGAATCTCATCAATATATTTTTCATTCGCGTCTTTCTGGTTATTTTTATTCTCATCGAGGTAAATACGCGAGTCACTTGTCGCTCCTGCAACCTCAACCACGTATGTTTTGCCATTGAGAGTAAAACGATAGACTCCATCTTGCAAGAATGCAACATTTTGGTCATTAATAACAACGACTTTATTGCTTTGTTCTGCCTGTGCATATGCTGTTGCAATAAGGCTTGGCGCGCTTGATTGAGGTTGTGCCGGAACATCAGGATTTATTTTCGGACAACAATAATAATTGCCAGGGCCTTCGGCTGCACTTGGGGTAACGCTTCTACATGAAGGCGATGTACTTGTTGAGCTTCGCTGTTCAATAGAAGGATCACATCGAGATGTAGGGATCAGGGCCAATATAAGATGATCACTACCAGGAGTTGCCGGAACATAAAACTCGAAACTTTTTCCTTCTATACGTTCCCATGTGCCATTATTACAACGATATCTCTCTGTTGTTAAGCTAAATGTTGATGCTCCATGAGCAATGTCGTTGTTAAGAGGGTTGCTTCCAGTGTAATCAAAAGGAGGGCAGTATGTTGAGTTGAGAGGTCTTCTTTCTGGAATACCATCTCCATCCCATGTTGCACTGTAATGTGTTGCCGTTGCGTTCATTCCGGTGCGAATCTGACACATCATAGGGACGCCGTAAGGATCGCGGTTTCCGCATGCTGCAAATCCTGATCCGAGCAAATGACGGCAGACTTTTTCTTGAGAGCGTGTTGTAATTTGTCCTTGTGGTGTTCCATCACAGAAACATGGTAATTCAGCATTTCCAAGAACTACATTGTGACGACATGTTGCAACAGTTGGTGCCGGAGTTGGCGTTGCGACTACTGTCACAATAGGTGTTGGTGTAGGAGTCGGAGTCGCAACTACTGGTGGACAGCACCATGATGTTCCTCCACTTAATTGGGTGCTTACACAGCTTGCAGCAGGACGATTAGGTACTCTGTCTATTGGGCCAAGATTTCTAGGCAAGTTATTTGGACATGCAATTGGAAGTGGGTTACAGCACCAATATTGAAATTGTTGTCCCGATTCCGAAATACCGGTATGGCCTTGATCTCCTCCCGTACAACGAGATGCGCTATAACCACTTGGCTTTGTACCACTATGAAGCGTTTGATTTGGCTGACAGCTTGTTGGGTTTGGAACACGGCATTTATTTTGGTCAGAAGCCAGTCCCCATGCGCCATTTACACATTGGTAGCATGCTTGGCCTGCATATTGAATGCTTCCCACTGTGCCATTGTATACGCAGGTATTTCCGTTTGCTCCGCCTAGACATCCACCATTCCCATCGCAGCCGAGATTCGTGTTTGGTGCGGGACAGATTTTATATGGATGAGTGTTCGGTTGAATCGTTGATCCATTGTTACACTGACATCCCCATCCGCCATCATTTGGATTTGGGCCAGTAATACACGATCCGTAGCTACCACATGTTTTTCCGGTACAGTCGTTAATAACTGTTGGTACTGGTGTAGATACTACTGCTGCAGGGCAACACCAAACAGATGTTCCATTAACGGTTGCTGAAACACAGCTTGCTTGAGGTTTACTGACAAATTGTATAGGGCCACTATTTATAGGAGTGTTTGCAGGGCAAGATGTCTGAACTACAGGTGTTGCTGTTATAGCAGGACACACTGTTCCTGCTGCACTAATTGACATATTTGCAGTAGCGCAAGTACAAGGGACTTCTTGAGCTGTAAGAGCTCTTCCTGTTGGACAGACTTTTATTTGAGAAGTCGGTGTTGGCGTTGGTACTGGTGTTTTTACTGGTGGAATTTGCGTCGGTGCAGGCGCTCCTATTGCGTTTGCGCAGCCTGCTCCTACATACGCCCATCCTTGGGCTGTACACGCATATGAGTTTCGATCTGCTCCACAGAATTGCTGTGTTGAGCCACATCTTGTTGATGATGGAGGAATAGCAGCTCCGCCATAAAATGTACCCCCACTACACTGACAACTTGCGGGTGCTTGTGTTGGAGCTGGCGCAACTGCAGGTGCAGGACATGTTTTTATATTTTTGTCCGGGCCCATAATGGTTCCGTTATTACAACGACAAGCCCATCCACCGTCATTTGGATTTGTCCAAGGATCACATGTTCCGTAAGATCCACAACTTCTTCCTGTACAATCGTTGCCAGTTGGCCCACCAGAAGGTGGAGGAGGCAATGGAGCCTGATCTAAACATGTTTTTGGTGATGTATTTGGCCCAATCATTGTTCCATTATTACATCGGCAGGCCCATCCACCGTCGTTTGGATTGTCACCTGTCCAACATTGTCCAGCACCACAGTTTTTATTAGTACAGTCGTTTGTTCCTTGGCCATATACTGTTTGAACTGGTAACATTGCAGAAATATAGTCAGCTGTTTCTGGTGAATAGCTTGCCTTTGGCCCAGAGTTCGCAAAAACCTGTTCCACTGATAATTGAGAAGTCACACCGTCAGTATATTCGTCAGAGAGATAAATATCTCCTACAGGCGCATTTAATGTAATTGGAATCTGCTGCTCGTTGCGAATACCTCGTTCGTCAATAATTGTGATTATTTGTAAAATCTCGCCCGATTCTTCAAGAAATATATCTTCACCGGTAAGAAAGCTTTTCGCGTTAGATAAATCAATGTAATAATCGCCTTCTTCGCCTGTGATAGTAGAGAGCATGTTGGTCAAAGGAACATCAAGCTGTTGCCCGTTCAAAAAATGAACTGTAATGATTTTATCTTTCGCCGGGGATCCATCTTGATTCAGTACCAGTCCGAATGACGGGTCTGGTGCGCGAAGGTTATTTGAGAACGGCAATGTTACTACCGATAGCTCGTCAGAAATTGCTGCCTCTGAAAGAAATGCATCTCGAGTGAGCAAATTTTTTCCACCGTATGCAAAAAAGTTATTTCCGATTTTAAAGAAGTATTTGCTTGAAAACTCCAGTCCTTTTACTGTTACAGAGTGAGAATAGTATTTACCTTGAGAAAGTGAGACCTTTTCATTCGTGACTTTTTCAATTTCGTACTGAGCGACATCTCTGTCGTCAAATGCTTTTTGAGAGAAAAACAATGAAAATGGTGCTGGAACATTAAGGAATGATTCGCTTGAAGAGTAGTAAATAGTCCCAACGTCAGGAGTTTTTGTCGTCCAGGAGATGGTAAATGAATTGCTGCCCACATTCGCAATACGAATATTTTCGGGTTTTGGCCCAAGAAAGTATCCTGCGTAGTAGATAACAGTAAGAATGACAATAGTCAGCAACGCGAAAAGGAAAGCTCCTTTAAAACGTGAAAGTTTGTTTAGTTGCTGGCTGAAAATTTTGGGCAAGTTCATTGTTCAGCTCAAAAAGGTCAATTAATTATCATAGTAGAACAATTTGACCCTGAGCGCAAGCTTACTTCCTGTGAAAATAACGTGAAAAATATTTTTTGTATTTCTCAATAATTATATACTTCCGCCATACATTTTTAGAGAGAAATATGTAAACACTGCTTATAACTATTCCGACGATAACTGTCAAAACAATAAGCTGAAATGTATATGCAGTGTTTAGTACAAATTCATCAAGTGTCCTAAAAACGATATATCCAATGCCCATTGAGCCAAGTCCGGATGCTACAAGCAGATAAATGTCGTTTAGGATATATTCATTTTTGCGAATGAACGGAGTGAATTTAATCTGTCGCGACAGCAATGCCAGACTAACGACAACTTCAAAAAAGAGTGCACAGGAAAGTCCGAATGCGAGCCCTGCAACTGCTGCAAATGATTGATTTCTGATAATAAACCATGAAAACATGCTGATAATGCTGCCAATATAGTCAAACGCAATAGGGTTACTCGTAAAATCGCTAAACAGCCTTGTAAAGTCGTGATAATGCGAGAAAAAGTTCGTGAAAAATACGCTGAAGAGAATAGAAAGAACGACGCCAACGGCGCTTATCGCAAAGGGCACTTTCGTGTTATTGATTGCATAAAACGTTCTAATATTAAGGGAAGCAATTGCCTGAAAGAGGATTGTCGGGGCAAAGAATGCAAGGACAAAGGACGTTACCACTGTTGCCGACCATGAGAAACGTCCTGCTCCAAAGATGATACGGACGATCGGCATTCGCAAAATGAGCACGAGCACCATGAGAAGAATGCCAACAATGAGAATAAGCATCAATGCGCGGAAGTAGAGCACCTTTAATTCCTCTTTGTCGTCGTCTTTTTGAGCTGCTTCATTTAAATGAGGGAACATCGCCTGTAGAAAGCTTCCTGACAGAAGATCAACAGGCAGCGCACGTAGTGAGTTTGCAAACGAGAAAGCACTTAATGCTCCAGCTCCAAGGGTAAAACTAAGGAATGTATTAAACAAAACTGCAAACTGTTCGACAGTGAGACCTAATACTCTTGGAATAGAAAGCTTAAAAATTTCTCGCACATGTTTAGAGAGTGTCAGTCGAATAGGTGTTGGTGTGTAGAGCGCGAAAATCCCCGGCAGTTGAATGAGCAAATGACATAAGCTTCCAAAAATAACTGCGTAACCCAAAGAGTAAATGCCAAATTGAGGTGCAAAGAAGGTAAAGAAACCGATTGCTGCAAGAATTCCCACATTGTACGCGACTGGTGCCAAAGATGCGTATAGAAATCGCTTATGCGATTGTAAATACGCTCCCAAAATGCTGCTGACCGACAAAATGAATGGAGAAGCCAGCATCATACGGCTTAGTGTTATGTACAATTGAATATATTCTTCGGTACTTGCTTCAGAAAGTACCGGATCAAGGCGGATAACACCCCAAATTTCCTGTCCGGAAAAGAGGGCATGGGCAACAAATGGAATCAAGAAATAAAAGACAGTTCCGAATAAAATCAGCAATGCGACAAGTATTAGTAAGACGCTGGTAAGAGTTTGGGAAAGTACCTTCTTTTCTTCTTTTTTCAGTATTTTTATAAAAACGGGGATAAGTGCGGCATTGACTGTTCCGACAACGAGCAACGAAAAGATAAAGTCCGGAAGAGCAAATGCTGCCCAAAAGACGTCTAATTCGGTACTAATACCGAAAAAGCGTGCAATTAAGTGAAGTTTGAAAAAGCCAGCGGCTTTCCCAATAAGCATTAGAATCATTAAAAGGAGAGAGGCAGTCCCTACGCGTTCTTCAACTTTCTCGATGAATATTCCAATTTTGCGTAAAGGACTCATACTTTATTTGCTCTGCTTATATGATTATGTGACGTCTATACTAGAAATTCACGACTAACGTAATCGCAGTAGTATCACCCTGCGGAGTCGCGCTAATATTTACAAGAAACTCTTTTCCATTAATTGTTTTTGTTCCGGTAACAATTGTGGAGCTTGTTTCGTCGTTTGATGTAACCTGAACGTTCCATCCTTGATTACGAAGATTCCTTTCAAACTCACCTGCTAATGCTTTGTAGTCGGTGCCACTTACAGAATACAACGCAAAATACTGCGAAGAGTCACTAATATTCTTGTTCACATTGTAGGGATCTTTCCACGATGCAGGAATTACAGACTTCACTTCTGCAGGAAAATCTGCCGGGAGTGGCTGTGTTTTTGATGAATCAAAGTTAAAATCGAGGTCACCATCAATGCCTTGATTACGAAGTTCTTCTTCAATTGACTGTTCAATCGAATTTTGAATATTTGAACGGATAGATTCGTCAGAAATAAAAGTTGAGAAGAATCTCAAAAAGAGAAATGGCAGGCCACAGCAAAGTCCAACAACAAGAATAAGGACGACAAGTGCAATAATCAACCCAGAATTACTTTTCTTTTTTGTTACAGGTGTTCCTGTTGCAACTGGTGTTTCAGTTTTTTTTGTTTCTGCTTCTATGCGGGTAGATGTTTTTTCGCTCATATCATTCAATAAATCAATTTAATACCTTTAATTATTGCTTACATTGTTTTTTATAATGATTTCTTGTGACAAAGAAATATTTTTGATTATAGCATTCCTTCGAAAGCTGGAAACTATTTCAATTTTGCTGTAACTTACTTCTAATAACTTTTCTTACTGTGGAGTGTCAAATCCATTGGGTGTCGCAATTCAAAATCTTGTCAGAAGGCTTTCAGAATGGAAAAGAACCACAAAAAGTATTGTTATCGTTGTACTTTTTTTCATAATCGTTATAGCGACTCCATTGATTGTCTACTTTGTGCTGAGAATTAACTCAGACTTGCGTTCGCGTGCCACATTAGAAGAGCCGCAGCGGGTTATTGTTGGCAATGTTGCTCTTGACTCATTTACTGTCGCATGGACTACTCCAAGCGAAAAACAAATAGGCTACCTTGTATGGGGAACTGATCAAAGTAATGTAAATACGGTGGCTATTGATGCTCGTGATAGAGCAGATAATTCCAGCCGCTTTACTCACATTGTGACTCTTCGCAACTTGCAGCCTGACACAACATACTACTATAAAATAGTGTCGGGAGCTTCGCGTTTTCCGGCAGAGACGCCATTTTCGTTTAAAACTCCTGCTGTACCTGCACAAGGAACACCAAATGTTGTTAGTGTATTTGGAGAAGTTGTCAGTGGTACCACCGACTCTTTGGTTTACATTATCCCTGCCAATGGAACGACATCGCTATTCCCCCTCATTACGGTTGTTACAGATGATTTAACATGGTTTCATAATGCCGCGTCATTTTACAAAAAAGACTTATCAGGCTCCCAAACAGTCACTGTTTCCGAAGTAATGCATATTGTTGCTGACACAGGAGAAAAAGCTGCTCGAAAAGATGTGCCATCATCGCAATCGCCTGTTTCTTTGTCTCTCGATATTGCCACAAATGATATTGATGACCTCCCTCTATTTGCAAATACTGCAATTACCCCGACAATAACCCAAACAACTGCACCAACGCCTACATCTACAACTCCCGTTGTGAATGTAACACTCCGTCCATCGGCAACTCCTGGCGATGATGACGAAGACGACGAAACTACTCCTCCCAAAAAGAACCTACTTTCAAGCATTATTGATTTCTTCAAGCTGAAACAAGAAGTGAACTTAGACGATATTGCAATAGAAGATCTTGTTTCAAAAGATGGACTAATTGCAGCGCTTCGTTTACAGGGAATTGTGACAAATGTGACTGAGAATTCTTTTAGCATAGTATGGAATACGATTCAAAAAGAAGAGGGAAAGGTCTCTTTTGGAGAAAGTATGCAAGCAATGACCCAAACTCGAGATGACGAACGAAAAGAAACGTTTGATGCCTCATGGGGATATTTCCATCAAGTTACATTGAGAAATCTCACACCAGAAAAGTCATACTTTTACAAAAGAAATACCCACGGATTGAGCGAGCAGTTTGCTACACCAAAAACTTTAGGCTCTCCTCCTCAGTTTTCGAATATTTCCGGCGAACTAAGCAACGCAAAAGGGGAGTGTTTTATTCGAGGCTACCTTAAAAGAGGTAACGATCTTTCTACTTCGCAATCGGTTATCGTTATAAAAAGTCCGTACACGTGGAATATGAATGCAGGAACTATGCGCAAAGCAGATATGTCTGCATATTTTTCTCCGGTTGCCAGTGATATTGCCGTATTTGAAGCGCGATGTCTTTCTGACGATAGAACATTTAGTATTGGAAAGACAGAAAAGCCATTTGGCGAAATTACTGATGAAACCACAATTACTATTCAGATGCAGTAACGCTCCAAATTCCTCTGAGAGAATTCTTGGCAAGTAATTCACATGATTGTAAAGCCTTAACATACGGGGGAATCGCAATATCCTGTATATACGTTTTTCCATACCCCGCGCACAATATTACAGAGTTAAGATATGTTCCATCTGGAAGAAACACATGCCTGAGTAAACGGTCATACGCGTCAGTGTTTTTAGTGTCTTTAGCAAGAAAAACTTTATAATCATGTTGTGTAATGAGTAACTCGTTTAAATGTGCGGCAGTCTTGCCGCCATATTGAAAACTTCCTGAAGTACGGTGGGCAATTTCAGGCGTATCTATGCCAAGATAGCGAACATTCTGCATTTTTTGAGGACTTTTTTCAAAATATCCTTCTATTGTGTCTCCATCAACAACATGGGTAACAATAAACTTTTCTGCGTTACCTGGGATCGAAAGCGTAGTTATATTTCTATACTTTTCACCATGTGAGAGCAAGCGCATTTCCTTCTGTTGTCGAAGGAATAGTTCTAAGCAGCAAAGTCCCAAGAAAAGCAGGACAAAAGCGAAGAATTTCTTCATTCGAAAACTATGTTATGCCAAACTGCTTATGAATATCGCGGATACTTTCGAATAGGCGATCAATTTCTTCTCTTGTTGTGTAAATACCAAAACTGGCACGTACGGACGAAGTTTCCCCTGCAAGGTTATGAAGTGGATGTGCACAATGTGCTCCCGCTCTGACAGCAATTCCTTTTTGATCGAGAAAATCGGCAATATCATGAGGGTGAAGTTTTGATGCAAAAGAGAATAATCCAAGGTGATTTTTGTGGAATATATCGCCTAAAAACCGCAGATAAGAGAATTCACGTGCTCGTTCTTGAAAATGAGTAACAAGCATTTGCTCGTGGTCTACAACTGCCTCCATGCCGATGTCTTCAAGGTAGGCGATTGCCGCATTAAGCCCGGCAATGCCTTCAATGTTGGGTGTTCCACCAACAAATCGCTCTTCTGAGTCTTTTGGAACATAGTCAGTTTCAGTAACACTGCTGACAGTTCCTCCTCCAAGAATATATGGTTCCATTGTCTGTAAAAGATCCTTACGAATAAAGAGCATGCCGACCCCTGCCGGAGCATACATTTTATGTGCCGATGCCGCAAAAAATGCCGGATTAACTTGTTCTAGGTTGGTAGGAACATGGCCAATTGTTTGAGCACCATCTACAAAAAGCGGAATATTATGCTCTGTCGCGATGCTGGCAAAGTCTTCTATTGGCTGAAGGATTCCAAATACATTTGAAGCCGTAGAAAGTGCAATTAATGCGATTTTGTCAGAGTTAAAGGACACAAATTGCCGATAGAAATTGATATCCAAATCCCCGTTAGGAAGTGTCGGGATAAGCTCTACAGCGAATCCTTTTGCTTTGCTTTGCCTAAGCCATGGTAGAAAGTTTGAATGATGTTCCTGCCCAGAAGTAAGAATAATAGTGCGCTGAGGTTGTTTTTGCGTAGAGAGATAAGAAAATGCCACGAGATTTGAGCTTTCAGTCATATTTTTAGTAAATACGACTGAGTAGTTATCTTTCGCATTAACAAATGAAAGTAATCTCTTTTTTGTAGATTCGTATAATTCTGAGGCTTCATGTGCCATTGTGTGCATTCCTCGGTGAATATTGGCGTATGAGTGGGCATATATATGCGAAACCGCATCAATAACAGCATGAGGTTTTTGTGTTGTTGCAGCATTGTCCAAATATGCGAGAGGAAATCCATTAATTTGTCGTCTCAGAATTGGAAAATCGCTCCGTATCTGTTCATGTGTTTTGTTTATAATGCTCGACATTCTGGCCTGTTTTTGATATAATACTACCATATTATACTCCACCAATTATGATATTTCTCTCTTCGGTAAAATATTTCCGCCATAAGGTCAAAAAATTTTTCTCCGGCTTGTTATATTCTCTCAGAGGAAAAATGAGAGCAATTTCATTTCACTATTCCCCTGAAATGGTTAAAAAAACAGATGTCCATGATTTGCCGTTTCCGGTTGCATGGGAAAAAGTAGCAGACGGAAAACCATTACTTATTGATATAGGTAGCGGTCATGGAGAAGTCTTATGGTTTCTTTCAAATAAGTTTTATTGCGTTGGATTCGAAATAAAAAGCCGTTTTTATCGTTTTACTTTTGCAAAACTGAGTAAAAAACTGTCAGCAGTGCTTTACAAAGGTGATGCGTATAAAATGATTCCTCATTTATTTAAGGAGAAGACAATTCAACGAATTACAGTACTTTTTCCTGATCCCTGGCATAAAAAGCGACATCAGAAACGTCGCCCACTTACAACAGAGTGGATGAAAAGCGTGAAAAAGTTCCTTAAAGACGATGGTGATATCATTATTGCGACCGACTGGCAGGACTATGCTGACTTTATTGCGATCCAAGTGGATAAAGTGAGCGATGAATATGACGTTTCGATTGGAGAGTATATTCCGGAAAAATTCGGCTTACCTGAAACTCATTATTACAAAAAGTGGGTTCGGCAACATCGGTCATTTACCTATTTTCACCTGAAGAAAAAGTAATCACAATTCACGTTGCATAATAGTGCATGGTATTGGATTATATTATTACATCTGGAGCTTTAGCTCTCGAATTGTTGATTTCGTTTTTTCTCCCATTCCGCTGCGTAAGGTGTGGCAAAGAAGATGTTCAGTTATGTATGGAATGCGCCGACGAGCTTATATTTACGGCTCCGGAGTGCCTCTATTGCGGTGGAACAGCTCATCATGGCAAAACTCACCCGTATTGCAAGCAAAGAGCAATGCATTTTGACTTCTTTATTTCATGCTTTCGGTATCATGCCGTCTTGAAATATATTTTCCGTGAATATAAATACCACGGAGAGCGAGTACTCATCAGAGTTATTCGCCAATTATTGCAGGAATATGCCCAATATAATCCATTTTTGTCGTTTGAGTTGTTTCGCAATAAAAATATATTGCTTATTCCTGTTCCAATGCATCGCAACAAATTACGTGAGCGCGGATACTCTTCGTCGCAATCAGTAGCCGAAATATTGCAGAAGATTCTGCAACAAACAGAATATTGCCGGGCAAGTGTTTTACACAATATTGTAGTAAAGGTTAAGCAAACAAAGGCACAGGCTCAAGTTAAAAAATTTCAACGCTTTACGCAACAACTTGGAGTTTTTGCTTTGCAAGATGGAGCCCAAAAAGTGGTTAGTAAGCTCAATGTAGACCTTGTTGTTATTGTTGACGACGTCGTCTCCACCGGAGCGACGGCACAAAGCTTGCTTGAAACACTAAAGAAAGGCTTACATTGGCCGAGTCATACACAATTCGTACTCTTTAGTCTCGCTCGAAGTTGATCGTAAGCCTGCCTATCATTTTTAGGCCGAAAATAGCATAGAACTACCGAAGTACTAATGCTCAAGTGACACTGCTAATGGGTATTCTCCTTGTTTGAGTGTGAACAATTCACCATGTTCTCCTTCGACAATTGCTTTGTTCACTTTTAATGAAGCAAGCCCCGTTTGCGAAGAAATGGTCTCGGCGTATTTGTTCACGATATCTACAAGCGCGTCTTCGTGCGTTGTGAGCGTTGCTTTCGCTTTTTCACCAAGCTCAAATCCTGACTTCTTTCGAGAAACCTGAATTGCTCGAATAACTTCACGAACAACACCTTTCTCAATAAGCTCTGGAGTCAAGGCAATGTCGAGTGCAACTGATAAATCTTCTTTATCTTTTCGCTCGAAAGTCTGAGGAATATCGCCGGCAGTTGGAACTTGCGAGATACTCAAAACATTTACTTCACTTTGGATGAGCTCCAGCATTTCCTGCGTAAGCTCATGCGGTGCAGCAAATGTAACAGAAGAAAGCGGCTGTTTAACTGGCAATTGCTTTTCATCGCGAATACTTAATGCCAATGACGCGGTTGTGCGAACATGTTCCATATCGTCGAGAAGTGTTTGTTCGTCAGTGGAAACTTCGTTAAAGCCATCGAAGAGGTGCAAATGAATTGATTCAAGCTGCATCATTTCTGGCAAAGCATGTTTTATTCGGAGATATAAAAACTCTGCAATAAATGGAGTAAACGGTGCCATTGCGCGAAGTACCAAAAAGAGAGTTATAAACAATGTACTTATTGCTTCGTTATCGCCTGCAACGAATCTATCGCGTGAACGACGAATGTACCATGTAGAAACATCGTCTAACATCGGCTTAAGTTCTCGTGCAGCGCCTTGAACATCATATGCGTCTAATCCTGTTTGGATTTGTTGTGTCGCCTGTTTTACTCGTGCAAGCACCCATTTATCCAGAATATTGTTTGATGCGACACCGAATTGTGGTTCGACATTATGCTGGTTTGCATACAATCCAAAATACTTATAAATGTTCATAAGCGGCATGAGCAAATCTTTTACCTGTTGGCCAATTAACTCTTCTGAGACATTTACGTCTTCGCCATGAGTTAATACGCTGTTTGCCATAGACATTCTAAATGCGTCTCCACCAAACTTTTCGAGAATTTGCTTCGGGTCAGGATAGTTTCCATAGCTTTTACTCATTTTTCGTCCGTCGGTTCCGTTAATTGTTCCTGTTCCGATTGCGTTTCTAAATGCATTCTTGCCGAATAGTGCTGTGGAAATCACATGCATAACATAAAACCATGCTCGAGTTTGCGGAATATACTCAACGATGTAGTCACCAGGAAAATTCTTCTCAAATTTCTCTTTATTTTCAAATGGGTAATGGAACTGTGCAAATGGCATAGATGCAGATTCCAACCAGCAGTCGAGAACTTCTTCTACGCGAGTCATTGTTCCTCCACATTTACAGGCATAGGTATGCTCATCAATGTACGGGCGGTGCAAATCAGTCACTTTCTTACCGGATTTCTCTTCAATTTCGGCAATTGAGCCTAATACATCGCGAGTCTCACACTTATTACATTCCCAAATTGGCATTGGTGTTGCCCAGTAGCGTGTACGGGAAACTCCCCAATCTGGGGCAGATTTTATTCCTGCAAGAAAACGTCCCTGTTTTAGGTGTTCAGGTACCCAGTGAATTCCTTCATTATTTGCTTCGAGTTGTGGACGAAGTGTTGCAATGTCAACATACCAAGAATCCTGTGCTTTGTAGATAAGCGGTGTCTGGCAGCGATAACAAAGTGGATAACTGTGGACAGCTTTCTCTGCTCTGAGCATTAAATTTCTCTCAGTAAGATTGGCAATAATCTCGTTATCGGCATCTTTTATGTACTGACCTGCAAAATCAGTAACCTTTTCAATAAGTTTTCCTTCGTCATTGACAGCATCAAAAACCGAAAGTGTATGTTCTTTTCCTAATTCTGTATCGTCTTCGCCATATCCAGGAGCAACATGAACAATACCGGTACCATCACCCATACTGACAAAGTCTGCGGCGTATACGCGATAGTCATTCTCAGCAGATTCAAAGTATGAAAAGAGCTGTTCATATGGCAATTTGACCAAGTCCTTACCCAATAATGTATCTACAAGAGTGTAGGACTCATCTTTAACGACATGCTCGAGTCTTTCTTTTGCCACAACGAGAATTTCTTCTTTTCCTTGGAACGAGAATGATACGTATTCTTTTTCTTTATCAATTGCGAGTGCTGCGTTTGATGGTAATGTCCATGGAGTCGTTGTCCACGCAACGATATACACATCTGGTTTATACGTGCTGTAGTTAGATTCTGTCCGTGGAGTTCCTTCCAATGCTTCTTTTAAGCAGTTTCGTGTCGGGATATGCATATCTTCCCATGGAAGGTCTTTTGCTGCGAACCACTTTAGCTCTGTACCAATATTTTCATCCTGTAACTTTGGTGTTCCAGTAATTGTTGCTGCAACGTGGTATGTTTTGAATAAACGTCCTTCAAAAAGATCAATAGAGTATGTGTAATACTGAATATTGGTGGGTTCAAGTCCAATTTCTTCGACCATTTCGCGTCGTACGGTTTCTTCCAGTGATTTATCTGACTCTTCAACTTTTCCACCCACGATTCCCCAAACTTGTTCACGACCGGGTTCATTACGTCGCATCATTAAAACTTCGCCTTTTTCGTTCTTGATAACAATTCCAACTCCTAGTCCTGACTTGTGGTATTTTGCTTTGAACTTTACGTAGACAGAAGGGTCTTCCAAGTCTGCATATGAGTTGTCCATTGCGACCTCAAAATTTGAAATTGGAGTTCCACATCGCGTGCAGTACAAAGAAACACGTTTTCCTTTGTACACAAGCTCTTTTTCGTAAAGCTGCTTGAATACCCAGATGACGGATTCCATATAGTTTTTATCCATTGTTCGGTAAGGTTTTTCCATATCAACCCAGCGGGCAATACGATCAACATACCATGGCCATTCTGCGGAAGTATCTTTCACATATGCAACACAGGCATCAATAAACTTCTGGATACCGACAACATTCTCAATGTCACGACGGTTTTTTGTACCTAATGTTCGTTCAACTTTTTCTTCGACAGGAAGTCCATGACAATCCCATCCCCATACGCGCTCAACTCTTTTGCCTTTCATTGTTTGGTAGCGGGGAATAATGTCTTTTAAAATGCTCGAAAGTAAGTGTCCGTAGTGAGGAGTTCCTGTGACAAATGGCGGGCCATCGTAAAATACGAAATGGTCGCTCTCTGGTCGTTGTGTCACAGATTTCTCGAAAATACTGTTCTCTTTCCAAAAGGAGAGTACAGGTGTCTCAACATCGTGAAAAAACGACGAGACATTGGTTAAATCAAATTGCTTGTGTGACATGAGATATTGTATTACAGGATTTGTGATGACGCAATCGTAATTTTTAAGGTTTTCTTAAAGTGGTAAAAACCAAGTATAATCATCCATGCTAGAAACACTTTCTTTCGTTATTTCCCATTTCGAAAAAATCGAACAGACATCTGGACGCCTTGAAATGCGCGATATAGCCGCAAATCTATACAAAGAGCTTTCGGCTGAAGAGGCAGCAATGACGACATATCTTCTTCTTGGAAGGCTTACGCCAGACTTTGTACCTGTGGAGTTTCAAATCGCAGGAAAAACACTCGAAAAGGTCGTAAAAGAAACACTAAATCTTTCAGACGAGGTCTTTACTCAGGCAATGTCTCAAGCTGGTGATGCAGGATCAGTATTTGCACAATTTGCTGTAAACGAAAAATTGGAAATATTCACCGTTACAGAGGCGTATGTCACGTTGTGGGATATTGCAAAAATTACAGGAAAAGGATCGCAGCAGGCAAAGCAACTTGCGATTAGAACATTCTTAGAAAAATTAGATGCAAAAACCGGAAAGTATATGCTTCGCATTCTGAATGGAAAACTCAGACTTGGCGCGAGTGACAAAACAATCCTTGATGCAATTGCAACATATGAAGAAGATCCAAAAGTATTTTCAGAAATATTGCGAAAAGCGTCGGGAATGGTCAGCGATGTAGGCTATATCGCATACACATACAAAACAAAGGGTCGCGAAGGAATTGAAAATATTTCTTTTGTTCCAGGAGTTCCTGTTGCTTCCAAGTTAGTAGAAAGAGAGTCTACAGTAGAAGATGTCTTTGCACGTATTCCAGAGCCGTATATTGAGCCTAAATACGATGGATTACGTATCCAGGTGCATGTTTTTAAAGAAGAAGTGAAGCAAAAGTCTTTTGGTGATAGAGTGTGGTTTGCTTACCTTGAAGAGGAAGAGCCAGCAACACTGCTTCCGGTATTAACACAAGATATTGAAGTAAAGTTATATTCCCGCAATCTTGAGGATATGACCAACATGTTTCCTGAAATTACAGAAGCAGCAAAAACTTTGATTGAGCGATTTGATAAAGTTCATGGGACGAATAGCAACGGGCTGGTTCTGGACGGAGAAGTTATTGGATATAACGATGCTGTCGAGCAATTCATGACCTACCAGGAAACAATGACGCGTCGAAGAAAGCATAACATTGGAGATGCGCAAACTTCGGTACCGGTAAGAATTTTTGTGTTTGACATTTTGTACAAAGAAACAAGCGAATGCATGTCTCTTCCGTTGGCAGAGAGAAAAGCATTACTTTCATTTCTTGATGTCCAGGAAAAAAGCTATGTATTTACCAAAACTCCATTTCATATCACCACCGATATTGTCGAAGCAGATAAAATCTTTATGGAATATGTTGCAGAAGGGTTGGAAGGAGTCATTTTCAAAAATGGAGCAGGCAAATATGAGCCAGGTGTTCGTAATTTCGAATGGATCAAGTTTAAGCGCGCAATGAAAAAAGAGCTTGCAGATACCGTTGACCTCGTATTGTTGGGCTATTACTTTGGCGAAGGAAGGCTTGCAAAGTTTGGAATTGGTGCACTCTTGGCCGGCCTATACGACGAAGAAAAAGATATGTTTGTGTCAGTGACAAAAATCGGAACGGGAATTACAGATGAAATATGGCAGGAGATTAAGCGAAAGTGCGATGAATTTGTTGTTGCAGAACAGCCTCAGCAAGTAAGTGTTCCAAAATCGTTAATTCCCCATAAATGGATGTTCCCCGAGCTAGTTGTTGAAGTCGAAGCCGATGAGATTACAAAAAGCCCGTTGCACACGTCTGGTTTAGCATTGCGTTTTCCAAGGTTTATGAAATTTCGCGAAAAAAAGCCCATAGATGCGACTTCGTTGAAAGAATTACAGCGATTAAGTACACTGTAACCGAAAAGAGTAGGTAAAAGACCTCATACTACTCATCATTCGTACCATCGTATATAATCGTGGTACATATTCTGCCACGTACATAATATTTGGGGGATGTTAGATTATGAGTAATGAAATTGTGCCTTTAAACCACCTTGTTATTATCCCGGATGGGAATCGCCGATGGGCAAAAAACTCCGGTGTTCCGGCATGGGAAGGTCACCGAAAAGGCGCTAATAATTTGGATATGATTTTACAGGTCTGCAAAGAAAAAGAGATCCACTTTTTAACAATGTGGGGCTTTTCAACTGAGAACTGGAAACGCGACGAGGCTGAAGTTAAGTTTCTTATGGAGCTTTTTTACCAGCTACTTGATTCAAAGAAAAATGATTTAATCAAGTATGAAATTCGATTTACTCATCTGGGAAGAAAGGATCGTTTGCCTGAAAATCTTCGCAGAAAAATTGCAGAAGTAGAAGATGCAACTGCTCACTTTACAGAATGGAACTACCAAGTAGCCCTCGATTACGGTGGACGAAACGAAATTATTCGTGCAGTTAACACTATCGTTGCAGATGCCAAAGCAGGCAAACTTCCCGACGAAGTATCTGAAGAAAAGTTTAAAGAATATTTGGATACTACCTTGCGAATTCCTGACCCTGACTTAATTTTGCGAACCTCAGGTGAAAAGCGATTAAGTGGCATTATGCCGTATCAGTCAGTGTATGCAGAGCTTGAATTTCTGGACAAAAAATTCCCTGAATTAACCAAAGAAGACTTACTTACTATTGTTGAGGATTACTACAATCGTCAGCGCAGATTTGGAGGAGGCTAATGTACACAACAATTTTTATCGCAATTGTTGGACTTGTCATTGTCGTTTTGTTGGTAGGCATTGTTATTCCACGTACGATGAAGACCGGTTTAGCGGATCTAAACGCAAAGTACAAAGTCATTTATCAAGAATTCTCCCAAGCAGTGAGCGAGACGCAACACGAATTACAGCAATTAAAGCTTCAAAAGGTTATTTCTCGCTTTGACAACTTGATTGGGCACGTTTTTGAAGCATATGGATGCAGTGATCCAAGTGTTAATCAGAAAATTCGCCAAGCAATGCAGAAAAAAGTCATTACTTACGAAGAGTTCAAAGTCATAAAAGCAATGCACCTTGTGCGAAATAAAGTAGTTCACGAAGATAGACAGCTTAGCGCTGAAGATGTTCGGCTCATCTCTGAAACAATGCAAATTATTGGGCGATTGTTGTGATCATTACTCTAAAAAGTTCGAGGAATTCATCGGTTGTTACTTCTTGAGGTCGTTTTTGCATAACTTCTTCTACGTTTTCTGGCCATTTCACATGAGAAAAGTGTTTGCTCAATGCAAAAGCAAGCTTTTTTCTCGGAAAGTTAAAGCACTTTTTTATGAATTGCCCGACTTTTTCAATTTCTTCATGCTCTTTCTGTCCAAGTTTCTTTGGAACAATATGCAATAGAGCACTGGTCACTTTAGGTGGAGGAACAAACGCTCCTGGTGGTAATATCCGAAGGTTTTCTGCACGGTCGGCAAACAATCTCATGGTGTGGCTTAAAAAATCTGCATCAGGGGGGGTAGACAAATAAACGTCTGCGACTTCTTTTTGAATGATGTAGTTGACGGGCAATATTGTGATATTTCTGTCCAAAGTAGAAAGTTCTCTAAATGTCCATGAAATAATTTGCTTAGAAATATTGTAGGGTAGTGATCCCAGCAGCAACAACGCGCCATTTTCAATGTGAAAATCCTGCAACATTACAGTAAGAACATCTTGCAAATGATATTCGACTTTAACAGTCATTGCCTCAGATACTTCAGAAATACGCTCTTTTACTGCCGATAACGCTTCGCTATCTATATCAACACAATGATACGTAATGTTGGTGAACTTTTTGGTAAGCTCCTGCAGGAGAGGAATAGTCAATGCTCCGTTTCCTGGGCCGATTTCAACAATGTGCAGCTCTGTTTCTTCAGAAAGCTGCAGCACATCGTCTGTGAGTTCTGCAGGGAAGAAGCGCAAAAAGTGTTGTCCAAATTTTTTCTTGTAATTAAATGACGGCATTCTGTATTATTGCATCTCGGTGTAATACTTCAACTAGCTATCGTGCAATGAGCTGAAGTAGCACATGAATGGTATTCGTGCTAGTATATCGTATGAATCTGCCGCGTTTTCATAAAGTATGGATTACTGCCGCTTGTGCTATTTTCTCGTTGTTTTTTGCTATTTCTCCTATTTTTGCTCAGTCTACTCAGCAGACTGCTGCAATGACTTTAAACCCACAAAATCCTACGATAACTCCGGGCCAAACTGTTAATGTTGTTGTTTCTCTCTCTTCTTCAACGCCGAAGCAGGCGAGCTATGCAAAAGCGGTGTTGCAGTTTGATCCAGAAATCCTTGAAATAACTGATGTTGTTGCCGGCTCGATTTTCTGTACCTATCCCACTGACAGCGCTTCATATGCTTCTGACAATACCCAGGGTGTTATTATGGTGACCGGATTTTCCGATGGTACAACTGACTGTGCATATCCACAGCTTACGGCAACTCAGGCAACTTTTTTTACAGTGCAATTTCGAGGGAGAAAAGCAGGCGCAAGTGATTTGCAGTTCAGATATTCCGGCACAAACGACGTTCAGAACTCTGCAATAATGGATAACAACAGTCCAACGCAATTTATTCTCGTTGCTCCTACAAATGGGGAAATTACTGTCTCTTCAGGAGTAACACCAACAACGCCAATCCCACAGCCACCGGATGATTTAGGAGTTTCGCCATTGATGCTCCTTATTACGGCAGGAGGAGGAATGATTCTTGCTATCGGTATTTATGCATTTATTCATCGCCCACGATCGTTTCAGAGCAGAGTGCTTGTCCGCGACTAACTAATTCGGTAATTCTGCCGAATTAATCTTTTGATAAAGAAGATGGGAATTATTATTGAATATCAATAGAAACAGAACTTCCAATCGCTGTTCCAACAGGCATGCTTTTTGTTCCCGAAAGTACCGAGAGATTTTCCTGAATACAATACACATCAAATGTGACAATATCTGATGATTGAGGAGCAAAGAACTGTGACAAATCTTCAGTACGAACAGGCCCAATATTTAAGATCCAGTCCTTTGTCTGTAATAGTGTCGAAATTTTGCTTGACTTTTGATTGCCACGACTGAGTTGGGTAAACATTACACATTCACCTGCAAAAGTGTTTAACGAGCCAGAAATATTCTGAAACGATGGCTGTACCTGCAGTGTTTTTGGAGAACTAAATTGTCGTGACGAAGAATTTTGCCCATATGTATAGGAATACCCTGTATTTGCGGTCAGCTTCTTTAGCGTAACATGATGAATCCGATGCTGTTTAGAAATTGAGCCGTCTCTATCGTCAATAACTTTTGTTGAGCCTGATGAGTTTGTCTGTGCATGCACAATATCGCTTGCTTCTTTTGCTTCGGTGATCCAAAAAATGCTGAGCGATGTATCTGTAATATTCGTAAGTACCGGAGTTTTATACAAAGAGAATGCGATATGTGATCCGGAAACTGTTTTTTCGCCCAATGTTGGGGATTGGCCAGTTGAAAGAGAAATATCTTGTTTGAGCGCGGCAAAATTGAAAACGCCGGTGCCGCTACTTTCTGATGGGGAAACTGTTCCAGATGTGAATTGTTGTGTCACTGTTGGAGTTGGCGTAACGCTTCCCGTTGGTTGCGCCGGAGTAATAATCGGCGCAGTTATTGTCGGTGTTGGGGTAGGAGTAATTTTCTCTGCAGTTGAAGTATCAAACATATACGCAGTGATAAGCCCAGTTCTTAGTGGAGAGCTTTCTGCAGAGGCAATGACGCTATTTCCTGAATCGGAAGTATCAAAGTTGACCGTCACACTATGCTTATTAGTCACAGTCATAGGCTGTAATGCTGCAGTAGAAACTGCTTTGCTAATATCAATGTACCAGGATCCATCAGTTTTCGGGTACGTAATAAGCGGAAACGAGTTTTGAGTACCATTGCTCACCATTGCAGAGACAATAATATCGTCGTCAGTAACATTTGTAACATTGCCGTAAATTGACACAGGCTGTGAGGTTGATTGCGTACGCAGCGGAATTGTCGTAAACGAAAATGGAGCTTCATCTGCCGATGGATACACAGTTGATCCAACTTTTATTCGATAATAATACGTTGTATTTGGGGATAAATTCTCAATTGTTACGATATGAGTGTTTCGTTTATCTGTTTTTCCGTTCGTGTTATTGCGAATGTCACCTTCGGTATTACTGAGAGATTCACTTGTTCCCCACATAACTGATCCAATAGCTTCACCATTTGGCGTTGTCCACGCGATTGTCGCGCTTGCGGCGGTCACATTTCCAACGATGTGTCGCTCTGGAGTAATAATCACTGAGTCATTTCGCACCTGAATAATAAAATACACTGCACCTGCAATAAATACGATAGGAACGACTAAAAGCAGCAAAGTAAAGACAATCTGTAATGGGTTTCCTTTTTCAGGTTTTGCAAGCATGACTCTCATAATCTCTATTGTACGCAATCATTCGGCATCTGCCAATATCTCGCTTTACACGTAGAGTGGAGTATGATACCTTGAGTAATACCTTTTTTCGCTGTTTTGTCTGGTATTACCGTTCTCGCGGAAACCACAATGTTTTCAGAAAGTGTTGACATAGTTCACGAGAAAAAAGAACTGCCCAAGTATATTTTTTACGCTATAATTGAATATGAAAGGCTATCTTGAACGTGCTATTCACGAAAAAATAATTGAGTCTCTCGAATCAAACCTTGTGACCATGATTATTGGGCCTCGTCAGGTTGGAAAAAGCACTTTAATGAACATGGCACAGGAATTTGTGAAGAAAGAAAAACAAGTAGATGCCAAAGATGACGGTACATTTCAAGTTTCTCAAAACTCGTTTTTTTACGTTTTAGACGATATTCAGCTTCGTGGTTATCTGAAAAAAGACATCCGCTACATTCAAAAAGACGTGGAACTTTCTTTAGGCAACTCACTCGAAAAATCAAGCAAAAAGGTATTCATTTTTATAGATGAAGTCCAGAAAATGCCGCAGCTTTTCGATTGGGTAAAGCAAATTTTCGACCAGAATAGTAATAATATCAAATTTATTCTCACAGGCTCTTCCTCTATTGGAATTACTAACATGGCGGCAGAAACGCTCGCAGGACGAGTAGAGCACATAACGGTGTATCCGTTTGTGTACAGCGAGCTATTAGCGGCAAAAACATCGCAGAAAATTAATTTCTTTGGCGATCTTTTTGAACATATTGATGAGCACTTTGACTCTACCGTAACCGGCGATGACGCAATCCTTGCCCAATTACAGGGAAAACCAAAAACAGACACGTTTGAGAAATTTGTTGCATTTCTTAACGAATATTTTCCGCAAAAACACTCAGCATTAAAGATGGTTGCAAAAGAAGCAACCGCAACAGTTGTTGAAAATCTCTTTTATGGGGGACTTCCCCGCATTATCACCAGCCCAATCGAGGACAGAATGAAAATGATCAAAAGCTATATCTCTGTATACCTTGAAAAGGAAATTGGTGCAGTGGCCCGTAACTTGGATTTAGAGCTATTTGGCCTAAGCCTACAGTCATTCGCACAGCAAAATGGCGAGACATTGAACATTAACCAGGTGAGTAAAGAAGTGGGAATTTCACGTCCAAGTTTGTATAAGTACCTTGATTTGCTCGAAAATACCTACCTTATTAAAAAAGTATATCCATACCTTCGAAAAGGCGAAGCACAAGAAGAAACAACGAAAAGCATTATGTTGTATTACCTTGATACCGGTGTTTTAAACAATTTGTCGTACGTGACATCAATTCAGGAAATGATTCGCCCAGATACATTCAGTAAAATTATAGGAAGTTGGCTTCTTGGCACATTACTTGCATACTTTAGCTCTCTTGATAGTGTTCCTCAAGTGTATTATTGGCAGGATTATGCAGGTCACCGCGTAGATTTGGTATTCGAGCGTGGAGATTATGTTTTTGGAACAATTATTAATAAGCCGAAAGATCCTCGCAGACTACGTGCGACAATTGATAAATTCGTTGAAACAGCAAATCGCGATAACGTTGTGATTTTGTTCCCAACGTTCGATGCTGTAAGTATGAGTCTTGAGTATAAAGTGACGCCAATTGAGCATCCAACGAAAAAGGTGATCTCGATTGAGGTGCCTTTGCAATTTTTAGGGTAAAATACATATATGAAGAAAGTTTTTTACTTACTCTTTACACTTTTCACAGGAACTTTGTTGGCAATGACGATTCCAACTGCCAGTGCAGTTGACCGCTACCGCGAGACAACAACTCCGTACATGTCGAATGAGCGCTTTTCCGTAGATTTCCAAATTATTCAGAGTGGCGAACCGGTTCCGCAGCGTATTGAACTTATTGTAAAAAACACATTTATTGGCTTTGCGACACCGACCGTTACCGGAAACGGCTTTCGGTTTGAAATGAATCGAGGTTGTCGCGATCCTCTCTATCCAACGTTTGACTATGTTTCTGAATTTCGCAGCTATGGATACCTTAAAAACAATGTGAAATACGTATTTATTCTGCCGGGGAGTGTCAGAATCGAAGAATTCGGCGAATTCCCTGTGTTACTTCGCGAACCAAACGGATATATTGATACTGAAAAAGAGTTGAGTGACTTTTGTAAGATTAATGTCACAGGAGGAACCAATCCTCCGCCAGTAACAGGAAATGGAGATTCTTTCCTTTCTCCATTGTTTGACTTGATTGCTGCGATTATTAACGGAATTCTCGGCGCGATCTTTGGTAACTAGAGTATCCCCATTGGTTATTTAGAGAGTAACCTGTTTTACGGAAGCATAAAATGCAGCATAAGCGGCAATCCCAGCAGCCACAGTATTCCAGCAAGTGCTCCTAGCATTACGCCCATAATGACATCGGCGATATAGTGATGTCCCAACATGATGCGGTTAAGCGGGATAAGGAAGAGAAATCCAAGAAAGAGTGGTTTTAATGGGATCGGAACAAAGAGCAGTACTGTGAAGCAAATTGTCGCAAGTAACGAGTGAGATGATGGAAATGCGAATCCGAGCATGAATGTCCATTCCGGGCGCTTTCTTTTGAATAAACGTTTTACAAAAAGTTCCGCAATAAGCATGAAAAAGAGAACATAGGTTGCAAATGTGATTGGAGCCGGTGCACCAGCTTGTGCATAGAGAATAAAAAGAATCGGCAATCCGATGGTGTCCGAAATGAACTCAATAACTTTACTGGGATAGTAGATTAGCTTATAATGAACAGTAAAGTCATATAAAGCTCTGGAAAATTTTACATCCAAGTTATGAATATTATCGTAAAGCTTAAAAATGTTCTGCGAGAAATGAGAGTAACCGAATGGTACCGCAACATTTACGTCTTCTTTCCTTTGCTCTGGAGTACTCATGTATCTATTCCCAATATTATTACCCTCCTCCTGGGGTATTTTACCCTTTCTTTTACGAGCAGTATAGTCTATATCGTTAACGATATCCATGATATCGAGGCTGACAGAAAGCATCCAACTAAGAAAAACCGCCCATTGGCGTCCGGAGCGCTGACGATTCAGGAAACCGTGTTTATCGCGGTTGTATTGTCAGTTATCGTCTGCGCGATGGTGATTATGATTGAAAGCACCTCCTTTGCATATATTGTGGCAGGAGTGCTTGCAATAAATATGATTTACACAAATATTGGAAAGAGAATTCCGTTTGTAGAGTTTGCGCTGCTTGGATCCTTGTACATTCTACGTACTGCCTCAGGATTCTTGCTGCTTTCTCTCCCTGTACCGATGTTCTTGGCAATAACGGTATTCTTCCTTACTATTTTTATGTACGCAGTGCAGCGTTTGGTCGAACTCACTAAATACGGAACAGAAGCTCGTTCAGTTCTTAGCAAGTACTCAAAAGGCATGCTGAAAAAGTTTCTTGTCATTATTCTGATGGCAGCCGTAATTTCCTACTATTTGACTGTCTCATTTATTACTGGGCCGTTACTTTATACCGAAGCATTGCTGGTTTTTGTACTCGTCTATATCAACGAGCTAATTACCTCAGATACGAAAATCGAAGGGCTTACCGATAGTGTTCCTCGCATTATTTTGTCCAATAGGGCATTACTTATCGCATTTGCGCTATTAGTATTTTTCATTATTTTGTTCGCATTTATTAGATAATTATTAATGTAATTTTATATACGTTCTCATGACTCCCAAAGAATATTTCGAACAGCACAAAGATCGCTTTTATTCCGAGCTTGCTGACTTTGTACGTATTAAGTCAATTAGCACAGATGAACAATTCAAGCCTGAAATTCGCAACGCTGTAGAATGGTTGAAGACAAAACTTGCCGAAATGGGCCTGGATGATGTAAAAGAGATTCTTCCGGAAGATCGGCCAAATGGATACCCTGTTGTTGTCGGACACAAAGAATTTGATCCTTCATTAAAAACATTGCTAGTGTATGGTCACTATGATGTGCAACCACCAGAACCATTGGAGCAATGGACATCTGATCCATTTGAGCCAGAAATTCGAGATGGCGCAATGTACGGCCGAGGAACAACTGATAATAAGGGCCAGTTGCTGACAAACCTTGCCGGATTGGAATACTACTTAAAGCACGGTGAAGAAGGAAAGCGCCGTTTCAATATAAAAGTCTTCTTTGAAGGTGAAGAGGAGATTTCAGGTGCAACCACCGAAGTTATCGTTGCATCTAAAAAGTTTGATAAGGAAGTGGCTGCAGATTATGTCTATATTTCTGACGGCCCATGGGCGACTTTCGATGCTCCAAGCATTGAATATGCATCCCGAGGTCTCGCATATTTTGACTTGCACATAAAGAACTCTGACTCAGATATGCACTCAGGTATATACGGAAATGCCGTAATGAATCCTGCAAACGTTGCATCTTACATCGTATACAAGCTGAAAGATATTAAAAAGAACCGAGTTCGTGTTCCAGGATTTTACAAAACTGTTCGAAAACCGGGAGAAGAAGAAATTGATGCATTGAACTCAGTCAGTCCGTCGTGGGAACAAATTCGCCACGAAACAACTGCGCGAACGGTTAGTCCGTATATTCGCAAAGGTAAAAGTTTTTCTGCACTTGCAGTAACAGGATTACGTCCAAGCTTTGACGTTCACGGTATGGAGTCTGGGTTTACCCAATGGGGTGGTGCAAAAACAATTATTCCATCCAAAGCATCGGTAAAATTCAGCTTTAGACTTGTTCCATACCAGGAGCCCGATCATATTGCAGAATTAGTGCGCAAGTATATTGCGAAAATCATGCCAAAGGGAATAGAGTGGGATTTACAGTTTCTAAACCATGCAAAGCCGTATATTACTGATCCAAACGATCCAGAAATCAAAAGGCTAAGTGTCGCGTTTGAGAAAGGATTTGGTAAAAAGTCAGTACTTACTGCAACAGGTGGAACAATTGGCATTGTGAATACATTTAAAGAAGCCTATGGCGCAACAACATTGCTTGCAAACCTTGGATTTCCTGATGATAGACTGCATGCACCAAACGAGAAGTACAATCTTTCACAATTTGAAGGGGGATATTACACATTTCTAGCGTTTGCCTTGGAAGATTAGCGGGAAACCCTTTTCTTTACTGTGGGCTTTGATTCTTTCAATTCGTACCAATTGAGCGGACATGCTGGCTTATTAATCAATGTAGGAGCGCAAACACTCTGTCCTAGCAGTACCATAAGTGAATTTGTTTTTTTCCAGAGCTTTTTGGGTAACTTTTCCCTCAAAGCGGCTTCTGTTTCGAGCGGAGTTTTAGTGTTTACATAGCCGATGTGGTTCATAATTCTGTGCACATGGGTATCAACGCAAATACCGTCTTTGTCGAAGCATACAGATACAATAAGATTTGCCGTTTTACGTCCAACTCCTGGCAGCTTTATTAGTTCTTCTATCGTTTCTGGAATAACGCCATTAAACTCTTTTTCTAATACGTCGGGGAACTTTTTAAGTAGTTTTGCTTTGTTCTTGTAAAATCCAATGGGAAAAAGGATTTTTTCTAGGCGCTGTTGGCTCACTTTTTTTAAGTCTTTTGGCTCTTTAACGATTTTGAATAGCTCTGGAATACGCTTTTCTGTTGTTTTATCTGCTGTCCGCGCCGATAATATGCAGGTTACAAGCGCTTGAAACGATGACCCTGACGATCGAAATACAGCCTGTACTAAAGGTTCTTGCTGTGGAGGAATATATTGCTCAAGCTCGCGATAAAGTTGCTCAATTGTGACTTTTTTCTTTTGAGTCATAGAGAATTATACCCCGTTTGGAAAAAGTGTGAGTAAAATTTTATTCACGAGTCATGATTGAGGTGGTATAATTACGTATGTTACAAGAAACGTCTAGACATTCCTTTTTTCAGAAGTTCTTAGTTTCTGCCGTATCGGTTTGCGACGCCAATTCCCTGTAGAAGGGAAATTTTTTCATTATAGTGCTATAAATGCACATCACTTTAGAGACATTTAATTATTCATAAATCTATAAATTTAAATAAAAACATATGAAAGAAAGAACACACGTCAGCTCACTTCGAGAGAAAATCGGCAGTGAAGTAACTATCAAAGGCTGGGCACATGCTGTCAGAAAGCAAGGATCATTGGCATTTATCATGGTGCGAGATATTTCCGGAATTGTGCAGATTGTTGTCACGAAAGAAGCGCCAGAAGCGCTCGAACTTTCTAAAGATTTACATTTAGAAGACGTTATTTCCGTCACAGGAACAGTAAAAGAGGCAAAACAGGTCGAGGCAGGAGTTGAAATCTTAGTCACAAGCCTGGAAGTCTTAACACATGCAGCACCGGAACTTCCAATTCAGGTTGTTGAAAAGAGCAGCTCAGAAGCAGAGCAGCAAGCACGTATGGACTGGAGATTTATTGATCTTCGCAAGCCAGAAAGAGCACTCGCATTTAAAACATGGACAATCATGGAAAACGCCTTTGTACGCTATTGTACAGAGCAAGGATACATAAACATCCATTCGCCAAAGTTAATGGGATCAGCAAGCGAATCTGGATCTGAAGTATTCGAAGTTAAATACTTTGATAGAAAGGCCTATTTGGCTCAATCTCCGCAGTTTTACAAGCAGATGGCTATGACCGCCGGTTTTGAAAAAGTCTTTGAAATTGGGCCTGTTTTTCGCGCAGAACCATCATTCACAACGCGGCATGCAACCGAATTCACTGGTTATGATATTGAAATCTCATTTATTGATTCTCACTACGATGTCATGGCAGAAGAAGAGCGTTTTATTGTTGCAATGATGACTGACGTAAAAGAGAAACTTGGCGAAGAGATAAAGAAACAGCTTGGTGTTGAGGTGGTTGTTCCAACAATGCCATTCCCAAAGGTCACGATGAAAGAAGCAAAAGAAATTCTTGGACAAATGGGTGTAGAAAGTGAAAAACCAGGAGACTTGAGCCCGGAAGAAGAGCGAAAACTTTGTGAATATATTGAAAAAGAACATGGTCACCAATTTGTATTCGTTACGGAATATCCAATTACTGTTCGTCCGTTCTACCACATGCGCTTGGAAGAAGATAAAACTTTAACAAAAAGCTTTGATCTTTTGTTTAAGGGAGTAGAAATTACAACCGGTGCACAGCGTGAACACCGATACGATATTCTTGTTGAACAAGCAAAAGATAAGGGCATGGATGTTCCAAGCTTACAGTACTACTTGGACTTCTTTAAGTACGGAGCACCTCCTCATGGAGGACTTGGAATGGGCCCATCACGAATGCTAATGAAGCTTCTAAACCTCGAATCTGTGAGAGATGCAATGTTTCTTTATAGGGGAGTAAAGAGAATTTCCCCATAAACGTCGCTTGAGGAATTCAAAATGAAAAAACATTTTGAATTCCCTCGCTCCGTATAAACTCAGTGAAACATGGATAAGCGCTTTTTACGTGCACTCGCTCCATTAAAATAGGTGAGACATGGAAGGTCATTCACATCTCCATCCTGTGGAGGATTTTGTACAAGTTAATGAGCCAACGCCATTGCTGATATCCCATTCTTTTTCTTCTCCATCTAGGGTGAGTTTTGTTTCTCGTGGTTTTCCAGTTGTCACAACGAATTCATTCTTTGCTTCGAACTCTCGGCGATAATTGACCGGTACAACTCCTACGGCAAGCTGAGTTTTGTCAGCAACGACTCGGATCCACGCTTCGGCAGTTGAGGTAATAATAAACGGTGTCGGCTCACCAGTATTTGTATTGGTGTTAGAAAATTGTTGCCCCGATGTTTGTTGCGTTCCATCCGCGTTATACGTTACAACCAGCGTTTTATACGTTTTTTTCTGCTCTGCGTTTACTTTCCATCCTTCGATCGTGATAATATTTTCTCCGGGTGCCAGCTCTACGAGAACAGAGAACGTTTTATCTGGACGAAGTTGCACTTGCGCTCCATTGAGCATAAGGATAACTTGATCTTCGGTCGCTCCTTTTATTTCAAATGACTGCTTGTCTGTTGTAAACGGAGATTCTGCCGGGGAGGCAATTTCAATTGCAGGAGGCTGCTGTAAGCGGTAAAACTGAACGATGAGCACCCCGATGATGAAAATAAAGAAGAGTGCGAGTCCAAGTGAGATAATATGCGCAGGAGAAATTGAAAATCCCTCCGTTTTTACCTTTTTCAAGTTGGCTTTAATGGGTTTTTCATCTTCACCTACTTGCCTGCGGTAAAGTGCCACAAGATTATCCGGGTCAAGGTCAAGAAAGTTTGCGTAACTGCGAATAAACCCTTTAACGAATGTTGTAGATACAAAACCGGTGAATTCGTTTCTCTCGATCTTTTCCAGGTATTCTTTACGAATCTTTGTTGTCTGCGCAATTTCATCTATTGTTACTTTTGCCTGTTCGCGTGCGCGTTTTAAAATTTGTCCAACTGTCAGCATAAGCAATTATACCTTACCGTAGTCTGTGTAAAATAGGGCAGGTTTTATGGTAAAATGCTCTATTGCACAGTTTTTGAGTAGATTATTTATAGCTTTCACCATACACAATGAAATTCCAGCTATCGTCTGTATACAAACCAACCGGAGACCAGCCAAAAGCAATTGATAAGCTTGTTCGTGGTATTGCGAGTGAGGGCAAAAAACATCAGGTTCTTCTTGGTGTAACGGGTAGTGGAAAAACCTTTACAGTTGCAAATGTTATCGAAAAACTACAAAAACCAACATTAATCATTAGTCACAACAAAACACTTGCAGCCCAGCTTTACCAGGAGTTTCGTGAATTCTTTCCTAAAAATGCAGTGCAATATTTTGTCAGCTACTACGACTACTACCAACCGGAAGCATATATTCCTCAACGCGACCTGTATATCGAAAAAGATGCGCAGATTAACGATGAAATTGACAAGCTTCGACTTGCAGCATCTACTTCTCTTATGACTCGTGAAGATACGATAGTTGTGGCCTCCGTCTCTGCAATTTATAACCTTGGTTCTCCTGAGGCGTATAAAAAAGCAATGGTTTTGATAAACGTAGGAGATAAGTATTCGTCTTTTGACTTGCAACATGATCTGGTAAACCTATTTTATGAGCGAAACGATATAGATTTTAAGCGCGGAACATTCCGAGTACGTGGAAATAATCTTGATGTATATATTTCCTACGCAGATATTGCACTTCGCTTTGTCTTTGATGGAGATGTCATTACACGTTGTGATATGTTCAACCCGATTGATGGGACAATTATCACAAATTATGATTACTACATAGATATGCTGGTTGCGTTTACAGGCGATAAAATCGAGCGTGTTGTACTTTATCCGGCCAAACACTACGTGACCGACGCAGAAGAACGCGAAAAAGGCATTGCACAAATCGTTATTGACCTTGAAAAGCGTTTGCAGGAATTAAAATCTCAGAGCAAAGAGATCGAGGCCTATCGTTTGCAGCAGAAAGTTAACTACGATATAGAAATGATGCGCGAAGTCGGTTACTGTAAAGGCATTGAAAACTATTCTCGGTACTTTGATGGAAGAAATACTGGAGATGCACCGCTAAGCTTGCTCGAATACTTTCCCGATGACTATTTGCTAGTATTAGACGAATCACACATTACAATTCCTCAGGTTCGAGGTATGTATAACGGAGATCGTTCAAGAAAACAGACGCTTGTTGATTATGGATTTCGACTTCCGAGTGCTTTAGATAACCGTCCATTAAAATTTGATGAGTTCGAACAGAGGATGGGAAATACGATTTACTTGTCCGCGACTCCAGAACAATATGAGCTTGAGAAAGCAGGAAAAGAGGGAATAGCAGAGCAGCTTATTCGTCCAACTGGACTTATTGATCCTGTTATTGAAGTCCGCCCGGCTGAAAACCAAATTAAGGATCTTATTGTAGAGATTAAAGACACAATTTCGAAGGGATTCAGAGTTTTAGTGACCACCTTGACCAAACGTATGGCAGAAGATTTGTCAGAATATCTAAAGCAGGAAAATGTGCGAGTCACCTATCTTCACTCAGATATTGAAACTCTTGAACGAAGCGATATTCTTACAAACCTTAGAAAGGGAGAGTATGACGTACTCGTGGGTATTAACCTTCTTCGTGAAGGGTTAGACTTACCCGAAGTTGCACTTGTTGCTATTCTCGATGCGGACAAAGAAGGGTTCCTTCGCTCTCGCACAAGTTTGATTCAAACAATGGGTCGCGCTGCCCGTCATGTAGAAGGACGTGTATTGCTTTATGCTGATAACAGAACTCGAAGCTTGGAGCAAGCAATTTATGAAGTCGAAAGACGCCGCAAAATTCAAATTGAATATAATGAAAAGCATGGTATTACTCCGCAATCAATTAAAAAGAGTATTCGTGAAAGAATTTTACCGAAAGGCGAAGATGACTCTGCTGCCGCAGTTGAAGATCGAGTCAGGCACAGGCTTGGCAAAGATGTTGAGGTGATGACTGCAAACTATCAAACGATGCCAAAACGCGAACAAAATGAAACTCTAAAAGTCTTAACGCAAGAAATGAAAAGAGAAGCAGAATCGCTGAACTTCGAGCGTGCAATCGAAATCAGAAACCTTATTCAAAAGCTGAAAAAAGGCGAAATGTAATTTTCTCCAAAATGTATGTTGCAATCTTTTTCGAAAGATTGTTATGTTTTACTGATTGTGGTGAGTGACTCCAATTGTGTTGCCGCCATCTTTTTATCCTCTTCGTCAGGAAGAAGTTCTTTAGGAAACAACTTCGGCAACTCAATAAAGAATGTTGTTCCAATATTTTCTTTGCTTTCAAACCAGATTTTTCCGCCATGTGATTCAACGATAGTTTTTGCTATATACAAACCAATTCCGGTTCCATCTGGGCGCACTTTCTTTGCATTATCAAGTCGGCTAAATCGCTTGAATATTTTGTCTTGAGACTCTTTTGGAATGCCGATTCCTGAGTCTTTAATGCTTGTTAGTACTTTATCTTTAGTTTCTTCCACGTTAATGTAAATTCCTCCTTGCTTTGTATAGTTAATGCCGTTATCAATGATATTCATAAACACTTCAAGCAGTTTATTTCTATCTCCCTCGATCTGGACATTTGAGATCTCTGAAATATAATCCAGAGACAGTCCCTTTTTGGTTGCTTTTTGTTTCAATTCGGAGGTTACAGTTTTAACCAACTCTGCAACATTAAATGCTTCAGGAGTAATAACAAGACGACCTTGTTCAATACGAGAAGCATTAAGAATGTCCTCAACAATATTAATAAGCTGTTTTACACTCTGTTGAGCTTTGCCAAGCATCATTTTCTGTTCATCTGGAACAGGGCCGAAGTCTCCATCAAGCAACATAGAAATATATCCTCGAATGATAGATATTGGCGTACGAAGTTGATGGCTTGCAATAGAAATAAATTCACTTTTTGCTTGGTCAACCGTTTTTAATTCTGTAACAAGCGTTTCCAATTGGGCATTTGCCTGCTGTAGCTGAATTGTTCTCTGGCTAACCGTATCTTCAAGAAAAGAAGCGAAGTCTCGAGTTTCTTTGTAAAGCATTGCACGAGAGATGGCCACAGAACAGTTATTAGCAATAGACTCTGCAAATTTAATTTCACTCATACTGAAAATTCCTTCCTTCTTACGGGATACCATAAAAACGCCATTGATAATAACTTTCTTATCTAACGGCGCAATTAACCCGATATCATTGCGGGTCATGAATTTGTGTAACTCTTTATAAAGCACAAGATTCTCAAAATCCGGATCCTGAAGCACTAATTCTACCTCTTCGATGGTGAGTACACGATGTTCGTCTGATTTTGCCCACTGATGAAATAGCTTGTTTACAACAAACAGTCCTCGTAGATTCTTGGATTTGTAAAGAATAGTACGCGATTTAGAGTTCATTACAATGATAGAAGTTGTATGGCCTCTAAAAATACTTCGTGACAAATCTTCAATTTCGCTACACAGTTTAATAAGATTTAACTCTTTAGAAATTGTGTTTAATAAGATCTCCAGCTGCGCATATGCCTGTTGACTATCGTCAATCTCGATGGTGTATCGGTCAATTATTTTTAGAACTGTTGAGCTGATTGCACCAATAACAACCAAGAATGCTATGCTGAAACTTGAATTTTCAATTGAATCAAGAAAGAAGTAAATGGCTAAAACGTACGCAATCTTTAGCGTGATATTACCCAATCCTCTGATAATTCTTGGAACATTGATCAGACGATAGTTAAAAGACGAGTAGAAGAGTGCTGCAAAGTAAATAGAGATGAAAATTGGCCCAAGTGCAGATACGTTTGAGGATCCAATAATAGTCGGAAGCAATAAGTTTGTTCCAAAAAGGAATAAAATAGTAACGAATAGCGATGGAATGAGGAACTTAAGCTGAAAACGTTGGATACCCCTACTTTTAGGATAGTAAATAAACATTGCAATGAGAGGAATGATCCAGGAGAAAACCAATAATATGGCAAACAGATTTCGGTAAGGGCCATATTCGGCGCGATGGAGTTCAGCAAAATATTCAACAACTACTAATCCTGGTGCTAGAGAAATGTAGACGTTAATAAGAGCAAATATAGAAAATATACTGACAAGTATCCTATGAACAAAAGGTTTAAATAGTGCGAATTCGGTAATAAGGTAAAGTGCAAGAAAATAGATAGAAAGAGCACTTGCCATGAAAGAAATCTTTGTCAGCAAGGTATTATTTAAAACAGTCGTATTTGCAATGATTACAACAAGATAGACAGCAATGATCCAAAGTGCAGTGAAGATATGAGAAAGTGAATAAAAGAGGAATCCAATTTTTTGGGTCTTATAAAAAGAGAAAGTAGTAGATATAAACAGATAGAAGTTTATCAATAGGATACAAATATAAATGACCGAGAGATAAATTTGGAATTCGCTTAATGATTGGAGCAGCTCATTTAACATAGTAGTATAGTAAGGGATTCGTTGATAATCCGCAAACTATGATTGTTACTGAAACTATAACTCATTGGCATTACACCAAATTCCCAGAAATTCGAGCGCGTAGTTTCCTCCAACTCCATCCGGGCCATTATATGTATTTAAAAATCCAGGAGTGAGAACGCCTCTGTTCTCTGGTGATGTCGCCCAGAATCTATCTATAAAGCTTGTACTATGAGGATCTGTAAAATTAGGATGAAGCCCAGGAATAGGATTTACACTCAAGGTATTTCTACTGGCGCCCATCTGGTGCCCTATTTGTGTAAGATATCCTTTTGCCATAGTAATATGTCCTCCAAGGCCTTCTTCATCTTGAAAGCCAACAGAGCCAATAATACCTATTTTGGGTTCGGTACCTTCTATAATTCTTATACTGCGCATAAGAGCGTCTTTAATCAGAATGTCTTTCACGGCGGGAATATGCGCCATTGCTGAGACTAAGGCAGGAGTGCTCTTTAACCCAAATAATTGTCTGAAATTTGTTCCATTTCGAGACATGTTTACTGCTCTTGACCATTCAACAATAGGGACGGCAGAGAGTTGCTCTAAAGAAACCTCTTGTCCATATTGTCGAAGTATTTGTTGCTGAAATTCTAACATGGTGGCTTCTGCTTCTATCGGTTTGACGAAATCACCAAGATATTGATCTAATGGACGGGGTTTCCGAATAAGAAAACCTCCTAAAACAACAACTCTTTCAGGATTATTTTCTGGCCCGGTCTCGATGATATTACGTCCTTTAAGTCTGAATTCACCATGAGAATAATCTTTTATATCATCTCCAAGTGTTACAATATACGCAGTATGTGCAGTACCTAAACCCATGGGGATATCTTTAGTTACGTACCTCTTTTTTGTACTATAACCATAGTTTAAAGCATTTTGAAACCCAGTAGCTACTGTTTCATAAAATGTTCCTTTCTCAATGCGTTCTTCCTGCATAGCTTCTGGCTTAATTGCCAATGCATTAATTCGAATCGAACTTGTGACGTTAAAAACATCAATGGGATGTCTAATTTCCGCAGTATGAACAGTTTGTACATTTTTTGGAAAAATACTTGAAGATTTTGGGTATGGATATTCTGCTGTGTGAGCTGGAGTTGAATGTTCATCCATTTCATCCTTAGGTGTTTGTGTCATAAAATCTGGAACCTCATTATATATCTGTGAATTATACTTCTTGTAACACTATAAGGTCAAGTAAAACCGGTACTTTATGTATGTTTTACCTTCGAAATATGATAAAATAACCGATGGACAAAATCATTGTTACTGGAGCAAACGAAAATAACCTGAAAAACGTATCTTTAGAAATCCCAAAGAATAAATATGTGGTTTTTACGGGCTTATCCGGATCTGGAAAAAGCTCTCTTGCCATGGATACACTCTATGCAGAGGGCCAACGTAAGTACGTAGAGAGTTTATCCTCCTATGCACGGCAGTTTTTAGGTGAACTCCGTAAGCCTGACGTTGAAAAGATAGAAGGGCTTTCTCCAGCCATCGCAATTGATCAGAAAACAGTGTCTCATAACCCTCGCTCGACGGTCGGAACAATTACAGAAATTTATGATTATTTACGATTGTTGTACGCCCGTGTTGGTATTGCGCATTGTCCAAATTGTGGTCGTGTTCTTACTTCGCAAACAATTGATGAAATTGTTGACGGATTATTGGCATCCATTATTGAAAATCTGAAAAATGATTCGATTGCCCAGCGTTTTACTTATAGAGCGATGATTTCCGGAGTCCCTATTTCAGGGCGCAAAGGAGAATATGAGCAGGTATTTTTGAACCTTCGTAAGCAGGGATGGAACCTTGTCCGAGTTGATGACTCCTACTACGATTTACAACAATCTCTTCCGCAATTGGACAAATATAAAGCACATGATATTGAAGTTATCGTGGATACAATGAGCATTTCAAAATCCGTTATTGGCGATGAAACGCAACTCAAGGAACTTCGTACACGACTGTTTCAATCAATTGAGGCTGCTCTAAAGATTCAGCCTAATTTTGTTCGTGTATTAGAAATTAGAGACCCATCTCCGGGAATTCCAGCGCGTCCTACAGCTTTATTGACCAATGATTTTAGCGTAACAAAAAGTTGTAAGGTATGTGGTATTTCTGTTCCTGAATTTGAGCCGCGAGACTTTTCATTTAACTCCCCTCACGGCGCGTGTATTGAATGTAGCGGACTTGGCGTAATTAAAAGAATTGATCCGGAGTTTGTTATTGATAAAAAGAGATCAATTGTTGCAGGCGGAATTGCTCCATATGCAAAGTTAATGGAACGTGATTCATATTTCCGCAGGTTGCTTGAAATGGTTGCCGATGCACATGCAATCTCTATGCATACTCCTATTGAAAATTTGACCCAAGGTAAAATTGATACCTTGCTTTTTGGAACTGGCGAACAGAAGTATAAAATTACGTACTATTCTAGTCAGGATGGCACAGAGAGAACACTAATGGGCAAGTACGAGGGCATTATTCCTAACTTGGAACGACGATATAAAGAAACGCAATCTGAATATATTCGCACTGAAATTGAGAAGTATATGACATCAGTAGTTTGCCCGGAATGTAATGGAACACGGCTAAAACGAATCGCTCTTGCTGTAAAAATTGGCGAAAGAAACATTGCAGAGCTTGGAAACCTCACCATTGGCGAGTTCTTTGATGCAGTAGAAAAGCTTCCAAAAACTTTTGATAACAAAGCCACAATTATTTCACAGGCAATTTTGCGTGAGATTCAGCTGCGATCAAAGTTTCTGCTTGATGTCGGTTTGGACTATTTAACAGTAAACCGCTCAGCAAATACATTATCTGGAGGTGAATCGCAGCGTATTCGTCTTGCGAGCCAAATCGGTACAGGTCTGTCTGGTGTCATTTATGTATTGGATGAGCCTTCGATTGGATTACATGCTCGTGATCAGCACCGCCTTATCAATACTTTGAAGAATTTACGTGACCTAGGAAATACAGTAGTTGTTGTAGAGCACGATAAAGATACAATGATGAATGCCGATATGGTAGTTGATTTCGGCCCAGGAGCAGGCGATGAAGGTGGACGGATAATTGCAAAAGGAACCCCTGAAGACCTTATGGCAGATAAAAATAGTGTTACTGGCCCATATCTCTCTGGTAAAGCCTCAGTTAGTAAGAATGTAGCAAAATTGATGAAAGCAATTATTGAAAAGAAACAGCCAGGAGTAACACCTCCTTCAAGAGATAGATTTCTTGAAATTAAAGGTGCTACAACACATAACCTTAAAGACGTATCTGTAAAATTCCCTCTCGGAAAATTCGTAAATGTTACTGGCGTATCAGGTTCTGGAAAGAGCTCTCTTGTTGTAGAAAGTTTACTTCCAGCACTCAAAAAGTCTTTTGGACAAAAAATTGATAGCGCAGATACAGCATATAAAAACGTATTTATCGCTGGAGCGGTTGATAAAGTATTGTATATTGACCAGTCGCCAATTGGCCGAACTCCACGAAGTAATCCAGCAACATATACAAAGGTTTTTGATGATATTCGAGAGTTATTTGCACAAACAAAAGAGGCGAAAGTAAAAGGATACACAGCAAGCCGCTTTAGCTTCAACTTAAAAGGTGGACGATGTGAGGCATGTAAAGGTGAAGGAAAAATCAAAATCGAAATGCAGTTTATGCCTGACGTATACATTGATTGTGATGTATGCCATGGAAAACGTTATGTTTCTGAGGTATTACAAGTAAAGTTTAAAGACAAGAATATTTCTGACGTTTTAGACATGCCAATTAGCCAGGCAAGAGAATTCTTTAAAGATATTCCACTTATCCGTGAGAAATTAGAAGTCCTTGTCCAAGTTGGATTAGGATATTTAACGCTTGGACAATCCGCTCCGTTACTTTCTGGTGGTGAAGCGCAACGAGTAAAACTCGCTTCTGAACTTTCTAAAAGATCTACGGGAAAAACTGTGTATATTTTAGACGAGCCGACAACAGGTCTTCACTTTGTAGATATTGAAAAGCTTATTGCGGTATTGAAAACTCTCGTGCACCAAGGGAATACGGTCATTGTTATTGAGCATAACCTCGATTTTATTATGGAAGCTGATTGGGTCATTGATGTCGGGCCAGAAGGTGGTGACAAAGGTGGAAATATTGTATTTGAAGGTACTGTATCGCAATTGATGCATGCCGATACTTGGACAGGACGAATGCTGAAGGAATATACTCAACAGTAATGACGAGAGTAAAACTGCAGGAAAAATTAAAACTTCTTCCAAATTCTCCTGGAGTATATTTATACTACAACGAGGCTCACGATATCATCTATGTCGGTAAGGCAAAAAATCTCAAGAATCGAGTTTCCAGCTATTTTGTAAATACATACAAAGGCCCAAAGACAACGGCATTACTATCTCGTATTGTTGATCTAGATACAATAGTTGTCCGTTCAGAAGTTGAAGCATTTCTGCTAGAAGCTGAGCTTATTAAACGGTATAAACCAAAATATAATATTGACCTAAAAGATGATAAATCTTACTTGTATATTGCTGTTCAGGATTTTGATATTGTCGTAGATGGGATAAAGCACACATTGTCGAAAGTATTCTCCACGCGGACAAAGAAACTGAAACGAACAAAGTACTTTGGGCCATTTCCTGCAGAGGCACAAGCCGTTAAAAAAGCATTAAGAGCTTTGAGAAAAGTATTTCCGTATTGTGAATACTCCGGTAAAAAGTTGCAGGAGCATGTAAATAAGAAACGAGCATGTTTGTATTATCATATTGGGTTATGCCCTGGAACTTGTGTTGGTGTTGAAAACTTTCCTGTCCAGCAGAAAAACATTCGTGCTCTAAAAGAGCTATTCACAAAAGGATACAATCGTGTGTTAGAAGATATGCAAATACAAATGCAGAAGCACTCCAATAATTTTGAGTATGAAAAGGCCTTAGAGATACGTAAATTTCTTGACAATATGACCAAGCTGGAGACATCGAATATTATTCCAGATCAATATGTAGAAAATCCTAACCTTATTGAAGATCTCTATGCAAAAAGAGCAGAAGAAATTCAAAAGATTTTTGGGTTTGACCATGAGATAAACCGTGTTGAATGTTATGATATTTCTAATATTATGGGTGATTGGGCAACTGGCTCCATGGTTGTGAGTGAAAATGGCAGGCTAGCAAAGTCTCAATATAGACGTTTTAGAATCAAATTTACCAAAGGTATTACAGACTTCGGCATGATGACGGAAGTTCTCTCTCGTAGGGTTAAAAAGGATTGGAATCGTCCCGACATTCTCCTTATTGATGGTGGAAGAGGTCAGGTAAGTGTAGTGTTAAAAGCAATTAAAGGAACTCCTTTTGAGGATATTCCTGTGGTGGGAATTTTTAAGCCAAATGATTTTTTTCTTCGTCGAATAAATAACCGATGGAGAATTATCAAGCCACTAAAAGATAATTCAGGGTATCTTCACCTCCGAGAATTACGCGATGAAGCCCATCGTTTTGCAAAGGGATACCACAAAATGTTGAGAAGAAAAGAACCAAAAGGTTGAAATTCTCTTGGAGCACTTGTCTACAAGTAAGAAGTACCGTTTAAGGAACGTTTTCGCTTGTGTGCGATGGAGGTTCTGTGTATAATGAGTTAATGCCCGTGAAATATTTATCTGAAAATTCATTAAATCGCAATTCTGATGCGAAGAAGCCGGATAAATCTAAGTCCCCATTCGCCTTTATTTCTGCGATGTTTCAGCGCAAGCCTCAAAGCACAGTAAGTAAGAGCTCTGTAAGCAGTTATCAGCCCGAAATAGAAAAAGAATTGTATCCTGCAAAAGTCGCCAATAGGCAGCGAGTTCAGGGATTCGCCCGCGGTATGATTGTTATTGCCGGTATTATCGTTTTGTTAATTCTTGCCAACATCACCGGAGCATTTTCACTTATCACAAATGCTATTCAGTCGCAGGTGAGCCCTCGTGGCGCATTGGTTGTCACCTCTGAATTCTTGAAGTCAGAAGTATATCTGGGCGACAGAAAACTTGGAGAAACACCGCTTGAAGTAAACTCCATTGTAACGGGGGAATATACACTTACGTTAAGGGCTGTTGATAATAAAAATGACTTTTTTATTCCATTGGAAATTCCTATTACAGTAAATCCGTCAAACACAACGGTTGTAAAAGCACAAATCGGCCCAACTCGTGATACATCCAGCTACATCACTGTTGCTTCTACAGATGCAACATCAGCTTCGCCATTTAAGCTTTTAGTATCGTCCGTACCGGGTGATTCAAGAATTGTTTTGGATGGACAGGAAATTGGATATACACCACTTTCTCAGGCAGAAATTACAAATGGAACAAAGAAAATTGTTATTTCTAAAGAAGGGCATCGTGACATTGAGATTGAGTTAAACATTGACGAAGCAAAGGTTATTACGGTAACGTCCCGCTTATATAAATATGTTCTTGGGTCAGAATAATGAAAATTGAGAATTTTACAAAAACAGTGAGTCCGTTAAGTGTCATTGTTAACTTTGTGAATCCAGTTGGTATTAAACTGGCAGAAACTCTTATTGAACAAGGAAGTCGCGTTATTCTCGTAGATAGTTTTACTTCTGCAAAGCGTAAAGCGATTGGAGACCTTTTGAAAAATGATAGATGTGTGTTCATGGATATTGAAAGTACATTTAAGAACCTCGAGAAATTCAAAAAAATAGACTACATGTACTATTTTATCCACGCGCAGGTCGGAGGATCTACATTTCCTGATGTAAAACCTGGCGAGCTTGATCTTGTTCAGTTAACGCATAAAGATTTTTCTAGAGAAACAGCAAGAGTAGATGCTTATATAAAACTTGCAATCGAGTTTGATGCAAAATTCGAACTTATTACAGCAGGCTTTCTTGGGCAGCTTATTGAAATGCCAAATGAGCAGAATATTCAATTGCAAAAATATGCCGAGTCATTGCTCCATGATTATTACAATAAGACCCGATTTAACGGCCGAATTGTTCGTTTAGGTGAGGTATATGGAGAAAGAACAGACTTAGCGGTTCCTACGAACTTTTCCCGACTTGCCCGTGAAATGTTTTTCGATAATGTGATCAATATTTATGGAGAAGGATTACAAAATAACTATTTTGTGCACTATCTTGATGCTGTATACGGATTATTAAAAGTCAATTTCAATGAAAAAACAAAAGGCAAAACATATTTACTTGCTGATACTAACCCAGTAAGTACTTTAAGTCTTGCATACCGAATGCTTGAAGTAACACCTGATGAAAAAGAAGTTATCTTTAATGAAGTCTCTCCAAAACAGGAAGAAGTATTCAAACTGAAAGATCTCTGTATCGCGCCAAATGCGCAGGAAGCAGGGTGGGAACCAACGATGACATTCGACAGTGGCATTCAAGAAACGCTTGAATTTGTTGCCGGTCAGTTCCAGAAAGAATGGAAACCTTTGCAGCAGGGTGGGGTAAAAACAAGGACAGTTTCTTCGGCAGGAGCAACAGAAAATGAAGATCTTCCAAAAAGAGGCATAAAAATGAAAGAAAATGCCCAAGTGAAAAAGGAAATTGTCTGGTACCGCTTTGATTATTTGTTATATCAAGCATTTAACTCTCTTATTCGAAGGCCATTTCAGGCAGTAATGAAAGCTCCAGCTCATGTGGCAAAGGCAACAGAACAAGTAACAACGGTCACAACTAAAAATGTCATTCCATGGATAATAACGGCTTCGATATTTATTGTTATTACAATTCTGCTAGCACCATATGTAAACCTCGCTGTTTTTTCACTTCGAGGATATTTATCGCTGAGAGAATTGCAAAATTCTGTGGCGAGTCTTAATCCTGAGGGAACAAAACAAAATGCCGCAGAGTTAGTACAGGTTACTCAGGGAATCAAGTCGTCGTTGCAGGGAGTGACGTATCTCCGTTACTTTGGTGGATCTATGCAATATAGCTACGATCAAGCCGTACTTTTAGCTGATGCTTCGAATTATTATGGCAAAAGCATTCATGAGATGTCTCTCGCAGCAGAGCCGCTTATGACTTATTACAAAGAGTTTTCACTTCCGCAGGTGAATAATCCGGCAGGGCAGGGAACTCGCGATTACTTTACGGAGATTTCAAAAATTGTCGAAACAAAAGTGAATATATATCGAGCGTCTCAATATGCCGCTATTGGCGGAGAAATGATCGTCAAAGTAGATGCGAATGCCTTCCCCGGCTTTATGCAAAGTGGCCTCTTGGACGCAAAGAAAATGGGGGCGGAGTATTCCACAAGCTTGCAAACACTTACGGAAATGTATGAATATCTCCCATTCTTATTGGGATATCAACAGCGAACAAATTATCTTGTTATGGTACAAAATGAAACTGAAATTCGTGCCACAGGCGGGTGGTTTACAAACTACGCAATTATCGGTATCGAAAATGGAAGAATTCGTGAACTAACCGTTGACGATGTATACAACATTGACGGTCAACTCGTTGCAAAACAAGCACCAGCCGCAATGAGAGATGGACTTGGTATTGATTCTTACAAATTTTCACTTTCAAACTGGTCTCCAGATGTGCCAGCAACAGCACTTGATGCAGAAAGTTTTTTGAAACAGGCTGGTAAAGCAAGTGATATTCAAGTATTCGTTCTTATGAATTTTGGAACACTACGAGAATTATTAAAAGTGACTGGCCCAATTACTTTGGCGGAATATGGAGAAGTTTCTGCTGACAACCTGTTTGATAAAGTTGTAGAGCTTCACACATCGTTTACTCCAGGGTCTCAACAGAAAGTTGGTATTGTTTCATCACTAGTTCCTGAATTGTTTAACCAGATTACAAGGCTGGATGCATCGGGGAAAAAGCAGGCACTCGATGCAATGGTCAAGTCTATCTCCCAGCGAAATATGATGGTGTATAGTGACAATCCGGCATTTACTAATTCATTTTTGAAAAAATACAATACGTTTTTGCAGCTTGATCAACTTCCTCAACCGTCAGTGTTTATTACTGACTGGAACTGGTCGGGAAATAAAACAAATAAATATGTTACTCGAGAGACAAATATTGAAGTCAATGAAACACGTAAGCAAGTTCGCCTTACAATGACGTATCGAAATACAAGCAGAACAGAAAATTATCCCGAAGGACGATACCGCAACTACCAAAGAGTCTTTTTTCCTAAAACGTGGAAACTTGTTGAAGCAGCAGGATACACAGAACAAATGAAAGTATACGAGCAATCAAATGCGATTTACACCGGCCAAATGGTAGAAGTCCCAATACAGGGAACACGCTCATTCGCGCTCGTATTTGAATATGATGAGTTTCCTTCGGCCATGAATCTCGTTAAACAAGCAGGCTTAGAATCAGAACAGGTAACCGTACAACTCACATTAAGTCGTGACAGTACATTGCCTGAGGCGTTTTTGCTCCGTGAAGGATTTGCAAAGAATGGTAATATCTTCTCTAAATCTTTCTTGAGAACCTCTGATGCTAGCGTCCGTTTTGCTCAATAAACAAATAATATCAATTCCCAACACATGGACTTTCAAAATCCTAACCCAGCTGTTGAAATTAAACAGCATGTTCAACGCGTCAATGCCGAAATGGGGGCAATGATCACAAATGTAGAAAAAGTTATTAAAGGAAAAAGAAATGTTATTGAAGAAGTCGTTATGTCTATTTGTGCAAACGGCCACGTGCTTTTACTTGATGTTCCAGGTGTAGGAAAAACTATGCTTGCCAAAACGATAGCGAAAACTATTGCTTCAACATATAAAAGAATTCAGTTTACACCGGACTTGCTTCCAACAGATATCACCGGTGTGAATATTTTCAACCCGAAAGAAAGAGAGTTTGAATTCCAACAAGGGCCGGTCTTTACAAATATCTTGCTTGCAGACGAAATCAACCGTGCAAGTCCGAAAACGCAGTCAGCGTTGCTTGAAGCAATGGAAGAAAGACAGGTCACAATTGATAATGTACAGTACATGTTGCCAAAGTTTTTCTTTGTGATTGCAACACAAAATCCAATTGAGCATGCGGGAACATATCCATTGCCTACCGCACAGCTTGATCGTTTTATGATGAGATTAAGCATTGGATACCCAGAGAAAGAAACAGAGCTGGAAATTCTTGGTGTTCATACTGGCACGACTGCACCATTAGAATCCGTGCAGGCAATCATTTCAGAAGCACAAATTTTAGAGTGGCAAAATACTGCGAGCTCAATTTATACTTCACCGCTTATTGATGAATATATCGTTGACTTAGCACGTGCAACTCGAGAGCAAGGCGGAGCAGGAGTTAGTACTCGTGCAGCATTAATGTTGAAAAAAGCAGCTCGTGCCTGTGCAGTGCTCTACGGGAGAGATTACGTTATTCCTGACGATGTTCAAAGAGTGATCCGCCAGGTATTTGCACATAGAATCAGTTCACGAGGTAAAGTAGGAGAAGCAGTTATTGAAGAAATCCTTCAGAAAGTAGCATTGTCATAATATGGCTGATATCGTGTCAACAACATTTTTGTTATGCTGTTGCAGTATTCCTATACTTTTTGTTCTCTTTTTTGCAGGCTTGTTTATTACACTCGTTATTCGTCGTGGAAAATTTGCTGTTTCGGATTATGTTTCTGCATATAGTGGCTGGGTGAGCATTATTACTGCGCGAAGCATTGCAGCAATTGTTGGCGCGTCTATTTTTATGTCCATTGCGCTTATTAGTATCGAATTTTCGTTGTTTGCGTCTATTGCAATTTTTACAATCACGCTTGTTGTTATCTTTTTACTTATTGCTCTCATTGCGAAAATATTTATTCATTTAAAGATTGGAATATTTGGGAAGCAATCATTTGTAGAATCGTCTATTTCAAAAATTGAGCTTGTAGAAAACAGCGCAGGAACAATAAAAGTTGCCGTTAAAAGCATGATTCCACCAGGGTATGTGCTTAAGATTACTGAAAAGATGCCTGCAAAGCTTGGAGGAGATCTTCGAGGAGTTGCAACAAAAACAGAGAACGGTACAGCAGTATTTGAAACAACAATTCCTCATACTCGTCGAGGGGTGTATACGCTTGGGCCAGTGCATTTGTCTTATCAGGACATGTTTGGACTGAGTCGAATAAACATTACCGACAGTTCCCGTGTTGAGCTTACGATTCTTCCTGAAATTCCACAAATTACACGATATTCATTAACGCTTTCGAGGTCAAAAGGAGATGAAGACCAACAAATTGTTGCGCTAGTAAATACCGAAGATTATTATGCAACAAGACCATATGTTCGCGGAGATGATGTGCGACGTTTACATTGGAAACTTACCGCAAAAACGGGTAACCTTGTTATCCGTCAGGCTGAAGTCACATCCGTATCGTTTCATACCATGAATATTGTGATCTGGAATGTCATGCCTAAAGTGACAATTGGCAAAGGATCCTATGCAACAACACGGTTTAAAACGCCTGCAGAACTCGCATTAGACAATCAAGTAAGAATAGCAGGAGCAATCATTGACTATGCGCTACGCACAGGGATTCCTGTTACCATACATTATCACGAAAGGTCAAAGATGGTTTCATTTACTCCTCAAGCTCATGACCCGCATGAATGGAAATACAGGCTCGCTGCAGTTTCGTATACTTACGACCGTCCCGATACAGAGGCATTGGAAAAGCTTGCTGCAAACGAAAAAGCCATTTTAATGACCTTGTCTGAAACAGATTCTTCTTCAATTACGCAGTTGGGAAGTACTTTGACGAAGGAAGGTCTTGACTCGATCATTTACTATTGCCCTTATAGTGAGTTTATTGATCGGTTTGCGCTCGTAACGCCATCCAAAGAATCTCGTTTTATGGGTATAATTAAAAGGCTTCTGCTTACGAAACCGTATTTTTCACAAACGACACTTGGCGAAAAGATCGAGAAATTATTACTGACATTTCAAGAGAAATATAAAAAAGAAGATATTGCCGCTGTTGAAGAAGAAGAGAAAAAAGCTGCAAGAATGCTCCAGGCAACTGGGTTGCAAGTAAAAGTACTGCAGCAGCCAGAGTACGCAACCAGCGATGCAGACAATATAATTGATTTACTGGAAAATGAATAAACAGACAGTGGAGAGGTATGAATAAATTTTTGTCAATGTTCAAAAATAAGGCGATCCTGTTTGCCTTCATTCTCTTTCAGGTTCTTGTTCTTATTCATGGACTATCAATTATCTACGTAGTTTTTGCTGAGTCAGGTGTACGATTTACAAATGGTTTTGACATGATACAAGGAGCTGTTGCAGTCGGCATTATGATCCTTGTTTGTTTTGTGCTTAATTTTGCGATTTTAGCGCTTTCTCTTACACGTTTACGTACGACAACAGTGCTGATTCCATTAGGAATTGCGTCCTTTCTATTTTTATATTTTGTTGTATACAGTGCGGGATTTTTTTCAGCACTCGGGCCAATATTCTTGGGTCTTGTGATCGGTGTGTACTATGCTATTGTCTTCTTCGGGCCGGCTATGTGGGCATATTTCCGCTTTCGCGCACCATTTGTTGCGGTTGGATGGCTCTCAATTCTTTATCTCTCAACTGTTCTGATTGCAACTGCCGTTCGAATAGATACCTCCGATCCTTCGAAGTTTTTGTCACTTCTTCGCCCTGACTATTTAATTATCACCGGATTATTCTTTTTTGTTTCTTCACTCTTACTTATCATAGACAATACTCAAGCACTTGCGCGATGGAAAAGACTTCCTTCAAAAGTTATCGGCTTGCCTCTGCGTACGATAATTCCGTTAATTGCAGTGTTAATAATTGCTGTATTTATAACGAATGCTGCATCTCCGGCAGTGTGGAAAGTGTTGTGGGAACAAACTCAGGAAAGTGGACAAGCAAATGGAGAAAAGACCACAGAAGAGCAGCGTCCTGATAACGCAAACGATGGATCTGCTGGGAATATGGATGTTCAGCAGAATCCCGATGGCTCAGAAACCGTAAAAATGGATCCAAACAGTGAGTTACAAGACAAGCTAAATAACGGCGGTGCTGGACAAGGAAATATACTTTTCACCGTAAAGGTCATGGATACGTATGGTGGAAACGAAATTGTGGCAAAAGCTCCTAACGGTGAGAGATTCTATTGGAAAATGGAGCATCTCTCTGAATTTAACAAAAAGCAGGGTTTCTTCAATGTTATCGAATATGATACGAACCCTGAAGAGTTCACTCTGGACAGTAAATGGTTTGATTACTTTGATAATAGCTATTATATTCAACGGTCAAAGACACTAACTCAGTTATATACCTTTCACGATTTAGAAACACCGTGGCTTATTGCCCACCTTGCTCCTACGCGAATCCGTTTACTTGTGGGGCAAAATCGGACTTTATTTACCACTAAAAACCAAAGCATTCTGACTGAAAGAAACGCTCCATGGCGTCGAGGAGAATCGTACGAAGTTGTGAGTGATGTATCTCGTTTAAACTTGAACAATCCAGCAGATATTAGAGAAATTCGCCAGAACTATAGCCGAGTGGGAACCTCTTCTTATGACTTGCGCCGTCAGGAAGAATGGAAAGTTATTGAAGAAAAATACGGAAGATTTGATGATTCCAGAATACGCGAATTTACCCAGAGCGTTATTGGAGCGCGAACAAACCGTTTTGACATCGCGCTTTATGTAAATAATTACCTTAAAAATAACTATGAATACACTCTTGAGCCTGGAAGCCCTCCAAACTTGCGCGAAGAAACTGCCGGGTACGATCGCCTGACCTACTTTTTATTCGAAAATAAGCGTGGATATTGTACCTATTATGCTTCCGCAATGGTTGCAATGCTTCGATCTGTAGGTATTCCTGCACGTGTTGTAGGAGGTTTTGCCGAAGGAACATATTCTGACGAATTACAGGCATATATTGTCACTGGAGGAGAGGCGCATGCTTGGGTTGAAGTATTTTTCAATAACTATGGATGGGTAACATTCGATCCGACCGGTACTTCTGACGAAAGAGAAGAACAGGAACAGCAAAAGCAGGAAGAAAAAGAGAAAGCGCTTACCGAAGAGGTCAAAAAACAGCTTGAAGAACAGCAAAAAATCGCAGAAGAGATGAAGAATAAATTTGACAATAATGAGGTAACAACTCCGCAGCAGCCGGAAAATCCTCCATTCCAAGAACCAGAATGGCTTACGAAGCTCACAGATCTGATTATGTGGGTATTGGCCGTCTGGACGCGAGTATTAAAGTTTATGTTACCATTTTATATTCTGCTTATTGTTGCAATGATTTTCGGGCTCCCAACCCTAATAAACATGCTTGTAGAATGGGGCTTAGAGGGCCGATTTGGCACTCGTAACGAACGGGAAACAATTATAGCCACATTTATCCTTATCGAACGAACATTAAGGAAAATGGACAGAAAATTAACGCTACAGCAAGGGGAAACGGCACTTCACTACTATTCTCGCGTGATTGCGAGCCATTCTATGGACGAAGAGACTAAACAATCATTATTGTATGCATGTCAGGCCTATAACAGGGCAATTTTTAGGCATAATCTTGAATCGCATGATGGGGAAGCCTCTTTGGTCGCATTGCAAAGAGTGAAAATATGGGCAGATTCTCGTATTGGGACACTAAAAAAGGTCTTTAATATGTGGTGGCCCAATTAGTCGTTTATTTTCGCAAAGAGAATACTCAGTTTTTGTATGTATCTCCGGCAATTTGACTTAAATAGTGGAAAGGATTCTCTTTAACATGTCGCGTCATCGTGGTAATATCTCTGTAAGTAATTTTTATGTTGTCGCATGCCTGAGGAAACACAAAAACCCCTTGTTCTCGTAGTCGAAGACGATGAAATGTTATGCCAGATGTACGAGATGAAACTAACAAAAGCTGGTTATGAATGTGAAACAGCGCTCAATGGAGTTCAGGGAGTTACAAAGGCAAAACTCGTAAAGCCAACGATTATTCTTTTAGACATTATGATGCCGATAAAAGATGGAATGACCGTCCTTTCTGAATTGAAGGCAGAGCCTGAAACAAAAGATATTCCTGTTGTGATGCTTACCAATTTATCAGACCAAACCTATATTGAAAAAGCCCTCGAAGCGGGTGCAATCGGGTATATGATAAAGAGCAATTCTGATCCGGGCGAAGTTGTAGAAAAAGTGCGGCAGGTGCTTGCAGGAACAAAATACAGCATGATGCACAATTAAGTACGCTTCCGTCGGTATTTCTTTCGTATCGCGAGTTGAAAAATCTTCATAAAAATGTTATAATTACAAACATTCTGATATATTTCAGAACTACTTATCGGGGCTGACAAGCTTTAGATATTTGCTCATTAAAAGAAGAAGCCAGGCGAGTGTCTCTCGTTAAACGACAAAAGCACAAAAGTGCAAACAAAACTTTTAACCGTGTTGCTAATGCAATCAACGGTATCTTCGCAAACGTTGCTAACGCAATGAATGCAGGTGCTAGCGTTGCATTAAACTACGCGATTGCCTAATTACCGGCAATACTTCACGATCCTCCTGTACATGACTAGCGGTCGCGAGGGAGTAAGAAGGTTCATGTCGTAATACTGTGCGCTCTGCGGCATAGTGTTCCGTACTAACAGCGGATAGGCTGAGTTTTTTCGTCCTGTTAAAGACAACGCCGAAACCTACTAACAGGTCTGTCCTGGGAGATGCTTCTTTTTCAGATCAAATAGACAGGGGTGCGATTCCCCTCAGCTCCACCAGTGTTTTATTTACACCCACATGTGTTAGTCATTTTTAATGATTTGGGTATAAATAGCACACTGTCGTCTTCGACGAAGTCTACGCAAAAACATAACGCTGGTTATCTTTTTGCTCGACCTAGCGCATATGCGCGTCGCCCTCAGCTCCACCAGTAATTTTCATACACTACAATTATCCTTCGTGTTATATTTATTGATTGTTGTGGTGTGTGGAAATTATTTGGTGTTGGGTAGGGAAGATGCACTGCAATTTCCATTTCTTATTTGAATAGGCGAGTAAATTGCATAGTGCGGCTTGAGCAAAGCGAAAGAGCCGGAGGCGGGGTTCCCCGAAATCGTTAATTTTTAGTAAATATGTAACCTAATGATCCCTGCGGGGATTTTTTTCGATCACATAAGAATATTGCCTTATATTGGTAGGTATTATGCAATTTTTGTAAGATCTTTTTTTTTCGATCACATAAGAATTAAACATAGTAAGGAATATATCTAGAATTTTTCCTGGATTTATTCTGGGGATCATAATCCTTGATTAACCCTTCTTCGAGAGTTTCTTTAATAACTCGTGAAATAGTAGAGTAGTTTTCATCTTTGATACCAAATCTCTCACGCAAGCTTGTGTTTGTCATAAATCCATTAACTATATGTTGCAAGCAACAATGTTGATAGCAAGCACGAATCTTATCCTTTGAATCCATTTGCCTAAGACTTCTTGGCGCAAATAAAACTACTCGTGTAAAATTATCATCTTTTCGAAATAATGGTGCCGGTAATTGGTACTCTTCTGCGGCTTTTATGGCTTTATCTATGCCGCTTCCTCTTTCTTCACAGATATACATTCTTTTCATCATAGAAGCTAGCTTTTCATTTCTTGATATTGGAGGTGAATCAATAAATCTTAGCGTGTCAATTAATGGAGATCCAGGATTACTAATTTCTATTCTATCTTCATAGATTTCAATCATCGGACTGGTTCCAGTAATTGTTAAGTCTTGGTGGATGAGAGCATTTGCAACAATTTCTCTAATTGCGATTTCGGGATACATCCTTACTTCTTTTCTAAAGGCTTTTTCTATTTCCTCATTTGAAGGCAGCTGGTTATTTATGAAGTCAATTAGACCTTCAAACCCTGCCGCAAATCCTTTTTTCCCGACTTGTTCACGAATAGTTTTTGCCTTGTCTTTTCCTTCATAAATGATAACTCTTACGGCTTTTCTGCTTAGTTTTGTAAACCCAGTTATATCTTTTGCAAGGAGTAATGCGCATAGATTTGTAATACTATAAGAATTTTCGTTTTTATAGATGAGTTTTTTTAGGATGAACTGTTCAATCTTATAATCATTACTCTCAGGAACATTAATTTTCATTAGCCTGAAATATGAGTCCATATCAATAAGTTCTAGTAGCGTTGCTCGATCCACTCCTTCAATTGCGATTAAATCTTCAAATGCTTTTCCATCTTTCATCCAAATCTTTCTTGCCTTTTCTGGAAAATCTTTTAATCGTTTCTTATATGAACCTACCCTAATGTAGTCTTCTCCTTTAAATTTGATGGGGATATTTAACGCTGCACTAATTTTAATAACAACTACTTTTTTACCCTTATATAAACCTGGAATAATTTCCAAGTCAGTATGTGGATCTAAAAATGTTAGAAGCCAACTTTCAATTTCCTGCCCGTTAACCTTTCTTGCTCTAGGGTCAAATAATGTTCCAATAACAGCATGAGTTTCATTTTCAATTCCAAATACCAAATATCCATAGGGCTTGTCTAAAATACACGAGGAATTTGCTAAAGCGGAAATATATTCTCCTATTTCGTCTGGGTTTTCATTGTTTACTTTAAACTCAACCCATTCCACTTCTGTAGGAAGTGTTCTGAGCTCATCGACTAATTCTGTTAATTCATTTTGACTCATTTTTAATTATATCCTAAGTATCTTACTAACTTCTTTTTATGTATATTTATTGACACCCTCCCCAATTCCTTTACAATAAAAAATGGAAATCAACTTTATAGCAGTATTTTTGGCTGCACTTGCAGCGTTCTTCATTGGTTTTGTCTGGTACACAATCATTTTTGCCAAGCCATGGCAGAAAGAGATTGGTATGAAAGAATCCGGTAAAGATTCAGAGAAAGCACAAGCTCCAAACCTCGCAGTGTTTCTTGGTGGATCATTTGTCCTCGACATTATCATGGCACTTAATCTTGCCGCATTTATCGGTAAAGACACCGATTGGATGTTTGGTCTTTTTGCTGGATTAGCAGCAGGTTTGGGATGGGTTTCTCTTGCATTTGGAGTCAATTACATGTTTGAAGGCAAATCATTCAAGCACTGGCTTATCAATGCAGAATATAACACTGTTGTATTCGCTGTAATGGGCCTGATTATCGGAGCTTTATAATCGCTATCTCCAAGTAGACTAAACCTACAACCTCCTCCCTCTCAACCTTAATGAATTTCCAATCACCGATACGCTGCTGAGTGCCATTGCCATCCCTGCAAATGCCGGATTGAGTGTTACTCCAAAAAATGGATAAAACAATCCAGCTGCGAGTGGAATTCCCACAATGTTATACGCAAATGCCCAGAAGAGATTTTGCTTAATCGTTGTCATCGTGAATTTCGACAACTTTATTGCTTTTAATACTTTGGAAAAATCTCCTTTCAGCAATGTAATTTGTGCAGATTCAATCGCAACATCTGTTCCAGTTCCCATTGCAATGCCAATATCTGCTTGTGCCAAGGCAGGTGCGTCATTTACGCCATCTCCCACCATTGCAACAATCTCTCCTTCTTCTTGAAGTTTTTTCACAACAGTTGCCTTTTCTCCTGGAAGTACATCTGCGACGACTGTATCAATTCCAGTTTCGTTTGCAAAAAAGGCTGCTGCTTTCTGGTTATCTCCTGTCAGCATTACCACCTTTATTCCCAGCTTGTGCAGTGACTGTATCGTGTCTTTTGCGGTATCTTTCACTGTATCTGTTATTCCAATCACTGCGAGAGCTGTTTTACTGTCTGCAAGAAATACAAGTGTTTTTCCGTGATCTGTGAGCTGTTTGTATCTTTCTGAGTTTACTGCAATACGCTGTTTTTCCATGAGTTTTAGGTTTCCAGCGAAATAGTGAGTATTCTTCACTTTTCCAGTTAATCCCATTCCTTCGAGAATAGAGAAGTCAGTAACTTCCAGGCTTGCATAGTTTTCTCTGGCCATTTTTTCAACAATTGCATGCGCAATTGGATGCTCAGACTTTTTCTCAAGTGACCCTAAAATCTGTAAGACTTCTTTCTCTGTAATGTTTTTATTAAGAATAATTATGTCAGTGACAACAGGTCTTCCTTCGGTGAGTGTGCCAGTTTTGTCGGTTACAATAGTTGTTACAGAGTGTAACTTTTCCAAGCTTTCAGCGTTTTTTATCAGTATCCCCATTTCTGCGCCTTTTCCAGTTCCCACGATTATTGCAGTTGGCGTTGCTAACCCAAGAGCGCATGGACAGGCAATGATAAGTACTCCCACAAATGACATAAGTCCTAGTGAAAGAGCTTGATCAAATGGCATTACAGTAAATCCTGCAATTATCCATGCAACGAGTGAAAGAATAGCGACAACAAGAACAACAGGCACAAATACTTCTGACACTTTATCGGCAACTTTTTGAATCGGTGCACGTGATCCTTGCGCTTCATCAACCATGCGAATAATTCCTGCAAGTAAGGTATCTGCACCAACTTTTGTCGCTTTGAATGTAAAGCTGCCGTGCTTGTTAATTGACCCTCCAATGACTACTTCTCCAAGTGTTTTATCAACCGGTATAGGCTCCCCAGTAATCATTGATTCATCTATTGACGATGTCCCTTCTGTAATAACGCCGTCAACAGGAATTTTTTGTCCAGGCTTTACGATTATCAAGTCTCCAGATACGACATCTTCGATTGCAATCTCTTTTTCCTGTCCATTACGAAGCACTGTCGCAGTTTTTGCTTGAAGATTTATAAGCTTCTCAATCGCTTCTCCAGTTTTTAGCTTTGAGCGTGTTTCAAGATATTTTCCGAAATACACAAACCCAATAACGATAATAGTAACGTCAAAATATGCATTCTCAGGCAAAGAAAGCTGCATCGCAATATCTGGAAACAAAACAACGAACGCTGAGTAAACGTATGCCGTGAATGTTCCTATGCCAATAAGTGTGTACATGTTTGCAACCCTGTACCGCAGAAAAACGATAACTTCTTTAAGAAATTCTCCTCCGATCCAGAAGAGAGAAACTGTTGCAAGAATAAGTGCTACTCGCTGATAAATCATCATATCTATTGGGAATGCTGGAATTTGGGGAATATACATTGCTGAAATTTCCCACATCATCAACCCAAACATAAGCAAGGCTGCCGGTAATGCAAACAAGACTTTTTGGCGCTCTTTTTCTAGTTGCTGAAGCTTTTCATCTTTTGTTTGATTCAAGCCCAAGTGTTGTGAATGATCCATTGCATTATTGTCCATGACTGTTCCGTCAGGCATTACATGTGTTCCAGGTTTATGAGTATTGTGGTTCGTGTGGTGATGCCCTTTGCTATGATTGTTTCCATCGTGGTTATGTATCTCGATATCTAAAGAATATCCAAATGGTTCAATTGTTTTACTTAGTGTCGGTAAATCTGTTTTTGATTCATCAAGCGTAATATTTGCTTTCTCGTTACCGAAATTTACTTCACACTCAATAACTCCAGGTTGTTTCTTTAATGTTTTTTCAACTGTGATAGAGCAGCTTGCGCAGTTCATTCCTTTCACGGGGAGAGTATATTTTTTCATGCTTGTGTCTTTTAGCTTATCTTTACAACATCTAGCACTTCCTGAATCAGTATCTCTTTTCGTTTTTTATCATGAGTACTCATCCCTTCTGCAAAACATGTCTGCATATGATTCTTTAGCACTTTCTCTGATGCGGATTTTAGCAATCCTTCGACAGCTCGGATTTGTTGTAAAACATCTACGCAGTACTGGTCATCTTCAATCATTGTCAGTACTTTTGAAATATGAGTTCTAGCTTTTTTCAGTGCGATAGAAGCTTGTCGCTTCGAGAGAGTATGAGAATTGTGTGTATGATGTGGATGATTCATGATAATTATTGAAAGTTTATTTTTAGCGAATACATTCCCATTGAGCAGGTCGCGTTTATTGTGTTACCTGCTTCCTGCGGAGGAATTGAAATATCAGTCGTTCCTGTATTTGGAAGAAACTCTCTGTATCCAATTGCGGGAATAGTAAATGCGGCACTACAGTCAAAGGTTCCTTTGGTAAGCATACGGAGTACAGTTTTCTTGTTTGCCTTTGCCGTGATTACCGACGGGTAATATCCGCCTTTTGCCGAGACAGTAATAATTTGAATATCGTTTTCAAATGCGACAACAGTATTTTGTGATTGAGACTTTTCAGGTTGCGACAAAAATAAAAATACTAATAGTGCCATTATTACAACGCTCAGAAAGATCCACGAGAGGGAAGTCTTTTTTATGTGAATCTGTGCCATACCTAAAGTATCTCTCTTGAATGTAATAAAGTCAATACCTGTGGGGGAGGTACCTAGCAACGTCAAAAGGGAGGGATACGGTATATGAGATCCGTAGACTACTGATACTGGTTATAAGATATTGCATCATTTTTTAAATCCTGTCAGAATAACGTGTGAACATGAATTCTCTGCGCACTTATCTTGAGATGCTATTTGTTCCCTTTTTCTGGAACGAGAAATTTACAGCAGTCTCAAAGCTGACTAAAAAACATTTAGGAATGCTTTTCTTGTTGTCTTCAATTTTCCAAGGGGTCGCCATCGCTATCTCTGCGACACTATTATTTCTTTTCATTATTGTTCCGCAGGTTCAATATTTAGGGAATCAGGTGCAAAACGCACTTCGTAATGCCAATTTCACAACAATGACAATTGAGAATGGTCAACTTTCCACAGATATTAAACCGCAAGTATATACGTACTACATTGAAAATACAGAGATGAGCCAATATGTTTGCGTCATTGATAATACTGGGCAATTAAACCCGCACTTCTGGGATGATAGAATTGCGAACGGAAAAACAGTAACAATCAACGGTATTGGGCTTTTAAAAGATCATGTGTTGTTTAAAGATGGAGAAAAACGAACAGAGATTCAGTATTCGCAGCTATTTTCAAAAACAGTTACATTTGACAAAGCAGGTGCCGAAGGTGCGATTGCACAAATGGTTAGCACTTCATTTCTCATGAGTTACTGGGCGATTATTTTGCCGATCTTTGCAATTGCAGGTGCAACTATTGGAGTTATATTTCATGTTATTTGGGCATTTATTGTGAAATTTCTAACTCAGAAGTTTGCTATTAAAAAATCTTCACAGTCATCTATTTCAAAAGAAGCGATTTTCTATGCTGCTGTGGTCGTATATATGCAGTTTTTCACATTTTTATGGATTTTAGGTACAGGATTATTCATTTTGCTTCCTGCTTGGTGGGCACTTATTGCGCTCAAACTGACAGGAGTAGTTCTTCTTGGTGTGTGCATTTATGCGCTTGGACGTAAGTTAACGCACGATTTTGAATTAGATAGCAATATAAAGAATGAACCATAATATTTCACCTGTTCTTACAAACTTCTTACAGAGAGTATCACGTCAGTTCTTGGTAAGAATTCTGTCGCTTGGCATTGTCATGAGCATTGCCTCAATTAGCGTATTTTACTTATTCTCAGCACTTACAAATGTTACTGCTATATCGTGCGTACTTCCCGGTACTATTTCTACAACATTGGAAGTAACTCCTCTTGCAAATGACAATATTATTGATTGTTCTGGTCAGGATATTACCGTTGCATCTGGTGGAAACTTGGTAATAAAGAGCCATATTACGAACGACACAAGTTCTTCAAATGATAAAGGAATTGTTATAAAAGTAGCCAACTTAACAGTGGATGCCGGTGGAAAAGTTTCGGCAGATGGGCAGGGATATTCATCAACGAGTAACGACACAAATGGAAATGCAGCCGATGCCGCAGGCGACACAGCAGGCTCCGGTGGTGGTCATGGTGGAGCCGGTGGAGAAGGTATTACCGATGGAGTGAATGCAAGTGCAACTCCTGGCGTTGCTTTTGGGTTTAATGAACAGCCAATTACTTTGGGCGGTGCAGGAGGAAACAGTGGAAATGCAGGTGTTGGTGGAAATGGTGGAGGTGCTCTTAAAGTTGAAGCCTCCGGCACAGTAACAATTAATGGAGAAGTATCAGCAAATGGAGAAAATGGACAGAAAAGCGCAGATGGCAAGTCGTCCGGTGGTGGTGGTGCAGGTGGAAGCGTATGGATAGAAGCGACAACATTTGCAGGAACTGGCCGAGTTGATGCTCGTGGTGGTGGCGCTGATGCTACAGCCTTACGACAAGGCGGAGGTGGCGGTGGAGGACGTATTGTGATGATTTGTGAAAGTGGCAATACGTTTTCCGGTGCAGTTAGTGTCTTGGGTGGAGATGCCGGACAAGATGGACAAAACGGCACACTTATTGGGCCAGCTTGCCGCCCGGAAACTCCAACAATTGTGCATATTTACGAAGATGCAACAAGCAACGAAATCGCGGTTGGTGGTGTTACTCGTCAGACAAGTATTAAATTTGTAGCAGATTTACAAGATCCTAACCCCTCTGCGCAAGTTCGTTTGCAAATTGAGCTTCGCGATAAAAACGAAGCGTTTACAGGAATCTTTACACATACGCAGGGAACTTTTCAGTCTAATCCTCAGCTTTGTGCTGCGCCTCCAAGCGATTGTGGGCAGATGACTGTGGCTTCTGTTCCGGTGAGTAAAGAATACAAATTTAGAATCCGAGCAATTAATAACTCCGGTATTCCAGGTCACTGGGTAGATTTCGGTGGCAATGGTACAAACGATAGAGATTTTCTTATTGTAGGAAATCCTAGTGCTATTGTAAAAGTAAGTGGCGATAATCAAACGGGAACAGCCGGTAGTGCTTTGTCTCAAAGTGTTATTGCAAAAGTACAAGATTCTGCAGGATTTGGCGTTCCTGGTGAGACAATTGTTTGGGCCGTAACGGCTGGTAATGGAAGTGTTCTTCCTTCAACAACAATTACTAACGAAAATGGACTCGGAACAGTGGCATGGACACTCGGACAGATTGCCGGCTCAAATAACAATACAATGACGGCAACCCGAAACAGTATCGGAACAGTTACTTTTACGGCAAGCGCTGATGCAGGTGAGTTACATCATTACGGAGTAACAGTTCCTGACATTGCAGTTATTAATGAAAATTTCACAGTGACAGTACGTTCCTACGACGAATTTAACAACTTAGTCTCATTTTCAGGAAATGTAGCGCTCACTCCGGTACTCGCAGATAATGTAACTCCCGGTAGTGGAACCCTAAGTCCACCTTCTGTAAACCTTGTAAATGGAGAAGGACAAACAACAACGGCACAATACACATTTGGCGAAGTCATGAAAATAAAAGCAACAGATGGAAACTCAAATACAGGTGTTTCTAAGAGCATTACATTTGTATCTGAAATTGGCAGTTGTCCAGATATTGATGTTGACACGAATCAAACATGGAATGCGATTGACGTCCCTGGTGGTGTATTTGACTGCCGTGGATTGGGAACTCTCTATGTAAGAAATGGTGCAACATTAACTTTGAGAGGTTATGACAGTCTTGATGCAAACTACGCAAACGACTTTAGCACGACAGTTCTCGCCGATGCATTTGAAGTCGAAGATGGTGGTGTTATTTCTGCAGATGGACAAGGATACGGTCAGAATGGTGGCCCAGGCTATGGCAGCAATAGTGAAGCTGGTGGATCACATGGAGGATATGGAATTAATGCCGCCAATGGGCCATATGGTAGTGTACAAGAGCCGGCAACTCTTGGTAGCGGAGGTCAAGGAGGTAACTATTTTGGGAATACTTCAGATGGTGGAACTGGAGGTGGAGCAATTCGTCTCATCTCTACAGCAACAATTACGGTAAATGGGACTATTTCCGCAAATGGTGGCCCCGGAGTAAAGGGTTTTCCAAGCTTGGGAACAGGAGCAGGTGGAAGTATTTGGTTATCTGGAACTTCCCTCAATGGAGATGGACTTATTCGAGCGAATGGTGGTGTAAATCAAGACTCGAATGGCGGAAGTGGAGGACGTATTGCAGTTTATCAGTCCAATACAGGAACATTTCCACTTGGCAATAAAGCGAACATGCAAGCATTTGGAGGAGGGTCTTCAACAATTGGTGGGCCAGGAACAATTTATATTGATGCAGATGGCGACACAGGCGGTAATGGAGATCTTTATGTGAATAATAATGGAAACAACACGAACAGTGCGGGAATTCCGTTTGACCCAGACAAGCCACTTCAAGAGTTTAATAAAATTTACGTCAAAGAATACGGTCACCTCCGAGTATTAGGAATTGGTTCCACCCTTAAAATCGCTAATGAAGATGGCCTAGAAGGCGACAATACAACATCGAAAGTAGAACCCGAAGGTATGCTCGATATTCCAGAAACTTTTACTGTGGATCGCATAAATTTGAACATCATTGGTGATTATATTGGCGCAACAACACTCACTGTTGGAAATGGTACACATCCTGCAGTAATGACTTTATATGCTCGAACACAAAAGCGTCAGAGCAATCACTTTCCTAACCACGATCATTATTCATTTTCAACGATCACTGTTAAAAGTCAGGGAGAATTTGCGCTTGTTTCATATGACGGAAACTCTTCTGTAACAACAGATAACAATGCAGTGAATCTCGATGACTATGGCGTAAGCATAACGGTTTCAGGAAATTTTGATGTCCAATCAGGTGGTAAAGTAAGCGCTGATGGACGTGGTTATAATACAAATACTGGCCCTGGTTACGGTGGAAACGGAGAAGCAGGCGGATCGCATGGAGGATATGGTGTGAGCGCGGTCGGACTGCCGTATGGAAGCGTAAAAAATCCATTAACAATGGGTAGTGGTGGCCAGGATGGAAACTATTACGGTAATATTTCAACGGGAGGCCGTGGCGGTGGAGCAGTCAAGATCATAACTGGAGGAGATTTGGTTGTTAACGGAGAAATTACATCTCGCGGAGGCAATGGGGTTAAAGGATTCCCTGGCCTTGGAACCGGTGCGGGTGGCTCACTATGGATTATTGCCGACACAATTAATGGTAATGGACTACTCAATGTAAATGGAGGGTCAAACGATGGAGCAAGTGGTGGCAGTGGAGGTCGCATCGCAATTTATGAAAATACTCGCGGAGATTATCCTATTACCGACAGAACAAAAGTCACAGCATTTGGTGGTGGCGTATCCAATTGGGGAGGCCCCGGCACAATCTATATTGATAACGACGGTCAATCAGGTGGAAACGGAGAATTGTGGGTTAATAACGATGGTAAAAACACGAACAGTGCAGGTATTCCGTATGACGATGCAAATCCAATCCAGGAATTTACTAAAATTCATGTAAAAGAGTATGGTCATCTTCGGGTAATGGGCATTGACTCAACTCTTCGTATTCTCGATGAAGACGGCATTGACGGTGATAACACTGTTTCAAAGATTGAGCCGGAAGGAACGCTTCAGGTGCCATATGTATTTACTGTTGATAGAGTAAACCTCAATATTTTAGGAGAATTGTCTGGAGCAGACTCATTAACAATTGGAAACGGTACGAATCCGGCAATTGTAACTCTCTATGCGCGAACTCAGAAGCGTCAAAACTTGCATGCACCAAATCAGGACAATTATCAGTTCACTTCTGTTCTGGTAAAAAACCAAGGACAGTTCTATCTGACTTCATACGTTGGTAATAATTCTGTTCCAGAAGATAACAATGAAGCCAACCTAAATGAATATGGCGTAACGCTAAATGTTCTTGATGATTTTACAATTGAGACTGGCGGGCTTGTTAGCGCAGATGGCCGAGGGTATGCAATAAACAGTGGCCCTGGCTATGGCGGAAACGGTGAAGGCGGTGCATCTCACGGAGGATATGGTTACAACGGAGTTGGCGCTCCGTACGGTCGAGTCAAAGAACCAGTAACTCTTGGTAGTGGCGGTAATAATGGAAACTATTACGGTAACATTTCAGACGGAGGAACCGGAGGTGGAGCAATCAAGCTTAACATTACGGGAACATTAACGGTCAATGGAGGACTTACAGCGCGTGGAGGGAATGGAGTAAAGGGATTTCCAGGTCTTGGAACCGGAGCAGGTGGATCGTTATGGGTAGTTGCGAACAGTATTAACGGAAATGGACTGATAACAACAAATGGAGGCTCCAATGACGGTGGTAGTGGTGGTAGCGGAGGACGTATTGCAATTTATGAGTCAATACGAGGGTCTTTCCCTATTACAACGAAGTCGAATATTCAATCGTTTGGTGGTGGCATATCCAATTGGGGAGGCCCCGGCACAATTTATATTGATGACGACGGTCAATCTGGGGGCAATGGTCACTTGTGGGTAAACAATAATGGACAGAACACAAATAGTGCTGCAATTCCGTATGATGCAGTAAACCCGGTACAGGAGTTTACCCAGATTCATGTTAGGGAGTACGGTCATCTTCGAGTAATGGGTATTGATTCAACCCTTAAAATCACAAGTGAAAGCGGCCTCGAAGGAGATGCAACAGTATCAAAGATCGAGCCTGAGGGCTTATTAGATCTTCCGGAAATATTTACTGTGGATCGCGTAAATCTCACTGTATTAGGCGATATTACTGGTGCTGATAATCTTACAATCGGTAACGAAACTAACCCTGCAGCTGTGACACTCTATGCGCGAACACAGAAGCGTCAAAACGATCGTTTTCCAAACCAAGACGTCTATGAATTTGAGTCACTACATGTAAAGTCGCAAGCAACAATGACACTTGTTAGCTATGTGGGCAATACGGGAACCCCAAATGATAACAATGAACAAAATGCCAATGAGTATGGTGTGACATTAACTATTGCTGAAAATCTACAGATTGATGCGAACGGTGTTATTCACGCCGACGGAAGAGGCTTTGGAATTAACAGTGGCCCAGGATACGGAGGTAATGGAGAAGCAGGTGGCTCTCATGGAGGATTTGGTGTCAGTGCAGTAGGTGCGCCTTATGGAAGCGTAAAAACTCCTGTTACTCTTGGTAGCGGTGGTCAGAACGGAAACTATTTCGGTAATATTTCAGATGGAGGAACCGGAGGCGGTGCAATTCGTCTTGCAGTTAGTGGAATATTGCAAAATAACGGTCGAATCTCAGCAAATGGTGGAAATGGAGTAAAAGGATTTCCAGGTCTAGGAACCGGAGCAGGTGGTTCTATTTGGATTTCTGCAAATACTCTCAATGGAAACGGTCTTATTGCAGCAAATGGCGGAGAGAATAGCGGTGCAAATGGTGGCAGTGGAGGACGTATTGCAATTTATGAAAACTTACGAGGTAACTTCCCAATTGAAAGTAAAACGAATTTACAGTCGTTTGGTGGCGGTGTGAATAATTGGGGAGGCCCAGGAACTGTATATATTGATGGAGATGGTGCGATCGGTGGAAATGGCGACTTACGAGTGAACAATAATAATCGAAATACACTCAGTGCGGCAGTTCCATATAATGTGCTTGATCCTGTACAGGAGTTTTCAAAAATTTATGTAAAAGAATACGGTCATCTTCGAGTAATGGGTATTGATTCCACTCTTAAAATTACCAGCGAAGAGGGACTTGAAGGAGACAATACTGCGTCTCGTGTTGAGCCGGAAGGAATGCTTGAACTTCCTGAAGCGTTTACGATAGATAGAATTAACCTCACTATTCTTGGAGATATTTCCGGTGGAAACAACTTAACTGTCGGAAATGGACAGAACCCTGCGTCATTGACGATGTATGCACGAACGCAAAAGCGTCAAAATACGCGTTATCCAAACCAAGATATTTATACCTTTGATTCCTTTACGGTAAAACAGCAATCCACAGTTATTCTTAATTCATACGATGGAAGTGCCGCAACCGAAGGCGATAATAACAGCCAGGGACTTGACGATTATGGAGTGACAATCAATGTAAATGGTGATGTGACCGTTGAATCTTCTGCAAAAATTCATGCTGACGGAACTGGCTATGGTATAAATACCGGCCCAGGATACGGAGGCAATGGTGAAGCAGGTGGATCACATGGAGGATATGGTATTAGTACCGCAGGAACCGCATATGGAAGTATCAAACAACCCGTAACATTAGGTAGTGGTGGTCAGAATGGAAACTACTTTGGTAATATTTCTCAGGGTGGAACCGGAGGTGGTGCAATTAAAATTGCTGCGACCGGAATCTTTACAAACAATGGTGTTGTCTCAGCAAACGGAGGCAATGGAGTAAAAGGATTCCCTGGCCTTGGCACAGGTGCTGGAGGCTCGTTATGGATTGCCGCGAATACAATTAATGGAACAGGTTCATTTACTGTAAACGGAGGACAAAATAGTGGTGCCAAGGGCGGAAGCGGAGGTCACCTTGCTTTGTACGAAATAGTTCGAGGAAGCTTCCCTGTAACTTCGGATTCAAACGTTCAATCTCTCGGTGGAGGAGTAAGTAACTGGGGCGGCCCTGGAACAGTCTACACAGAAGCATTAAATCTTCATGGTGCCGGACAAGGCAACTTTAGGGTGGTAAATGCAAATCGTGCAGGACGAGTACAAGATATGGAGGCTGGCGAGTGGACATTCCATGATGTTACCCTTGGACAAAATGTCACAATGTGGATAAAAAGCGATACAACTGTGCTTGCATCAAATGCTCCATCACTCACTCCATCGGCTCCGGCGGCAACAGAAAATTCCTTGGCGCTATGGCATTTGGACGAAGTAACTGGTACAGGAGCATATTTGCTTGATAGCTCATCATACGGAAGACATGCAACTCCAGTTAAAGAACCTCTTCCAGAAACAGGAAAGTTCAGTAATGGATACAACTTTAATGCTACACAGAAAGTTATTACGTTCCCAGAAGTTCCAACGACAACAGACTACACAATCGAATTGTGGGCTACTTTTCCGTTGCCGACGACGCCAGATGGGTACAGAACACTGGTCGCAAAAAATGGTGGAACATATCACCACATACTTGTGAATGGTGATGGTATTCTTGGTGCATATTTCAGTTCTTTTTATAGTTCAGGCTTTGACGTGGATTCATTGGCAGCAGGGTGGCATCATATCGCAACAGTTGCACAGGGATCTCAAACTCATTTCTATGTAGATGGAAACAAAGTTGGCACAATAAACACAAAAACAACGCAACCAATTTCAATTATTGGAGGATATAGCTCAACTGCGGGAAACCAATTCGCAGGAAAATTAGATGAAATTCATATTCAGAACCGTGCACTAACAGCGAGAGAAATCGAAGCGCACGCTCGTGGCCTTACTTTGGAGCAATTTGAACAGCTCGAGCCATATATGGTTGGTCAGGGTGTAGCTCTTAATTTATCTGGAGACTTTACTTTAGACACAGGTGCAGTCATTAACGGAAGTGGAAGAGGATTTCCTTCAAGCAAAGGTGCTGGAAAAGGACGTATTGGAGTCGGACAAACCGGTGGTAGCGGAGGTGCACATGGAGGAGATGGTGGTACTGCAGAATCTGATGGAATTAACACTGCCCCAGGCGGTGGAATAAAGTATGGAGATCAATATCGTCCACTAACTCTTGGAAGCGGTGGAGGTGCATCAAACCTTGGGGCAATCGGTGGAAATGGAGGAAACGCATTCGCAGTCTTGGCAAATCAGGGTGCTATTACCGTAAAAGGTTCTATTCTTATGAATGGAACAGGCGGCGCAACCGGTAGTCCTGGTGGTGGAGGCGGAGCCGGCGGCTCAATTCTTCTCTACGGTGATTCATGTGATATTGGCGGAACTCTCTCTGCAATGGGAGGCAATGGCGGTGACGGAACATTTGACGGTGGTGGCGGTGGAGGAGGAAGAATATCAATCCTCTTTGCAAGCGGCCCTTGTGAAGTGTCGGGTTCAATTTCTGTTGCATTTGGAGCTGGCGCGTCAGCACAGGAAGGTCAGATTGGAACATACCCACCGGAGCCTAACTCAGTTCCATTACCTCCTGACTTTGAGAACCAATACGCACCTGTGTCTCCGGGCTCAAGCTCAGAATTAATAAGAAGAGACAAAGCAACTCAAGTATTCGCGCAGCAATTTAGACAACCTGTATATGAAACGCCGGTAATGTCCGAAGGTTCAGTACTTGGCGCAGGAGAAGAAGTTATTCCAGTTGGTGGAGTTATTGGTGGCACGACAGTCACGCTTAAAGCAAATGCATACGATGCTGGAGCGTCTCCTGGAAGTCCAAAAAGTCTGCGTCTTGAATTTGAATTAAAAGAAGTAAATCAGTCATTTGATGGTGTTACAAACGTTCATACTTCGAACACAATTGTATTTACTGGTGGAGCACCGCAGTTATTGTCTGCAACAATTACGAATCTCGAAGTGGGAACTTCGTATAAATGGCGAGTGCGTACTGTAAATGTAAGCAATGGACTTTTCAGTGACTGGAAATCGTTCGGAAACAATGCGGACAGTGAATCAGACTTTACAATTTCGTCTACAGTGGCAATTGAATTAATTCCAAGTAAAACAAATCTGTTAACAGGCGAAGTAATTGAGCTCACTGTTATTGCACGCGATCAGAACAACAATGTGGATACAACATATCGAGGAGAAGTGACATTTTCCAGCACAAGTTTGACCGCAGATCTGCCTGACAATTACACATTTACTGTGGGAGATAATGGGCAGAAAGTGTTTCAAAATGTGTTGTTCTACGAAGCTGGTAATTTTACAATTACTGTAGAAGATGTCCATACTCCGGCCTTAACAGATACTGCTGCATTTACGGTAGCTATTCCTTCTGTTCCGAATTTAACATTCACATCAAGTGACTACTTTGTTGCACAAAATCAGGTTATTACGTTGCAATGGACAAGCCAGTTTATGACGAATCTCATTATTGATAATGGAATTGGCAGCGTTCCGGCAAATGGAACAGTGAACGTCTCTATTCCTCAAACAATGTCATTTATGATCCAAGGAACTCGCCCAGACGACTCAATTGTAACGATGACGATCACAATTACTGTAAATAATAGCGAAACACCATTGCCTACTCCAACACCTACAGAGTTTGTGATTAATCCTCTGCCTTCCGGTACCCCAATTCCAACACCAACGATGACTCCATTTCCTACAATTCCGCCAAATGCAATGTGTCCTGTTATTCAGGAATTTAAGCTTAGCGATTCTTTTGCAACACCAGATGAAAGAGTAGTATTGAGTTGGAAAGTTATTGATGCGACCAGCGTTGCTATTGATACGATTGGATCAGAGGTCGCTCCAAATGGTTTATATGGATTCGTCGCAGATCGTTCTCAGCAATTTACTATTAAAGCTGTCGGTGAAAATTGTCAAAAAACGCAGACAGTATCATTATTCTTTGTTGGATTTACTCCACAAGATTTAAGTGCTGGCGTTGTTGGCGCAATTATTGTTGCAGAAACAGTTCTTCCGATTTTGGGAGGAGCTGCGCAAGGAAATATATGGCTTGCCGGTGTCGGTCTTATTGAGCGACTACGTCGAAGAATTCCGTGGGGAGTTGTATACGATGGCGTCACTAAGAAACCACTTGGAAGAGCAATCATCCGTCTTTTTGATGCAGGCAGTGGAAAAATTGTAACAACGGCAGTTACCGACGCGCAGGGTGTATTTAAACTTACTCCAAAAGCGGGAAAATACTTTATTCAAGTTACGAAAATAGGGTATGTCTTTCCGTCAGCCATTGTGCCAGGTGAAACAGATGACGCATTCATGAACGTTTATCATGGAGAAACACTAGAAATTAAAGCAGATAATGCACCTGTAACGTTAACAATTCCAATTGATCCCGAAAAAACGGAGGATAAAGCGAAACTTACCTGGAGACTTGTAAAAACACGAGCACTCTTTGTATTTGAAAAGCTTAATTCAGCGCTATTATATGGAGGCTTTGCTTACAGTATTTGGGCAACCTTTATTACTCCATCGTTTGTAAATATGGTAGTACTTACATTTTATGGTGGATTCTTTGCCTTGAAAGCCTATCTTTTGCGCATTCCGGACTTTGGAACAGTTTCAAAAGGAGTATTACAGCCTGTTGCCGGAGTTGAAGTTGGTCTCTACGAGACAGAGTTTCAAACATTGGTAACACGGACATTTACAGATAAGTCGGGTAAGTACGCATTCTACGTACCAAACCGTGACTACTTTATTCGCCTTATTGATGCAACTTACAAGATGACGAATACGAAAGCAACAAACGAAAAATTATATGTCAACGCTGAAAAAGATAGTGCAATACGCATCGTTAGGGAAAATATCAGTGTAAAACAGCTAAAATCCTCGAAAGTGTCAGCAAGCGGGACAAAAGCCTTAAAATAAACAAGATAGGATCTACAAAGCGAGAGAGTTACTGTGCGTTTTGTGCTTCGATTACTTTGCGAATGCCTTCTTCGATTGGAGTAAAATCATGCTGCAAAAGCTTTTTCATATTGGTGACATCCGGTTTACGACGCGACATATCTCCTTCTTTAAGTGGGGGAAGATGAACAATCTTGGACTCTGATCCGGTTATTTCTATAATAAGTTTCGCTAAGTCCAGTATGCTGATTTCAATGTCACTACCAATATTTACGACATCGTTTACGAATAGGTTTTCTTCCAAAGTTCTAACAGTTGCGTCGAGGTTATCTTCAACGTAACAAAAAGTTCGTGTTTGTGACCCATCACCATACACCGTGATATCTTCGTTCTTTTTTGCTTTCTGAATAAACTTGGACATCACAAAATCAGGACTTTGCCTTGCGCCGTACGTATTAAAAAATCTAAAAATTGTATAATTGAGCCCATATTCCTGCTGGTATGAGCGGAGAAATGCTTCTCCAAGATTTTTTACAATTGCGTACGGAAGTCGCGCGTTTAATGGAGTAGTGCTTTCATTTTGTGGAATCTCAACCGGCTCTCCGTATACTTCTGACGATGATGAAAAGAATACTCTTTCTACTCCTGTATTTTTAGCTAAAGAAAGAATATTTTTAAGTCCTTCGATGTCGTGGAGTACCATTACCGGGTTTTGAAGTGTTCGTTGAACCCCAACTACTGCTGCATAATGAAAAACATAATCAAAACGGTTTGCTGACATCAATGGGGCAATATCTTCATACTGGTTTACATCTGCTTTTATAAACTGAGTATTGTCCTTTTTGACAATAAATTGCTCTTTGCCTGTAAGAAAATTGTCTACAAGAACAAGAGAATACTCTTTATTTTGAGAAAGTCTCTCAGCAAGAGAGCTTCCAATGAATCCAGCTGCGCCGGTGATTAAAATGTTTTTCATGAAGGATTATAGCGTTTTTTCGAATAGTTGGGGATATTTCACGCTTAAAATAGCAATTACGAGAATATTGTGGGAAAATTCTTACAGTAGTTTTTAGATAATACACCTTCTCATGTTTGAAAAAGAAATACCTGTGACCATAATTACCGGGTTTTTAGGGAGTGGAAAAACAACGCTGGTAAATAAAATCTTGGCAGAGCATAAAGACAAAAAATTTGGCATTATCGTTAACGAGTTTGGAGAAGTTTCTATTGATGGCCAGCTTATTGAGCTTGAAACAGAAGAATTAGTCGAATTATCCAACGGCTGTATTTGTTGTGTCGCAAGGGAAGATATTTTGACATCGGTAAAGAAAATGCTGGCACAAGATACGAAAATTTCTCATATTATCATCGAGGCATCCGGCTTGGCAGAAGTAAGCCCTGTGATTCAAACATTTCTGTGGTCTGAGTTGACCGACTACGGAGTAATTCTTGATGCTGTAATTTGCGTTGTGGATGCGAGTAACTTTGACTTAGGGTTTAAGAACTTTGTTACTGGAGTAAAACAACTGTATTATGCAGATCTTGTGGCACTGAATAAAGTTGAAGGCATTTCAGCCGACTCATTGCAGAAAATAGCAGAAACAGTTGCGACAGTAAATCCAAAAGCTGCAACAACAACCTTAACGAGTGAAGGAAAACACGATACAGATATCTTGATTAGTGCAGGCGATTGGACTATTGAAAAGTTATCACGTATGGGAAGGCAGGATACTCATCGCGAGGAACATAACCATGAACATCACACACATGAACATCACACACATGAACATCACACACATGAACATCATTCGCATGAGGAGCACCACAACCACGAGCATGACCATCATCATGAGCACGATCATGTAGATGAAATTGTATTTACTACTGAAAAACGTGTTGACTTTACAAAGTTCGACGGATTTTTGAGAGATAAATTCCCACGGAATATTATTAGAGCAAAAGGTTTCATAAAGTTCCACGCAGAAACTGAGCCATCGTTTTTCCTTTTCCAGTCTGTAGGAGCATCTCGCTCGCTTATTCCATACATCTCGCCAAAGAAAGATTTCGACTATGAAACAACCCGAATCGTTTTTATTGGCAAAGATATTGATAAAGTATCTCTTTTTAAGGAAATCGAATCCATGCTTGAAAGCACATAACCGAAAGTAAAAACTTGGTGGATTAATTAGAGGTAAATCATATTCACGAAAATGTAAGAACGGCGTATAATGATTCAGGCATTTCGCCTTTAATTTTAGTCACATTTTTATGACTGAAACTGTTAATTTTCCGCTTCTTAAGAAAGCAAAACTCGTGATTTTCGGGCTTGTTGGCGGAGCAGTGTTAATGGGTATTCTCGTAATCGGCATGTTTATGCCAAGAAACCAATATTATTCAAGTAGTATGCCGTCGTATCGCGGTGGTGTAGGGATGGATTCGGCAGCAAATGGCTTAACGCTTGCTCCTTCGTTAGACTATGATTTTTCCGGAGCAAAGCAGGAAACTGTTGTTGGAAACTCTGTAGATCGCCGTATTACCCGTAACTATGTGAGCGCCCATGTGAAGAATACACAGGACTTCTCAAACAAAATTTCTGTTCAGGCCGAGCTAGCCGGTGGAAAAGTAATGAATGTGAATTTATCCGAAACTGTGGATGGAACAAACTCTTTTGGAACTCTTATGGTTCTTGTCCCAAATGCACAAGTTGAGACATTTTTGGATAAGGTGACATCGGAAAGTATAAAAATCGTTGATACTCAGCTTTTGTCGTACGAAATTTCCCAGGAATATACTGATTTAGAGAGACGTCTGGCACAGGCAGAAGAAACATATTCCCGCTTGAAGGTTATTTATGAAAAAGCGACAACAGTCGAAGAAATTCTGAAAGTCCAGCGAGAGCTAACAAATATGCAGTCAGAAATTGACTCAATTAAGGGGCGCAAGCGCGCATTGGATGAGCTGAGCACGAATACTCAAATTACAATTTACTTCAGCACCGATGAATTTGCACTTCCATACGTTCCTGAAGGTACATTTGAATTTGGCAAAACATTCAAAACAGCAGTTCGTGCGTTAGTTTCAACAGTTGATGCAGTTCTCGCACTTGGAATCTGGCTCGTCGTCTTCTCTCCATTACTATTGGTTCCAGCTGTCATTGGATGGTACTTCCTTGCACGTGGAAAGCGTACAAAGAAATAGATTTAGTCTCTACTAGTCGGCGTTAGTATGCATTTTGCGTAGTAACTTGATGTGGTGAGGTATATAATACATGTATGCCTCATCACTCAGCCGAACACAGGAATACAGCGAATATGACGATGTCTTCAGTAAACTCTCGTGGAATAGCAATTATTATCGTTGCAACGTTTTTATCCGTTATTTTAGGCACATACGTATTTTTTTCGGTAAGTAGTGCAGGGAGAGGAGAGAATATTGGGCAAGATACTGCTTTAGAGACGGTATATATTCGAGAGGATGGTGTTCAAATTGTTGAAATAAAGACGAAAGGAGGATTTTCTCCTTCGCAAATAGAGGCAAAAGCTGGAGTTCCTACTCTATTACGGTTTAAAACAAGCGGGACATTCGATTGCAGCGCAGCTTTAACGATTCCATCACTTGGTGTTCACCAAACGTTGCCGCCAACAGCTGATACAGATATTGAAGTGGTATCACAAGATTCAGGCGCGGAAATAATAGGGGGATGTAGTGGCGGAACATACGGATTTAGGGTGGTATTTATGTAGGGAACGAATAGTAGGGGGAATTTTTTGTTTATTTGGCTTTAGTAGCGAGAGCGAGGCAGGTAACATCGTGAGATGATAGGCCTGCCCCGCGGCGAGAAAAGATCAAAGTTGTCATGACAACACCGTGTAGAGAACAATAAATATGGCAAAGAGCCACGTAGCGAGCGCCACAGTGCGGAGCAGGAATGATTTGATTCTTTTCTTTTGTGCTTTTAAACGAATTTTGTCCCAAAGACGCGTATATAATGTCTCAGGGGGAATTCGTCCAATAAGCAGGTGCGTGTTTTGTGCCATTTCTGGCCTCCCTTATTCTAAGGATCTTTCGTTGATGTATTATAGCATAATTGAGACAAAAACAACAGACTATAAGTTAATTAGAGCCTTATAGTTACTAAAACACTGTCGCGTTGTCGCGAATATGGAGAAAGAAGGAGGTTCAATAGTATTGTGAATGGTAAGAACCTCCCCTTTTGTTGGAGCTATTGAAAGAGATAGAGCGCTGTAATAGCGCACGCCAAGTGGCTCAGGGTGAGAATAAAAACAATCAGGAATAGCTTGACGGGGAATTTTCTTTTCTTATTACTCAATCTGAGGTTATGAGCCGGGCCAAGAGTAACTTGTTCATTTCTATCACGCATTGATTGTTCCTTTTCAATATGCCAACGATACCACTATTATACCTTAAATACCCTATAGCTAAAAGTTGACAATCCTGCTATTATGTAACTAACAATGACAACTTACATCGCCCATACAGTTCGGGGTATTGAAGAGATTTGCCTTGATGAACTCCACGAGAAGCTTCATGTTTCTGAGTCGCAAGTACTTCCAAAGAAAATCATTTTTGTAAATGGGCAGGATGTCACATTATTCCACGATTTACGTACAGTTGACGACATAAGCGTACTTGTTGCAGATTTTCCTTTCGAAAGGGCATTTCCTCTTTCGCCGGAACAATGCGAGAAAATGCTCGAATCTTTAGACTTTTCGGAAGTTCGGGAAAAGATATCTGCACACAGAGAAGTGAATAATACATTCTCTATTACCATTAGCGCGCCGCTTATCAAAGGAATGTCGCAATCAGAATTGCAACAAGTCGCTGCTCAGATTATTACCCAAAAGACAGGATGGGAGTTTACAGAAAAGGATCATTCAAACTTTGACGTTAGGATTAATGTCGAAGAGCATGAATGGTACGTCTCCGTCAGGCTTTTCCAGCAACCTCTTCACGATAGAAAACAATACAATGAATCAAAAACAGCGGCGGTACGGCCGACTCTTGCGGCGGCGATGATTCGCCTTCTTGGCGTAAACTCCGAAAGTAAAAGACTTGTTGATAACTTTTGCGGTACCGGCACAATTCTCTGCGAAGCATTGGCTGCTGGCTACGAAGTATGGGGTGGCGATATCAATCCTGAAGCGGTTTCCGATGCAAAGAAAAACCTTCTTGCAAGTGGAGGAAATAGTGATCAAATTTTTGTCCAGGATGCGACAAAGACAAAGTGGTCAGATCATTATTTTGACGCAGTAGTTACCAATTTCCCGTGGAATGAAAAAGTAAAAGTTGCGTCACTCACGACACTCTATAAAAACGTTGTAAAAGAGTATCGCAGGATCACTACTGCCGGGAGATCCATGGTTTTCCTATGCAAACGCTCAGACTTATTAACAAAAATCGTCAAGTCAGAATTTCCCCACGCTGAAATTAATAAATACGAAATCAGCATTAATGGGCAAGATCCACATATTCTTGTTGTAAAAACATAGTTGAATTACTTCCAATTCTCCAGCGAAACATTTACGCAGTAGAGTTGTTTTTTACGAAACCGTGACAATTTCAAAGATATTCGGAAAGTATTCTTCTCCCGACATTGGAGTTTTTCCAACAATCAGCACAGTTTCGCCGGACTGCAATACATTATCTCGTTTTCCTTGCTCAAGTAAGAGAGAAACAGCCGCATCCCTGGAAAAATCGCTATCTCTTGTGACTCCGTCAAAAACAAATGCTTGAGTAATCCCTTTTGTAAGCATAAGTGTATTTCGATAAAACGAGTTACTGACATATGCGAAAATATCCTGCTTTATTCGATGTCGTGCCAGCAATCGAGGTGTTGTTCCCGTTTTGGAAACAATCACAACTTTTGAAATCTTATCATTACTCATGCACATTGCGGCAATTGCTTTTGTGAGAGCATCAGCGGTCTCGGCGTAAGGAATATCAGATTGAATAATTTGAGGTACAACATGGTCTTCTGATTGGGTAGAAATAGAGTGGAGCATTGCAACCGCGCCAATTGGGAATTTTCCTGCTGAGCTTTCAGCCGAAAGCATTACGGCGTCGGTACCTTGAAAAACGGCTGTTGCAACATCATTTACTTCTGCTCGAGTTGGCCGAGGCAACGTTGTCATTGATTCGAGCATTTGAGTTGCAGTAATGACGATCTTGCCTAGACGATTGCATTTGTCTATGAGCAGCTTTTGAATATACGGCACTTTTTCTAAGCCTAGTTCAACGCCAAGTCCTCCACGTGCAATCATAACACCGTCTACAACTTCAAGAATTTCGTCAATATTGTCAATTCCAGCCTGGTTTTCGATCTTAGCGATTAACTTCATAGGTGCGTCGCCAATAAATTCTTTAATTTTTCGGGCAGAGTCAGCATCTTGCACAAAAGACGCAGAAACAAACTCCCAGCCGGTTTTTATTGCATGCTGCAGGTTTTCTTTGTCTTTCTCAGTCAAAATGTCGGTAGTATAATCGCAGTTTGGCAAATTCATTGCTTTTCCAGGCTTAAGTACTTCACCATATTGCACAGTGCAGTACATTTGATCGTCAATGATCTTTTCTACGACAAATTCAACGTCTCCATCACCAATAACGATACGCTGGCCGGGTTTTACGTAAGTATATACATCCTTATAGTTTGCAGGATATATTTTATCACGAGAAGTATTTCCAATAACGAAAGTTTCACCTACTTTTAGTGGAATTGGTTCATCAAACTTGTTTAGGCGAATTTCCGGGCCTTTTACATCAACCATTAAGCTCGCGGAATCACTAACATTTCTCACAAGTGCTCGAACCATGTCGAGTTCATCCGTATCAGCAAAAGCGCCGTTAACACGGGCGACATTCATACCGTTTTCAATCATTTGGCGCATAACTTCTGGATCCCAGCTTGCAGGCCCGATTGTACACACAATTTTTGTTTTCAAAGTCATATTCAGTGAAAAATAATGTTACGAGGCATTATAAAGGTAATCGTACTAATTGTGAATATTAGAAGAGAGACATTTGATTTTCTGCTTCTGTAGAGAACTTTACCATTTTGGCAGGCTTCTCAACTGCAGAAAAAGCGAGATTGAGTGTGTATGAGTCAAATGACTTTGTCACAATTTTGAAAAATTCCCATAGAACAGCGGCATCGTCGTATGCGCGATGTCGTCTTTCTACCGCAATATTAAAGCGTGATGCTATTGCGTCAAGATTATGCCGTTGATGCGTAGGGTATAAGTACTGAGAAAGCTTTACTGTGCACACCTGCGGTGCGCTAAATGGAATTCTATGCTCATGAAGATTTGCTTCGACAAATGAGTAGTCAAATGCAGCATTATGAGCAAAAAATATACTTCCCGCTAACAGGCGATAAAGATCGTCTTTAATATCACGAAATGTTGGTGCTCCAATTAAATCAGCTTCGGTAATACCGGAAATACGAGTTACATCCGGAGTTAACGGTACTTCAGGGTTAACAAGAGTATTCATTGTTTCAACAATTTCGTTGTTTCGTACTTTTAAGAGTCCAATTTCAATAATTTTTGAGTCTGTATTTTTGAACCCTGTTGTTTCGAGATCAACGAATACAAGGTCTTTTTTGAGTATATCTACGTCCATAATTTCATTCATATCAACGATTTAAGCGATCACAATTGGCCAGTCTTGCATTTTTGTCAGAATTTCAGGCTTTTGCTGACGAACAATGACCATATATTCGAACATGCTCGCCTTTTTACCATCTGCAGAAACAATTGTCCACCCATTTGGCTGAACTATTGTCATATCTGTGCCGGAAACAACTTGGCTTTCTATACAAAGCGTCATGCCTTCTTTTAAGAGCTCTCCATGGCCTGGAATTCCATACGCAGGTATGTCCGGATCTTCGTGCAAGTGCTTTCCGATTCCATGGCCGACATAGTCTTTTAGTACGTCATAGCCTTCTTTTTGAACAGTTGCATACATAATTGCGCCAATATCACCGATTCTATTGCCGTGAACTGCCATCATCATTGCACTTTCTGTTGCTTTTTTACTTGTCTGTACTAACTTTAAGTCTTCGGCCGAAGGTTCTCCAATAATAAATGTGTAACAATGATCTGTATAGTACCCTTTATACACAATGCCAAAGTCGAGTTTTACAACGTCGCCGGATTGGAACTTTCGAGTATTGCTTGGGATTCCGTGCAAAATTTCTTCGTTAACGGAAATACAGCAGCTATACTTATATTTGCCGTAATGGCCATTACGTACGCCGAAAAATGATGGGGAAACTTTATATTTGGCAGTCAGTTGCCATGCTTTTTGCTCGATATCAAAAGGGTAAATACCAACTTTGAGATTTTTTCTTAATGTATCTAAAATATCGGTTGAAATCTCGGCTGCTTTGCGAATTGTGGCGATGTCAGTCGCGGTAGTAAGTGTCATGCTATGTCTCCTGTAACATCGTATTATACCATTTTACAATATGAAATTCTATGAATGTATGGGGTTTTGCCGCAATTGCTGTATAATAATTTATGAGTAAAAAACAAGTAAAATTTGTCTCGTGGAATGTAAATGGCATCCGCGCAGCGTTAAATAAAGGCTTTCTCGCATTTATTGAAAGGGAAAATCCTGACATCATCTGTTTGCAAGAAACAAAAGCCGAGCAAGGCCAGGCAGTGATTGATTTGCCTCAATATACAGAATATTGGAACTCTTCAAAAGGTCGAAAGGGCTATTCAGGAACAGCAATTTTTACGAAAATTGCGCCAATTTCTATAACATATGACATGGGAAATAAAGATCATGACAATGAAGGCCGTGTGATTGCGCTGGAATTCGAAGATTTCTACTTAGTGACTGTGTACACACCAAACTCGCAGAGAGAACTAACACGTTTAGAATACCGCCAACAGTGGGATAAAGACTTTCTTGCGTACATGAAAAAGTTAGAAGAGAAAAAGCCAGTTATTTTTTGTGGTGACTTAAATGTCGCGCATAAAGAAATTGATATTGCGCGCCCGAAGCAAAATGTTGGGAATGCAGGCTTTACTCCCGAAGAACGAGCAGGATTTGATAATATCGTAAATGCCGGGTTTATTGATACATTCCGTTTGCACTATCCTGAAGTAAAAGACGTATATTCGTGGTGGAGCTACATGGGAAGCGCGCGGCAGCGAAATATTGGGTGGCGAATTGATTACTTTGTCGCATCCTCAAGCTTAAAAGAGCGAATAAAAGACGCATTTATTCGTATGGAAGTACTTGGCTCAGATCATTGCCCTGTAGGAATCATTTTCGAGGTGTAGGTTTTAGTTCTGGACTTACGATAATTCCCCGGCTGTTAAATATTTCTTGAAATTCTGAGAGATACACAAGCTGTTTTCCTCCCGATCTATCGTAAAAAGGGTCATGATAAGTGATAAATATACTGCCTTTATCTTGTTGGTAGTTTGTTACGAGCACAAGATGTGTTCCTGCCGAGATTCTGCTTTTTACCGACGCAATCACCCATTTATCCTGCTGTAAGTATGTAAGGAGCCTATTAACGCTGAGAAGTCCCGATATTTTGGTCTGAATACCTCGTTCTGTAAGATATGTCGCGAGAGCTGAATACTTCCATCCAAGGTCATTTCCTTGTTTGTGGGAGTGAATGTATCCGTTTTCTTTATCTAATCGTTTAGAGATAGCAAAGAGCGTGTCTGGAGTTTTGCCGGTGGATGAAATTATTGTCGAGATAAGGGCAATTCCGCATGCACGCCATGCCCAAAAAGAGTAGTCGTCAAGTGATTGTGTTCCAAAGCGTTTTGCTGCTGCCTCGTCTGAAATTTTTCCGTAATGCTCTGGAAATGTTCCTGGTGCAGGCGACGCTAGCTGGTCAATAACAGGCAATTGAAGCTCTTTTCCGTAGGATGCATCTTTTGGGGAAGCAATAACTCTCGAATATAAGAGATTTTCCGCGGAGATAATGAGGTTTTTAACTGTTTCTCGAGACAAAAGCATATCCCTATATTATACTGGAATAGCTAAGTTTATGCGGTAACACATGGAAGATATGAAAAATATGCCTGAGTCGTACTGGAAAGAAAAACTTACTCCCGCGCAATATAAAGTACTGAGACAAAAAGCAACAGAGCCTGCATTTTTAGGTAAGTATGTGAATACAAAAGAGAAAGGAGTGTATGAATGTGCCGCATGTGGGTTGATATTGTTTTCTTCTGAGCAAAAATATGATTCTGGGTCAGGATGGCCGAGCTTTTCAGATCTTGCCGCAAAAGGAGTTATCGAGTTTCGTGATGACCACAGCTATGGCATGTATCGAGTAGAAGTAGCATGTAAACGGTGTGGGTCACATTTGGGACATGTGTTTCAGGATGGGCCAACTCCGACCGGGCAGAGATATTGTATAAACTCATGCGCACTGAATTTTAAACCGGAAAATAGTGAAAAAGATACAAAAAGTTAAAAGCGGGACACAAACGTAAGAGCGGCTCGCAGGAATTAAGTTTATTTTTTCAATAAAAGTAATTTTGCAAGCCGCCTTCGCTAGTCATTGGTAGTCTGAAACTTTCCACTGGTGGCGCAGAGGCTCTAACCCAGCGTCTGATTCAGGCATACCTGGTGCACAGCACCTCGGACATTTCACTTTCCCTGTTCCTTCACACCGGGTGCAATTCTTTTTGTTTACACCGTTGTGGCAATCGGGGCAATTGACCCGTGCGCTTCCTGTGCAACAAGAACAGGTAGTACGTTTGATATAGGGAGGCATAAAATATCCTTCAGGGAACATGCTAGCAAAGAGCAATACACGTATTATACCATTTTTAGGTAACTTTTTCACCTTTTTTATCTGATTTTGCCCATTCTCCAAGAGATATACACAGCGTTCATGAAAAGCGCTATACTAGAGCATTCACTATAGGGAAAACCGATATATTCACAACTAAGATAATAAAATCCATATGACATCCAAGAAAACTACAAAAGCAACGGCTGCAGAAGCAAAAAGAGAGGAAACAACAGCGCCAAAAACAATTCCTACTATTCCAGAAATGCCTGCAACGCCAAAAATGCCGGAAGTTAGAGTGGAATCTCCTCGCGTAAAAAGATACAACCACGATGATGGCGATATCACATGGGCAATTTTGCTCATCGTTGGAGGTATTATTCTTCTTTTAAATAACGTTGGATTGCTTCCATGGTCTGTGTGGGGAACATTATGGCGATTTTGGCCAGTTCTTCTCGTATTGTGGGGTGTCCAGTTAATTGTGGGAAAATCTTGGATTGGAAAAATTATCACATTTATTATTACCTTAGGCGCACTATGTATTGTTGCAGGGTTTGCGGTACTTATCCACGATACAGAACTGCGTAATAGAGTTAATCAGCAGTTTCCATCGCTTCAGCTGGGCAAGCTTGAGAGCTTTAAAACAGAAAAAGAAATCATTAATGAGCAAATCCTTCGCAGTGAGTTTAGCAATATTGAGCGTCACAAAGTAAGTATGACATTTAACGAAGGCCGTTATAGAGTAACTGATAACCTTGGAGGAGAGTGGATAACTATCGGTGGAGCAGTGCAAAAGCCACGTGTTGATTTTTCTCTTCATGCTGAAGAAAAGGACTCGACTTTAACTACTAACGTAGCGCTAAAAACAAAGAATTTCTTTTTGATTGCACCGGAAGAATCTGATCTTTCAATTAATCTTCCAACGCCGGAAATTGCGACAGATTTGTCAGTAAGTATGACTTCCGGAAATGGTGTGATGGAACTGCAGGACTTAAACCTGAAAAGACTTTCGTTTGATATGACATCTGGCCATGCAGATATTCGTTTGAGTGATAAAGCTATTCCTCAAGAATCATTTGTTATTGATATGACGGCGGGAAACGTTACATTGTATGTTCCAGCTTCTGTCGGAATTCGTGTAAATCATGATATTACAAGTGGCAGTTTAGAGATCGGAGAGATCAAAGTCATGAGAGATGGCACATTTATGAGCGATAACTTCGATACAGCAGAAAAAAAGCTAGAAATACGTGCCGACATGACAAGCGGAAAAATTCAAATTATTCGTGAGTAGGAAGTCGTAATATATTCTTCTGGCGGGAGACTAGCTCTTCTGTAGCGAGTGCATCTACAACACTTGTGATCTGTTCCTGTGAATATCCTGGCAGCACAATGTCGCTGACATTCAAAGACTTATTTTTTGAGAGATATTTTAGAATGTATCCGCGGATATATCTCAAAGAGCCCTTAAATGGAGATTGCTTTTTATAATGCTTTTGCTTCTCGAAATACGAAACTCCCGTGGATTTTAAGTAATTACCGTAATCCATCAATGCGTAATACCACTCACGAAAATTCTTGTCAGGAAGAGTTTGCTCTACAGTTTGTGAAATTTCCTTATCGCTGACTTTTTCTACATCTTTAAAGAAAAAGTGAATTATAACAGTGCGAATATTTGTTTCTACAAATGTGTGCTTACGGTCATATGCAAATGTTGCAATCGCTCGAGCTGTGTAATGGCCGATTCCAGGTAAATCTTCCAGCTCTTTTTCAGTTCCGGGGTAGATTCCCTTATGCCGTAAAGCAATTTCTTTTGCTGCGATCCATAAAAATTTGGCACGTCTGTTATATCCAAGTCCACTCCAAAGAATGAGCACTTCTGCGATAGGTGCGTGAGATAAGTCAAAAACAGTCGGATACTGCTCTAAGAATTCATTATATTTTGCCACTACGCGATTAGTTTGTGTCTGCTGCAGCATTATTTCCGACACATGAATATGGTACGGATTTTTCGTTTCTCTCCACGGGAAACTTCTTTTATTCGCATTATAGTGTTCCCAAATTGTTTGCTGAAAGTCCTGAATTTGCTGTACTGTCATAGGAGATTATACCGTGCATAAAAAAGAGGGGAGTTACCCCCTCTTTTAAGAACCGAGTACTCACTCTGTGAATTCAGCGTTCGACGTGATTACATCATGCCACCCATATCTGCGCCCATTCCTGGCTGTGCCATTGAAGACTTGTCTTTTTCTTCGACAATAACGGCTTCTGTGGTCAAAATCATGGTTGCAACAGATGATGCGTAGGTGAGTGCGAGACGTGCTACTTTGACTGGATCAATGATTCCTTCTGCAATCATATCAACATAACGATCGCTTTTTGCATCATAGCCCATGCCTTTTCCTGTTTTAGATTCGACAACACCAGGCTCAACACCTGCGTTGACTGCAATCTGTCGAATTGGTGCGCGAAGTGCCTTTTTCAAGATTTCGATACCGGCTTTTTGGTCTTCGTTTTCAACTTTGACTGAGTCTAATACGCTTGCTGCATCAAAAAATGCGACTCCACCACCGGAGACAATACCTTCTTCGATTGCTGCACGGGTTGCGTTCAATGCGTCTTCGATTCGATCTTTCTTTTCTTTCAAAGCGACTTCTGATGCTGCTCCAACTTTGATGACTGCAACTCCACCGCTTAGCTTTGCCAAACGTTCCTGAAGTTTTTCGCGGTCGTAGTCAGATGTTGATGCATCAATCTGTGACTTAATTTCTGCAACGCGTGCTTCGATTGTAGATTTGTCACCTGCACCATCTACGACAGTCGTGTTTTCTTTTGTCACAATGATTTTCTTTGCTTGTCCGAGGTCGGTAAGTTCGACTGAATCAAATGTTCGGCCTAACTCGTCGGTAATGACCTGTCCACCGGTCAAAATTGCGAGGTCTTTCAACATTTCCTTTCGTCGGTCACCAAATCCTGGTGCTTTTACCGCAACAACTTTGATAACTCCGCGAAGCTTGTTCAATACGAGTGTCGTCAATGCCTGACCTTCAACTTCGTCAGCAACAATCATAATTGGCTTATTGCCAGATGAAAGAACCTTTTCCAATACTGGGGTAATTTCCTGAACGTTTGAAATTTTCTTGTCAGTGATCAAAATATGAACATCTTCCAACACTGTTTCCAATTTTTCTGGATTTGTAATGAAATATGCACTTGCGTAGCCTTTGTCGAATTGCATTCCTTCGACGTATTCGATTTCGTCGTTGAATGATGCACCTTCTTCAACAGTGATAACGCCGTCTTTTCCGACTTTGTGCATAACACTTGCAATTAGTTCTCCAAGCTCTTTGTCGTTATTTGCGCTGATTGATGCAACTTGTGCAATTTCTTCTTTCTCAGAAATTTTCTTTGCTGATTTCTGAAGTGCGTTTACGACTGAATCAACACCCTTTTCAAGTCCTTTTTTCAAGTCCATTGGGTTAACTCCGCTCATAACGTAACGGAATCCTTCGTTTGCAATGAATTTTGTGAGAAGCGTTGCGGTTGTTGTTCCGTCTCCTGCTTTGTCGTTAGTCTTTGTTGCTGCTTCAACGATCATCTTTGCGCCAACGTTTTGTACTGGATCTTTCAAGGTGATTTCTTTTGCAACGGTAACACCGTCTTTTGTTACTCGCTGTGCTCCAAATTCTTCTGCGATTGTGACAAATCGTCCTTTTGGCCCAAGGGTAACAATAACTGCGTCTGCAAGCGCATTAAGTCCTTTCAAAAGGGACTTTCGTGCCTGATCGCCGTAAACGATTTTCTTTCCTGCCATGTTTTATTGAGATTTATATTATTTATAATTACGAAAATATATTTTTAGCAGTCTATTAAGACAAATGCTAAAGTTATTATAGGCAAGCAATTATGGAGTGTCAAGACGTATAGATCGCATCAATTATTGCTTCTGCCACATTTCGTTTTTGACCGATCTCTTCAAAGTAGTGCATTTTTAATCCGGGCGTAGCGTTTATTTCAATAATGTAAGACTGTGTCGAGTCGCTGTAAATGTCCTGACAGATAATATCAACTCCGGCAAATCGTAACCCTAAGGCTTTTGCTCCGGCGATTGCAACTTTCTTATGTTTTTCAGGAACGAGGTCAGTGATATCTCGAGCAGTTGCTCCTTTTGATAAATTTCCTGTAAGTCGTACGAATACTTTTTGCCCAGTTGTAGGAACTGTTTTCGGCGTTATATTCTGATGTTTTAATACACGGAGTGTCTCAGCCGAAAATTTAATGCTTGGCACACCTTTTTGCTGTTCAATGAGGTTTTTATCCTCAACCAGTGATCGAATAGTGCTCACGCCATCGCCAATAATAAATGGAGGATCTCGATGAACAATAGATAAGACTTTGTCATCAAGTACTAAAAATCGGTAATTTTCTCCCGGAATATATCGTTCTACTATAATGGTGTTGGAATACTTTTTAGCAAACTCGAATGCTAGCTGTAGTTCTTCATTACTTGGGAGCATTGTGACGCCGTTTCCGCCTTTTGAATCTGCTGGCTTTACAACAATATCTTTTACCTGCGCAAACACTTCCTGAAGCCCTTCGAGCGTTTTTACCCGATATTGCTCAGATGTAGGAATTCCAGCTTGGCGTAAGAACTTTACGGTAAATACTTTGCTATGCGAGATAATTCTCGAAGAATGGTTGTTCAGCGACGTTGCTGATTTATAAATAAATGCGGGGAGCCCGTTCTTTTTTGTAAGTATCATTCCCCGGTGGAAAGGCCCGAAGTATTCGTAAGAAATTCCTTTTTCCTGACAGATATGCGAGTAAATTTTTATGTAAGAGTTAATCTTTGACATAGTATCCATTAGCGAAGTGATTTCATGAAATTTAAATACCACCAAATATTGTGAATAGACGCGAGAGTAAATCCGACTGGATTCTTTTTCTTCAATAAGAATCGAACATATGCGCGTGTTGCGTTTTGACAGGTTGGACAATCACATTCCGGATCAATTGGCGATAAGTCATACTGATATCGTGAATTCAAAATGCGTACAGTATTGTGGGTTCTTCCAGACTTTTCTCCATTGCCTTTGCTGACAAACAACATCCCGTGGCGCGCATTTCTTGTAGGGATAACGCAGTCAAAGAGTTTTATTCCAATTTTGTAGCAGGTTTCAATGTCGTCGGGCATGCCGATTCCCATTCCGTAGGTAAGTGCGTCTGATGGAACAGACTCTACAAATGCCTCAATAACATCGGTCAGTAGTTTTCCGTCGCGGTCAACTGGCCAGCCTCCAAATCCAAACAAGTCAAAACCTATTGAGCTTAGTGCTGCTCCTGATTCTCTACGGAGAGATAAATCGTTCCCACCTTGTACAACGGCTGTAAGTAATGGTCGGGAAAAGCTAATCTCGGTATCGGTAAGTGTCGGCGAAGTATTCGTAAACTCACTAGGAGTAAGGCTGTGTAAGTCAAGGAAACGTTGCTTTGCTTCCTGTGCCCATCGAGTGGTTGTATCAACAGCATGGCGAATTTCTTTTTCTGACTCATCGCCCATGAGAGGAACATCTAAAACGACGCGAATATCGCTATTAATTGTGTGCTGAATGTCCTGCGAAAGAGAAGGTGTTAGTGTGATTTTCTTTGTAGTATGCTCCGGATGTCTAAACACCGCGGCATCGTCTGTAATTTTGCCCAGTTTGTTCTTTTTTATAAGCGACAGAACCTGAAATCCGCCACTATCTGATAAAACAACGCAATTATCGGGAAGACCTGCAAATTTCTTAAATCCACCAGCTTTGGTAAACTCTGCTTCTAATCCAAGCAATGACATATGAAGGGTAGTAACAACAATGCCCCCTAACTCTGGAACAATGTCGTTAAATGGTGTGCTGTGAATAGCTCCGTATGTTGCGTCCGGAAAAAATGCCGGTAATGTGAGCGTTTTTTTAGTAAAACTAACTCTGTTTTGTTTTTCTTGTGGAAGACTTTCGCTGTTTCTTCTCCCTTTTTTCGTATCCGAGTGCATAAGAAAGTGATTCGACATCTTGAGCTTTCAAAATTTTCTTTCGCAGAGCTAAAAGTTCGTCGGCAGTAATTGGGCCAATATCAAAGTAAGTTTTTATAAGTCGAGGAGAGATATCAAGTTTGATAGGCACTTTTTTTGTCATCTGGAGGGGTTTCACAATGTGTGCCATGTAGCTAGACTTGCACTTGTGGCACTGCGCCTGTATAATAGCGGAGGAATTTGTTTCACTAATGATACCAATGTCTTGCTGTTTATATTCCATTCCACATTTGTCGCAATACTTAGAGATATGCTCGATAAAAAAAGGTTTCAAAAATTCAGAAGAGACCATATCTTGTAATTCGTCCATATATTAATTATATCATAGCAGCGAATGAAAGACCTCTTTTCCCGTAAAAAAGTACGAACCCTCCTTGAAAAAGGACAGAACCAAGGTTTCCTTACAGAAGGTGATATTCTGGTTGTGTTTCCTAACCCCGAAGTTGATATTGATTCTTTAGAATTATTTTTAGAAGTCCTCGACAAACAGGGCATTGAAGTATTGTATGCAGACGATGTTCCAGCAAAAGCAAAAGAGCTTTCTTTAGAAGAGAAAATTAAAATTCTTGAAAGTATTCAGGCATCAGTAACCGGTAACCCATTGCGTTCATACTTGCAGGAAATTGGAAAAATTCCGTTGCTTAATGGAAAAGAAGAAGTCGTGTTGGCACAGAGAATTGCCGAAGGAGACGAGAAATCAAAGCAATTGTTGATTCTTGCAAACTTACGATTGGTAGTCAGCGTTGCAAAGAAATATGCTCGAAAAGGCCTAGACTTTCTTGATTTGATTCAAGAGGGAAATATCGGACTTATGAAAGCTGTTGATAAATTCGACTATACAAAAGGGTTCAAGTTTTCTACTTACGCAACATGGTGGATTCGACAGTCTATTACTCGTGCAATTGCAGATCAAGGACGTACAATCCGTATTCCGGTTCACATGCATGAAACAATTAACAAGCTCCGAAAAGTAAAAACACAGCTTGCATCGAAGTTTGGACGCACTCCAACAGTTGCCGAGCTTTCAAAAGAAATGGAGCTTGACCGCGAAAAGCTAGAATATATTGACCAGATTTCTCAGTATCCAACTTCCTTAACAGGAGAACGACAGTCATCAAGTACTGACGATGATGATGTACAGTTGAGCGAAATTGTTGCAGACACTCGAGTTGAGAGTCCTGAAGACCAGGCAACACGTGAAATTTTGCACAAAGAGCTTATTGATTTGCTAAAAGAATTGCCAGACCGCGAGCGCCGCGTACTCGAGCTTCGCTTTGGTTTAGTTGACGGTGTTGTCAGAACCTTGGAAGAAGTCGGTAAGGAATTCAAAGTTACGCGTGAGCGTATCCGACAAATTGAAGCAAAAGCACTATATAGACTCCGCGAAATCGCTGAAGAGAAGAGATTGTCTAGTTATATACGCTAAGAAGTACTTCACGTAACACAGTTTCTGAACAAGCTTGAATAAAAATCGCGCGAATAGTACGGAGCGAGTAATCGAAAAAAGTTTTTCTTTTTGAGATTATAAGTGAAGTGTTTACAATTTTCCTATAAAACCTGTTAAATTCAGCCCCTGTTTTTTATTGAGACTGCTAATTGCACACTATTATTAGACAGAATAATCCTTTAATTTGTAGGTGTTGGAGTCGCAGAGGGAGTAACACTTACGCTTGGAGTGACAGTCACCGATACGGATGGCGTTACAGAAACTGAAGGTGTATCTGATACAGAAGGAGATGGCTGAGGAACTCCAGAAGTTATTGGAGCTGCTCCAGAAAATTGCTCTTTATTCACCAGCAGGTATTTTTCTCTATCTTGGAACCTAGTAATCACGTCTTTATCGTATGATCCAGGCAATGTAAGAATTTGGTCAAAAGTGATTGTGTCTTCGTTTTTATTTCCGCCAAGTATGATATTTCCCACTTCAACGACAATAACCAGCACACCAAGTACGAGCGACACAGCGATGAAAAACTTTACGTTAGAGTTCATTTGTACAAAGGAGTGTCCAGTTTATATACGAGGTAGGTGAGATCTACTGCGGTAGTGTTACCATCTTTCGGGTTTGAATATGAAATGTTGATCAGCTTTGGGAAAAACGGAGTATTCTCAACATACGAAGAGAACTGAAATATATTTGCAGGGTTTCCTTCAAGTCCGATTTGAAAAGTCGTAGGACGCATACCAATAAATTGAAATGTTGGGTTGTTCTCAATCTGTCGGCTCGAAGTTTCAGCAAACGACACATTTGGCATTCTAAAATCGTATTGGTGAGCGACTTGGTTCAAGTTGATAATAAAAAGAGAGAAATTTCCGTCGTAAGGGAAGTACAAGTCAATATTTTGTAATTCATCTTTTGCTTCTTCTCTTTCAGCCAAAAGTTGAGTAAGTGTCGAGTTTTGAGATTTTAATGCTTCAAGAAGCTGAGTTTTCTGATTAAATTTTTCGCCTGTTTCAAAGATCGTGATAATAGTCGGGCGAAGCGATCCCCATACAAGAATAGCGATAAGAGCGACTGTCAGCGCACCTGTTGAAAATGCCTTTTGTTGACTTGTTTTCAGAATATCTGATAAATCTCTTGTTGAGCTACTGACTACCGCCATCGTCTCTGAAGGCTAATTTAAATGTTGTGGAGAAAACAACGTTTCCTCCGGATTGCTGGTTTGTCGAAAATGATTCGTCAAGAATAAAGTCTGCACTACGGATACGACTTTCCAACTGTTGCAGTTTATCGTAGGAATCTACACGTCCGTTAATACTGACCAATGCGATATCTACAGTAATTGTGGTAATTTCTACATCCTGAGGGATAAGATCAATAATCTGTTTGTAATAGGTTGTTAGGGTATAGTCGGTTTTTTCCATTCGAGCGATGTTTTCTATTGTCTGTGCAAGCTGGCGTACAGCAAAGTCTTCTTCTTTTCGGCTATCGAGAATAGATTTTTGTGCTTCGATCTCTTTGTCGAGGTCGTTAATTCGCCCATCGAGGGTAAAACGGACACCAATAGCGAACAGGACTATGAGTTCTGTGACAATAATGATATATTTTGCAGTATTGACTGTCCATTGATAAATCCTGTCCCACCGTCCCTGAGGTTGAATCGAGGCAGTAAGCAGATTAATGGATCCCTTGTTTAAGGCCATATTTAAAAACAGTATAATAGTCTGTATGGCAAAAGTAAAGAAAGCACAATCGAAGAAAGTTCGCGTAATCGAAGACGTTTCGGGGTCTACCGAAAGTCGGCGACTAAAAGGCGGGAAACCTGAAGTACTTGAACCTAGAATTGTTCGCGGTGCAGGCATGATCGAAGCTCCGCAGGATGAGTTTATTGAAGCTCCAAGGCCAACACCAAAGCTCCCTGGACTTGATGTTTTGCGTGGATTTGCAGTTGTAACAATGCTTATTACTCACGTATGGATCGTCCTTTTCTGGATGTCAGACAATCCTGTAGGTAAGAGTCTTTCGTATTTTGGAGGATTTATTAGTTTCACAATCTTTTTGATGGTGAGTGGCTTCTTGATTGGTTTACGCTATAAAACGTTGAATTTTGCATCTATTGTAAAGCGTTCAGTGATTATTCTTATTGTGTATCTCATATTGGCAATTGTGTACTTGGTTCCGCGTGAGCAAGAATTTCGCTCTTTGCTAAAAACGCCGATTTACCTACAGGAATACTTACTGACATTGGCATTTTTCCCAATACTTGGGTATATCGCTGTATGGATTTTGAATAAACTGACTTTTGTGAAGAATATTCTTAAGCATCAAACTGGCGCCTTTTATGTCATTATTTTGGGAATAGCCGGTGTGCTTATTGGAAAATTCGCTGCGGGATTTACGCAGGACTTGGCGCTATCATTGCTTATTGGGTCGCAGTCGCTTCATACTTTTCCGATTGTTTCGTACGGTATTGTGTTCGGGGTTGGTGCATGGCTCGGCTGGTCAAAGCGTGAAGAATCTCCGAAAGAATTTATGCGTGAATCGCTTATTTTTACGCTACTTTCTGCCGCAATTATGTTTGTTTCGATTCCGTTTGAAAATATTTCGCTGATGACCCTTAATTTGGACGCGATTCGTTGGCCTCCAACGCTGTTTTTCATCTTTTCAAGCCTGACAGTTGCCATTTTGTTGTTGATTGTTGCAATGCAAAGCGAAGTTCATATGCAAAAATTTATTCCTCGTGCGTTGGGTTTTCTTGGGAAAAATTCGCTGCAATTTGTTGTTGTCCACTTGCTAATTTTGTACATGATTGAGCCATTCGCAGGTATTTCTTTTTCGACAGGAAATATGTTCAAAGTTGTCTTGGCCGAGATGAACGGAATTCTTAAGCAGGATGAGAAAATTCTTTCAAATATTGATAGTACGTTTGTAAATCAGCAGGAATGGCCATTTGCAGGAAGCAAAGTTGCGGTCATGTCGCAGGAGACTCCTTACCAAAAGGGGGATTACCATGTTGAGGTTCGTCCGGATGAAATAGGGACAAATCTTGCTGGCCAGGATGTTACGGTATATGTGTCTCAGGCACAACAGCCGTTTATAAAAATGGATCATAAAGTGTCGTTGACAAAAGGAGCAGAATATTTTGTATCGTTTTCTCTGCCTGATAATACAACCGCGATTGCTGTATCTTTTAATGAGAATGTTGCACTTCCTGACAGAGGAACATTGGAGCAGCAAATTTCAAATCCAGGAAGCGCGTCCGGCGCGTTACTGACAAAAATAAATAAAGAGTTTGGTGAGTGGATGCATCGTGGATACTCCATTGAAGGCCGTAAATGGGTTATTCTCTCAACAGATAAAGAAAAGGATGGCACAGTTAAGGCATTTCTTCCGTTTTCGTGTGCAGAACAACGATTATTAGAAGCAAAACAGTTTCGTGTGGAATACTACGATTTGCAGAATAAGGTTCAAAAGCCCGAATGTAAAGATCTTTCTTCTGTGCAAAATATTCCTGTCGTAGAGGGAAGAGCCTACTCGTATGCAGAATTACCGTTTTCTGCCGATGGATTTAAAGATAAGCCAGGCAAACAGGAAGTTTCCTATCGGTTGGTGCTTGCAACAGATGAAGAGAATAAAGAATATGCAATAAAGCATACGTTTTTTGTTACACATCCGTATTACTTAGTATGGTCGCTTGATTGGGATGGATTTGCTGTCACAACAAAAACAATGGAAACATTGGATCAAATACGTAGCAGTAATCCTCATATGAAAATTACTCACATGTTAAACCCTCGCTCGTGGAATTCGTCACAAGTTGCAAGGTCAAATGGACAAGCACAAGCAAAGTTTGTGAAAGATCGCGCAGATCAATTTGGCGATGAAGTTGCATTACACCTTCATATGTTTCGAGATATGCTTTCTCTTGCTGGTGTTACGGTTAACGAAGAAGCCGGTTGGAGCAACCGCGCCGATGGCTATGATGTGCCGCTTACAAGGTATGGTTACGAAGATTCCCGAAAAATGTTCAAATGGGCAATTGCTGAGTTTAAGAAAATCGGATTACCGGCACCTGTGTCATTTCGTGCGGGAGGATGGTTTGCAAACCTTGATAATCTTCGTGCAGCAAAAGATGAAGGATTATTAATTGATACTTCCGGACGAAATAGATATACATCCCGCTCATTTGGTAGTGGGCCAGGAGTAACAGGCCCGTGGGAACTGAGTACAACGCAGCAGCCGTACTGGATTTCTCCGTCGAATCAGAATCGAAGTACAAACAAAGCTGCAAGCATCGGCTTGTACGAGATGCCGAATAATGGAGCAGATTCATGGGCACACAGCACACAGCATATGATTCAACGTTTTAAAGACATTCATAATGGTGATGCACTTGGTGCGCCAAAAGTTGTTGTTTTCCTCTCACATCCGGACTTCTTTAATACAGAAGGCCCCAAAATAGATACTGTTCTTTGGTATACTCGATACTTTTCAGGGTATAATGATGGAGGGCCGCTAATCTACACCACGCTGAAAGAATATTATATGAATTACGCCAAATAATGACTGACTTCGAACGAGATTTACTGATTGCTTCGATAGCTGGGGGAATTGCAACAATTGTTGTGTTTAAGTATGCGCTTGATTTCTTTGTTCCACTTGCCAAAAAGCTGTATAAAAAACTCGCGACAGCTCAGAGTAAAGACAAAGAAAAGGAAAAAAAGAAAGAAGAAGCTCCAAAAGAGAAGAAAGAGAAAGGAGAAAAAACGAATGCACGACTTTCTCTTCCCAAAATTACATTTCCAAAGCTAACAACACCGCTTGTTTTTAAGCTGATGCCTCGATTTGCGTCACTATTCATCGTCATTGGAGGATATATTTTTGTAGGGGTATTTGTGTCCAAATACTTCTTTGCACGTCCGTATATTATTCATACTGTACCGAACCATGGTGCATTGTATGCCGATCCACATGTACCATTATCAGTACTCTTTGATCGTCCGTTTAACCAGGAAACATTGAACCTAAAAATTATGCCGGATGATTTGACCGTAGATGTTGATTACCGCCCTGTATATGAAGACTTCTCAAAGTTTTTAGAAAGTGTGACCGGAGTAAATATCGAAATTCCTCTGTATATTGGGATTGAAATTGAACCCAAGCGAAGCATCGCATATGAACAGAAAGTAGTGTTTTATATGTCAGGACTTCAAAGTACCACAGGAAATGGTGGACAACATGAGCATTCTTACGAAGTACATACTCCTGACAACCCAAAAGTCATTTCGACATCTATTGCAGACTTACAAGGTGATGTTCTCCCTCATGCACCGTTAGAAATCGAGTTTGATAACCCTATTACCGATGCGATGACGCTTGTTGCAGAGATTACTCCGCAGGTTGAGTACGAAATTGTGCGTGACAGCGAAAAACAGATGCAAATCCGATATAAACAGCCATTGCAGCAAGGGACAGACTATGTCATTAAAGTATTTAAAGTTGCGCAACTTGTAGAACTTGAAAGTAAAGAAGTACTCAATGCGGAAGATCCTGAATTGCTTGGAACTCTTCGATTTAAAACCGTAACTCCACCTGGCCTTGAATCAGTCGCGCCGCAAGGAAATGCTGTACGTGTTAAAACTCCGATCGTTATGAACTTTACAGAGCCTGTAGAGCGCGAAACAGTCGAGCAGTTATTTACAGTAGAACCTGCTGTAAATGGGACAATTATGTGGGAATCGGATACAAAAATGACATTTACCCCCGATGAGGAATATCTTAAAGAAACATGGTATTCAGTCATACTAAAGTCCGGAATTCGCACCAAGAAAGGCGGCATTACGTACACAGATATTATTCATAAATTTGAAACAATCGGTGCGGTAAAGGTTACCGGATTCTCTCCGTGGAATGGTGCAAAAAGTGTTTCTGTGACTTCTTCTATGAGAATTGACTTTGACCAACCGGTAGATCATGGAGATGCACAAAGCAAAGTAGCAATCTCTCCAGGTGTAAACGCTGCCTACGGTTGGGATGGCAATACATTAGTCATAGATCCAAAAGGCAATCTGGCATATAACACGCAATATAAAGTGACGATCAATCCGGATGTAAAAAGTATCGAAGGTACAAACTCTCGCGAGACTTTTACTTATTCATTTACAACGCAGCCGGAAACTGTGACTCTGTCAATTCCTCGATACACACAGGGAGCGGGAACATTTGTGTGTAATGTTGTTGCCGCAAGAATGGCGCTTGCGTATCGTGGTGTGCATATTTCAAACGATCAATTAATTAATGCGATTGGGCGTGGCGAAGACTATAACAGTAGCGGCCCGAGCGGCGGAAATCCAAATACGCACTGGATTCAGTACTATGGAACTCATTGGGAGCCTTTAGCGCGAGGGATTCGTAACTGGCGTGGTGCAGAAGCGCGAAGCGGTATGTCTCTTTCGCAAATTGCATCTGAGATTCGCAACGGAAATCCGGTTATTATCTTTTGGTATAACGGAGTAAGCAATCAAACAATGAATAGTTGGTATTCGGCGCATGGAGCACGGCCTGGAATGCACTCTGTAACGGTATACGGGTATAAAGGCCCTGAATCAAATCCAACACATATTCTTGTAAAAGATCCATGGTTTTCGAAAGAAACATATACGGCAGGAGAATTTAATGCAAAATGGGCATATTTGGGAAGAAAAGCTGTCGTCGTAAAGTAACTAATTTTTCAGAACATTTTATGGCAACGCATTCTCAAGACTGTATATTTTGTAAAATTATTGCAGGAGAACTCGAAAGTACGAAAGTATGGGAGAATAGTTCGTTTATTGCGATTCAAAATAAATATCCAGAAGCACCAATTCATGTTCTTGTTATGCCAAAGTTACATATCGAAAAGGATGATGTTATGACAGTAAAAACACAGCCATTTTGGGGTGATATTATGTCCGCAGTTACTGAAGTGATTCAACTTCGAAAGCTCGATACTCAGGGGTATAAGTTGGTAATTAACGGTGCAGGGTATAACCATCTTGAGCATGAACATGTGCATATTATGAGTGGATTGGCTGAAAATGAGCGATAAAGAGAAAGATAAATCAAAACAGATACTTGATACTTCCGCGAAAGATAGTATTGTGTCGAAGGTGTCGGAGAAGAATATCCCTCCACTGAGAAGGAAAAGTACGCTTGGAATTATTGTTGTTATTGTGATTTTCATATTGTTAGTGATCATATCGTTCCCATTTCTCATGCCTTTGCCAATGGAAAGAAGCTTATCTTCGCCACAGGAAGTAGCATCTACTTTAGAGAAAAGAGGCGAGTTTCTAACGATAGATGGGTATATAACGTATGTGATAGATCTTAATCCGGAGTCAGAAAAAGTATTAGTATTTATTTCTGAATTTGAGTTAAGTGCCGAAATATGGCGTCCGCACATGGAAGTCTTTGCAGAAAGCGGATACAGAACAATTGCAATTGACCTTAAAGGAAGTGGATTTTCTCAGCGAGATTGGGCATTTGATCATTCATATAAAGGGCAAGCAACGCTTGTTTCAGAGGTTTTGAAAGAGAAGCAAGTAAACTCTGCGGCATTTATTGCTCATGGAACAAGCACGCCGGTTATACTGGAGTATTCACATCAGTATGGTGAATTGGCCGCAGGATACGTATTTTTATCGGGAGATGAATCTTTTTCATCGCACACTTCTACAAAAAGCGCTATAAAAGGAACGAATATGTACACATATCGTATTAAAAGGCAGTATCTGCAACGTGCATATACTTCTGATAATGTTCGTGAACGGCTTAAAAACGCGGTATATAAAGATGAAATTGTTACAGATGAACTAGTTACTCGCTCAATGCTTTCTCAAAAGGTGCGAGATTGGGATATTGGAACGCTCGCTATCGCTCGCGATACATCGTCGTCGGTTGTTTCTACTGAACCACTCGCGACGTCTGAAACTCCTACAATTATCATTTGGGGTAAAGAAGATTATATTATTCCCGTTGAGCGTGGGATTGCCTTTGCTGAAAAAGTTCCTCAATCGGAAATCTACGTTATTCCCGATGTCGGACATTTGCCAATGGAAGAAGCTTCTGGCTTATCCCGAGCTATCATCGAAGAATTTTTGAGTAAATTAACGTTTTAAGCTACTATAACGCATGAATAAGATTATTTTTCCTGTGTTTCTACTCGTTGTATGTGGTATTGGTCTTGTGATGCTTCTTGTTGTTGCTAATCGCAAAGCAGAAGATATTCTTGTACTTCGTGAAGATGGAACTATGTATGTAAAATCTGCCCAAGATGCCGAATATGTCGAAGTAACAAGTGATGAAACAACAGTTAAAAGTGGCACATTTGTAAAAACCGGTTCCGGAAAAGGGCATGTGTTGTTTCCTAATAATTCATTGATGACATTAGACAAAAATACTGAAATCCAAGTCACTTACACCGCTGAAGGCATTGATGTCATGCAATTCATTGGTAAAACGTGGAATAGAGTCAGAAATATCGGCTCGGGAGCGTATAAAGTGAATACTCCGACTGCGCTCGCAACTGTCCGTGGAACAGTACTGGGCATTGAAGTAACAAATATTACCGACATTTATGTCGTTGAACATAGCGTAGATGTTCAGCAGAAAAATGAAAGTGGTCAGCTTATGGAAGTAAAAGTGCTCTTGGAAGGGCAACTCACGTCTGTGAATGAGTTTGGCGAGAAGCAAGGGTTTGATATTCAGGATATCCCCGAAGAGCTTAAAAAACATGAATGGTTCTTGTATAACAAACAGTTGGATTCCAATTTTGAAACATTAGATCGTGAGCAAATAAAGCAGAAAATTAAATCAGTAAAAGTGCAGGCAATTCAAAAAAAGGTGGAATTTCAGATAAAAATCACTGGCGATGTGCCAATTGATATTACAATATCTGATAAATCATGTACGCCATTTCAGCCGACAGCAGACTACTTTGACCAAAGAATTGCACAAATGAAGGCTCGAGGTGTCACGCAAAAGGATCTTGCAACAATTCAAGAATTTAGAGCAGCTTTGGAAGTAATTTGCCGTGATGGTACGCTTACGGAACAGGAAGCAGAATCACTCAAAGGAATTCTGAATTCATTAGGAAAAGTGCCGAATGGATCAGGAACAGTAACTCCTACGCCGACAGTAACACAGGCAGTAAGAGGAATTAACTCAAGGTAGAACTATGACAAAAGTCTTACAGAAATATTACATAGGGTTCATTGTCATAATTTCGACAATTTTTGTCGCGATTTTACTCAGTGTGCCATTTTTGCACAAAGTTAATACGTTTTTTACCGATTTGTTACAAGGAGAAACACCGGTTCGTGGCGAAATCGTTATTATTGGCATAGATGATGCCACATTGCAGGGTGGACATCCTTGGCCTTGGCCAAGAGAAACAACTGCTTCGCTTGTTTCCCGCATTGCGCAGGATGATCCTCGTGTCATCGGTATAGACATTTTATTTATTGATTCCCGTTCTGGAGATGAGACTCTCTCGGCAGCATTGCTTAATGCCGGAGTTCCCATTGTTGTAAGCACAAAAGTTCAGGATGATGCTTTATATTTGTCAAAATTTTCGGGGAACAATATTGTTCCTGGAGTTGTGAATGTTTCAACTGATGTAGACGGCAAAGTCAGGACAATTTATAGCAAATTTACGTCGGCAAGCGGATGTGTAGAGTCATTTTCAAAGGCACTGTACACGTTATATAGAAATCCGTCTGCGCGCGAATGTGCGGCAGCTCAAGCAGATGCTGTGACTCCATCACGTGAATTTGGTGTTTCTTACTCGAGAGCACCGTTTCAGGTTATTAGCGCTGCGGATGTGCTTAATAATGTCGTTGAGCCTGGAACATTTAAAAATAAAGTTGTGCTTATTGGCGCAACAACAAGTGATATTGCATCAAATTTGTCGGATACGTTCATAGATATATTTGGAAATAAAATTCCCGGTGTGTTTATTCATGCTCAGGCAGTGAATACATTGTTACAAAATGTGTCCTTTTCGTATGTTCCATATTGGATAGTAACCCTTGCCGTCGCAGTAGCGGGCTTTGTACTTTCGTTAATCTATAAAAACCAGAGGACTATTGTGGCTGTTGCTACATTGATTTCTTCGTTGATAGCGGCATTTATTATTAGTATTGTCTTATATGAATTTGGAGTAATTGTACCTGTCATTTCGATTATTCTCCTGCTTATTACCCAATATATTGTCACAACAGTTGTCAGATACTTGGAAGTGCAGCGTAAGAATCGCGTTATTTCCGATAGCTTTGCTAAGTATGTGAATCCTCATATTTTGAATAAAATTATTGAAGAGCCGGCATTGCTTAAGCTTGGAGGAGATCGTCGAAATATGACCGTTCTATTCAGTGATATCCGTGGATTTACTCAGCTTTCTGAGAAAATGGAACCTGAAGAGCTTGTCGAGTTGCTTAACACGTATCTTGATGGCATGTCAGAGGTTGTTTTAATGCACGGTGGAACAATTGATAAATATATCGGTGACGCGATTATGGCGTTTTGGAATGCTCCTGTGAACGATTCTAAACATGCATTGCACGCAGTGCTGACAGCGCTTGATATGACCGAAGCACTCAAAGTAATGAACCGCAGCATGAAGAAGGGGCGCGGATTATCTATGGGAATCGGAATAAACACGGGAGATATGGTTGTAGGAAATGTCGGCAGTAAGCGTCGTTTTACCTATACAGTGCTGGGAGACGAAGTAAACCTTGCCTCAAGACTTGAAGGGCTGACGAAAAAGTATAAGTCAGCAATTATTGTTTCTGAGCAGACTGTAAAAGGATTAGGAACAGATTTAGATGGAAAAATCGTCTTTCGCCAGCTTGACATTGTGCAAGTTAAAGGAAAAGAGAATCCTGTTGCGATATTTGAGCCACTCAGATATTCTCACGAAAATTTAGAGCTTTCCTCAACATACGTGAAAGCACTTTTGGCGTATCAGCAGAAAGACTTTGAAACTGCGTTGGAGCTATTTGCTCAGCTTGAAGACGACGGCCCATCTTCTGTCATGATTGAAAGAATTAAGCATATCCGCAACATGAAGGAGTTTAACGGAGTGTGGGTATGGGATGAAAAATAATGAACATCGCTCAGGTTCGTCTCAATGTCCAAAGGTTTGATAGCTACATATGTCCTACAAACACTTTGGGATTTCGCCTCACCTTCGCTCTGTTTCTATAGCGTGCTTTTTTCTCATGGTCGCTCCATTTTAAAGAGTGTACCTTTTCTGTAACTTCGCTCTGTTTTTAGGTAGGTGAAGTATTCCGGCAATCGTACTATATGCTCAAAACTTACGATAAGGAGGTGATTCATAGTAGAAAAGTAAGGCTAAAAGTGGTATAATACATGTGTTCTAATATTTCACTATAGTGTATTACAAAAATTATGAAAAAGTTTTTCCAGAATAAAAAAGTGCTGTATGGAATCATCGGCATTCTTGCCATTATTGTGTTATTTTTCCTCTTTTCTCCACGTGGTGGAGCACAACCGCAGGCTAATTCTTTGACGGAAACTGTCAGAAAAGGAGATATTGCTCTAACAGTCGCAGCTTCCGGCCGTGTTGTTGCTAAGCAGTCACGAAATGTCTCTCCAGAAACGAGTGGGAAAATATCATTAGTGTATGTTGGTACCGGTGATGAAGTAAATGCCGGACAAGTTCTTGCAGAAATTGAAAATAAGCAAATCACCGATGCAGTAAAAGCTGCAGAGTCAGCGTTTAATGCAGCATCAAGTGCAAGAAATGCAATACGAAATGCTCCTACAATGCCAGGGCAAGAAGCAGCAAAAGCTCAGCAAGTATCGGCTGCACAAGGAATGGTTAATCGCGCAAAAAGTAATCTCGATGCAGCACGAGAGGCAGCAGAAACATTAAAAATAAAAGCTCCGTTTGCGGGAGAAGTTACAAAAGTGAATGTTAATGTAGGAGATATGGCAAGTCCAGCTCAGCCGGCATTTTCTATGCAAACAAGCACTGATTTGGAAGCAACGTTGCAAATCAATGAAATAGATATTATGAATGTGACAGAAGGGCAAGTCGTCCTTGCAGAGATTGATGCTGTTCGTGAAACACGCAAAGCCTCGATTTACTCGGTTGTAAATACCGGAGACCTTGTGAATGGAGTAGTAACGTATCTTGCAAAAGTTCGTTTTGAGGATATCAAAAACTTGCGCCCAGGAATGTCATTAAATGCCGACATTGAGGTTGCAAGTAAAAAAGATGTTATTCTTGTTCCATCTGCAGCAATTACAAAAAGAGAGAATAAATCTTTTGTAAAAGTAGTAACCTCTAAAAATGCGCAGGGACAACCTCAAACAGAAGACCGCGAAATTGTCGTAGGATTAAACAATAATTCGTATGCAGAAGTAGAATCAGGACTTAACGAAGGAGATGAAGTTGTTTTGACTTTTGAAGAATAATTGAGCATGGCAGAGCCGTTGATCAAACTTATAGACATCCGAAAGACCTACAAAATGGGTGAAACTGAATATCAAGCCTTAAAAGGCGTTTCACTCACGGTAGAAAAAGGCGATTTTCTCGCAATCATGGGGCCATCTGGCTCAGGAAAATCTACATTGATGCATATTCTCGGTTGTTTGGACTCTCCATCTTCCGGCGAGTATTTTCTTGAAAGTAAAGAAATCGGCAAACTCGCCGACAAAGACCTTGCAAAAATCCGTAATGAAAAAATTGGTTTTGTTTTTCAGGCATTTAACTTGCTTCAACGTATGACGGTGCTCGATAATGTGCTTGTTCCGTTTACATATTCGCGTATTCCTCGTGCCGAACAAATGGAGCGAGCAAACAAAGCTCTTGAAAAGGTCGGTCTTGAGTCAAAGAAAAGTAACAAAACAAATCAATTATCTGGAGGACAAATTCAACGTACGGCGATTGCCCGCAGCTTGGTAATGAATCCTGCAATTATCTTTGCAGACGAGCCAACCGGAAACCTCGATTCAAAAACAAGCCATGAAATCATGTCTATTCTCGCAAAGCTAAATGAGCAGGGAAATACTATTATTCTTGTCACTCACGAAGATGATATTGCTGCATATGCGAAAAGAATCGTAAAACTTCGCGATGGAGAGGTTGTTTCAGATGAAAAGCAGAAGGCCCGTACTAACATGACAACCGAAAAAAAGGAGAAGTAATATGTCAATAAAAGAATTATTTACAACCGCAATGCGCTCGCTTGTTACGAATAAATTGCGCACATTTCTGACAATCCTTGGCATTATCATCGGAATTATGTCTGTTATTACGCTATTAAACGTTGGTGAAAGTGCACAAAATTCTATTACCAATTCGGTAAACTCGTTTGGGTCGGACTTAATTTCGATTATTCCCGGCAAAATTGATGTCAGCTCTATTACTGGAATTGTTTTGGATAAGCCTTTTACTGTTGACGATGTTCGTGCACTCGAAGAGCATGATGCACTGTATTATGGCGGAGTTGCTGCTATGAATGCGCAAGGTCTTATGACCCAATACGAAGATAAAACACGTCGTTACACTGTAGATGGCATTTATGGTGACTATTTCACATTGCGAAATATGGAAATTGCCTATGGAAGGAATTTTTCAAATGAAGATAGTCAGTCACTTGCAAGGATCGCGGTAATTGGGCCAAAAGTCGCTGAAGAGTATTTTGGAGAAGTGCAGCTTGCGCTCGGTAAGAAGATTCGAATAAATGGTATTCCGTTCACGGTTATTGGTGTACAAAAGCCTAAAGATGCAGTTCCGTTTATGGATCCAAATGAAATTATCTATGTTCCGTTAGGAACATACCAGAAACTTTTGACAGGAGATGATTCGGTGCAAATTATCTATGCAAACTCTAAATCTACCGACAATATGGAATATGCACAGCGAGAAGTAACACTTGTGCTTCGAAGACATCGAGGCATTGCAAGTGGCGAAGAATCCGATTTTTCTATTCAGACGTCCGGTGAAATTCTGAGTACAATTAATCAAATTACGGGAATCTTCACGTTATTCTTAAGTGCAATCGGAGGTATTTCTCTTCTTGTTGGAGGTATCGGCATTATGAACATTATGTTTGTCACTGTTCGGGAAAGAACTCGTGAAATTGGCTTACGAAAGGCGTTAGGTGCAACGAATAGAGATATTTTGCTTCAATTTCTGACGGAAGCCGTTGTTGTAACGGTGCTTGGAGGAATAATCGGAACAATTCTGGGTGTACTGCTCACGTATATTTTTGCAGCAGTCGCGAATTTAGAACCAGTTATCTCGTTGCAATCTGTCAGTATGGCAGTAGGAATTTCAGCCGCAATTGGCTTGGTATTTGGAATTTATCCTGCCCGCCAGGCAAGCCTGATGAGCCCAATTGAGGCACTGAGATTTGAATGAGCTTTTCCCAAGAGTAAATGTTTTAATGAAAAAGCGGAACCACAGCGACCAATAGCAACGATTTGCTATTGTGTTGCAAGGTTTGGTCTTATTGAGGAGTACACAAAAGTCTTTGTGTATGACGAAAACCTCGTTCATCTTCAGAAAAGGAAGTACTCGGTTGCTTGGCGCTCACAAGTTCGCTACAACCTGCGTGCCTTTTCTTCAGCCTCACTCCGTATCTGGGATTTCGCCTAATCTTCGCTCCGCATGAGTGTCCGGTAAACTCATATGTTGTACCTTTCACTTTTTAATCGCTCCGCATAGACATAGCGAGAAATAGCCCAAGAATTGAGAGCCACTAAGAAATTAGCTCCGTTTTTCGTAAATCTCGGTGAAAAATTGAAGAATGTCGTTTTGTACTTGCTCCAATTTTCCTTCTTTAAACGAATTGATAACCAAATAGTCGGCAATTTCACTTGCTGCTTCAATAGATTGAATTGCTTCGTGTATTCGCAGCTTTGGTCGCTTTCTCATCTGTACGATTCGCTCTTCAAGCTCTTTCCATGATTCCGGGTGAACAGCCATTACAAGCACGTTTGCTGTGTAGATTAATACAGTTTTTAGCACTTTTGCTCCATGAAAGTTCGTTTTTATAATAGCAACACCGGAAGAAAGGCTTTTTTCAATGTTTTTTCGAGGAATTCCGTAAAGATAACGGTTATGAATATCCCATTCTACGAGGGAATACGTTGTTACCATCGAGTGAATGTAATGCTGGATAGTTTCTTTTTTATGAGGTTGTCTCAGCCATAGATATGCAGACTCATCTTCATCGGGCCGGCGAGGCCGGGACGTTGCTGTCTGCACTAAGCTTACAAACGGTAAATCAAGGGCTTTCAAAATAATTGTGTCTTTTCCTACAGTAGATGGCCCAAAGAGTAGAATAATAGTTGGACGGAGCGTGTCTATAACTGCCGGTTGTAACGCTCTAATTGAGTGATGTTTCGTCGGCTCACTCTTTGAAATAAGGCTTTTTACGAGCTTTTCTATAGACTCAGTTTTTGCGGGCATAGGATAAGTATAATGAATCGTGTGCCATTAACGCAAGTCGTATGAAACTCTTTGTCCATAAAGCAAAGACATGTTCCTTTTTATGACTTTCAATGGAAATGCTATAATTCACTGTAATGATGAATAAAACATATTTTTACCTTTTTTTCGGTGTGTGCGCATTACTCGCGTTTTGGGTACTGCGTCCTTACATGGATCTTATTCTCGTTAGTTTTATTATTGTTAACCTTTTTCATCCGACTTTCAGATACTTCGAAGATAAACTCAAGCTTCATAAAACAATTGCAACATTGCTGACATTACTCATTATTGGGGCATGTCTTTTAATCCCAGCAATTTTTCTTATTAATATTTCTGCTGCACAGATTGCAGTGTTGTATCGCGATATTAACGCCTTTATTTCAGGGGGAAATATTCCTGAAGCACTGAACTCGTTTATTGATACGACAAACGAATTTTTGGCACAAATTCCTTACAACGAATATAGAATCAGTGTTTCCGAGCTTCAATCGCTTGTTGCAGACAGTATTAAGCCTGTGACCAGCTATTTACTGAATAATACGCTCAATATTGGAGGAAAACTTATTGCGATTGTACCGCTTGTTGTGGTATTTGCATTCGTATTATGGAGTGCTTTCTCTGACTATAAAAAGCTAATTGCAATTATTAAAAGGCTCAGTCCATTTAACGATGAGCTTGACGATCTCTACTTCAAAAGAATCACGGCAACGACCAATGCGATGGTTAAAGGATCATTTACAATCGCGTTGATTCAGGGAGCATTCGGAGGAATCGTATTATGGCTTCTTGGTGTTCCTTATGTCTTTTTTCTTACCATTTTAATGATATTTCTCTCGATTGTACCTCTTGGTGCAGGATTCGTAACATTCCCTGTGTCGCTTTTGTTGCTTGCCACTGGACATTATTGGCAGGGAATAGTGCTACTTTTTATGCAAATTGTTGTTATCAGTAATATTGATAATGTGTTACGCCCGATGCTTGTACCAAAAGACGCAGAAATTCACCCAATTTTGTTACTGCTCAGCATTCTTGGAGGAGTACAGATCTTTGGATTCCTTGGTATCATCTATGGCCCATTAATCATGAGTATCTTTTTGACAACGCTCGAAGTATATTTGAAATATTATCGTCCCCAAGTGTTACTTACAAAAGAAGACGATGTTTTGCCAATGCCGGTAAGTTCTCCTACAGAAGTGATTTTGCCTGTGTCAACAACTCCACCCGCAAAGAAAAAGAAGTAATTTCCCCTGAATTTTTATTCGCGTTTGAGAGAGAGTAAGTGATTATCGAATCTTATCGAGGAAACTGAATACGTACATGATTGCGATCACTAGCGACAGCATAATTGCAACGACAATAAGAATTGTTGTTGTATTCCACTCAATATAGCGTAACTGTGTGAAAATTGATTCAGACGAGAATGTGATTGTGCTGAAAGTCCCTTGTGCAGCACTGTTTCCTGTTGGTGGTTGAGGTACGGCATTGTTCAGAAATGCCTGATGCGAATCTAATCGGACGGCAATTGCAGTGTTGCCAACATAGCAGGGGATGTCCCGCTGCGAAACAATAATTGCAGAAATAACTCCCACAGGTTGACCGGTACTTTTCTTAAAGATCGGGCTACCACTGTCTCCTACGCAGATTCCACCGCTTGGGCCTTGCAGGTAAAAGATATTTTCACTGATATTTGTAATACAGACATCAGCGCCTTTGCGTGGACGTTCTACTTCTAAACGCTCCTGCGGATCAAGTTCTGTTCGTCCATACGAAACAACACGGTAATCACACGACATGTCGGGGCTCGCAGTCGTCAATGCCGAAACAGTATTTTGCGGTAATGGGTTGTCGAGCTCTAATGTTGCAACATCGTTGTTGCTTGTTTTTCTATCCCAGCTTGGGTGACTAATGGCAGATTTTTGTGTTTTCTGCGGCGTTAACAGGTTTAACTGGCCAGTTCCTAGGGCAAATGAGTCTCCTTCGTCAATACAATGTGCTGCAGTAATAACTTTTGATGAGTTCATGAATACTGCTCCGCAGATTGCGTGCGGTGTGTCGTTTTGGAATGCGATAAGGTATCCGGCGTTTGTATAACCGAATTCTGCCTCTCCTCCGTATAGTGCGGAAGGGTCGTTCTGATCGAGGTTTACTTGCTGTGTATAATAGGAGATTCCGGTAATGACCACGACGCCAAAGAGAACAAACAGCAAAGAGGTAATAAGATTCCGTGTTCGAGGCATACGCCATTATACAATATTTTACTTTCAGATTATAATGAGGGTGATTTCGCAGCTCACACTGCATGATAACTTAGTAAAACTGTCCCGAAATGTGGCAACTATTTATTCTTTTACACGCAGCGCTTGCATCTGTTTCAACAACCTTTCAACGATGGGTCTTAAAAGATAAAAGTGTTGTTCCTGAATATTTTTCCGCGTGGTTTCAAATTGCCGGAGCAGTAATTTTCGGTATTTTATGGCTAATCGTTCGTGGTTTTTCTATTCCTGATGTGTCAGGATATTGGCAAAACATTCTTTTGTCGGGCGTATTGTATGCTGCGGGAACAATTTTCATATTCAAAGCATTACAAAAGGGAGAAGCGTCAAAATTCACGGTGATATTCTCATTACAAAGCTTGTTTGCTATTGCTGCTGCGTACTTTTTCTTAGGAGAATCTCTCCTTTTATTCCAGTGGATTGGCGTTTTTATTATTCTCTTGAGCGTTATACTTATAAGTTTTACGCCAGATAGTCTTTCTTTCGATAAAGACGAAATTTTCGCAGTGCTTGCGGCAATGTGTTTTGGTTTTGCCAGAGTTAATGACAAGTTTATCATCGGTCAGATGGACTTATACTTGTATTTATTCATTGGATTTTTGATTCCAGGCATTATTCTGTTTATGGCGTATCCAAAGGCACTAACAAAATATAAAACATTCTTCAAAAAAGAAATGCTCCAAAAGTTAAGTATTTCCGGGTTTATTTACTCTTTGGCAATACTTGCATTGTATTATGCGCTATCAATGACGCAAAGTTCACAGGTTATTGCGGCGTCGGTCGCAGGAGTAGTTTTTACCGAACTATTGGGTATTTTTGTGCTTAAGGAAAGAAAAAATATTAGAGCGAAAATCTTTGGAACGATACTTGTCGGAATAGGTTTAGTCCTTATCTCCATGCCATTAAATTAGTTTGGCGACCGTAGTTTTCTCCCCATATGTTCGTATTGACTTGTTGCTGTCGCGAAAGTACAATTACAGCATGGCAGAATATTCGGTCACTGATATAGCTAAAAAGCTAAAAGTAAGTACTCGCACGATTCAGCGAGAAATCAGAAGAGGTAAGCTAGTTGCAAATCGTGTCGGGAGAAAATTTCTTATTTCCGACGTTGCGCTTGAGCGCTACTTCCAAAAAGATGCACTCGAGCTTGAAGAAAAAGTTACAAAGTTTTGTCAGTCTAAGAAGTATGACATGGTCAACCTGCTGCAAAGGCTGGTTGCAATGCCATCAGAAGCAGACATTCCTGAGTCACAAGAAAATCTCGCAAAGTTCTTAAAGGCAACGCTTGAAAATATGGGACTTCGTACTGTTATGTATGGCGAAGGAGAATCCTCAACAGTACACGCAACGTTTGGATATGCGAAAAAGGGCTTGTTGTTTGATTGCCCGCTTGATACCGTTCCTGTGGGAGATCCAGACCGTTGGTCATATCCTCCGCATGATGGGCTTATTAAAAATGGAAAAATGTATGGACGTGGCACAGCCGATTGTAAAGCTGGTATTGTCGCTATGATTTACTCGGTACTTGCGCTTAGAGAGTATGTAGATGAGCATAAGGTTCGTGTAGAGCTTGTATTCGATGGCGGAGAACAAAATGGCCAGTATGTTGGTATGCAGAGCACACTCGATCGCGGAATTGATGTAGAGGCCGGTATTGTTGGCTATGCAGGAAATGCCCACGAATTGGCAATTGGATCACGAGGGTATCATCGCTATAAGTTTCGAGTAAAAGGAAAAGCTGCTCACACCGGAAGTAGAACTCATTACGGAATTAATGCGATTACAAAAGCTGCAGCATTGATTAGAGAGCTTGATATGATCACATTTCCAAAGTCAAAGTATGATTTATTCTGGTTTGGTTCACGTATAACGCCTGCCATTATTGAAGGTGGAAATGCAATTAACGTTGTTCCTGACGAATGTGTGATAGATATTGACACAAGAATTCCGCCGGATCTTTCGAGAAAGCAGGTTGATGCAAAAATTAATGAAGTGATTAAAAAGTTAAAAAAGCAAGATCCTGAATTTTCAGTGACAATGACCTATGGTGCCGGCAATGAAGGATATGTTATCAAAAAAACTGACAAAATTATTGGAACTGTGCTTAATGCAATTCAAACGACGATCAATATTAAGCCAGAACTTATCGTAAATGGTCAGGCTCATGTTGGTAACTTACTTGCAAAGTATAAAATTCCAGTCATTGTAAAAGGGCCTGTCGGTGGAAATGTTCACTCATACGATGAATATGTTGCGATTGATTCACTTCCGCAAACATCGGAAATTTACGCCAAAACAATTGTTGACTACTTCGAACTAAAGAAGTAGCACTTATACTGAACAAAAATCACATGCAAAAGAGTGAGAAAAGCTATGTGTTCGTTACGCACGAAATAACGTTTCTTTACAGATGTTTTCAAAAGCCTTACTATGAAAGATAAATTATTTTACCTGTCGTGTAATGAAAACTTCATTCAAACTGTGGGGGATCGCAGCGGTCGCAGGGGCAATCGTACTTGCTTTTGTTCCGGTAGTTGCTGCAAATGGTCAAGCTGAGCCGTACATTGAGTTGTATCAGCAGCAGACTGAAAATGTATATAAGGCCGATCAGGATGTCTCTATCACAGAAGATGTTGTTGGTGATGTCGTTGCCGCGGGAAGTAATATTCATATTTCGGCCAATGTAAACGGAAACGTGCTCGTGGCCGGTGGAACCGTCCAAATTGATGGAAATGTCGGCGGAGACATTGCCGCAGCGGGAGGATATGTCGTTGTAAACGGAGATGTCAGTGGAGATATTCGTGTATTTGGCGGACAAGTGTTTGTAAACTCGAAACAGGTTACTGGTGATCTTGTTGTCAGTGCAGGAAAAACTGAGCTTGCAAAAGGTCTTTCTATTGGGGGAATTGAAATGATCCCGAATTCGGATTCACTGCGACGAGATGTCGAAAATCCAACAAAAGACGTGTCTCAGTACAGAGTTATGGTTGGAAACTACCGCGATAATGAACGAAAAACAGATAAAAAGCTATTAGGAAAAGTAACCGTTGGAGCACTTATTTTCAATACAATTATGCTTGTTGGTACAATTATTTCGGCATATTTGATCTTACGATTATTCCCGGTCATTTCAGAAAACGCGCTTGTTACAATGCAGAAAATGCCATTTCAGTCGGTTGTCGCTGGAGCAGCGACATATGTCTTAGGCTTTATTCTCGCAATTGCACTTGCAATCAGTATTATTGGCTGGCATCTATTGTATGTTCTAGTTGTCCTTGGACTTGTCACAGTCATGCTTTCTAATGTGCTTGCCACGTATGGAGTAGGCCGCCTCATTTTGAAACGATTTAACCGCAAAAATACCGGACGCTTGCAGCCGATTGTCGTTGGTGTGCTTACTGTGACTATTGGATTCTTTGTTCTATCCTTGGTTCCAGTCGTTGGCGAATTCTTCGTATTTGTTCTTGGCGCAGGATTAAGCTGTTGGGCTGTTGGTTCTCTGATGATGAACAAATGGAACGCAGTTATGGGCGAGAAAAAGAAGTAGAAGTACCGGGGAAATAGGAGTGGTTAGATTGTTAGATACTTATCTAATTATTGTCCCCCAAGACTGCTAAATCGTATCTTTACCGAGTCATTTGCAAGTCACAAACGGAGAAAAGTGCTATACTGAGAATATGCATAAACGACCTTACTCAGGTTTTAGATCCTTTATTTCCTACGTGAACAGCCTGAAAAAAGACTGGAATGTCGCAGTCTATGATATAAAGACTCGTAAACGTGCGGTGGGGTCATCGCTTCCTGACGCAGTCAAGAAGCTTTCCAAAAAGCAGAAAGTGAAAGATGTCGTCATTATTGACCGACGGACTGCACAACGGATTAAAAAACGTCGAAGATCCTAGACCATGAATACGCTCACATTTTCGTCACTATCACTTAGTTTTGGCCAGGCTGATCACCCACGTTTGTCAGGAGAACTCGTGCTTCCTCACAAGAAAAAGTATGACTTACTGCTTGATACCGGATTTTCGTTAGGGATTGCATTTCCAAAAACGTTGTTGCCACAATTTAGATTTACGGACGGCTTTTTGAGCACAATGGTACTTGCAGATGAACGGACAGTTTCCGCATTTACATTTCTTGTAGATCTCTCAGTTGTCGAGCAGGAAAATTCCCAATTGGTCAGAAACCTTGGACAAGTATCGTGCGTATTTATGAACGGAGCAGTAGAAACAGTCGCCGGCATTGAGCTCATGAAACTCCTTTCACCACTTACACTGGATTGGGATAAATCATTAATCACATCAAAGCTGGGTTAAGAAATGACAGTGAATCGGTAGGAAATTTTTGATACGGAACGAAGGTGAGGCGAAATTTTTAATACAGAACATTTATTAGTAATAGTTCGCACCGTCAAACGGAGCGAGTATGAGAAAAAAAGCACGCAGACTTAGTACATTTATGTACGTTTAAAGTCGAGTACTCTTTTTTTCGAATGGGAGCGAGGTGTTACGTGAAATCCTTAAAAATCACTGCAATCAATAACAACGCTGGAATAATCGTCATTGCATATACCAAATACTTTGCCCACGGGGAAACCTTTTGCAAATCAACAAGGCTGGAAAGCAAGGCGATTCCAATCGCGAGGAGTAACGTTCCATCGAGATAATAGCCTCGAACAAAAATAATACCACTGATAATCGCAATGATGAGTGTCATGAACAATACCACCAGTGTATTTTGTCCATAAGCATTTGAAACTGAAGATTCTTTCGTCTTTTTTGCTTTCACAGCAACTTTTGATTTTAAGGCAGTTGTCTTTTTCATAATTCCATTATACAGCTCTCTGATTTGTCGTGCAAAAGCATACGTTGTATCATGTAAAAGATGAAAATATTCCTGAAATATCGAGAATTTCTTTTGCTTGCTTTGCCGGGAGCTATTCTTGGGATAATAATTATCTGGGCAATGCAGCGATGGGGGGTAGGTATTACAACTGACACGCTATTTTATATTTCTGTTGCACGTAGCCTCGAAGCGGGAAAAGGCTTGCTTACTATTACAAACGCGGGAACTTTTGAGCCTTTGACACATTTTCCTCCACTTATGAGCATTTTGCTATGGCTACTGTCTGACAACCACCTATTTTCTTTTCAAATTCTTGCATTTATTTCATTCTTTGTGCTGGTTATCGGCCTTGGAGCATATGTGCTGTTTCGCACAAAATCACTGACATTGATGGTTATTGCACAAGGGTTACTACTTTTTTCTCGGGATTTACTGACAGTTCATTCGATGGGATGGAGCGAGCCGCTATTTATTGTTCTTTTTATTGTCGGAGCAGTATTGCTTGCGGAATATCTTCGAACTCAGCGTATATCTTTTGTCGTCTTTACCGCTATTTTATGGGGGATAAGCATAGTTATTCGATACAGTGGGCTCTTTTTAATTCCGATACTCTTTATTGTGCTGCTTGTGTCGAAAAAACAGCAGGGAAACACTTGGAAAGAGAGTGTTTTGCGGACTATGCCTTTTGCGGGAATTGTGGGATTGCCGTTTCTTTCGTGGGTTGCGTATCTGTGGCTTTTTGTAAAAGATAGCTCAATTCGTGAATTCCATGTGTATTTTATGGATATCCACCGCGTTATCGAAGGATATATGACATTTTTGCAGTGGTTTTTGCCATTTTCTCTGCCCGATTCTGTTGCAGTGCTTGCGACGCTTGTTGGGGTTTTAGGCACGCTTGTCGCTATCATTATGTCATTTACTTACCGAGCGCAAATCATCTCTTTTGCACGGAAACATCAGGATATCTCGCTTTGGGTCGGGCTTTGTCTGGCGTATATTCTCTTCATTGTTGCCACAATTACATTCTTTGACCCTATTACGCCAATGGATTTCCGAATATTCAGCCCGCTGTTCCCACTTGCAGTGCTGATTGTTATTCAATTGCTCCATACCTTTAAAAAGTACCAGTGGGTAGGCTTTATTTTGGTTGTCTCGGTCATAATAAATGGAATGCAGCTTATCTCGTATCAATTTACGAATGGTACGTTTCTTGCAGGGCCGGAATGGCAAAATTCTGAGACAATTGCGGCAGTAAAAGATCTTCCCAAAGACGCGAAAGTATTTTCAAATGCCTTAACCGCAATTTATGTATTGGGCGAGCGAGAAAATTCGGCATTGCCGTTTAAAGTAACATCGCTGAAAACTAGAAATTCGCGTTTTCCGTCGGAAATGGAGCACTTACAAAAAACTTATGAAAATCAGGAAACATATATTGTTGTGTTTAAGCCGGCTCGGTCAATTTCAACGCAACATCCTACAGAAAAGGAGATTGCCTCGATGCTTTCGGTCTCAACAGTGAAGGTCTTACGTGATGGTATAATATTTAAATTAGAGAAACAAGAATGAGGACATTTCTTCAAAAAAACTGGATGCTTGTTGCCGCAATTATCTATCTTCTCCTTCCAATAGACATAATTCCTGAAAGCTTGTTCGGCCCGCTGGGACTTACCGACGATATTTCCCTCTTGGTGATAGAGCTTATCCGTAGATTTTTTGTGTCACGCAAAGAAAATTCAAACGAAAACTCACCTGAAAAATCGTAGTATGCGTATGAGGCTTCCGTCTTTTTCCAAACTCGAAAGAGGTATACAGCATGGATCTCTCGGTATTGGCGTAGCACTACTCATTATTTTTGGAATTGTGTGGCTGTATTCTTTGTTTTTGCCGAAAAGTACGACGATTACAGAGCAAGTAGTACTGAATTATTCCGGCAAGGTGGGTGATACTTTTCCATTGGAAGTGCTTGAAAGAGCGGACGCGAAAGAGTTAAATCTTAGCAATAATGCATTGAGTAGCCTCCCGGACGGTATTTCCAAACTTAACTCGCTCGAAGTGCTAGATATCAGCAATAATGACTTTGTAGCATTTCCTTCGCAAATAAAGGAATTACCTGCACTGCAAACTCTGAACATTGCAAATAATGAATTTATTATGTCCACTCAAGACGTTGCTGATATAAAAGCACTGAAAATTCTGATTATTTCTCGCGATATGATGCCACTTGCCGAGCAAACAAAATTACAATCTCTGCGAAAAGATATTGAAATTATTATTTCTTCAGATAACTTATCACAATAAACTATGGCAGAACGAGTACTTGCAGGAGTCGCTGAGCGTGATTTTGCCCAATATCCAAAGTCCGAGCTTGATGACTTGTTCACAATTCCAGAATATCAGCCTGTTGCAGAAAGGTTGGACGCATACGAAGAAGATTTAACAAATGCTGGCTATGATTCTCGTGAAATCGCGGTTGTTGCCCACGCGGTTGGTTCTTACTTAGATATTCAGCAACAAAAAGGGAATGAGCATATTGCGGCTCAAGCGTTATTAATTTCGCCAATCGATCCGTATAAAGCACGTGCAGAAGGAGAGAAAGAGACATTAATTAGCGTATGGGAAAGAAAGCACTCAACTCGCAATGCGCGCTGTACAAAGGATTTGCGGGAACAAATGAATGACGCTGATAATGGTGGAGATCCTGTTTCAGAAATAGAATTTGGCGGCATGTTTTCCGCCAAAACCGATAAATTACTCGAGTTTATCGTCAGCAGTCAACAGCTTTTGCCCGGAGGAACAGTACTTCACCCATTTATTGCGAGAGTATTAGATGAGCGCTACATCATGAGCCGTAGAGGAGGAAAAGGTCGTGGCCACGATGCAGAAGAAGTCCGAAGACTAAAAGCGATGCGCGTATCGTATTCTCAGCTGCAGCGCAGATTATTGTACGCAGCAGAGCATAAAAACGGCAGTAGAAACCTCGTTGGCATTGATGAAATTTCATTTATTCCAAACGGCCTGACAGAAGCGCGTGCATTAGTGCAAACCTTACTTTATCTGCGCGGAGAAAGAATTCATGTTATTGGAACCGGATTAGATACAAATTATCGCGATGAACCGCTTGCATTTGCCGTCGCCGTAGATGAAGTAGCTCCATGGATGCGCACAAATAACGATGCCTTCTTTGCGTACTACGACGAAGAGGGCAAAATTAGATATCGTGGGGGCGCAACAAAAACAATGCGCCACCTTACCAAAAGCGGATTTGCTGACTTTACGCTCCCTGTGCCAATTGGAAGAGTATACTCGCATCTTGTGAAGTATTCAGCGCAGTCAGAAGAATTCCATCCATTTACTGTGTTGCGCGCCGAAGATCCCGTAGCAATTGCGCAATTAAACACGGTGCAGGAGCATTTTGCGTTTGAAACGGAAAATGGGGAGGATGACCATCGTTTATTTAGCTATCTTTTAGCCGGATAAGCTAATCCATTAGCTTTTGGGAAACTGTGTACAGTTTCTTCCACTCTTCAGGAATAGTGAAGTCTTCGTAGTTTTTCATTGTTACCATGTACGGACGGATATCTGTAGAAAGATCTTTCCAGGCAAATGGAAATGAAATAGTTGCTTCGGCGTGCGTACGAAGTGAAAATGCAGCAACATTTGTTGCTCCTCGTGAGTTACGTAGGTAGTCAATGAATACTTTGCCTTCGCGCTTGTCTTTGGCAATTGTCGTTGTAAACTTGGTTGGATACTTTTCTGCAAGGTGGTCGGCAATACCGCGCGCAAATGCTTTTGAATGCTCCCATGTTGTATTTTTTATAGGAACAACAATGTGAAGCCCCTTAATCCCGGAAGTTTTTATACAAGAAAAGAGTTTATGCTCCTGTAATTCATCATGAATATACTTTGCTGCGTCAATAACATTGCTCCAAGGAGCATCGGGAGCAGGGTCTAAGTCAAATACAATGCGGTCGGGAGCTTCTAAATCAGGCAGAGAAGATAACCAAGCGTGAAACTCTATCACCCCAATATTAGAAAGGAAAATGAGGTCGTTTTGCGCGTCTAGGGTTATATACACACCCTCTCCCTGACGCTCTGTAATCGTTATACGCTCAATATATTTTGGGAAGGCCTCTGAAGGGTGCTTCTGATAAAACTTGCCGTTTTGGAGCCCTCCAGGGCTTCTGACAAGGCTTACAGGGCGCTCTATAAGTTCCAGAAGCAGCTTTTCACTAATTTGAGAGTAGTATTGAGCAATATCTAGCTTGGTAATATTTGTTTTAGGAAAAATGACTCGTTCAGGATGGGTAATTGTGACACCTGCAAATTCTTTCATCATACATAGTATAATATACTTATGAAGAAACTGCTCGCATTTTTTATCACGCTATTTGCGTCACTTTTATTTATTGTTCCGGTCTTTGCGCAGGATCCATCCTCTACAAACTATCAATTAAAAGATCCTTCATTTGGAGCAGTTGCAGGCGAGGGACAATCAGCAAACTACAGAGCATACCTTTCTATGGACGAATTTGTGAATGATGTTCGATTTACTTCATCAAACTATCAGGCACGCGCAGGTGTCGTAAATACATGGATGGCAAATATTCCGTTAGTTCATTGCTTTGAAACAACAAGTGCGGGATCCACTGACTGTGCAGATGGCGACCTTGCCAACGGAATGGTGGCATTATGCGGCCAAGGTGGATGTTTTGACCGCGCACGTGTTGAAATTGATCCGCAGGGAAATCCTTCTGACACGCTATATTCATTGCAAATCACGACTGATAATACATGGGCAACTTGGAATTATGTAGATGGCACGACTTTTTTGGTCGAATCGGCCGCAAATCATGATCTTGCCGATTACCTTACAGAAACTGCGTGGGAGAGCACTGTTTCGAATTTTAATGTGTACGGGCTGGAACCAGGCACAATGTACTATGTTCGATTTACAGCGTTGCATGGAGACTTTACTGAATCTATGCCAGGGCCACACGCAAATACAACGACGGCGGAGCCTCAAATTGCTTTTGATCTTGATATTGCCGATACATCCGGCATATCTACTGAAAATGGTGCTCCGTATACAATTAGTTTGGGAGGATTATTCCTTGGTGAAGTAACAACAGCATCAAACCTGATCTGGCTTGATATTGGAACAAATGCTATCGAAGGTGTTACTGTGAATGTAAAAAGCCAATATGGCGGACTATTCTCATCTACGGGAGCGTATACATTGCCTTCGGTTACAGCCGATCTTTCATCCACGCATGGGTATGGAATTCAGGAATATTCGTCGGCAGAAACATATCTTGGCCCATTAACTGTGGTGTCTTCGTTTACTGGAGCAGGAAATAATGTCGGGCAAGTCAGCGATAGCGATTATGGAACAAAGCTTGCGGAAAGTACGTCACCTTTATATCAAGGAAGATTAGCATTGTATGTAAAAGCTCGACCAGAAGAGTCTTCTCCTGCAGCAACTGATTACACAGATTCACTGCGATTTTTAATTGCAGCAGACTTGTAAACAGATTTCCACGCAGAAAATACGATACCTGCAAGTACCGCAATAACGACAATAAGCCCAACGATATGATATACGGGAATAATCCAGAATGTTTGTACTGCAGTTACTTTCTGTGTTGCAAACGTTCCTCCGGTATAAATTTCGGCCACAGCAGTGTATTTCCCAAAGACGGGGATATATGACTTTTTCCCTTGCCACGAGAGCACTTCTTCAAACGACTGGTCTTTATACAATCGTGAGAAACTTTCATTAATGTCTAGTTGGGAAGAAAGCCTTGTCCCATTGTTATCATAGATATAGATTTTCCCCTTTGGTTGCGTGAATACTTCGCCTTCAGAGCTATTTTTTACCTGAACAGTAAAGATGTTTTCAGGTGAAAAAACAATTGATTTTGCCGCGTTAAACTGTGTAATTTCTGTTTTTGCATTGTCTTGGGCATTTCTCAGGTTCAGAAATACTGGAATTGCGACGTCTGTTGCGAGAGCAACTTGGCCTGAACCTTCGTTGCTTTGGCGGAGCAGGAGCACAGGATATTCGGAAATATCAGAAAGTCCTGTGGGAATACTTAGTGTCGCTTGTAATGTTTTTGTTTCTCCTTTTTGAATCGAAAAAGACGGCGTACTTGCAATCCACGATGTTTCCTCATCTTCATATTGCTGTAAATCCAGCTTCTTTTCTTTTGCAGCAGCGATCGGCAACCGAGCAGAGCTCACAGTAAACACAATGTCAGTATCTGAATTATTAGTAATTGTTACAGGTATTTGTGCATTTTCTCCGGGAGCAACTGTTAGCGTAAACGAAGAAGGCGCAATAACGATATCTTTCTGATCCATAGAATATGTTGCAATTAATTAGTGCTATTTACTTTTTGTTGTCTTTTTTCTCTTTGTGCCGTCATTTTGAGAGCTTTTTGCCTTTTTCTTGCCGAATGGCTTGAAATGAAAGTATCCAACAATAAGTGCCGCTAGTAAAATTATGACAAGAATTAGCTGCCATGGGAAGACCCAGAAACTAATAACCTCTGTTTTAAAGGCTTTGCCGTTTACATCATCCCAAATAAGGTTGAGTTGAGCGTAGTATTTTCCAAAACGAATATGATTCCATTGGTTCCAGTTAATTTTCATCTTTCCATCATGGTCAACCTCGATAAAGCCGCCTGGCCACTGAGTAACAATGAGGCGTCCTGCGTTTGAGAAAACGAATTTCCCGTCCTTATCTAAAGGAACTTCGGCAATCGGGTCTGAAAAGCTTGGATCTCGTGCAATAAAAATGCTTCCTGCAGGGGAAACATTCACATTTCCTTTATTCTGAACATACGCTGTAAAGTAAATTGGTGCAAAACTAAACCATAGCTCCCGCTTTTTCTGTGAGGTTACCGTTTTTATGTATTCTTCTCGTCCTGATGGAGTTTCCAACTTTGGAATGAGAGATTTTTCAACAGTGTTAAAGTACATAACTTCGAGCAGTCGCTTTTGTGTACCGCTTCCGATATAGTTCATTCCGATAGGAATAGCGACTTCTGCAGCAGCACCTACATTACCGTCAGGAGAACCACCTGGGGTAATAACTTTCGACATTACTGCAATTTCGAGGTAATAGCCGCTTGTTTCAAGGTTTGCCGGAAGGTCAAATATAACAGTTACGTCCTGAGATTGTCCGACTTCAAGGTCAAATGTCTGAGGGTAGAACGAAATATATCCCTGCTTTTCAAATGTGCTACGTGAATCACTTAATGCACTTTCGGGAGTAAAGTATCCGCCGTACTGGTCAATACCGATCTGTCTGGTTGAAACTGTGAATGTATCTCTTTCTTTACGCTGGTTTGTCACGCGTAATGTTCGAGTAACCTGACCGCCATTTTCAATGTTAAATTGCAACGACGGAGGAGAGACGATGATTCCAGTGGTATTCGATGTTGATTGCGCTGCCACTGGAGCAATTAAAAATAATAAGACTGCAAGCTGCGTAACAATGAATGCTGCTGCTTTTTCTACATAACTTTTACTCATTTCTCTCCCTTTTAAATAATTCTTTACGGATGAGCTTACCTAAAGTAGATAAACTCATTAATAAAAAATCTTCATAGTTATAAATCGGCTTTGCAAGTAAAAATAAGTGTGTCTGTGTAGTCATTTGCGGCGGGAGTATCTTCTGCTGCAGTTGCCAGTACCCAAAAGTGAATCTCTAGTCCCGCTGCTGGGCCATTGGTATACGCGATTCTTTCTCCAAAAATATTAGTTGTCATTGGGCCAATATGTGTGGCACCGCCAAAATCTATATCAATATTCGGTGCACCCATATCAAAACCAAACATGCCACTAAATACTATACCGTAACATGGAGTTGTTGGGCCACAACTGATAGTGGTAGCAGACATATTCGATGCTGTAGATGCTCCTTCAAGCGTATAGTTTGCTGTTGCAGAGTGAAGCCCGTTGTACGGAGCATCGCTTCGATAGTACCAAGACATTCCTTCTGGAGCATTTGTTCCTCCCTGTACGTATAATCGTTCTCCTGAAAAGAAGCCAGATCCTGACTGTGTAATAGTTCCGTATTGTAATGTTCCTAAGTTTAAAGAGTTATCGTTTCCTGCGGTTGTTACATCGCATCGTACGAATTCTCCAACTGCAGCAGTCATAGTGATTTCATCGTTATCTACGATAGGAACGGATAATACTGCGTAATCAATAGTCACGCCTGATTCACGTGTTTCAACTGTAATTGGGTAGTTTCCTGGGGAAGATGGCGTATCAATACCGCCCGTTATCAAAAAGCAATAGTATTGACCATCTGACAAGTCGGGAACAGTGTAGGTAAGTTCCTGGCCGGAAACTGAGGGAGTTCCAAGCCCTAGCGTCGAGTTACATTCAATTCCGTCCCAGTCGCCTGCACCATATGGATAGTCGCTGTGGTTTCCTGGCGTAGGATCAACAACAAAGCCTGGAGCATAGGTTATTCGGAGTTCATCTTCGGTAGCAATTGAATCAGGTGTAAATCTGACCAGAATCTGTACATCGGCTTGTGATACTTCGATACGTGACGATCGAATAGAGAATTCACTAAATGTTGCAGCAGAAGTAGGTTTTGATTGAGAAAAAATAAAAATACAAACACATGCAAATAGAAATGCCAAAATTAACCGCAGAGAAAAGTCTTTTTTCTGTTTCATAATTTCAAGCAATATTTTCATCACTATATATTCTTATTCTTTTGCAATGTACAACGCACCAAACTCATTATTTAATTGGCAAACGCTCTCCATAAAAAAGAAGATGAGGAGAGTATACCCCTCCCCATCTTACATAAAACGGTTACAAGTCAGCTTTACACGTAAAAATCAAAGTATCTGTGTAGTCAACTGCTGCTGGTGCCTGTTCCGATGCTGTTGCGTTTACGTTAAACACAATTTCTGCACCTGCGACTGCTGCTGAGCTTGATGCAATTGCATCGCCCCAAATATCAGTTCGCATTGGCCCAACTGCTGTTGTTGCTGTTAAGCCTGTATAGTCGGTATCAACGGTAATTGATCCTGTCACTGTTGAGCTCGTGCCACTGTAGTAAATACCGTAACATGGAGTTCCACCTGCACAGTTTGCTGTTGTTGCAGAGAGAGTTCCTTCTGCGTCAGCACCTGTCAATGTGTAAGATCCTGTTGTTGATCGCAAACCATTGAATGAAGCATCGCTTCTGTAGTACCAAGTCATACCTTCTGAAGCATTTGTTCCACCGTAAACACGAATGTTATCTGGTGTATCAAGTGTGCTTGAAGATGTCACTGTGCCGTACTGCAAAACGCCAAGGTCAATGCTGTTGTTTGTGCCTGCTGTTGTATCAACATCGCAGCGAACAAATGGAGCGACTGCTGCCGTAATGACAACTTCGTCGTCGTCAACTGCTGGCATCATAACAATTGCATAGTCAACAATTGCGCTTGATTCTTCTGTTTCGACAGTCATTGGATAGTTTCCTGTGGAAGATGGGTTATCAACACCTGCTGTAATTAAGAAGCAGTATGTTGTACCGGTGTCTAAGTCGCCTGAAGCAAACGATGCTGTTTGGCCTGCAACCGAAGCTGCTGTTGCACCGATGCTTGGTACTGCTGCATCACATTCAGCGTCCCAGCTTTGGAGTGTTCCAAGAGTTGAGTTAACCGTAATGTTTGAGGCAGTGCCGTCAACTGTATATCCTGTACCAAAGATGACGTTGATTGCGTCTTCTGTGGCAGTAGATGCCGGTTCAAGTTTAATTAAAAAGTTTACGTCCGTTGCTGATGTCTCTATACGAGATGGTCGAACTGTAAACTCTGTAAAAGTTGCTGCGCTTACGGAGCTAGCGAATACGCCTGCAACAAAGACCATTAGGAGTAAACCTCCCAGGGGCAGAAATGATCTCTTCATGGAGAATACAAAGAAAAATTATTTAAGTACTACGCAATACTATGACTGTTACCGTAATTTGTCAATATTTTCCCCCGGAAAAACGGCTGCGAATATAAGCTATGGCATTACGCTATAAAACGCCCTATACTAAAAATATGGAAAAATCGAACATACAAAAAGCCGTATTTGGTGGTGGGTGTTTCTGGTGTTTAGAAGCTGTATTTCAGCGTGTAAAGGGTGTTCAGAAAGTAATTTCTGGCTATGCCGGAGGAAATATCGAAAAGCCGACATATGAAGAAGTTTCTTCAGGGGAGACCGGCCATGCAGAAGTAGTTCAGCTCGAATTTGATCCTGCAATTGTTTCGTATGAGCAGCTATTAGACGTTTTTTGGCATCTTCATGATCCAACAACGCTGAATAGGCAAGGAAATGATGTAGGAACACAATATCGTTCAATGATTATTTACATGAATGCCGAACAAAAGGCAGCAGCGGAACTATCTCGCGATGAGTTGGAAAGACAAAAAGTATATAAAAATCCGATTGTGACAGAAATTGTGCCATTCACCGATTTTTACGAAGCGGAATCTTATCATCAGAATTATTACAATAATAATAAGAATGCTCCCTACTGTCGGATTATTATTGATCCTAAAGTCCGAAAACTATTGCAAAGCTATTCGACAATGGTTACCTAAAAGAGCTTAAGATTTTCGATTTCTGCATTGTTGGAAATAATCACAACACGCATCTTTTCGAGGTTATTTTTTATTTTTGTGTGGACTTCAAGCACATCGTCAAACGATGTTTTCTTAATAAGTTCCATATAGTCTTTCAGAGTGTAGGGCTTGTTATACGCACCTAAGTTGTTGAAAATAAATCCGATTTCACTGTAATACGCATCTTCATTTTGAATCTGTTCCACTTTGAGAAAACTCTTTTTAATCATTTGGAAGTCCTTTTTCGTTTGTTTTATGATTTTTGGATCAAACATTCCTCGTACAACATTGATAATTTCTTCAACATGTTCGATATTCGCAATCATTTCAATTTCAAGGTAATTCATGCGGATAACAAAAGATGACTGCAGATGATAAATCATTTTTAATTTTTCTCGCAACGTATTGTACAAATAGCCGTACATTCCTCGAATAAGTAATCTATTAAGGAGATGTCTTTGTCCTTGATTTTCATATTCCACCTCGCACGGAATCATAACGATAATACGGGCAGTATCACGAGCATATTTATGAACAATTGGCAGGTACTGGAACTCTTTAAACTGAGAAATTGTTCGCTCATGCATTTGGTGATCTGGATTAAACAATGATTTTTTCTCACTTAAGAATTGCTTTACTTCTTCCACAAGTGCGGAAGATAATCCTGTGCCAAGCAAAATACAGTGACTATCGTGGATCATACTGCTGTATCGTTCATTTATATTCGCGAGTGAGATCTGTTTTACATGTTCTTCTGTTCCAAGAGTTTCGTACGCGTTGGGCGAACCTGTTGTGTACATATGTTCGTCTATATATTTTGCAAGCTGATATTGAGGATGACCAAACTTTTGAGCCATTTCTGCAAGGATAATTTTTCGTTCACTTTCAAGTGTTTGTTCTGAAATATTTGGATCAAACGTTATCTTTTTAAAAATATCGAACATCTCTTTTTCGTCAGAGTGGTGGCCTGATACTTCGGTACTTAAGTGCGCAAGTCCAGTTCCTGCATTTCTTGAAATACCTTTGGTACTCAAATATTTGTTTAATGCATCAGGAGTCCAATTGTCGAATGTTGTGACAATACAGTGCTCCATAAAGTGGGAGATACCTTGAGCTTTTCTTGATTCAAAAAATGATCCTCCGCGGGTGAAAAATGCTTCAAGTTTTGTTTTATATCGTCCCTTTTTGTGAGGAACATAGAGAAAGTGTACAGATGGGCTGATTTTTTCGTATGTAACGGTCGAGCTGGAGATTTTTATATTCATAATAGATTATATGCCATAATTTCAATTAATGCCTTAACACCATCGCTCCAAAGAATCTTTTTTCCTTCGGCAAATGAACGGGGATTATAAGAAATTGGCAGAACGCCGAATGTAAGCTTTTTATTGCTTGAATCACGATATCGTGCGACTTTCGCCGTAACTTCGGGCTCAAATCCAAATGTAGAAGTAGCTGTCAATTTTTGGGCAATACTTCGAAACACGTCTCCTTTTATAAGTTTGTAACAAACCTCCATGTCAGGAACAATTTTTCCCATTCGTGGGAAGGTAAAAATGTTAGAAAAGAGAGATACTCCCATATTCCCGAGGTAATATGTAGGGTAGATGAGCTTATTTTGTTTGCCAAACCTGTTTCCGAATACGACGTCTAAATCTTCTGAAATAGCTTTTTTAAGCATTGTTATGAGGTCTTTTGGATCATATTCCAAATCCGCGTCTTGAATAGCGACAAAATCTCCTTTTGTCAGAAGGATTCCTTTTTTTACAGAGCGACTTTTACCCAAGTTCTGCTCATTTGAGACAAATACCAGTTTTGGAAATTCGGAGGTAAGTTTCGAAACAATGGAAGCAGTGGTGTCTTTAGAATGATCGTTTACAACAATAGCTTCTATCTCCCAATCTTGTGGCATCTGCAGTGAAAAAACTGTACGAATAATTGATTCAATTGTTTTTTCCTCGTTATACGCCGGAATAACAAGGGAGAGAAGTTTCGCCATACGTGAATACGTTATCTTAACATTGAATAGTACCATGTTTGCGGGAACATTTCTATGTCACAATCTAAAAAAATGTGGTATAAACTTACATGAACGAGCGGATTCCCAAACGTGCAAAACAAATTCTTTTCATGGTGGCGATTTGCATCGCCCCGCTCATTGGAACATTTCTATTGTTGCTTCTCACTAGATTCGGCTCGGGAATCACGCAGGATTCCCTCGCCTACGTCTCCATGACCCGTAATTTACGCCAGGGAGAGGGTATTGTCGCCGATACTGTGACAGGAGAAACCGAATTGCAAACACATTATCCGCCGGGAGTTAGCCTTGCGCTCTCAATTATTCCTTTTCTTGATCCTAAAGACGGTTTTGTGTTTCTTAATGCAGCCGTATTCTTTGGCTTTTTGCTGTGTATTGGACTGCTTGCATTCAGACTAACAAAATCGCTTCCATTAACAATTGCAATTCAATCACTAGGTATTATTCTTCCGGGTGTTTTCAGAATTTTCTCTATGATGTGGAGTGAGCCATTGTTTCTATTCCTTCTTGTTGCGGGAATGCTGGCAACTGTCGTTGCAGTACAAAAACAACGTAAACGGGGACTTCTCGTTGCTGCCGGCATATGGGGCTACGCAATGATTGTTCGGTACGTTGGTATTGTCTTTCTTCCATTTTTGTTATTTGTTCTTTGGGTAGGATTTACGTTACCTATTAAAGAGAAACTGAAATTTAGCGCAATGATTTCGGCAATTGTTGGCCTTCCAATTGTAGTATGGTACGGGATTGCTCGTATATTTGGTGCGACAGAAAGCGTTCGAGAGTTTGGGTTTACACTAATTCCTTTCGAAAAATTGACTGAAGGAGCAACAACGTTCTTTTCATGGATACTTCCTGCACCTTTTGTTGATATTATCAGCTCAATTTCTGTCCATGTCTTTTTCTGGGGAATAGTCGCAACATTATTTGCCGGTTTTATTTTGTATCAGCGTGAGCATGTCAAAATTAAAGAAGTGCTGAGATTTTGGATTCCGCTCACATTTTCACTATTTTACGTTGCTGTTGTGTTCTTTTCTATTCTATTTTTAGATTCCTCCACGCCATTAGACTTTCGACTTTTATCTCCAATTTCGGTAATGTTGCTGCTTGGCATTATGCTTGCAATGCAGATGCTAAAAGACTCACGTTTCTACGTTAAATGGGCAATTCTTGCTTACTTTTTTGTCGTTTTTGCGTGGCAGACCTTTCCAGCAATTGCAGAAATCTATCGAGATGGACTGCCGTATGCAACGGCCGGATGGAGACATTCTTCTACTGTCGCATATGTAAGGCATTCAATTCCAGGCAATGCCGTGGTTTACACGCATGCTCCGCAGGCTTTAAATGTTCTGAGTGGAAAAAGAGTTCGTGCAATGCCACAAAAGTATTCGGTTGGTGGAACACTGGTAAAAGAATACGTCACTAATATTTCGAGACTTCGTATGAACGAAGAAGACCAATATTTGGTATTCTTTTCTCATGATTTTGCATTAAAGGCGCGATTCGCAACAGAAAATGAAGTGCTCTCTATTTTATCCCTGCAAAAAGAGTTTTCATCTGACGAGGGAGCAGTGTATCGTATTTTTCCTTCGGCAAAGTAGTAAATTTTACGCTTTTTGGGTTTGATAAAGTTGCTTGCCGGGGTATAATGATCAATGGCAAAACCTCAATACACCTGTGAACTTTCGGTTGATGGCATGCATTGTGCCGCATGTGAACTAACTATCGAGAAACATCTAAAAACCCACAAAAAAGTGAAAAACGTGTCTGCGAATCTCGCTGCAAACAAAGTTGTGGTAACTATGGATTCACCCGAAAAGGCAGATTCACTGGCAAAAGACTTTAACGAGCTATTGAAAGATACCGGATATACGGTATCTACAAAGCAGCAGAAACAGGAAGTAAATATTACGGACTACATAAAAGCCGGAGCTATCACAATGGTTATTGTTCTCATTTTTATTTTGCTCCAAAGAATGGGACTTGTTACACTGATTACAACGAGCACGCCATCGCTGCCTGTTGTGTTTGGAATTGGACTCATCGCATCGGTATCGTCTTGTATGGCCGTCGTTGGCGGATTAGTGCTTACGTTGTCGGCGCAATATGCAAAAACGCAAAAAGTTGCTGCGATTTCAGCTTTTCACATTGCCAGAATCGTTGGATTTTTCTTTCTTGGCGGAGTTATGGGACTAATTGGCTCTGCATTTACGCTTAACCCGCTACTTACGTTTGTCATTGACGTTATTTTGTTTGTTGTGATGATTTCCGTTGGAATCAATATGCTTGAGCTATTTCCACTTCCTCAAGTACAAATGCCAAAGTTCATGGGGAAATGGGTATTATCGTTTGAAGGCAAGCGCGGCTGGATAATGCCAATTTTATTGGGAATTATCACATTCTTTTTGCCGTGTGGATTTACACAGTCAATGCAGGTTTACGCCTTACAAAGTGGAAATGTTTTACATGGAGCCTTGATAATGCTGGTATTTGCGCTTGGAACCTTTCCCGCACTTGCAGTTTTAAGCGTCGCGTCAGTAAAGTTGTCGAAAACATTGCAGTCGGGACTATTTTTTAAGACGGCAGGAATGATAATTATCTGTTTTGCGGCATTTAACTTGCTCGCAGCATTGTCAGTGATGGGAATTATCCCTCCATTGGGGATTTAGGGCGACGAATTGAGAGGTGTCCGGACTTTGTGAACAGTAGTAAGAGAGTGGAAGGGGCTGGGGCCAGAACGCATAAAAGCAAATTTCTGACCCCGTTGGCAGAGACCGTGTTATTCAAATTCTTGCGGCAGAGTCATGCTCAGGGAAATAGTTTCCTGTGAGTAAACAGGTGAAATAGTCATTTTCTTCATCTGTTAGGACGCGCCCAGAATTCGTTGTTGCGGAAGATTCTGTTCTCGCTACGACAATTTCAATAATAGGTGCTTGTCCACGTGCCATAAAAATTGCGACTTCCTCACCAGGGAGGAGTTGACTCACACTGTCTAATCCGTAGTAACGAGGGGTATTCATGAATAGCTCCTTTCATGTGCCAATATTGCTGAATTATACCCTATAGAATAAAAGACCTCAATCGGATTGCTGAAATATATCGGAAATACCGTACAATTTAAACTACCGACATTCGGATAAAATTTAAGGTAGTAAGAAGTTTGACAGAGGTCTTACAGCTACCTGTCGCGAACTTTGTCACGAAAATAGTCTAATACCAGCGCTCTTTATCTCTTACAACCTGCCGTATTTGCTTGCTAAATCGCTTATGCCTCTCTTTTTCTGGTGAAACTTTCTTTCGTTTATTTGAAAACTTTCGCTGTTCCCCTTTTAGTTGAAGGTAATGTTCATACATGTCGGGATCAATCTCTTCATTCTCAAGCGCGTCAATAACAGCACAGCCAGGTTCAGAAGTATGCGAGCAATTCTTGAACTTACAAGCCTTCGATAGCTCTACTATTGGGGTAAAGAGTTCATCAACGGCATCGTCAGCGTCCCACATAAAAAGCTCTCTCATGCCGGGAGTATCAATAACAATGCCTCCAGACGAAAGCTGTAATAGCTCGCGATGAGTTGTCGTATGCTTTCCTTTGCCGAGAGTTTCACTAATTTCGCCAACTTTTAAAACGTCCTCCTCTTGCAGCATGTTAATAAGAGATGACTTACCAACGCCGGAAGATCCCACAAATACCGAAGTTGTTCCTTGCTTCAAATAGCTTAGCAATTCATCTTTGCCAAGAGAATCTTTTGCACTCATTGCGATGATAGGAATATCTACCGTAAGTCTGGATTTAATTTTTCGTACGAGATCTTCCCATTGTGAGTTTAAGTCAATTTTGTTGAGAATAACGAGGGGTTGGCAATTTGCTGCAAGCGCCATTGCTAAGTAACGCTCTAGTCTTCGAATATTAAAGTTTTGATCAGCGCTCTGCACAATGCAGATAATATCAATATTTGTGGCAATAATTTGCTCTACCGAAGAAGATACTCCGGGCCTGGGATCAACACCTTTGCGAGAAAGAGTTGTTTTGCGCGGAAGAACCGAATGAATGACTGCTTCACTTTCTGAGTTATATTGAGTAAATGCGACCCAATCTCCAACTTTGGGGAACTCGCTTGGTGTGGCGGCTGATTTCAGAATTTTTGTCCCCACTTTGCCATAGATAAACGAATCACCTGTTGCAATGGTGTACCGTTGCCTTTCTTCAATAATGATCCTGCCGAGAGAGTAGGACTTCGAAAGGTCTTGTGCTGATTCTTCAAAAAAAGAATTCCAGCCTAATTTTGTAAGTAAATGAGTGTTGGCGTTTGTGAGTGTATTATAGCACCGGAAAAATGATTAAAAAAGTTTTACAGAAGAGAGGAAAAGCGCCGGAGTCCTAATGATTTTTGGTTATTTATTCAAAAGGCTCCGGCATAGTAACGTGGCGGATGGGAGTTAATCTTCGAGTTCGAGTGTCTCAAACTTCACGGTATCTTCTTCAGGGTTGTACTCGGCGGTTTCGAGGAGCAATATAAGTTGTTCCAGTTCTGAAATTCCGTCAGCGACTTGTTCATATGCCTCAACTGAGGTTGCTGCATATGTCTCTAAGTCTTCTAAACGTTGCCGAGCCTCGTCGAGAGTGAGATTTTGTGGGTTCACGATTTGCCTCCATTCAAACGCTAAAACGTTACTTTATTATATCTTATAGGCCACTATGCGTAAAATAATCACGAATTTGTAGTACAATTCTTCCATACATGGGAAAGAAAAAAGATTTTGCCGCAATCGAGGCTAAAAAGTGGAGTCAGCTTATCGAAAGAGTGGCAGCAATATTCGCAATCTCCGAAGAAGAAGCGCGACAGCTTTTGTCACAAACGGAAAAGAAGAGTTTGCGTATCAATACGCTTGTCGCAAACGAGCCTGAAATTGTTGCACAAATCAAAGAAAAAGGTATTGGCCTTCAGCCAATTCATTGGATGGAAAGTGCGTACCATTCGCCATTTCTCTCAAACCTCGACGAAGAACTTGCTCAGGGCAAAGTATATATTCAAAATGCATCGAGCTTTTTGCCTGTTCTTGCGCTCAACCCTCAAAAGGGGGAGAAAATTCTGGACATCTGCTCATCTCCGGGAGGAAAACTTTCCCATATTGCAGCAGTAGTGAATAATGAAGCGGAACTTTGGGCGAATGATTTGTCAGTCGCGCGAATCAGTAAATTGCAACGAGTATTGTCACTATTAAAGGTAAAAACTGAGAGAGTTACGGCATTTCCTGCGCAAAGAATTGATCAGTTTGTGAACGAGCTGTTCGACAAAATTTTGCTTGACGCACCATGCTCCGGTGAAGGAATGATGACTTTAAACGACTCTGAAACAATCAAAGTATGGGGTACAAAACGTATCAAAAGATTGGCATTTCAGCAGAAAAAAATGATTACGGCCGCTTTCCGCCTACTAAGAAAGGGCGGAACACTTGTATATTCAACATGTACTTTTGGCCCTGAAGAAAACGAAGAGGTTATTGCTCACTTATTAGAACAATTTTCAGATGCGGAAATTCAACCATTTCCTATTGATATGATTCCTGAAGTGGTTCCTGGTCTGACCTCGTGGCGAAAAAAGAAGTTTCCTCAAGAGCTTGCACTCACAAAGAGGGTAAAGCCAACTTCCAATATGGAAGGTTTTTATGTGGCCATCATTCGCCGGAAATAGCAACAAAACAGAGAATATTGACTCTCAGCCTGTTCTTTTATACAATTAGATATTTAGATAACTATCTAACAATCTAATAAATACGGAAACATGGCAAAAATAAAAGATGTATTCACAGCACTCTCAGATCCCATTCGTCGCAAAATCCTTAAAATGCTCAAAGAAAACGATATGACTCCGGGCGATATGATTATCCATTTTGATATCACAAAGCCAACATTAACCCATCATTTGCAAACGTTGCGGGTTGCGGAATTGGTCAGGACACAACGGGATAAGCAGCATATTATTTATTCGTTGAACCAAAGTGTCTTTGAAGAAGTTGCCGAAGTTATGTTCGATATGTTTGGGAAAAAGGGAAGCAGTGGAAATCGTGAAGCACGAGTAGAAAAGCTCCGCGGTATCGAGATGGAAACAAGTCTTGAAGCCGATTCAGACCGCGAAGGGCAAGCTCCTATCACCGTCCAAGTTACGGAAATAACGATTAATAATCCTGAACCTACGACTGATGGTTAGAGTGTCTAAAAATGATCAATCAAGCTAAATTTTTACAGAGAGAGCTATGTACAAAGTAGACTGGAAAAAAGAATGGCCGCATTTACTACTTGTTGCGGCAGTTATTATCGCAAGCGTTGTGTTGTATCCCAAATTCCCCGAAATTATGCCTAGTCATTGGAATGTTGCCGGCGAAGTTGATGGATATATGCCACGATTACAGAATGTACTAATGCTCAGCGGCCTTGCTGTAGGAATGTACTTTTTGCTGCTTTTTATCCCATTTTTCGACCCAAAAAGAAAGAGTTATGCTATGTTCTTGGATAGTTACCGAATGTTGCGCTTGTGCCTTCTTCTCGTGATTTCCGGCGTTATCGGTGTGGTATATGCTGCGTCTCTTGGAGTTGCCCTAAATGTGGGCGATTTGATTACGGCAGGAGTGTCATTGCTTCTGATTTTCTTGGGAAATATGATGGGAAAGTTTCCACAAAATTACTTTGTAGGAATTCGCTTGCCATGGACACTTGCAGATGAAGAAAATTGGAACAAAACTCATCGTTTTGGCGGAAAAGTTATTGTCATTGCGGGTATTGTCACATTTTTGAGCATATTTCTGCCGATGATGTTGCGCCTCGTCATATTCTTCAGCGCAATATTTGCAATAATTATTATTCCTGCAATTTACTCCCTGCGTCTCGATCTGGAAAAACAATCCAAGGATAAAAAGGTGTCCTAAAACGGAGTGAGTGTGAATAAGCGTCTCAGACTAAAACGGAGTGAATCTGAAGAAAAGGCTGTTATACGTTTGACGCGGAGCGAAGATGAGGCGGTGAATTCTACGTTTGATAGTAAAAGCGGATAGAAATCACTACTTAAAACGGAATGAATCTGAGGAAAAGGCACGCAGGTTGTAGCGAACTTGTGAGCGTTAAGCAACCGAGTACTTCCTTTTTTGAAGATGAATGACGTTAGTAATCAGAATACGGCTCCATTTCCTCTATAGGCTTCGGCACCGGTTTATACATCCTTAAAAGATCACTCAGTGAGTAGTGTTTTGCTTGAGATTTCTCAATACCCAATGTTTGTAGCGCGGTCACCATGTCTGCCTCGCTATGTGTCTCGATCTCCATAAATACAGGAATATGCGATAGATCGTTAATATACTTATCAATACAAATTGTGGCATTACCCAGCGTAAATTCAAAACGCTTTTTCTGGTAAGAACGGTAAATATTGGAATAGCCGATCGCTGCGAGAAGATTTTTTGTTTGCTGAAAGTCTGAAACAATAATTTCTGTTTCTTTCAAGTTTTTGAACTGCTGCTTTCCTCCGAAAGCTTTGAACGTCAAGTAACAGGTGTCATTTTCCTGGCGGAGGCGGAGAGATCCGTTTCTTTTTGATAAGTCGCGTCGGGGAGTGTCAATGAGAATCGCAGAAAGATTTTTTTCTTCGACAAATGTGGCTCCAAGCTGCTGAAGTTGCAAAAGGGTGGCTTCTACATCAATGTTGAGGATTTTTACTTCGATTTCCTGCATAATTACTATTATAGCACAAATACTATAAGATATAAATACTGCTTTTGCACTTACTTTACCATGTGCAGCCTGAAGTTCATGGTAATAGTAAAATCCACAATGTTGGGGTATAATTCTCAGATGACATTACTTTACATCATTATTGCATCGCTTGCTGTTAGTGCGCTGTCATTTGCCGGAGTATTTTTGCTTGCACTAGGTAATAAACAAACGCATAAGCTTCTTAAGCCAATGATTGCGTTTGCGTCGGGTGCGATGCTTGGAAATACGTTTTTTCACCTACTTCCTGAAGGTGTAGAACTTCTTGAGCCAGAGAAATTTGCCGCAATTATGCTCATTACAGTCATTTTCTACTTTGTTTTGGAAAAACTACTGCACTGGCATCACTGTCAGGATGAAGAAGATCATAAGCATGACCATGCTCCGGTGGGATATTTGTCACTTATTGGTGATGCAATTCACAACTTTATTGATGGATTAATTATTGCGTCTGCATTTATCGTCAGTCCAGTTGCTGGTGTTGCGACGTCAATTTCGCTTGCGGCGCACGAGATTCCTCAGGAGTTTGCAGATTTTAGTTTACTTATCCATGCAGGGTTTAAGCGTTCCAAAGCATTGTTATTTAACTTTCTTTCTGCACTCACGGCAGTTGCAGGAGCATTAGCAGGATGGTATTTTGCATCGTCGTCAGAATTGTTTGAAGCGTATCTTTTGCCTGTTGCTGCAGGAAGCTTTTTATATATTGCGCTTAGCGACTTGATGCCGGAGCTTCGTTCAAAAACAAAGCTCCCACAGTTTTTTGTAAATGTTGCACTCGTTATTGTCGGTGTTGTCTTGCTGTGGGCATTTTCGCTATCTGAAGGGCACTAAAAGTATTTTTACTTGAGACGCAGTCCTATACTGCAGTATCATTTTCTATGACGGAAATTTCAGTGACAAAACAGCAAGCGCAGAACTTTCTACTGAATCGTTCGTTCTTTGTTGAGAAAAGTGATCTGTCAACCGTTGTTACAGCATATTCCTGTATTCAGGTTGATCCTATTTCAGTTGTCGCAAAAAGCCACGAATTGGCATTATTTAACAGAGTTAAAGACTTTTCGTTGCAGGATTTATCTAACGCGCTGTACAAAGAACGCACAATGTTTGAGTATTGGCTTCAGCTTTACTCGATTTTACCACTAGATTTTTATCATCACGTATCGGCAAGACGATCGGGAAGTGAACGTTGGCACGAAAAATTTGAAAATGATAATCGAAAAAGTATCCAAGCTGCGCTTGAGTATATTACTGAGCATGGGCCGACTTCATCGAAAGAATTATCTCACCTGACAAGCACAAGTAGCCTATTTTCATGGAGTTCTTCGGGTTCAAAAACTGCGCTGTTAGAGTATTTATGGGACAAAGGCGAGATTATGATTGCACATCGTGAGGGATTAAGAAAGTATTTTGATCTGACATCGCGCATCCTTCCGGCAGATTTCTTACAAAGTTCTGTCAATACTCAAAAATCTCTTGAATGGACAGTACTTGCTAACTTTAAATACCTTGGATTAGTTCGAAGTGTCGTTGTGCACAGAGCAGGGTATTCGCGCAGAATGCCACTAAAAGATATTTTTAAACAGTTTTTGGAAAAAGGGCAAATTGTGAGAGTGAAAATTGAGGGGGTCAAATCTCCGTACTATGTGTTGAAAGAGGATGTCCCCTTGCTTCGTGGAGCGAAAGATAATGCCCATGCCGACGCGCATGCAGTAACCTTTCTTCCTCCTCTGGATCCATTTGTTATTGATCGGCGCCTTATTTCCGACATTTTTGATTTTTCTTACTTATGGGAAGCATATGTCCCTGCAGCAAAACGTAAGTTTGGATACTACGGAATGCCCGTGTTAGCGAGTGGAAAGCTCGTTGGGCAAGTTGAATTTCAGAAAACTCCTGACAAAAAGCTGACAATTAAAAATATTGATATAAAAAAGCTTTCGAAAAGAGAGCAATCATCGTTTGATTCTGAGCAACAGCGTTTAGAAAAACTTATCTTTCCAAGTTGACGTCTCACAATTCATGCGCGAGAATGAATTATGAATGTGCTGCGATGGATATTGGGAACACTGCTTTGTATCATTTTTCTTCTCATCATTATTCCGGGCATTACCATGCTTGGAACGACAACTGTCGTTACTGACCGAGGAATTGTGATGCAATGGGTTCGGGACTCAGAAATATATGTAAACGTGGATCCTCTCATTCGTGAGGCTGTTGCTGCACAAGGAAAAGAATCTCCTGGATTTGCCGAACTTTCGGCAAGATTACAAAACAAAAATGATGATCTTTCCTTGCTACTATCTTCAAAACTAACGCCGTCTTTTGTGCAGGAATCTGCAGAAACTATAATTATTGCAACATACGATTGGATAGATGGAAAAACGTCGAAACCGCAATTTTCTATCGCTCTTGCCGGCGACGAAGAAGAAGTTGTAGACCTTTTTTCCATTTTGTTTACTGAGCGACTTTTAAATCTTCCTCCATGTTCTCCGGCAGAATTACAGCAAGAAAGTACGCCTTTTTCTATCCAGTGTCGCCCGCCGGGAGTAACAAAAGACTATGTAAAGACTTATTTGCTTGAGAATAAAGAAAGGCCGGAATTCCAGCAACTACTCACTCGCTCGACGTTTAACTCAGATGTGCTCGAAGTTGATCCTCAACTTTCCCGAAATGTACAAACGACTTACAGAGTATTAACTTTTCTTCCGTTAGGAATATTTCTGCTCACAGTGCTCGGAATACTTGCAATTGTCATGATTTTTCCTACAAGAAAAGTGAAAACATTGCGATTTGTGAGTATTTCTATGCTTGCCTTTCTCATTATTTCGTATGGTGTGATATTTTTCGGTAGAGATTGGATTGAAACAGTAGCAATGCCATTTATCACAGCGAAATTCCCGCCGCAAATGGCTTCATTTATTCCGTATGTGACGAGTATTATCCTTAGCGCAGGGAAGTCAATCTTTGAACGCACTCAGTTTTATTTGCTTGCATATGCTGCACTTATGGTACTGTTACTGGGCGTTTCGTTTATACCAAGCTTTCAATTCAGAGATACCGTCAAGGAAATACCTAAAAAACCACAGAAGAAATGAGGCAGGAAGAAGTTGCAACAATATATCAGCACAATGTGGAAAAAATATACCGATTTTTCTTTTATAAAGTGTTAGATCGCGAAACTGCCGAAGATTTAACAAGTACAACATTTCTCACTTTTGCAAAAAAGATCACAGAAGAGGAAGTAAATTCGCCGCAATCATACTTGTACGGCATTGCAAAAAATGTATTTCTTTCATTTTTGAAAGGAAAATATAAAGCACAAATTGAACCCCTTGATAACGAAGAATTTGAAGCTTTGGTCGAAGAAACTGTGGAGCGTGGCGCTGATGAAAAAGATATATTTGATGTTTTAGAAGAATTATTACCTAAAATACCGGCAAAACAACGCGAAATAATATCACTGCGGTTTGTTGACAAACTCACAATCGAAGAAATCTGTACAAAACTAAGCAAAGATAAAAACTATGTAAGTACAACACAAAGGCGCGGACTTCGGGCATTAAAACGGTTGTTGTACAGCAAGAGAAACTAATATAGTAAGAAGACTATGAAAAACCAGGATACAGAATTGAAAACATTTCTACAGAAAGCGGGGAAACCTCGAGATTCATTCGTTTTTGCATTAGAAAAAAAAGTCCTGGATACCCATAGCTCTGGAAAACAACCTAATTTATTATCAACTGTCCTTATGGCATTTACTGCTACAAAGAAACAGCTCGTTATTGGCGGGGGATTAGCATTTCTCGCAGTGACTGCAATTTTTGTAACTGGAGGAATGTACCTCTGGCAAAAGCAGCAGGCAAACGAAATGAACGCGATTCTTGCAGAGATTGCGAATGCAAACCTTGAAGCGCGGCAGAGAGATTCTCAGTCTGAAGCAAAGCTTTCTGCAACAATGGATGCTGCTCGTTTGATTTATATTGATCCAAAGACACGTGGGTACACGTACCGAAAATCTGTTGAAACATACTCTTGGGGAAGCCAAGCTACATCATGTGCGGCATCATTTCCGTTTATGACGGAGGTATCTTCGGTTGAGCATGTCGAGCTATTCTCAAGCGCAGACCTACAGTTCCCAGATTACACGCTAAATATCATCAAAGATCGAAATAGTTCAATTACAAGCTATGAATTACACCGTCCAAGAGAGCGTTATACATATGCTGGTGGCTCATATGCAGTGAAAGTATTGAACCCATTAACTATGAATATTTTGGCACTGACCCGAGAAGGTGGAAATGAGGCAACTGGCATTGTGGCAGATGATATGAAAACGCTTCCTGTTGAAGGGCCACAGAATCCACAACAGCCGACAGACCCGAACGAAATTATAAAAAACTACTTTGGCGAAAATGCAAAAGTAATAGGCAAAGAGACCCGTGAAGGAAAAGAAGTGTATAAAATTGAATATGCCTCAGAGTTTTTCTGTGCAAAACGATCACGAAACCCCGAAGTTAGCGCAGTGGATATGGGGCCGGCACAGAAACAAATTATTATTGCATATTTCGACACAAAATCATTCCTTGCTGTGGAAGAGCAGTTTTATGTGAATAGCGTCTCAAATCAGAACATGCTCTATACACGAAAAGTGGCTGTGGATCAGGGAAATCAGACCGTTGCAGAAGTCGGTTCACAGTTCGAATTTACGCTGAATGTTCCAGTAACCACTGTTGACCAGGCAAAGGATAATTATCAGGGCAAATATAACGCTGCAATGCGAGATCTGTTGCAAAAAGAAGGTATTCAACTTTTTAGTGGGCCATGGAGCATTTCAAGTCAAGGATTATATTCAGGAAGTATCCGGATTATCGTTGACTCAGAAAAACATCTGTATGATCGTAACTTTTATGCAAAGACAACAGAAGCACAGGAACAGTACGATGCAATGGTACAAAGTCAGCGTCCGTCGAATGAAAAGTTCCAGTCACTGATAACGCAAACTGTCGCAACAACCGAAACTACGGTAACAGCCTTTAACGTTGATGTGTATTCACTTTCTGATCGGGAAGTAATTGATCATCTTAAGAGCCAGCGCGGGGATAGTTCAAGTGGAACTGAGACTGCAACTACGCTGAGCATAAATGGTACAGAAGTTCCGGCAACATTAATTGCTCATTCGGACGTTGGTGGAGTAGGCGCTGATTCAACAATGCCATCTGCTCCTGACCGAGGATTTGGCTCTGAAGGAACAACGCTATCTATAAAAACATATGTGGTTGCATACAGAGGAAAAACGTATGTATTCACGTTTACAGTGAATTCAAAAGATCCGGCAGATTCAATTAAGCCGACAATGCGGACATTAGATACTGCACAAATAAGCGCAATTCTTTCAAAAATGGAGGAAGAAGCGAAAAACACTCCTGTGATCATGTATTAATCTGTAGAGAATGGTGATTTTCACGGCACTTTTGTAAAAAGTGAGGAGAACCCGGGTACTGTGTAAAAATTGTGCCCGGGTTCGGCGTGGAGCGTGGGGAAGTCAGTTGAGGATGGGCTTGATGGGGAGTGTACCTATGGTTTGAAGCCATATCTCAAAGACAGGCATGGTGAATCCGACGACGTTGTTGTTTAAGAAGTGGTAAAAATTCACCTGATCTGTTGTGGTTGTTCCTCCAAGTGGCATGATAAGTGTTTCTACGTGCAAAACTGCGTCTTCTGGGGAACGAAATGCGAGAACCTGAAACCCATTTCCGTCAAGATGCGCGAGCGCGGTTGCGGTATAAAGCATTCCAGGTACGGTGGACTCCTGCGGGTACTGAAGTGGCATCACTGTTACCAAGGGCCACGGAACAACTCTCGTTATCGGCTTTCCTGTCCATCGGTAAGTGAATCCGCCGCTTTCATTTGCAAGTTGCTTTATAAGCACCTTCGGATATTCTCGCTTTACGAATTGCTCGGCGAGGCGCATACCCTGATTCATGTTTTTTGCTAGCCATCCAACTATTGCATTATTGGCAGCAATTCCAAAACAGAGAAACGCCCGATGTTTACGAATGATAATTTGTCCGTCTGACATTTTCTACGTGCTCCTGTGAGAATAAAAGAATACTCCTGTATTATACCCTATAGTCGCGTTTTGATAAAGGGAAATGAATAGAAATTATTGAAGAAATGGGATGTTTTATAAAAAGGTAGAGAACTGCATTATGCGAGGGGTAATATGAGGTGCATAATGCAGTCGAAAGAACGAAAAGACCTTCAGGGTAGGCGGAAATCTTCCGGTTTCGTCCTTTCTATGAAATTATAGAGCTTTTGCCATGAGGTGAAATCGAGAGATGTCTCTTCCAGCGCAAATTGGCGCGTATGTTTTTGCGCGTCTTCTCCAAACTGAAATGATCTGACCTCTGCGGGAAGCGCGTGCATTAACTTTTGCTCTATTTCGTTGCATTTTATCTGGTCTCCTGCAAGCGCAGCTTTTTGCCACTCTTTCAGTAGAAATAATGCGTACTCACGGTAGCGTGCTTTGGTAAGGTACATAACCCCCGCCCAGAAAATAAACGCTAAAACGGGTACGACAATGCAGAGTCCAACACAAACTAATGGGTTCACGATATTTAGCTCCTATATGGAATAGTAGATGTACAATGTAATTATACCATATTATAGGACTATTTTCCATTCCGAGGGTATTTATTTCTCATGTTTATGTATAATACTTTCATGACAATCAATATTCCTAAAAACACACTGAAAATCGGCTTCTTTCTCCTCATTCTCTTGGGAATTTCATTATTTGCGCTTATAATTACAAATATGATGAGTGCACAACAAGCAAAGAAATCAGTGTTACCTGACCATATTCAAATGGGCAAAGTCACGCTGAGAGTCCAAAACTTGGAAGAAATGAAAAAATTTTACGCCGATACATTGGGATTTAAAACCCATTCAAGCACCGAAGCCTCTGTCATTCTCGGTGATGGAACTCACGAAATTATGGAACTAAAAGAAACTCCTCAGTTGCCAAAGCCTTCCGTTCGCGAAGCAGGGCTGTATCACACGGCAATTTTGTTTGATTCTCGTGCAACATTGGCACAAATACTTGTGAAAGTCGTAACTAATTATCCTGCATTATTTCAGGGAACTGCAGACCATAAAGTAAGTGAAGCATTTTATTTCGCTGATCCCGAAGGAAATGGCGTCGAGCTTTACTTTGATAAGCCAAAAGAATCATGGGAATGGGAGGATGGCCGTATTGTCATGGGATCTGAATATATAAATCCTCTCGAATACATCGAAACGTACGAAAATACCGATATCGTCGAGGATGCGATAAAGGTAGGACATGTTCACTTAAAAGTCGGGAACATTGCTGATGCAAGAAGTTTTTACGTAGATACCTTGGGTTTTGAGCTGACTGCGGATATGCCAACCGCGCTTTTTATGTCGAAAAATAAGTATCATCACCACTTGGGTATGAATGTGTGGGAAAGTAATGGAGCAGACGTAAGAAAGCAAACGTTGGGATTAGAAAAGTTTGAAATTCTCGTTGGCACAGAGGATTTTGAGCAAGCTAAAAAAATTCTCTCTTCAGAAAAGGTTGAATATGCCGAAAAAGAAGGCAGAATAGAGCTAAAAGATCCGTGGGGAACGGTTGTCGCAATTGTAGAAAAGAATTAACTCTGATTTTTTACCAGGAACTTGGCAATAATTGCTTCAGCTTCTTCTAATGAATTTGTTGGCATTAACTGCTCGCGTAGCTCTGCTGCACCGTCAAAGTCGGTCGCATAAATCTTGTAAAAGCGTTTTAGTACGTGATAGTTTTTTCTCTTTCCCCAATATTCCGTATAAGTTCGTGCGTGAAGGAGTAGTAGATTCAGCTTTTCTTGCATAGAGTGAGAAACTTGTTCTTTTGCAAAGACCCATGGATTATGAAATATTCCTCGTCCGATCATAATTCCGTCTAGGCTGTATGTTTTAGCCAGTTCTTCTCCTTGGCTTCTTGATAATACGTCTCCATTGCCAATAATTACTGTCTCTGGTGAGATTTCATCTCGAAGTGCAACTACTTTCGGTGCGAGATCCCAATGGGCGGGAACTTTAGACATTTCCTCTACAGTGCGAAAATGAATAGTCAAGGCTGCCGGTTTGTACGATAATACATGCGAAATCCATTCATTTATTGTTTCTGACTTATGACCGATTCGGGTTTTTACGCTAACAGGAAGATCTCCAGCGCCTTCTTGTGTTGCCTGGATAATTTCTCCTGCAAGCTTAGGTAGCTGGATAAGTCCAGCACATGCGCCTCTTTTTACAACGTCTTCTTTTGGACATCCCATGTTCAGATCAATCCCAACAAAGCCCATTTCTCGAATCTCTTTTGCTGTTTGATAGAATTTTTCAGGAGATAACCCCCAAATCTGTGCAATAAGCGGCTTTTCTGTATCAGTATGCTCAAGTCTGTATGAAACTTTTTCTCGTCCGCGGGACATAAATCCTTCGACTGACATAAATTCAGTGAAAAACACGTCGGGTTTGCCAATTCCTGCAATAAGTCGTCGAAAAACAGTGTCGGTGACTTCTTCCATCGGTGCAAGCACAAAAAATGGCGTATGTTGTTGCGCGAGAGATTTCCAAAACATGGGTGAATTGTAGCAGAAAAGAGTGATCTAAACGATCTTAAGCTTCTAGATCGTCGATATCATCGCATATTATTGATTACGATAGTACTCTAAAGCCTGCGATCCGGTCATTCCCAAAGGCGGCATTTGAATTGCTCTGACTCTCAAATTACCGTCAAGGTACGCTCTTCCTATCGTTGCAACAAGTCCACTTCCGAAATCCGGGTTAGATTCAATAATTTGACCTAGCACAATGTAGAGAATTTGCTGCGTAGCATCACCATCAATAGTTAAGGTTCTTACATCGTCGGATAGATCCTCGGTAAATACATTCTGAAGGGCAGGTTGCAGTTGAATACCAGTTAATATTTCTGTGATATTGTCGGGATTATCAAGCAAACGATTGAGAAATACTATCCCTCTGTTTGTACTATCTAAACTGGCGTCAGCATGAATTCCTTGGCGTTGTCGGATAAGGAATAATAAATCATCACCGGATACAGGGTAAGGAACATCCGGCTCGATAGTTACTTGTGCGGTTGTAAATCCCTCTGTTAAGGTTATTTCCACAGGGTTAGGTAAGAATGCTTCTGCCAAGACATTCGCGCGTCCAAGAGAGGCAATTGTGACCAAGTCAATAGATGTTCCATTAATTCGAGAAAATAATTCAGTTGCGCGTCCCCCGGTTAAGCCCGTTTCAAGAGATCCATCTTCGTTATATATGTAGTTTCCGTTGCTATATGTTATTGGGCCACCCAAATCTGACATTTTTGTCATATCTCCAAGTGTGAAAGATCCGTCGCTTTGAGGCATCATATACGGCATAGGGAGGTCACGGGGAAGAATAGTGATTTCTGTACCAGTTCGCGAGAAAGTGAATAATACGACACCGTCGGAATTTCCAATATGTTCTTGTTTTTCTCTGAAATACGCGCGATCGAGTGGCCCTCCTTCCTCTTGTAAATTTCGGTAATAGTCCGTTCTATCGGTAATAACGACTGCAAAAGTGATTGACTCTTTGTCTCGATATTCTTCAATCATTCTCTCTATCGTGTTTATGACAGCAGCCTCACGTCTTCCAGAAGCAATGTACTGATTACGGTAAGAAATAAGGCCATTAACAATAGAAGTTTGCAGGTATTCGAATGTATTTGTTGTCGTTTCTGCCTCTTCTAGTCCCATAACTTCCGCATTTATTGTTGGAGTAGGTGCAATTGTCCCTGGATTAGGTGCCAATTCAGAAGGATGGGCTTCGATAGGTTCCGGAGCTTGGGGCGGCACGCCTATAATGCCTTCTATATCTTCGAGTGATTCTTCACTAAATTGTGTATCTTCCGCAGCCTGCACACCTCTGGCCGTTTGTATGGCAATTGATCTAATTTCGTCATTTGCTATGATTTCAGGGATATCTTCTATTATGGAAAGATAGTCTTCAAAACTCAGATCTGGAATATACTGTGCAGCAACTCCATAACCGGCGCCAATGCCGATTGCTCCAATAATAAGAGTTCCTGCGGCAACCCTAGCTGTAAACCAAAGTGCCATTTTTGCTTTTTCTTTAATAAAGGTTTTGGCTGCTTCTTTTTGGCGTTGTAAAAATCCTGGAGTTTTTCGTTCATTTTCATATGCCAAACGTTCTTTTGATTGTGTGTCATCATAAAAATCTTCTTCTTCGCGGAGATCTTGCGCATTCCTCCGAACCCAGTCCAGGTAGACCTGGTTATTAGCGTTGATATAAAGATTACGTGCAAAGAACATGAACACATCTCGGTATTTGTCAGCATCTCCGTCAAAGTACAATCGGTTACTATTTGGACTAATTCCATACATTTCCTGTAGCATTCGGGCAACAAAATACTGTTGAGGAGGCGAATTAATCGCGCTATCCTGAAAAATATCTTCAATAAGCGATGAATCGCCCAATGCGAGGATAATTTCTACCATCCTGTGCGCGGAATCTGTACCAAGAGGGACTTTTAGAGCGTCATCTTCGTCCATTGTGTCCAAAAGATACTCAAAATACGCTTCTTGTTCAGGAATCTCTGGATCTACGATTGTGTCGGGAGGAACAATTTTTTCTTGTATGATCTGCTGTCTTGTTAGACCAAAATATTCTACACATTCTTCGTTAGAAAGGTCGTTAAGAGTATTTTTTATGAATTCAATTTCTGCATCAATTCTTTCTCTTGTGTCACTGGGGGGTAATATTCGATCAAACACGTCATTGCCGGAGTTTGTAGAAAAATCAGGCTCTCTTTGTGGATGAGAAAAATTACCCATTGTGAATAAGTTGTCTTGTAAGTGATGAAATTTGGGAGTTTTTGAGGAGAAACTTTCTTTTTATTGCGGAGGAGTTGCGCTGAATAAAACGGGAGAGAATTTTAGAAGCGGTTGTTGGATCATTTTTTATGGAAGTAAGCAATTCGTCATACATAGTTTTTCCATATGTCTTTCCGTATTCGTCGAGGAGAAATTGTGTCACTTTGTGGAGGTATGTTTCTTGAGGCATAGCTCATTATATATGAAAAATTACCGAAGGAGCTTTGCAATGTCTGTTGTGATGACAATTGTGTGCAAAGCTCCAAGGGCTAAAGTTCGGTTCAGTCGTCAGTTTTGACGCGAGAAATTACAACGATGCCGATGCCGCCGAATCTGCCGATAGGGAGAGAGCCGAGAATCGCGCCGATGATGTCTTCGTGAGACGGAGGTAATGTCGCCTTTTCTTTATCAGTGAGTTTTTCACCAAAAAGGGTTTTTTCCACCGCACTGAGGAATTCGCCGATAAATTCATCGTTGCCCAGTGCATCTTCGCGCATTTCCAGACAGCCGCATTCAAAAGGATGTTCGAGTTCTTCACCCTTGACATTCCGTCCTTTTATGACGACTTCAATGCCTTTCTTACGTGCAACCTGTAAGATAACGCTCGCACCCGCCTGATTCGCCTTCGCGCAAATTTCATTCAAGCGGTCTTGCAATTCTTCTAACGACATTTTCAATTCCTTTCGTAAGTGCTTCCGGACTTTGTACTGCAAATGTATTCTATCATAGGAAAGTGACTTTTACAATAAATATAGGATATAATTCTCTATGCGAAACTTAGAACAAGAATTTCAATATGAAGAGCGAAAAATAATCGTACCCGATGCCGAACTTTTGGACTCTATCGTTCCACCAGAAGGAGAATACGCGTATACAGAAATCCCAGCAGGATTGGAGATTGACGGAGAGCCTGTTCATTACCAAATTGTGGTGGATAATCTTTCTCAAAAAATCGGACGATTAGATTCAAAATATGTCTTTGTGACCGCATGTATAAAAAGAGGCGACGATACTATTGGCGTTGCAATAAAAGATAATGCTGTAAATGAAGGAAATGTTTCATGGGGAAGATCGCAAATTCTTACGCGTGGAGGAAGGTTTCCACCGGAACTTTTAGCGCAGATTCCAGGAAAGCATAGCCACCGACGAGGTATTCCGTGGGATGATTTACGCTTAAATGATGGAGATGACACATTTTTTGTACGTGAAGAGTATCGTGGAAAGGGCATTGGTCGCGCTATTTTCTTTACATCGCTAGAATTATCACGTAGATTGGGTGCAACACAGCACAATATTATGACCGGCGAAGATCATTCTCCAACTATGGAAAAACAAACAAGTTTCTATGCACAGTTTGTGCCATTGACGGATGGTTGGGCATGGATATTTCCATTGACACAAGAGGGGTAGAAGGGCCGTTGCTATTATTTTGCATTGGCCCCTAGAGGGAGTTCGTTCAGGTAGATTTTTCTTTGAGAGTGGCGCGGAAAAGACGGATGACTTCTTTCAATTCGTTAGTGAGGGTGCTTGTTCGCGTTTCCTCTGGCGTATTGGGCGGGTTGACAAGTTCAAACGTGTGAACTACGTGTCCATCGAGTAACTCGCGTCCTCCGTATTGTTGTTTCTCCCAAAGGATAACAACCTTATGCCACCTTCGTAGCGCATGCCGAAAGTTGTGCGCGAGTACGTGAAAAAGCACGGTACCAATAACTTCCGCCCATTCAACTTCCGTTTGACGCGGATCTTCGCTCTCGATGAGGCAAAGCTTGCGAATATCTAGAATTGTTTTGGTTGTTTGCCCTACACTTGTTTCCTGAACTAGAATTGCTATGTACATGAGAGTTATCTCCCTAGAACTTTGTCGAATACCGAATTATATCAAAAATGCGGAGATTTTTCTACATTATAGGGCTGTCGTGATAATTAAGAAGAGGTGGTTATTGTCCTATAATATGGTATAATTCGATGGGTATTCGATCAGAACCAAAGGCAGATTGAGATGTATAGTGTGTTGGCGAGCTTGTGGAGATTACTGTGGCCCAAGGGGCGTTATGTCACCCCAATGTGGACACAACGGCTATTTCCATGGTGGTTACTATTTCCGCCATTGATGTTTATAGCTATCATGTTAGTTCCTCCACAGGAAGTTAATCCTCCTCACCCAACACGTCGAACGCGCGTAATGATTTTCTCGGGAATCGTCACGATTCTCTGTTTCATTAACGCGAGTATTGCCGCAATTCTGATTATCTCAAACGACATTTATCATCACAAGAGGTAGCACGCTATTGCGTATTTAACCGGCTTTTTACATCTTCTGCGACCTCGGGATTTGCTTGCTCAAGAAACTTCAAAAAGTCATTTCCCACTTGAATAAGCTCGGCAACAACTCTGTTTACAGCGTTTGTAAACTGTATGCGTTCGTCGTATTCAAGAACTTTTAATAATTGCATAACGCGTTTGAAATATCCTGCTGCAACGAGCGCCTGAGCTCCACCAACCCTGTTAAAAGTGACTCTGAATTCGTCTGGAATTGTCTGCGGCTGGAAAAATAATGTGGAAAGCATCTCGGCTTGGCTCAAATCATCAAAAGAGAGTTGCTGTTGATCCTGAATAACTCCATTTACATATCGTCGAATTTCCTCATGGCTAAGATTTGCAGAAATAGCGTATACTGCGGCTCGAAACTGTCTTTCATACCAATCTTTATCTTTGAATATGTCTTGATCCAATTGACCAATAACCAATGAATGGGTGTAAACAAGCGCTCCATGAATCACAAGCGCCTGTACACGCGCATCGAGTTCTCCAAATTGCAAAGCTGCGGCAACTTCGCGCGTTCCTAATCCACGAGCTGTAAAAGAAATAAAGTCTTTTTGGGTCGGTTTTGTTCCCTGAGAATCGCAATACGCGCAATAGTCCCGCCACATATCAATGATTGCACGGGCTTTTTCGTGTGACTGCATTTTATGCTGCAAATTTTCCTGCACCTGAATGAGTAAAATATCCTTTTCATCCATTTCGTGAGGTGTAACCTTTACCGAAAGCGGGTAGGGAGTCATGCCAAGCTCTGCACGCGCCTGATTTATGGCCCATACTGCCATATACCGATGCTGTCCTGCAAGAACACGTACAGTTTGCCCATCATCTACGAGATCCGCTAAACATTCGCTATGCTGGCCATTTTCAAGAATTGAGTATGCAAGATTCAGTACGTGAGAATTCTCCATCGGGCGGATATTTTTATAGCGGATGGTTTCTCCGTTTTCAGGATACACATCTCGAATCTCGTATACTTCTTGCTTGTTTTTTCTTCTTTTGATGGGATGTTGTGCCTCTGGAGTTTCTGCCTCGAGCCTGTCGAAATTTGCCTCGTGATATTCTGTGAGCTCCGCTATAACAGGGGCAAGTGCTTCAAATTCTTGTGCGGGAGCAATTTCGAGGGGTTGCAAATAGGTAGGAAGATTACTGAGCGCATTTTGTGCTCTTTCGTAAATAATTGTCGTGCTGGCAGTTAGCTCAGTTTCGCTTTTATGGCCATTTGGATAAGGCAATGCCTGATGTTGTGTCATCCCCCTGCTGATACACCAAGAATTTAGTATGGGTACTATCCTATAAGCAAAGATTTCTGTCAACGTGAACTATTGTTGTACAGCAGCAATAATGAGGGAATAGCGAAGTAACTACTACTTCGGAGCAAGAGCTACGGCTTTTTTCATAAGAGCAAAAAGCGCATCGAGGTTTACATTTTCGAGCTTTCTAAAACGAATACAGCTTTTCCCAACACTTACTTTTCCGAGCGTGTCCTTATACTTTTCTGCGACATATTGGCGGTCTTCTACTGCAGTAAGGTAAACGCTTACATAATTTTTCTGTTGAGTAAGTCCAATTTGAAACCACTCGGCCTCTTTGCCCGCGGAGTTTTTATATGTCATCTTTCCGTAGCAGATAATATGTTGTTCAGAACCTCCCCAAAAGACCGTTTCATACATGTATGGCGTAAATTGCGGAAACATCGCAGCTATTTTGTCGTGAAGAAACTGAATCACTTCTTTTTGCTCAGGAGTCAACGAATCTATATATTTTTGTGGAGTTGAAAATTTTTCCATAAAACTAAGTACTTAAATTTATATATGGCTGCCGAATGATCGTTTTTAACTTTTCTGGGGCGACTTTTCGAAAGTCGTTGAGATAAATTTCTCTATGTAAACCAGATAATTTTCCTCCGTTTGCTTTAATGAAAGAATGAAGTGCTTGTATTGTCGGCATTTCGGTATCGTAAGACCCAAAGTGCATAATTTGTGCAGATGTTCCTTCCGAAATTGTTTCAAGTTTTAAAGAATCCAACATCGCTAAGCTTTTCTTTTTTCGTACTTTTTCTATAGCCAATGCGAGAATTTCTTCTGTAACAAAATCAGGCATAAAAAGCTGCACTTTCCATTTCCATGTATCTTTGTTGCGAGAAATAAAATCTTCCATGTTGTCTGCCCACCATTGTGCTTCCAAAGGCATCACATTGTAATCAGCGGGCGATAAAGGTGTTTCTCCTTTTTTAATCATGAATTTGAGTGTATATGCTACAGGAAAGAGAGTTGTTACTGCATCTGCGAACATTTTAGAAGTATTAGGATTACCTTCACCTGTTATGGAGATAAATTGCAGAGGAGGAACAGTCACGAGCTTTGGGGTGATACTCGCAGTGTAGAGTTCTTTGTATATCTTTTTAAAGTCTTTCTTTTCCACTACAGTTATTATAAAGCATAATGGGAGTTTTAACGATAAACCTATTCTCGGAGCTTTTGTACACTTCGCCTATCTTCAATTGCCAAGTCGGTTTTACCAAGTTTGTCATAAATTGTCGCACGAAATGTATAGTAATTTATGAGTAACGGATCGTCGGTGTCGGCTTTTTGAATAGTTTTTGTAATTGCCTTTTCAGCAAATTCATACTCGTGAATTTCTTTAAACCTCAATGCAGCTGGCCAGGGATTTCGCTTCAGCAAATCTTTCGCTACAACTAATTTTTGCGCTTTGCTCAATGGTTCTGCAATTTCGGTTTCGTTCGGTGTGTAAAATATAACACGTACACATACGATATTATCGTTGTTATCTTTGCAAACCTCTACGTTATATAAACCTTTGCCGAATCCACCGGAAGAAATTGCTCCTCCTGGCATTACAGAGGCTCCATCGTAGGCATCATCGGTAATATTGCAGCACTTTTCATACCAAGAGGTATCACTTCCACCTTTAAAGCGTACGGCGTCGAAAAATCCGATTCTTTCTGCTTCTGACGAGACCTTTTGAGGCAATGTTTCCCATTTCAAGTTTGAAGTATTGCTTAATACCTTTTCTACATGAATTGCGGTAAGAGAAATATTTATGTCGCGCTTGTTTTGAATAGTATATCTCGACGTGTATACTTTCCAATCGCCGGGTTTGACGTTGTTAAGATAGAGAAGAAACTCTTTATCGAGTGGATAGTCGTAGTATGGGTCAGAAACTATCAGGGCAGGTGAGGTAACAGTGAACTCCCCGAGCGGAATTGTCATAACTCGTGTCTTAGTTTATTCATTCTCAACGGAATTATAGAGGTATTAATTAGTCGCGTGACGCAAATACCCAAACAATAAATTGAGTGATGATAAGAAATCCTGCAATCACAAGGTGATAAAGCATTCTTGATGGCGGTGTTAGTAGTGTAATCGCCGTAATAATTGCAAGTGTGTTAAGAATCATGAGCATGAATGCCATTAAAAATGACATCGAGAATACCTTTGCGGCTGTTGGAATCGTCTGAGCACGCCACTTAAATGCACTTTCTAGTTGAGGATTCGCCTGAATATAATATTCTTTTACTTTGTTCATTGCTTTTACGCTTTCTCTCCACGCGCGGCGAAGTTTTACTAGCTGAATGATTGAAAGAAACCCGATTGCTGCCAGTGCGATGAATAAATAGCCGAATAGTTTTGAATCAAATGAAATATTGAGAAACGGCGCAATAAACGATGCTCCCAATGTAAGAATGTTTGCAAATACAAAATTAAACACTTTGACGCGATCTTCATTTGCCTGGAACGCACTTTGTGCGGCATATTGATACTCTGCGATGAGAATGTCGTTACTGTTTAGATCTTTGGGAAACGAAATTTGTTCTTTATGTTGTTTTTGTTTTGCCATGCGTTATAGTAGCACACTTTGTTGGCAGTAATGGGCTATGCCGCTGTTTCTTTTGCTATAGGAGGCATTGAAATTGGTGTATACGGTAATCCTTTCTCCATTGCCATTGCTCGTCGGCGGGGCTCTACCGTACGGTCTAATGCTGCTCTATATACTCTATGCCTTCTTTCGTCGGACGGTGTGACACATACTAAAATACTTGGATGCATTTTGCCCATAAAATGAACCATATCCTTTGCAAATCGCATAGTCTCTATACTATCTACGAGCTCTGTTGACCAAGAGGTATCAGCAGTTGCGACACTTTCTTGTGCGGATATTTCTCCTCTAAGAATTGCATCTCTGCGCGTTTTGTCTTTATGGTACGCTTCTTCGCTCATAAATTGCATATTAACTCGTAGTAATGACGCAAGTGGAGAGTTCATCTCTTCTTCTGTAACGTTTATATTGCTAAATGTCATGCAAAGATATCTATCTAAATGCTTATAGTAGACAATTGCGGGAGGAATATTAAAGCCTGATTTGTCTGGTAATACGACCGCGTCTGCAAATTCCATACGGTCAATAAATTCGCCAGCATCTCCAAGTGCTATCTTCGTTTTTTCGGTAATCCACTGTATTGCAGGATCTTGAACTTCTGGTGCAAGCGCCTGGGGTTCGGCTCTTTCTACTGCGACAGGAATATCTCCGACTTGTAGCTCATATTCTCTATCCATACTTATAGTATTATACCACGGAGTCTTACTATAAGCTGTCGCAATAGTTGTAAATTCTTGAGGTTTTTAGGCATATCCTATATAATTCAGAGTCCGTTAGTTTTAGCACATTGAGGAGTAGTTCGTGAAAAAGGCGTTTGCAGATTCGATAGTACACAATATTGGTGGTGGAACGTTAGAGATTGTTCTGCCAGAGGAATCAGAAGCCGCTTCTGTTGGGGTCAAAGCAACGCTAGACGCGGTTGAATTGACTTATGAGAATTTGAAGCTCGTTTTCGATACTATGGCGGCGCAGGGTGCGGTTGTTTTGCTGTCCATCACATCTGCGTGTGTGTTCGTCCCCGAAGATGTTGAACGTATTCGTAATGGAATGCCTGAGAATACTCGTGCTGTAATCATGGTTACAGACCAAAGAGAAGTCGCGCTCTTGTCTTCTACGATGGGAGATACAGAGGAACTGCTGGCACGCGGAAACATCAAAAAAGTCTACTATATCAATAGCGCAGATGTATTTATCCGTAAATCCACGCAGGCAACTGAGGCTGAAGAACTTTTCTGGGCGAAAGTCGAAGAAGAAATTGAACGACGCGCACGAATCGCTAAACAACGCAAGGAAGACAATTGACCAATAACTAACAGACACGGGGGGAGTATTTACAATACACATCAAACACATATACTTCCTCCGCTTGTCACATTTTTTGAAACATCCCGTACAACACTTCTGCACGTGAATCTACATTACTTTCTTTTTCGTCCAAACCGTCGTAGTCTTTTTATTCCAAAGTAAATAGTTTCTACAACGAGGCCGATTACAGTAAAGAATCCAAAGATCACGAAGTATCCCGCGAAGCTTGTAAGGTCAGCCCAGCCACCATCTTTTGTCATAAATACGATAAAAAGCATATATCCACATCCTAAAACATTCCCAATAATCGCCAGTAAAGAGAAAAATCTAGCGCCAAAGTATCCTAACAGCGCAAATAATCCGGGAATCAGCGCAATACATAAAAACGCGAGTATTTGTCGGAGTAAAAGCTGCTGTTCAAGCAATATTCGACTTCCTACAATAGAGAAAAAGAGGAGGATAGACATCAAAACGGCAGCATATATCCAAAGTTGTGAACGTTTTTCAAGAATTTTCATATTTCATTGTAGCAAAAATAAGAACGGGCAAAAGTCTGTGATATTTGCAGGTTTGTCCATACGCGGTATACTTGGCATAGCTTAAGTTTAAGAGTTGTCGTATGCGTGAGAACCAATTTACAGACATGAAGAAAGTTTTCACCACAATTCTCGCCGCTGCCGGCATAATGACGTTTTCTCTTGTTGCTTTAATGCTTATTAGCGGTTTTTTCAACGCATCCCGTGAAGATGGATACTTAGCATATCGCGATGATATGCGCGAAGAAGACGTAGAATACTTTATGGCTGAAGAAGCCTCTGTTGAAACTCAGTTCGCATCAGGTGGTATAAGTGCAACAGGATCATGTTGGGTATCTCCAACCACAAAACAGGCGTGTGGAGGCCCGGGAGGTCAAATGACATCAAGTGTGTCGTATATTTATCATCAAACTGCATGTGCAGGCGCACAATCGTACAAAAGAATAAATGAACAGGCCAACTGTAGTAATAATGGTACAGGTCAATGTTTTGGATTATCTGAAAGAGGTGAGTCATGTGGAGTACAAAGCTTAAAAAATCCAGGAAATAACTATAGTACCTGCTACAACACGGGTTCAGCATGTATGTCTGCAGGGCAACCGGTATTTAAGAAAATTGAGCAGTGCGTATGGGTATGTGGAACAAGCGCGAATGCTGCGACTCCAATGCCAACTCCAACAGCCACAATTGCACCAACACAAGCGCCTCCCGCACCAAGCTGGACACCGATTCCGACAACTACACCTGTGCCACAAAACGTTTTGGAAAAGAGAGTATTGTTTGTATCATTAAACCCATCCACCGAAACCACATCGTTTAAACAGACGATGAACAACTACACAACTTTTGGTGCGAAAAGCTGGCGCGAGTTCGATTCTCAGATTGCTAACTATTACGTTAATAAATTTAACAAATTTACCGGTGGTTCAGTAAAATTTTCGCATGTAGGAACAACCGATTTTACGACACTTCCTAATACACGAGGTAACACAATGACGTTTGAGAAAGCGTTGGAATGTGCAAATGCAAGGACGTTAACTCCAGCACTGACTCAGGAATGCACCACATATATGAATTCAATTGATTACGCAGAATACTTTAGAACCAATCGCCTCTGCTCAATCGCAAACCAACATAATGCCGATATGATTTGGTTATACACGTTTCGCTTCCAAACAGGACAGGAATTCTTTTATTTATCTCCTTCTCAAGTCGTAGGTGCAAATACTTATATTGATCCAACCTGTCAAAAACCTTACATCGTTATTATTGGAAACTACACACAGCCGTATTATTCATTTTTACATCACTTTTCTCACCATGCAGAGAGTACTCTTCAAACACTAACCAATAGTTGGAGTAGTGCAGACAAAGAAAGACACTTTTCACGATTCGCTCGAATGGAGTGGTATGGAGCAACGTACCTTAACAAAGCAGTAAACTTCGCAATGCCAACTTGTGGAAACACTCATTATCCTGGCAATACAAAAGCAAACTACGGATATTCCGATAGAGTGGAGTATAACAGCGCATGTGGAGATTGGAAGAATTTTCCCAACTATACAAATAGAACGGAACGTATTTCATGTACTGCATGGGGTTGTACCGATAATGGATGGCAGGAATATTTCTTAAGCTCTCTTCCAAATGGGGCAGGCGAAACAACATTGAGATCTCTTAGTGGGAAAAGCATGAACGTCAAACGAAACTGGTGGACATACGTATTAGACTTGAAAGCAACTGAAACTGCCATCAACTCCGCGAGATAGTGGTTACGTATAAATGAATATTTTCACATTTTCTTATGTGCAATTTTGGGGTGGCCTTGCCCAATAGCTCATTTTCCTGTACATAGTATAGATTAAGTACCTCAATATTATTGGGGTCAACTAATTAATATTATCTAATGTTTATGTCCAAACGAGTAATCTTTGCGATTGCCTTGTTTGCTCTTTTTGTAGTAGGAATTGCTGCAGCAGGTGCAACCGGCTTTTACATCGCGAAAACATCTCAGCCTGAGCTTGTCGCAACACAGAATCAGGATGAAGAAGAAGTGTTTGCCGATCCAGAAGAGAATATCCTCGTTGCAGAGGAAGTATTGGAAGAAGACGATTCAATCTTCGCAAGTGGATCAACAATTGCTCCAAACTGTAACGCTGTCAGCGCAAGTACATCATTCGATACCGCAACTCTCGATAGCAACTTTATTACTCGACGTTTCGGTCGTTACGAAATTGCTAATAGCCAACTTCGTATGATTAAAGATGGTGATACATTGTCAAACAATGGAAAGAGAGTCATTCTTTCAAAAATGCCTGGAGTGTATGCAGCAGGTGAATTTGTTGGCCCATTTTCAATGAAAGCAACTATTACACGATCATTCACCTCTCCAACAAAGCTTGATCCAAAGTATAAAAAAGATCGAGATATCCGTACTATTACAGGTGTCCGAATGCGTTTAGTGTCATCTGATTCTTCAGAAGGTAACTTGGCTGTTATTTTGTTCCAGAGACCAAATGGAAAGTATTTTGCAGAATTGTCCCGATACGTTGGTGGACAATATAAAGTTCTCGAAAGAGTTCCTCTCGCAGAATATATTCAAGGAAGAATGGAAGAATACGAAATTACCATTAATGCCGAAAGAGTTCGCTCAGTCAGTGATGGCAAAAATGTTCAGATTTCGATGGTCTTCAAAAAAGGTGGCCCAGAATCACGAGTTGAGTCAAAAATTGAGTTCAAGTCACGAAAAATGTCCGGAACAATCAAACTTGCCGGTGTTGTATACCGATCGTTATGGCAGTTGAAAGAAACCTCCGCATATTTAGATAGCTTGTCATACTCAGGATGTTTAGCTAACAAGTTAACACATTCAGGTATTGAGCAATTGACCGATGCTTCTGGCTTGCTTGAAGAAGAACTAGGTGAGTAAAACTCCCTGTTTTATTCTTCAATGAGTTTTACGGAACCGTAGCAACCAATAGCAACGATTTGCTATTGTGTTGCAAGGCCGGACGGCGCAGATATGAGCGTTGTTCCAATCTCTAAGTCAGGTTCTCTAGGTACCAAAATAGAAAAGGGGCGCGAAAGCGCCCCTTTCTGTTATATATGAACTGCTGCTTCTGCAAGATCTGCCCGCATTGTCCCTATGCTGCGTGTTGCAAAAAGAAGCAGTCCTCTTGGTTAGATTAAATATATTCCACGGCAGTAAGAATTACGATAGTTTCTTAGTGTTAACTGTTTCTAATTGCCTCAACTGGGCTGACTTTTGCTGCTTGTTCTGCCGGAATCAGCGATATAAACAATGTCACTGCCAGCAAAGCCGCTGAATACATTGTAACCATCTGCAAATTCAAGCTCAGAAATTGTGCTGCAGATATGGTCTGTGCAAGTGTAATTGAGCTTCCTAATGTATTTGTAATAAACATTTGAGAGGAGCTGACCATAATATTGCTTAATGCGAGTATGCCAATTCCTCCAAGAATACCTCCTAATACCAGTGAAAGTGCGATGTAGAGCAGTGACTGCAAAATAAATATGACGCGAATGTCCATTTTGCTCGCTCCGATCGCACGAAAGATACCAATTTCTTTTTTGCTTTCAGATACAAACTTTGCCATATTGATAAGCACAAAGAGCGCCGTAATGACCATAAAAATACCTGATGCAATATTGAGAACAAGGTGAAGGTAAGATTCCAACGTTGAAAACTCTTTGTACATACTAAAGTCCTGATACGTATAGCCTGTATCGTTTAGTGCTGAAACAACCTGCTCACGTGCGGTAACACTGCTCATTTTCACAATAACTTTATTACTTGTTAAAGGAATTTCCTCTTCAAGATTGAAGTCTCGATATTCACCAGTAAGGCCGCCTGCGGTTCTATCTTTCTGAAATACTAATCCAGGAATTTCGTAGGATGTTGCTGCTCCTGGAAATGTAATACTTATTGCTCCTGGATCCAAATTGCCAATACCTGAAATTCTTTGAATTCGAATAGGCTGCATTCCTCCCTGCCCTGGTGCCGCTTGAAACTGTCCACCTTGCGCATTCTGTGAGTTGGCTCGCGATATTTGACGGTTCTGGCTATCAATTTGCCGATTAACTTCTGCGAACTGGTTACGAACTTGTCCTGTAACCTGATTTCTAATTCCTGCAAATATTTGGCTCGCGCTGTCACTGCCTAAAGTGACGCCGTCATATACTAATCCCGTGTAAGTTGCGTTATATTCTTCGCTAGGCATTGTTGTACCGTTACGTGCAGTCATTTCGTTTGAAACATATGTTGTCATGAGACTATTTGCGAAAGAAGAAGGAACATAGGCCATTGTTTTGTCGCTTCCCTCGGAAATTCCTACTACGACAAACTCGTACGAGAGTGGTTTTGAAATTTTGTCATACTCCCAGTATTTCGATATAGCAGTTTTTCTGGATTCTTCTTCTGCAACCAACGTTTCTGCGGACTTTAATTTGAACGTAAATCCGGTACTAGATGGTTCTTGAGTGTATGTCGGTAAGTCTGCAAGACCTCCAAACTCAATTGTGATAATTTTCCCGATAAGTTCGTCACGAGAGTAAGAAATTGCCCGATTTTTAATTGGACTTTGCGAACTTGCTTCAGAGTTAGCTCCACCACGCGTAAAGTTTATCGCAATTTCGGTCTGGCCTTGCCAGTCTTCGTATATTTCGTAAAAATCGTTCGCATTAAGAACAATCGGAATTGGCTGACCTTCGAGATATTCAAAGCTTTTGTCTGTATATAGCTTCGCATACTCAGGATCAAGACCAGCTAATGCACTAATTGTTACTTTTTTGTTATCAAAAAGGCTTGAAGTCTTTATGCGAGAAATCGGCAATTGGGATATTAGGCTCGCTTTTTCAACATTTTCGATTGCGGAAATATTTTTAATGTCATCTTCAGTAAATCCGGTACTTTCGCTATCGGAAAGATCTTGAAGGCCCGGCATTTGCATCGTATTCTTTGTTATTTCCAATACTTCATTTTGTCCCTGAATCGGGCTAAAAATGTTGTTATGAGCAACATTTATAATATTTTGCGCTTCACTTGACGCGATCACAATAATCGCAAACAGTATCGCAACGGGCAAAATAACAAAGAGAGACTTTCCTTTATTAAAGCGGATTTTCTTCAATCCAAGGCTTTGTGCTTGAAATATATTCATAATTATTATTCTTTAACTAATTCACCATTGCTGATGTGAAGGATATTTTTAAAGTTTTTACTGACATTATTGTCATGAGTGATAACGATCAAACTTACTCCTCGCTTTGAGATTGTGTCGAAAGTTTCGAGTATCATTTCGGCACTTTTTTTGTCCAAATTTGCGGTAGGTTCATCTGCGAGAAGAATTTTTGGATCATTTGCGAGGCTTCGTGCAATCGCAACGCGTTGCATCTCTCCGCCGGAAAGCTGTTTTGGGTAATAATTTGCACGTTTTTCCAATCCGACACTTTTTAGTAGTTCGTGAGCTTTTTCTTTCGCCTGAACGTGTGAGATTCCAGAAAAAAGCATAGGAATCATGACATTTTCGTACGCGTGAAGGTAATCCTGCAGGTTAAAGAACTGAAACACAAATCCAATGGTTTTGTTTCTAAATTGGGACAGTGCTTTATCATTCAGCTTGGAAATATCCTGCTCGTTGATAATAACTTTCCCCCTTGTAGGGACGTCAAGTCCGCCAATAAGGTTAAGAAGTGTAGATTTTCCACTTCCGGACGGGCCGATAACAGCAAGGCTCTCGCCTGCGGGCAGATGATACGTGATATCTTTGACTGCGGTAGTCGTATGTCCACCGTTTTTGTAGTCTTTTGATACCTTCTGTAGCTCCAAAATATAATTACTCATACTAAAACTATACGACTGTATTCGTGAAAAAATCGTGTTGTATCAGAATGCCCGGTTCTGTGGTACATTTACAAATTTTAGCAGTGGACAAGACCTATAGTTTTTGGTATAATTATGTATTGAATTGTCAGGTATTTTAACAAGGAAAGGAGCCGATTTTGGCTTTCACGTATGATGCGAAAAAGCGCATCCTGAAACGGGATCAGTTCACATGCCAAACATGTGGGAAGTCTCGTTCTCAGGGATGGAACCTGCAGGCTGCTCACTGGCCTGAACTCCACCAGAAGGCAGAGGATAACAACCCTGCTAATGGACGTGCGCTCTGTACAGAGTGCCATGTCATCGAAGAATTGGAACGCGGTAACGCGATCGGCGCGCAATTTTTGTACGACTCTCAAACTTTTCTCACTCACGGAGAAATCCTCTCCTGTGATGGAATAGTTATGAAAGATCCAACTGAAGCTGAATTGCGTGAACTCTTTTTAGACTACGGTGATGAAGTCACTGTTCTGACCCACCGGTCTCATGTCACTTTCGCCATTGTTGGTGATGAACGTCCCGACTGGAATCAACTTGTGAGAGATCACTTTCGCCCGAAACCCTGACTACAAACCCTGTAAGGAATCATTCTTTTCAACACTTTCCTTACAGGGCGCAACATTTTTATTAAATTTCAACACCAATGTATAATATTTCATGACATTTGGCATTCACCACATTACCGCACTCAGCTCAAACGCACAGAAAACCTATGATTTCTATACAAAAATTCTTGGCCTTCGCTTTATTAAAAAGACTGTAAATTTTGATGCTCCTAATGTCTATCATCTTTACTTTGGTAATGAATCAGGTGAGCCGGGAACTGCACTCACGTTTTTTCCTTTTGAAAATATTGGCACCGGAACTCGTGGCCCAGGACAGATAAGTACAATCTATTTTGCTGTTCCTCTTGAATCGCTCGGATTTTGGATATCTCGCTTTATTCAAACGAATACTCGCCATACAGAAATCAAAAAAAAGCTCGGAAATAGTGTATTGACCTTTTACGACCCTGACGGATTGCAGCTTGAGCTGGTGAGTACAAACGAAAATGACAAAATCAAGCCATGGAAGTATAAAGATATCTCAGAAGAATACGCAATTCGAGGATTTTATGGTGCCGAACTATGCGTAGATGATGCCGAAAAAACAATTCCAACGCTTGAGCTTTTAGGTTACGAGAAGGTAAGTACCGAAGAATTTCACACGCGTTTTATAAATAAACAAGCAGAATCTGCGAAGTTTCTGGATATTTTCCAAATGAAAGAATGGCCACGTGGCAAAGTTGCCGCGGGAACTAACCATCATATTGCGTTTCGTGTTCCTGCGAAAAAAGAGCAGGAAGCACTACGAGAGAAACTTAATGCAGAAAATTACATGCCGACACCTCTTATTGACCGATTTTACTTCTCATCTATTTATTTTGCCGAACCGAGTGGCATATTATTCGAAATCGCTACAGATGATCCTGGCTTTACGGCTGATGAAGAACTCGCCCACTTAGGAGAATCGTTAAAACTTCCTCCAAAGTATGAAAAGTTACGTCAATTTATTGAAACGCAACTACCTGAATTGTACACAGGTGAAAGTTCTGACTCTTCCAACGAGATAAAAACCAAACAGCCTCAAAAAAGCGAGCTTTTTCAATATTTATCAATCCCTGAAGAAAAGTCAAAATACACTCTTGCTCTTTTTCACGGCACTGGTGGCGATGAATATGATCTTTTGCCATTTGTCCATCAGGTATACCCAACGGCAAGTGTTTTAAGCATTCGCGGAAATATCATTCAGCACGGTATGAACAGATTCTTTATTCGCAATGATGATGGCTCGTTTGATATAGAAAATATTACATCAGAAGTTGAAAAATTAGATACATTTTTAGCAGATCAGAATATCTCTTCTGAGAATACAGTATTTATCGGCTTTTCGAATGGTGCAAACTTTATTCTATCGTATATGTTGCTGCATCCTGACAAAGTAAAATATGCGGTACTTATGCACCCAATGCTCGTACTCTCTTCAATAGATTCCGAATTATCACTGGAAGATACGCAGATTCTTGTTACTTCCGGAGCAAAAGACCAAACAACTTCTCCTGAAGAAGTAGGAAAATTAAAAGAAGTATTTGCAAATGCTCACGCAAATGTTACGTACTTTCAACATGATGGTGGCCACGAAGTAACTCAGGAAGAGGTTAATGCCGCCAAAGAGTGGATGGAAAAAACGTTAAATTAATAATCACTATTTCTTTTTGAGGTACTTTCTTAGATATCCTCTTACGTCAGAATATTGACAGAGTACTACAATCCGTAGTAGATTAGAAAGTAAATTCATACTATATGTTGAATGGGGAGGAGCACTCATATTCCAGTTAATTTTCAGGATGTAGTGCAATTTGACCCCAACCCTCAAATTTTTGAAGACATAGAAACTCCTGAAAAGGAGACATCTCAACTTGTTGAAGTTAATGCCGCTGCGTCTAGGCTTTGCGAAAGTCCCGTAGTTAATGAGCAGTTTATGCATAAAGTGTATGGCTCGCATGGCGAAGTATTGGAACAAACCATTGTAGATTATTTATCCATGCCGTCGCGAGAAAAACTCGCAATGCAGGGAGGATTGTCACATGTGTCACCCGAAGAAATGTTACTGGCTGTTGATATTTTGGATATGTACAGCGTTTCCGGCCGTAACGAGCGTCAGATCAACCGCGATGTCGGTATTGTAGTGGCTTCACTTGCATCCAGTGTCTCTACAGAATTGGGCCAGGAAGTTCGTCGAATGTCTTCGCAGCACGCAATTCATACACTTCGTGGATATTTTCAGGATTGTCGAGACTACGCTGATGCGCGCTCTACATTTCAAGTTGCGGACGCAACACCTTTTAATATTTGCCTAACATTGGGGCAGTTTATGATGTTCTTACGGGAAAATGACCATATTTTATATCTTGGCCCCGCAAGTATGCCTTCTACGGAATTTGGCCATATCGCAACAACAAATGATAACGAAGTAAGCGCGTCTGTTGGCGCCGCCCGTGTTGATGTATTGGGAGTATTGTTGCAGGGCTCACTTTCAGAAGATGAGTATGAACGACAAGAACAAGTGCAACGGCGGGTAGATATGGTACATGCAATTATTGACTACGCGCAAGGTGTGGATGTTTTATCTCTGTTGGAATCAGCAAGCTCAATTGAGGGCGCATTTTATGAAGAAAACGGTCGTGCCATAGTGAATGCTGTAGTGCTTGAATGGAAACGACGTATTGAACGGCCATCGTCTAAACAAAAGCAAAACCATCTTGTGCAAGCCGGAGGGTATAAAACAAAATTTGAAAGAATGCAGCTGCAAAGAGATCTCTTTCGCGAGATACAATTGCATACGTCACTTGTTACAATTTATCCTCGAAGCGTCAGCGTTGAAAATGCTACAGGATTTCCTTTTCGTCAGCGATTGAAGCAATTTGTGCTTTCAGAGTATGCAAGAAGAACATTCGAAGAGCAGTCCGCAATGCATGAACAAAGAGTGCGCGAAGCTGAAGCACATGCAATAGAGAGGGGATTTCCTACGCATTGGCATAGATTACAAGCAGAAGAAGGGTATATTTTTGTAAATGAAGGATGGAGTCGTCGCGCAATTGCCGAAGCTGAAAGAGAACTTGGATTAAGAGTGAAAATCCGTAAAGATGTTGTAAAACCTCCACATTTTGTGCCTGATGATTGGGGAGGAACGCTTACATGGTGGTTTCCGCGCGAAGACGATGATTTAGTTGCATTAATCCGGGGTGATTTTAGACAAAATAATGAGAATCCTCCCCAAAACGGGCCTAGCGAAGAACTTCAAGCTTTCTATAGGAGAAAACTTTCCCTGCGAAAAAAGTAGGGACTTCCTCTAGTTGCAAATGTCTATAAGGTTGAATGTCTCATAAACTTCTTTTTTAGGGTATAATTAGAACATATCTAACTTTAGCTTCTGTTTCATGGACAGAGAAAAAGCTATTCAGTACGCAATGTATCTGGAAAATAAATATCGTCACGCTCAAACACGCAATCTGATCGGCTCATTGGTTGCTGCCGTTATTCTTGTAAGTGGAACTATCGCATTTTTTGGAATGAGCGAAATGCTTGGACTTCACACAGATGATGACTCTTTTAACGGTTTTCTCCTTGCAATACTTGTTGTTGCAGTTGGAATTATCGTACGAGGGATTTTCTCAGCACTTCAGGCAGGACGAAAAGCAGAAAAGTTTGCAAGCAAGATTTATCGCAGCGTACGATAGTTTTTGACACAACCTTCCGGGGTTCATATAATGAATCATGGAAAGCGAATACGACGACGATATTTTTTCAAGTGATTCACTGTCTCCTATTGCGGATACAACCGAGGCTACTGCAGTAACGACACAACCTTCTCAACAGGCTGAAAACTCCGGGAGTACTGATGAATACCGTATTTTTGGAAATACGCGTGATGTCGCTCCTGCGCTTGTTGAAGCAATTGGCAGTGCTGGTTCACAAATCGCCAGAGGTATCGCGGGAGAAAAAGTATATGTTGATCATCCCTCGAGTGTCCGTCGGTTAGCTCTTGTTGCAATGATGACTGGACTTACTGCCGCAGCAATCACGGTTGATACTGTAGAACTTACCGGCAGGGCAGTTATTGCTGGTGCAAAACGGCTATGGAATGCTCTTAAAGGCGATGATGGTACCAAAGAAGAAGTAATTCCACAAAAGTATCAATCTGAAGGTGAATCAAATGCGCCGCAAAGGCGGCTCCGATTAACGGAAACTCTCGTTTGAGAATTGGCTTTTTCACAATTTCCGGGTATTATTGAAGTAAGCTTAATTAAATCTAAACTTGTATATGAATAATAATCAGATGGGACGAATGTTGATAGGCTTTTTACTCATATTTTTTGGACTTTCCTTTTTACTTGATCAATTCAGCATTGGCTTTAGTCCAGTTCGTTTTTGGCCGGTCATTATTCTCGCGGTAGGATTGTACATGCTTGCACGAAAGAGCACTGCAATGGGTATAATTATGCTTGGATTTGGAGCAGTATTTCTTGTATCCAGCTTGTTTAGCATTAACGCTTTTGGATTGTTATGGCCGTTAGTGCTTATCGGTGTTGGAGGAATGATCTTATTCAAACCAAAGTTTCCGGGACGAGTAAACGAATCAAATATAACCTCTGAAGATGTAATTGATGGAACTGCGTTTTTCGGTGCAGTGTCCAAAAAAGTCGTCAGCAAAAATTTTAAAGGTGGAAAGATTGTCTACATGTTTGGTGGCTTTACTCTCGATTTGCGAAATGCTCAGGTCGAAGACGGTGCAGAAATCGTCCTTGACGGTCTTTTTGGTGGAGGAGAAGTATTTATTCCTCACGATGTTGCAGTTATCAGTGATGGAACCGTTATTTTCGGTGGCTGGGAAAACAAAGCAGTCGTACCGGACAAGCCTGTAGCAACAATCAAAATTACTGGAGCAATCGTATTCGGTGGCGTTGAAATCAAAAACTAGGCTTTCTTTTTAGTAGTTTTTGAAGCTTCAGGGTATAAGCCGAGAATTTCAGGCAATTCGTTGTAGTGTGTAAACTCGTAATCTGCAATGATTGCTTCGTCATGGCCTTCCACATGTCCATCTGCCGGAGGGTTATAGATCGCGGCTTTAATCCCAACTAACTGTGCCCCTTGGATGTCATTTTTATAGTTATTTCCGATCATGAGCGCGTCGTGAGCTTTGACTTCAAACTTTGACAACGCTAATGTGAAAATTGCAGAAAATGGCTTTTCGAAGATTGTTTCTTCCGATGCAAACAATTCGTCAATATACGGCAAGAGACCTTTTGCTTCGACCTTTCGAATACGTCCACGAAGATCACCGTCAGAAATAATACCAATCTGAATTCCAGCCATACGGATTTTGTCCAAGGCTTCGTAAACTCCCGGATATACCTCGACGTTTTGGTCAAAAAATGTCCAGTATAAGTCTTCTGCTGCTGGTAAGTCAGAAAGAGAATAGTTCGCTTTAATTTCGTCCAATGCGTGCCTAAACACAAGAATACGGCTATGACGAGTATGTACGGTAGGAAAGTTCTTTCTGATAAGTGTATCTTTCTTACGAACGATTGCAAAGAATTCGTCTTTAGGAAGCTTATTTTTCTCTGCAAGAAAATAGGCAGAAAATTCCAATGCGCGGTCATACACCTGGCTGCTTTTGATGAGTGTGTCATCAAGATCCATTAAGAGTGCTTTAAACATAAATAATAAAAATAAGTTATATGCTTTAGCTCTTAATTGACGTACAAAACTCACTCAAATGGGCGACAAAAAACAATTGTCACTGTATAAAAATGGAGAAGGATATTTTTTACAAGGGATGAATGCTCTTTCAAAAAGAAAATTCATTTATTGCAAAAACTCCTTTTGCTCCGTATTTGAGTGTAAGTGCTATCAATTTTGATACTAAATTAATGTATTATACCAAAAAATAGGTCAATTGTCACTCAAACATAAATTTTTCTTAACATCTCACACAAAATCTATATATAGAAACGGGCTTGAGTTCACTAAAAAATTTATGGATTCATTCCAACTTACCTATTTTTTTCATTTCTTACGAATACGTACGTCCCGATTACCAAAAATACAAGAAACATGCCAATAACCACGAGGAGGTTTGTCCATGGATTAAGTAACACCAGACTGGACTGGACACCCTCAGTAGCAAAATAGACTCCACGAACGAGATCAACAGCGTAAGTTAATGGCGCAATTCTCGAAAGTAGATATAGTGGCAATGGAAGCATTCCGACAGGAGCAAAAACTCCGCCTAAGAACAGTTGTGGAAATATCAAAAATGGAAATATTTGATTCGCTGTGCGCTGGTTGTTCAAGTTTGCAAGCACGAGAATTCCGAAGGATCCTCCAAGCAGACAAATGAGTATGCCAACAGGGATTAACACGAGAAGCTGTACGAGTGAAATATTTACTCCAATAAGCAATCCAAATGCGACGACACCGACAACCTGAACGAAGGATACTGCGGATTCTCCAACAATTTTTCCTAAAAGAATTGCATAGCGGTTTGTCGGAGAGACAAAAATTTCCTGGCTATAGTCGTTTTCTCTGTCTTCAATAAGAGAGATAATGCCTGCTGCCGTTGACTGGAATAACGTTTGCGCAAGAACTCCAAGAAAAGTGAATGTAAGTAAGTCCTGACCGGAAGCTGCCCCAAAACTCGCCTGCATGCTTGTTCCTAACACGCCGACAAACAAGATTGGAAAAATAAAGCTGAATATCAATCGTGGAATATCACGAAACAGCTTTAAAACATCACGGTAGGCGATAGTTGCGATTGCTGAAAAAAAGCTAAACATTTTCCGGTTTTCCTTGAATTATTTCGAGATATGCTTCTTCTAAGGTAGGCAAGTGAATGTCTATGTCTGACAGCTCAGCAGTAATTTTCTTGAGTATTTGGTGAATTTCTTCGCTACCATGAGTGATGTGAACTCGGAATCCATCTCCATCCTTAGTAAATTCAAGCTTTTGCTGCTGTAATTCTTTTTCAAGAGACGACATATCTTTTGACTCGACTCTTAAATATTTTTCGACAAGATCTTCTTTAATTTGCTTTGGTGTTCCCTCGGCGACAATTTTACCTTTGTTGATAATAACCACTTTATCCGCGCCTTCTGCTTCGTCGAGGTAGTGTGTTGTAAGGAAAACAGTTGTACCTAAATCTTTGCGAACCTGTTTTAAGTATTGCCAAAGATTCTTTCTGCTGGCGGGATCAAGCCCTGTTGTTGGCTCATCAAGAAAGAGTACTTTTGGGTTATGAATAAGGCTTCTGACAATTTCGAGTTTTCTTTTCATTCCTCCTGAAAAGGATTTTACCGGCTTGTTAAGGTCATCCTTTATGCCGATAATCTCGGCAAGTTCCATAACTTTATCTTTGTACGACTGTGGCATAAGAGCAAAGCTTGGGAAAAAGGGATACAAATTGTACAAAATGGCGTGGAATCGAATATTTTCTTCAGCAGTTAGGTTAAGGTCAAGGCTTGGATTTTGAAAGATAATACCGATATTTTTGCGTACTTCGTTGTTTTGCTTTTCGATATCAAACCCTGCGACAGTAACTTCTCCAGACGTTTTTGATAGAGTAGTCGTTAAAATCGAAATAGCTGTTGTTTTTCCTGCTCCGTTTGGGCCTAAGAATGCAAAAAATTCACCTTCTTTTACTGTGAAACTTATGTCGTCAACGGCATTTTCAGTGGCTTTTTTATATCGCTTTACAAGATTTTTTACTATGATTGCTTTGTTTGTCATCCTGTGTAGTTTATCACTTTTGTCTATAGCATGTTTACTCAGGTGCGATAAGTTTACTGAGCACAGAACGCTGTTGAGCTTTATCAAGATCAGCAATTACTACCATGATCACCTTGCCGGGAGGATTAGTCGTCGGTACATATTCCCTCGATTTTACGATCACCATCATTGCCAACTAGAACTACTGGCATTTCACCCCAAAACTTGGGAGCTTAAAGTTTACTTTTGGTCATAAATTTGGTATAATACGCGTACAGAATTATGAATCCAAAACGCTAAATTTATAGCTGGTTTCATGGGGGAGAAATTGTTTGAACAGTCACACGAATGGTATGAAAAGCGTGCTATTTGTTTTGATGCAGAGGCCGGATATAACACGTTAAAAAGTCCTACTGTAACGTATTATGGTCAATCCGAGTGCGAAAGTATTAAATATTCAGCCATCGAAGGTCGGTGCCTTGGCGTCTTTTTAGATTCTGCAGAAAATCAAACGCTCGCAGCATATATTGCAACTGATGAAGGTGTTTTTCTTGTTAAAAATCCTATGCAAGATGAGCATTCTATTGCTGGAAAGACTAATGCTATTAGATTCAACGACCAGGGAGAGCTTGAACTGTACTATCATCAACAGGGAAGAAATTGGAAATTCGGCCGCAAAGTCAAAATGTCGGAAGAGCAAGGAGATCCCAATAGTGAAGTTGAAACCATGATTGATGTCTTAACATTTGATGATAACTTTCCAGGGCTGGAATATATTCGCCCTGTTGGAAGCGCGTCTGAGTCGTCTCTTTCGGGTATTATTAGCGAATTGAATTCAGCGCATGGATATAATATTCAAATGAACGCTTCTCTCGACGATGTACTTGCTATTGTTTCCGAAGCTTCCGGCTCAAGCAGAGGAGTAAACACAATACTAGAACGCCTCACCAATCTCTATCTTCAGCAGTAATATGCCGTTATGATTGGCATTCGCGTGACAGGTTTCTTATTTTGTGGCAGACTAGTCTAAGCATAATATAAAAGAAGTTATATGTCTCCAGAACGTACTGTCGAGATCCAAGGGCGGTTATTTAATGGTGAAGAAGTTCGCGTAGCGAACCCAAAAGCATATAACAAATTTATAGATGAAGCGCTAAATTCCGATACTTACGCTAATATTCCAGAAAATAATACTCATTCTGCGCATTTAGAAATTGTTGATTTTTCCGAAAGCCCTGAAAGAAATGACCAAGAAGAGTTGGTTGTACTATTACCGGGGTCTTTTCACGATGTCCGCGCACTCGCATTTGAAGGTGGAATTGTGGAAGGGCTTCGAGACAAAAATATCAAATGTATTGGTGTAAATTATCGTGTAAAAGAAGGCTCAAAGCAGGATGACTTTGGCGTAGATGCGTATGCTCATCATGCAATGCAAGTAGTGCAGCAGTACGCATTTATCGAAAATGAACGCGGAGAAGAAGTTCCTCGAAGAGTAACCCTTGTAGGGCACTCAATGTCATCTACGATTATCCAGATGATGGTTACAGCATACGCAGTTGCGCGGCAAAACGGCGATACTCATGCAATTCGATGCCCGAACCTTGCGCATGTTGTTATTTTGGGTGGCGGGCCTCCTTATAATGGCGGAATATGGGGAGTAGGGAGAACTATTTTGAGTGATCCTTCGTTTCTTGGAAAAACAGGAAAAATGCTTAATAAGCAAAAATTTATAACAACGCCGCAGACTGTACAGGAAATTTTCTTTACAGAAAAAACTGATCCTCAATTTGTAACGCGTTTTGTTGATGAAAACTTGCTTTTTCCGGAGTCTTCTCAAGCACTGAGTCAGGTCATGCTAGGAAAATATTCTGTCGAAGCCGGCAAGTTGGCGCGGTACTTGGATGTGCCGGTACATATTTATTTAGCAGGGGAGGATGAGCTCGTTGTTCCAGGTGCGCCAAGCACTGTAATTATGGGAGAACAATGGATGACAGATAATGTTTATCACGTTGATGGTATTGGGCACGATGATTTGGTTGTTGGCCCGGAAGCAATTCCAATTGGTGAAGATGTAAAAAGGATCGTGTTAGCGCGGTCATAATATAAATTCATTATTTATACCTATGGTTGATGTAAAAATACAAAGAAACCCTCATGGTCAGGAGGCTTTTGAAAAACTTCTAGACGAAAAAATCCAGGACGGTGAAGTAATTCCCGTAGAAATGCCATATCAAGTTGGCTCATTTAGAAGTTTTTATTACAAAATGCCAAGTCCCATTGACATTGCAGGCGAATCTTTTGAGCATGTTATTGTTACTCGTCTTTCTCCAGAAGTTGCAAACGACGCAGCAGTAATTAAAGGAAATACAGACTATATGACCGGCGCAGTTGCTGGACGGCACAACCAACCGCTAAAAGATAATGATATTGAAATTGGCGATGATGAACCAATTGCATATATCAATTTAAACCTTGAAGATGATTTACAAGCTGACCGCCCTAGAATGGGAGCTATTGGTGCAATTAAATTTGCAGGTCAGGCATTTGGGCAACTTTTAATGACAAGAGTTGACCCGTCAAGAAGATCGCGCTTTCTTGTTGTAGGAAATATTACTTCAAACTCTGTTGAAAAGTTAGAAAATGATAGAAATATCCAGAAAATGGCCAATGTACTTAGCTCAGTAAGAATGCGATACCGAATCAGTAGTGTTTCCTGTGATGTGCTTCCAGAAGACATGACCTTTGATGAAGTGATTAGAACAACACTGACAGCATCTGAGCCTGCGAATATTATTGTCCAAAATTAACGCTTGTTCTAAGTATTCAAAGAGAAAGCAATAAGAATGGCGAGCTTAGAATTTTTCCGGGTACTCAACTCGCTCATCAAATGTTATCTGTCCATCGAATTGTTCTATTATGTCTATATCTCGCAGAAATGAATCGAAGTTTTCAAAGTGATTTGTAACTTTTTCTTTGAACTGCTCTTTTGAAACCCATTCATATAAACCTTCGTTGCTGGAAACAATTTCTCCTGTTGGGTTTTTTACGACGCAAAGAAAGAAAAACTTATCTTCAATAACTTCGTTAGTCTCTTTGTTTTTATTGATGTAGTGACGAATGTGAACCAGCTCTGGTTCTCCTTTTAAGTTTGCCTCTTCAAGAAGTTCGCGTTTTGTTCCATCCAATACTTTTTCTCCATAATCCAGTTTTCCTGCAATAAAGCCTTGTGCGCCATAAAAGGGATTCTTTAACCGAGTGTAAATAAGATATTCTCTTTTGTCTTCGTGATCGCGATACGCAGCAATCCAGACCGATATTTTTGCCTGAACTTTTAGCTTTGTTGTGTCAGAGTCATGGCGATTTGCGAATTCTTTCCCCTTTGTAGTAAGCGCATATTTATCGTTTTCTTTTGAGATAAATCCTTGCCCAATGAGGGTATCGAGGTGAAAATCAAATTGGCTGTTTTCCATTCTTTCATCGGGTTTCATATCGGAATAACGGAGGTCTTTCGCAAACAAGAGCTTCATTAAAATTTTTCTTTGTATCTCGTGCAAGTCTTTCATCGTAAAAATAATTAAATTATGTTCATATTTTATTCGAAGCAGAGGACATGTCTAGTAAAGTGAAGTTTACTACAGCAATATGAAAAAGTTTGCCCTATGTCCGCTTGGCATATATAATAAGTCATGAAAGTACTCTTCATAACGCCGGAAATTGAAGACACAAAGTATCGAGGCGTACAGTTTGTTATCAAGCAATATATTAAAGCATTGCATACTGCAGGGAACTCTATAGCTGTTACTACAAGCTATCCTCAGCTTTCGGTAAAGGTGAGTTCAAGTGAACTAAAGAAAAAAGTATCTCGTACATACGTGAATAAGTATTTTGCCGATGCAAAAACATTATTGTCTGAAATGTATACTTATCCTGGCAGATTAAGCATCTTTATTGATTTTTTCTCAGGGCTTTTTGCGAGTCCTCAGGTGACCCATATTGAAAAAAATAGTACAGCCGGAATTGCCACATTGCAGTATATTGATGAGACAGTGAATATTCCCGGATTTTACAAATTCGTAAATGTTATGCCCCGATTTTTGCGAGGATACTTCGTTTCAAAACTTGCACAAAAAGTTGACGCTGACGTCGTCGTCGTTAGTTATCCAATTGCGCTCCCCAAAATGAAACATGTTAAAGTAGCGCAAATTATTTACGACCTTATTCCATTTGAAATCAGTGAAGAATCAGCCGGCAATAAGTGGCTGCTAAAGCTTGCACAGCGGCTTGATACAGCAACAAAGAATTCGAATATGATTCTTACCATTTCTGAAGATTCCAAGAAGAAAATTTTGGAAATTAAAGAAGACGCGCATGTGGTAAATGTCGGAGCTGCGGTATCTGCATACGAAGAAGAACTTGCATCATTTAAAGGACTTGATTCCGCCCTCACAAAGTTTAATCTTGAAAAAGGTTCATATTTATTATTCATGTCATCGGTTGAGCGAAGAAAAAATGTTCATCGGCTTATTCAAGCATATGTTTCAGTCGCAGATAAATTAGGGAAGAAGCTCGTTATTTTAGGCAATGATAAAACTGCGCACGCAAAAGCGATTAAAGATGAAGCGCGAAGCGCACCAAGACGAATTCGAAACAATATTATTTTTACAGGCTATGCAAGCGAAGAAGATAAATATTCACTCCTGCAAAATGCAGCAGCGCTGATTAACCCAACACTGTACGAAGGGTTTAGCCTTCCGGTACTTGAGGCATTTGTCTTTGATTGTCCTGTTGCGACAAGTCTTGTAGGGGCAACAAAAGAAGTCGCTGGAGACGCGGTTGTCCCTATTGCAAATCCATATTCAATCTCGGCAATTGCTGATGCTATGGTCAAGGTAATAACGGACGAATCTTTGCAAAAAGAGCTTATTATTAAAGGAAGAAAGCAATCCGCATTATTTACAGAATCAGTCTTGCAGCAGAAATTGCAACGCGCATTTTCTGAGATTGAGTAACTTTTCTTTATACGGCTGATTTATGACAAAGATGCAATATACGCATCTATTCCGTCTTTCACATTTGAGTAAAAAGTAACTCGCCCATTATTTACAAACAGAATCTGGTCACAGTAATTTTGAATCGTGTCCAGCGAGTGAGAGACCAGTAGTAACGTTTTGCCGTTACTTTTTAAATCCTCAAAAATCTTTTTGCTCTTTGCCTGAAACTTTTGATCTCCCACGGAGAATACTTCGTCGAGAAGGTAAATATCGGCTTCGATCATAAATGCAATTGAAAAGGCGAGTCGTACCTGCATCCCAGAAGAGTAGTTTTTAATTGGCAAATCAATAAAGCGTTCAAGCTCTGCAAATGCAACAATATTGTCGAATTTCTCAGTAAGATATGCTCGTGGCATACCAAGAATTGCACCGTTCAAAAATATATTTTCTCGACCGGTAAGTTCAGGGTTAAAACCAACGCCAAGCTCCAAAAATGGAACAACTTTTCCATTTTTTTCGATTGTTCCTTCGTCAGGAAGATAAATTCCTGCAAGAAGTTTTAAAAGTGTAGATTTACCCGATCCATTTGTTCCAATAATTCCAACAGTCTTTCCCTTTTCAATTGAGAAAGAAACATCCTGAAGCACATGAAGCGTATCAACTTCTTTTTTAGCAAATAATTGAGTAATCCATTCGACTATTGAGGTCTTTTTTCTATGCGGGATAATAAATTTCTTTGAAATATTCTCTACGGTAATTGCATTCATTAAAACCGTTCTGCAATTTTAGGTAATTTCGCTTTGAAAAAGATGTACCCAAGTACTGTGAAGACAACAACTCCTACAGAGAATACAAGAATATGCCATGGGTTTATCGTCAATGCTTCTCCAATAAGTCCTGCACGTAATAATGAAACAATAATGACTAAAGGATTAACAATTGTAAGTGTTTGCCCAAGCCATGCAGGTAAGCTGGAAAGTGAATAAAAGATGGGAGTTGCCCAAAAAATTAATTGCAATACAAGCTCTATCAAGTGCTTGATATCCTGCATTGTGACTGTAATTATACTGGTGAAAAATGAAATTCCAAGTAGGAGTATTGTTTCAAGAATGATAGCCAATAATCCCCAATACCAGAATTCAGAAATAAGAGGTTTTCCAGAAACAATTCTTGCAAGAAAATAAATACCCAAGTTTATAAAAAAGTTTGTTGCAGCAATCCCAATTGCACTAAAGACAACAACTTCACGTGGAAAGTTTACTTTCAAAATAATATGAGCCTTGTTGTACAGTGACTGCATACCGAAAATGACGCCGTCAACAAAATAAGTAAGTGTTAAAATGCCAAGCATTAAATACGATGCAAAATCTTCGCCTTTACCTAAAAGAGACGTCCAGATAACAAACAGCACGACATAGTAGGAAAGAGGTTTTAAAACAACCCAAAGAAATCCCAAATAAGAGTGCTTGTAGCGCAGCTTGAAATCTGTAATAAAGAACTCTCGCAGGAGCTCAAAGTAGTTTCCCGTAATCACAGTTGCACGGCTAAAATATTATGATTTTTTCTGAACGATTAACGCAATAGACGTTGATACATAGTCGAATAATTTTAGTCGAGTATGTGGAGCTTCTGCAAATGGAGGAACATCAACGTGGTAATCTGTTGGTAGCCATCCCATCGAAAAGTCAGGAATTTCTACGTAATGACCTTCACTTTCAAGCTCTTTAAGGACTTTCAGAATATCCTGCTGTCGGAATAAAACCACGTTCTCATCTTCAAAAGTGTCGGTATTTGAGCTTAAGTTATACTCGGTAGTATGAATTGCCCAACCGCCAGGTTTTAGTGTTTTTAGTTGGTTTTTGAAAAACTGTAAGCCCTTTTCAATAGAACCTAGATGTTCAAAAGAGCAGGCAGACCATGTAAAATCAAATCCCTTTAAATCTTCAGGAATATGATTCATATTAACTTCTCTGTAAGAAACGAGTTTGTCGAATTCTTCTGGTGGACAAATACCAAGCGTATTTAAGCTATCTTTTCCGTAGCAGAGTTGCTCTCCATTTGCCCAGCCTTTTTTTTCTCCCTCATCGGGATTGATATCGGTTGCGAGTATCTCGCATCCATATTTTGTAAAAAGAGCAGGTAATGGTTCTGTGCCAACTGCAAATCCTAAGCCTTTTTTACCTGGAGCTAATAATCCTCGTTCAAAAAGTGCCTGACAAATAAACATGAATTCCCATTGCTTTCGATGAAGTCGAGGCTCCATTTTGATTTCTTTGCACCAGCGTTTGTACCAGCCCATTTTGAAGTCAATTTCGCGGCAAATTCTTGCTGTTAGTTTGTCATTTTCATGGCGCTGAATATATTCGGCAATTCTGTCCTGGTTTGGTGCAAAAGGTTTTTGATCGGAGCGAATTTCAGTTTTTAACTGCTCAATTTCTTCGGGCAGGCGAAGAAGAGAAGAAACCTTCTTTTGTAGTCGTTTTATCCTCTGAAACATTCTTAACTATAACAGAAAGTGCGTAATACTGATATACTTGTGCATGAAAGAGCCTCTTGTAACGGTTATTATGGCATCATATAACCACGAAAAATTTGTTGGCAAAGCTATTGAAAGTGTGCTGAATCAAACGTACCAGAATATTGAATTTCTTATCGGAGACGATGCTTCTCCTGACAATAGCGTTGAGATTATTTCACGATATGCAGCTCAGGATAAAAGAATTCAATTTGTTTCATTCGAGAAAAATAGAAGTGAGCATATTCGTAACTACTGGATTCACCGCGCAAAAGGGAAGTATATTGCAATTATTAACTCGGATGATGAATTCGAGCTAGGGAAAATTCAAAAACAAGTGGAAATTTTAGAAAAAGACAATTCTATTGGATTAGTATTTACTCGTACAAAGTATATTAATGAAGCTGGCGAGCAACTTTCTGCATCTGACCCAAAATATGAAAGCTATCAATCTCTCGACCATACAAATAGAGAACGAATAGAGTGGCTTCGCTACATGATTGAAGGAGGCAGAAGTTTTGTTCATTCTTCCGCAATGTATCGAAAAGATCTTATTGGAGATGTAGGTTATAACCAATTACTTGCGCTAATGTCAGATTTTGACATGTGGATCAGGCTACTACTTCAGAAAAATATGTTTATTATTGATGAACCACTTACAAATATGCGAATGTTGTCAGGGTCAAAAAATATGAGTGCAAATACTGTGGGAAATCAGAATCGCGTAATCTTTGAATTTTCACAAATCTTGCAACGAGTAGTTTCTCCAGATGTTATTGATGATCTCACAGAAATATTTCCTCAATTTGAAATAACAGATAAGCAAGCTCCACAGCCTGTAAAAGAATACAATTTCTATAAATACTGTATTGATTATTTATGGCAACCCCATCAACAGTTTGGCATTCATGGAATGTACAAACTACTTCATACAGACAAAACAAAAAATGAGATTGAAGCGTATTTTGGACAAAAACTTTTTGGTGAATTTTACAAATATTCCAATAAGCTCCGCATTGTAAATTTCAATTACCCGGAGCTCACTGTAACTGTAAATGAAAAAACAGAGCACCTCCTTTTCGAATGGGATAAATCTACTGTTGCAGAATTCACTATTCCAAACTCTGTTAATGCTGATATTCATGTCAGTTTTCCAAATATAATAGGCACAGTAAACATAAAGTCTGTTGTATTTCGAGGAAAGAAGGGCAAAAGTATAAAGCTTTTAGAACAATCTTCCTTGTTGGAAAAAATCAACTGGAATGATTCTATAGATGTGGTTTTTGTGAATGATATTCCTCGATTATTATGTTTAAAAGAAGGTGGGCAAATCTCGTTTAGTTTCCCTCTTTGTGAAAAGAATTTTGTTCCTGAACATCTTGTTATTACACTGAAAGCAACGAAACAAATTCCACGAAAAAGGTTTTCTGATTTCTTGAAACTTTCGACTCTCTTACTCAGAAAAAAGAAGACATAAGACGCTTCTCAGCTCATTTGTCAGTATATATTCTTTTGTTAACAGTGCTCGAATGTCTCCAAGTGTCATCCACATGTAATTATCTGGCAGTGTAATCTCGGGAAAGTGTTCGTCAACAATAATAAGAGAGTGAATATTTTCATCTTTATAAAAACGCCCTCCTTCTTCAGAATTTTTGACTACTTTTTCCCGTACCCAAAGATCTTTTCCAGCATGAAGCCATTCCTTAATATACGTGGAATTATCGTTAAGCGTTTTTACAGGACTTTGATGAAATGTCGCCGATATTCCTTTTTGTAACCATAGCCCTGGCTCAGAAACGCATTGAACCAAAAGCTCTAACTGTCCGTCTCTCATCTTTCCAACAAGTGTTATTTCTTCTTCTTCGTATGTGTCAATAATCGGTTGATCCCAGGAAGAAATTTCCCTTGCATTTGTTTCTACTTTTATCTGAATAATTCGATGTAATTGAGAATCATTTTGTGAGATCTCACTTTCTGTTATTATCCAATTCTGCAATTCCTTTAATGGTACAATATGAGTATTGCTGAATTTTTGTTGTTGTTTCATAACCCACTCAAGAGAAGTTTCGTTTACCTCCTCAATTGACTTGTTTATACAGTCTTTAAATTGCTTATCAACGGTAAAAAATTGTGGGTGAGTCAGAAAAAGAGAGCAGAGTACTGATCTTGAATCACTATTCAACAAATGTGGTTGAGAAAGAAGCTTTGAAACATCTTTTAAGGAAATCCATTTATATCCACCCAACGCTTCAACGTCCCCTTTAATAATCGTATTCAGGTTTCGCTTTCTCCAAAACTTCCACCCTTGCTCAGTTTGCAATGAGCTGTGAAGAATATTTGTTTGTACAGGATTAAGAAAGTATTCTACATATGGTTGTGCACTTCCTTTATGGAGCTGCTTATAATTACTTTCTGTTGCTTGAACAGTTGGAGCAAGCTGACAAATCCCTACATTTCCTGGCTCAGACTTTGCTTGAAACAGTACTTCCGGCTGATTATTTTTCTCTCGTAATATAAACCCTAAAATCCCGATTTCCGGTTGATCAATAAGTGCAACTTCCACTGGTATAGATTCGCTATAGTAAGCCTTTATTCCAATAATTGAGAAAAAACCACCTAGGTGTCTAAATAATCGAGTACTCTCTTCGTCAAATTTCCATTCTTTCGATTCGCGAAATGGAATATTTGTCACATTCATTACTGTTTTTTCGCGGATACTATTGATCCAGGATAAATAATTACTCATTTTGTTCAGATGGAATATATTTGCCATTTACAACATACTTTCTAAGATGCTCGTAAAGAGAAATATCTTGCTGATGATCTTCAGTAATGAGCTTTATCTCGTCCTGGGTTGGAATATACTTTTCGCGGATTGGATGATAAATACTATATCCAAGATCTTTTGTACTATTTTCTTTTTCTCCAGCAACACGACGATTTTTATATCCCAATGGAAGATTCATTTCTTTGAGAATATACTCAAGGCTGTAATCTAGCTCAGAAGTAAATGCAATATGCCAGAATGATTCAAGGCGTTTCAGAATATCTTCCGGAGTGTTTACCTTTAAATGGTCAAAATAGAATACGCACATTTGATTTGGAATCCATGTCTTATACCATTCTTCAAAACTAACATCTTTTCCTGAAGAGTCAAATGTGTAATGTGAAATAACTCTGCTAACCGGCTCACGGATAAACGTAATATATCGTATGTCTCTCTTTGGGAAATGTTCATGAACTCCCCAATAAACGAGATGTCCTCCTATCACAGAAATGCCGTCTTTTTCAGCCTGACTTAAGTCAGGAATCTCGGGTAAGCTATTGTGCTGGCGGTAATGATTTCCGTGTGGGCCTTGATCGAAATACCCCGTATTAAATCCAATATGCTCGTATAAATGCCCAACAAACGTCGTTCCTCCTGTTTTTGCTAAATGCATAAAGATATATAAAGGCTTTTTCATAGTATTATAGTAACATACCTCTCGTTTGTGTGAATGTGTATGGAAGAAGTATAATTTACTCAGACAGTTTATTTATTTCTCTCGAAACTGTCGTGCATAATTTTGAAGATTTTAAAATGAAAATTGCAATCATGTCAGATAGCCACGAAAACTGGACAAAACTTTCTCAGGCGATAGCTATCGCAAATGAAAAAGGATGTGAATACTTATTGTTTGCAGGGGACTTAATCGCTCCTCCAGGAATAAAGATTTTGGAGCAATTTGATGGTCAAATCAAATTTGTATGGGGAAACAATGAAATGGAGCAAGTAAATATGACCCGCAAAATGGACGCATCAGAAAAAATAGAACTCTGCGATGATATCTTTGAAGGTGAACTAGGCGGTGTGAAAATTTTTATGAATCACTATCCGCGAATTGGGGAGCTTGCGGCAAAATCAGGAGAATTTGATGTATGTATCCACGGCCATACTCACGAATATCGTGAAGAAACTGTAGGAAATACATTATTACTTAACCCGGGCGAAATTCAAGGATACGCAACAGGAACCTCTACCTTTATGATTTTAGATACGGAGAGTAAGTCAGTAGAGAAGATTACTGTGTAGAGGGTGAAGCAACAACATTACATTAACAAAACTAACAATTATGACACTGTCAATATACAACGAAAAGCGTAACTTTGCCGAAACATCAGAGCCTGAAGGAAAGGTAGTAGAAACAGGTAAAGCGCTGCGATTTGTTGTTCAGAAGCATAATGCAAGTCAGTTGCATTACGATTTTCGCCTTGAGCTTGATGGAGTATTGCTCAGTTGGGCAGTTCCAAAAGGCCCGTCTCTTGATCCAAAAGTAAAGCGCCTCGCAATGCAGGTTGAGGATCATCCTGTAGACTATATTGATTTTGAAGGCACAATTCCCGAAGGAAACTATGGAGCTGGGGAAGTTATTGTCTGGGACACTGGAACATACCACGCACATGGTATCGAGAATATGGAAGAGAGCATAAAAGCGCTTCACGAAGGACTAGAAAAAGGTGACTTGAAATTCCAATTGCATGGTAAAAAGTTAAACGGCTCTTTTGTGTTGGTCAGAATAAAAAACAGGTTCAGCAAGAAAGAAGGCGATACAACCTGGCTGCTTATTAAGCATAAAGATGAATTTGTCAGCGACGAAGATATTCTGAAAGATAATACTTCTGTGCTTTCTGATAGAAAGCTATAAAACGTTTCTTTTTGTGAATATCGGTGGGTTAGGGAATTTCTCCAGAGTACTGTGGCAATAATTAGTTTTTACAGTGGCCCTTAATAATAATCTCTACATTTTCCACTTCAAAATCTATGTCAGGAATAAGCTTTTTTAGCTGAGTCTCGTCTATATGTAAATGATACACTTTCCCACAGTTTTTACACACCGCATGCTGGTGGTTTTCGTATGCTGATTCGTAGCTTGCGACTCCGTTTGAAAGGGTGAGTTCTTTTATGTACCCCGCAGTAATGAGGTGTTTTAGGTTTCGATAGACAGTTGTTAAATCCATATCGGGAAGAAGTTCCGCAATTTCGGGCGCTGTATAGACACCTCCATTGTCAAAAATATCCATTACAGCTTGCCGCTTAGGACTAAATCTTGTTTTTTTACTAATGCCAGTCATTTGCAATTATAGCATATTGTGATATAGTCTTAATGCAAATTACTTGCAATAAGCAAGAGGTAGAATAAATTTAGGTAGATATATCGTGAAAATCGCGTTTGTTGGAAAAGGAGGTGCAGGAAAGAGCACACTTGCATCATTGTTTGTGCTTTACATGCTGGAGTCAGAAAAGAAGAATGTGCTTGCTGTAGATGCAGAATATTCATGAATATATCGAAGAGCTTGACGAATCATTGTTTCCAAAAATACAGAATCCAGAGCTTTTGCGAGCGCTTCTGCAGAAAGGCATAGAAACAAATGTATCCCCTGAGATGAGGGCTCAAACTTCAGCAATTTCTGTACAAGCAGCATTCCAATTATTATTTGGTGGAAACTCTTCGCGTATTTTAAATGATGGTATCGGCCAATCTAACGAACACATTGCGATAGATGTCCGCAAGCAGAGTGATTTTGATAAATTTCGAATCAATGGCATTAAGCATGTTCACATTGCCGATATTGAAAGTGCAGATAACTTGCATTTAGCTCCATACCGTTCAAAGAAAGTAGTTGTCTTTGACTGCGGGTTAAGCAATGGAGGATCATACGCAGCAGGCGTGTTGCGTGGCCATGGAATTAATGCGGTGTATGTAAAAGGAGGTATGGATGTTTGGACAAAGCGGAAATATCCGTTTATACGGCCCAATGAATCTTTACAACTTGGCCCGTAAAAGAGTAGAGGTGCTTTTCATATCAGTAGGGTCGTGTATAATGATAAATGCTTTCAGATAGCCCTACTCAGACGTACAACAAGCGCAATCATAATCTTGATTTACTCCGCGTATTTGCGATGACTGCTGTGGTTGTTATTCATGCTGCAGCACCATTTATTCTCGGTGATAAATTACCGGATATAAACTTTGCAACAGCGCTCACATACGACGCATTCTCACGTTTTTGTGTTCCAATGTTTGTAATGCTCAGTGGGGCAGTTATGTTTTCGCTAAATACAGATATTGATGAGACGCCACTCCAATTTTACGCAAGAAAGATTAAACGATTTCTTCCTCCCATTGCATTTTGGTTCATTTTTTACTGGTTTTTTAGCGGGCGAATGAGCTCCGTATGGCAAAGTAATAGCATTGTTGAAGCCGGCCAAAATGTATGGAGTATTCTTACGAATGGAATTCCATACTACCATTTATGGTATTTATATATGCTTCCGGGACTTTTCTTTCTTGGCCCATTGCTTCGTCATTTGAAAAGGAAAGTAACTCCTCGGCAATGGATGTGGCTTGGTATAGGGTTTTTACTTTTTGGCATACTTCACAATGCTAAAAGAATTATTACGGGACAGGGATTGCCGTTCTTTTTGGAACCGGTTGATTTCATAGGGTATCTTATTCTGGGAGACGTATTACTGAATAAGAAAGTTTCAAAATCTTGGTCGTTTGTTGGATATATTGCCGGTAGTTTTGTTCTCGCAACAGCGTTGTATACTTTTTCTCTGTTTAACCCAGGAAGATTTCCATTCTCATCTTTTCTTAGCCCGCTGATTGTATTGCCCACAGTGAGCTTATTCGCACTTGCACAGCAGAAATTATCTGTTGCAAAAAATAAGCTTGTCTATGAGTTGGCAATCACAAGCTTTGGAGTTTACCTTGTTCATGCGGCAATTGTTGATACGATTATGAAAATGACAAACTTTTCTCTTACCTCGTTTGTTGTGGTAGATATTGCGCTGTATACATTAGCCACAATTGCTATATCTTATGCAATTGTAAAAATCCTTATGAGTGTAAAGTGGCTGCGCTGGATGGTGTAACACATTTATTTTTCTTCTCTTTAGACGGAATAAATACTGAAAGTGTGTGGTAAAATAGTATTCTGCGTGTTTAATATTTTCTTGCAATTATGAAAACGTTTTACCAATTAATGGGAAATGTGCTGCTTGTTGGGGTAACGCAAAGTTTTGTATGGTTTGCTGTTATTTATTGGGTATATTTACAAACAAGCTCAGTACTTGCAACCTCTATAATGACGGGCTCATACATGATTTTTACCGCAGTTTCAGGATTTTGGTTTGGTTCGATAGTGGATCACAACAAGAAAAAGAAAGTTATGATGATTTCTGGGATTATTACATTTGTACTTTTCGGTATTAGCTTTTTGGTATATGTATTTTCGCCGAAGGAAGCGTTCACTACAATTGCCAGTGCACCGTTATGGCTTTTCGTTATTACTGTGTTGCTTGGGGTTATTGCTGGAAACTTACGGGGACTTGCACTCCCTCCATTGATTACAATGCTTGTACCGGAAGAGAATCGTGATAAAGCAAATGGCATGTATGGAACAATTAACGGCATCATTTTTTCAATTGTGAATATTGCCAGCGGTTTTACTCTTGCCTTTGCCGGCATGTTTTGGGTACTACTTTCGTCGCTGATTTTGAGTGTTATTGGGCTTTTTCATTTACTCATAATTTCTATTCCCGAAAAAGATATTGCCATTGCTGAAGGAGAAGAGAAAAGAGATACGCTCGATATTTCTGGAACAATCGCGTTACTAAAAGGTATTCCAGGGCTAATTGGACTTATGTTCTTTAATACGTTTAATAACCTTTTAATGGGAATATTTATGCCATTAATGGATCCGTATGGATTATCCCTTGTTTCTTTGCAAGTGTGGAGCGTTTTATGGGCAGTACTTAGCTTCTCGTTTATCTTTGGAGGCATGATTGTTGCGCGCCGCGGAGTTGGAAAGAACCCTGTTCGTACATTATTCCTTGGAAATATTGTGTTATGGATTGTGAGTATGTTTTTTACGATTCAGCCCTCAATTTTATTGGTAATAATCGGTATGTTTATCTGGCTTTCTCTAATGCCACTTATTGAAGCCGCAGAGCATACAATTTTGCAAAAAGTTGTACCGGTTGAGCGCCAAGGAAGAGTATTTGGTTTTGCCCAAAGTATCGAAAATATTGCATCTCCATTTACTGCATTTTTTATCGGCCCTCTTACCGAATTCTTTTTTATTCCTCTTATGACCACCGGGTTTGGCGCATCGCTTATCGGTAGCTGGTATGGAACTGGGCCTGCACGAGGTATAGCGTTAGTATTTAGCGTTGCTGGCTTTGTAGGGTTGATTCTCACTTTGGCAATGATGCGCACAAAATCGTATAGCGGGTTATCAAAGAGATACTTGCAAGACAAATAATATTTGCCCGTTTTTAGAGTCGTTTTTGTATTTGGAAGTAGCGAAGAAATCAAAAAACTATTGACGTATCATTATTCCCGTAATACAATACCTCCAATTTTATGATTAACTATTGTTTTGGACAAACCTATTTCGCACGATTTTTCCACCTTCTTATTGCCCTTATGATTTGGAACAGTCGCTGGGAGGTTTTTCTAAGATAATAGACTCGTAAAATTAAAGAGAAGCCTCCCGAAAGGGAGGCTTCTTTGTTATATACGGTTTTTTGAAGCTTTTTCGACTTAAAAGTCGAGACTGCAGGCATACATTAAACCGTCTGAAGGAAGAGTTTTTGTCAAAGCAAAAGAACTCTTTATTCGGTAAATATGCGCGCATTAATTAAGTGAGGGATCCTGGACACCGATACAGGAAATGTTGTTTAAATAATTTTTTTAGTAAAAATATGGGGGTACAAACAACAGTGCCGGTAGAGCCGCCGGATAGAAAAATAGATGGAGGCTCGATTGAACAAAAGTCCATACCACTGGTTAATGGTGGAATGGAAATTATAGGGGCAATGCACGTCTTTGGCGACGAAGGCCCAGTATACGTCGTCGCGAACACAAGTGCAGCGCTCGATCAAGGCGCACAGACAATTTGGGAAGACAAAAAGGTCGGCCAATATGATGCATACGATGCTGGCCCACAAATGTTGGCATTTGCGCCTGATGGTTCTATGATTTTAGTACAAATGCCTCAAGATAAGCTTACCGAAGAAGACACGGAACGTGCTGGTAGAAACTTCGGATTATCTGTGGATAGTATGCGAGCGTTAGGAGTTGAAAAACAAGTCAACGTACAATTTGTTGCAAACATGCATGACGCAATTACAGAAATTGCGGAAGCAGGCCCGGTTAGAGTTGCGCCAATGTTTCCGTCAGTCCGTACTCTTGGCAAAGAACACGAAGCTGCAAAAGCCGCTGCACGTTTTAATAACAAGCCTGAATTTATTCGTGCATTACAGGAAGCAGGTATTCGAACGCCTGTAACAGTCTTTTTCGATGAGGAAAATTACCCGGAGACAGGATACCCTTCACCCGAAGCGCTTGTAGCATTGGCTCAGCAGTCAGGAAGCGATGCGCTTTTCTTTAAACAGGATGTTTCTGCCGCGGGATTTGGTGTTGAAAGAGTTCCGATTGCTGATATGGAAAAAGTTGAAGAAGCATATACAAAATGGGTAACCAAAATGCAAGAAGCACGCGCTAACGAATCTACCGAGTGGGACTTTCACGTTCAGGTAGGTGAAGTCGGTATCAATATGAAAAATGGTGATGTTGAATCGCCATGTATTATTGGAACCATTTCCGAAGATGGTACTGTTGATATTTTGCAGGTAGCAATTCAGCGCTTCAAAAATAAGGTCAACCACATTGGTAATGTTATTGATCCTGAATACGAAGCAGCATTTCTGGAAGAGCACGGCGCAGAATTAGAGCAAGTCTTTCGTGTGTTAGCTGCAAATGGAGTTCGCGGTCACATTGGCATAGACGTCATTGCGCTTGCGAGCGGAGATATTTCATTCATTGAAGTAAATCCTCGATTAAACGGAAACTCTGCATTGCGTGTCGTCCGCAACCATCTTCCAGAAGGAACTCCGGTTGTTTCAAATAACAGCATCAAGCCGACAGAGACCGGTATTGAAAATATGGAACAATTGCGACAGTATTTTTATGATGGAGAGAATCCAAACCGTCCGGCAGTCGTTGTTACACGAGCTCCCCGTTATGCAGGTGATTCTATTAATCTCGTCTTTATTAACGATCCCGGTCAGGAGTTAGAAAGACAAATAGAGCAAATTCTTAATGGAATTGCCGCGTAGGTAACGTTTAGATATTCTTCATTCCTCGAGCTTTGGCTCGGGGAGTGGAGTAATGTTCAGATAATTTGTAATTTGATACACTTAACTATGAAACAAGGAAAATACGCGCTTATTATCCACGGCGGAGCCGGAAATATAACCGGATTATCCCAGGAACGCCATGATGCATACGTAAATGGAATTCGCGAGTGTTTAGAAGCAGGAGAGAAATTGCTTAAAGCAGGAGCTTCAAGTATTGATGTCGTTGAAGCGTGTGTAAACATTCTTGAAAATAACGAGGTGTTTAATGCCGGAAAGGGAAGTGTCATTAATACTGAAGGTGAAGTCGAAATGGATTCAGCAATTATGAACGGCTCTGATTTAAAAGCCGGATCAGTCATTGGCTTAAAGCACTATAAAAATCCAATTTCTGTTGCACGTCAGGTTATGGATAAAACTGAACACGTCATGCTTGCATGTGATGGGGCAGAAGAATTCGCCAAATCAGCCGGTTTTAAGTATTACGAAAACGATTACTTCAAAACAGAATTTAGAATCAAGCAGGCAGAAGAAGCAAAGAAAGCCGGGAAAACTGTGCTTGACGTTAGCGATGTAAAGAAAAATAAGAAAATGGGAACAGTGGGTGCAGTCGCTTTTGATATGAATGGAAATATTGCAGCAGCAACCTCAACAGGTGGTATTGCAAATAAATTAAAAGGCAGAGTAGGGGACTCGCCAATTATTGGCGCTGGAATTTATGCAAATAACCAATATGCCGGAGTATCTGCAACGGGTTACGGAGAACAGTTTTTGAGAACAGTAGTATCGTTTTATGCAGCAATAGGAGTAAATAGCACCACAAAAGCCCCTGCAGCAGCTAAAAAGGCAATGACATACCTCAAAAAAGTAGTAAACGGTCTTGGAGGTATTATCATGATTGATAAATACGGTAATATTGGAAAAGCAGCAACCAGCGAAAACCTTATTCACGGGTTAGTCGGCAGTGATTACGAATTGTATGTCTCGCTTGCTCCAAACGGAAAGAATGAGTTAAATGAGTTATAAGAAATAAACTTTGAAGTTAAATGATGTATGAAACTGCCTTTACAACAAATGCTTTCCTTTGAAGGAAAACGTGTCATGATAACCGGTACATCTTCTGGTATTGGTAAGTCAACAGCGCTTCGATTTGCAGAAGCCAGAGCGCATTTAATGCTTGTTAATCGCTCTGTTCCAGAGGAAGATCTTTCAGAAGTATTTGTCGGCGCAAGTGGAATCTCTTCGTACAAAGCGGATCTTTCTCAAAAACCTGACATTGAAGCTTTATGGGCGGGTATTCCTGATGAAGAGCTTCCCGATGTTCTGGTAAATAATGCTGGAATCTACCCTATGAAGGAGTTCAAAGAGATTGACGAAGAATTCTATAACAATGTCATTCAGGTAAATATGGATTCAGTGTTTTGGATGTGCCAGCAATTTATTGCACGAAGAGATAAACGAGGCGGAGTTATTGTAAACACATCGTCTATTGAAGCAATTTTGCCATCTACAAAAGATTTAATTCCATACGGTGCGAGCAAAGCTGGAGTTATCGCAATTACACGAGGTATTGCACGTGAATATGGAGCAAAAGGTTTCCGCGCGAACGTTTTGACTCCTGGTGGTATTGTTACAGAAGGCATTGATAAAAAGAAAATTAAAACTCTCCTTTCTCTCAATTGGAAGCTTATTTCAACCGGCTTGGATTTTCAAAAGAGAATTGCAAATGGCAAATGGGGAAACGGTGATGATGTCGCAAAAGTAACTCTTTTCCTCGCAAGCGATTTAGCAAGCTATGTGCAAGGAGCAATTATTCCCGTTGATGGAGGATTTCTTTCAACGTAAGTGTTAAATATGGTGGCTTGATTAGAGAAACTTTTGTGCAAACTTTTCCAATTCTTTAATAATAGGCAGAATTGCCTCGCCTTTTTCAGTGAGTGAATAAACAACAGATAATTTGCCAACTTCTTCGCGCTTTACGATTCCTTTGTCTTCGAGTTTCTTTAGTCTGTCGGCAAGAGTTGTTGGATTGATATCGTTTAATGCACGCTGCAATTCGTTAAAGCGAAGTCCATGATCACGTAATGTACCAATAATGCAGATTGTATGCTCGTCTGCAATTGTCCTTGCAGCGTTATTTAGCTCTTCAGATAAATGTTTTTTATTTTCCAGTGTGTTTGACATTGCTATAACTATTATAGTACTATAGTTCTTGTAGTGGAAGGGCAAAATCTCTCTATTCTGAAAGCCAGAGACCTTTTCTTCCTCAATATAATTTATAGTATTTTATCATGGACAAATATACAGCCGTAGCGCCTCAATCTTCAATTGATAAAACAGTTGCAGCATTAAAGGAGAACGGATTTCACCCAATTGTCGTGGAAAACAAAGCAGAAGCATTGTCAAAAATGATCGAGCTTATTCCAGACGATGTTTCTATCATGAATGGCGCATCAGTTACTCTCGAAGAAATCGGATTTATCGAGTATTTAAAGGGTGGCGGTCACAAATGGAATAACCTTCATGAAGCTATTTTAGGAGAACAGGATCAGGCAAAACAGGCGTTACTTCGTCGTCAGTCAGTTGTGTCTGATTTTTACACAGGCAGTGCGCACTCTATTACAGAGAATGGTGAAATTATGATTGCGTCAAACACTGGAAGCCAGCTTCCTCATCTTGCATTTACTTCGCCAAATGTGATTATTGTCGCAGGAGCACAGAAAATTACTGCAAATATTACAGAGGCATTTAAGCGATTGGAAGAGCATGTCATTCCTTTGGAAGATGAGCGGATGAAGGGTGTTTATGGAATGGGAACAACTCATGCAAAAACATTAATTCTCCATAAGGAGAATCCATTTATGGGACGAAAAATTACAGTTATTATTGTAAAAGAAAAGCTCGGATTCTAAAAGATTTCTGAAGTTTCTTACGGAAGGAGGGATACGCCAGTATCTCTCCTTTTTGTTTTGAATTTACGTAGCGAAATTACTCAGATCAAGAGACGGGAGATCCATCCATAAAGACTTATCTTCAAAATAGCAGAAAGTATTTTTGAAGATTTTTACTTTCCCGCAGAGAAATTTTCCATTTTCTAGTTTGAATGCAAGCTCAACATTTTTAAAATCATTATCTTCAGATTCAAGCTCTCGAAACCTGAGGTATACCAAAGATTTGATGTCATTACTTCTTTCTGCGAGAACAAGATTCATATATTCTTTTGCCAGAATATTGCAAGTATCTGTTGCTGATAAATTCTGCTCATGTGGTTCAAATACGGCAAAAAGGTATGTATGCTCTTTATAAAATCGTGGAAGGTGAGAACGAAATTGTAACTTTGTGATACTATCTTTATCTGTAATCATGCTGGTGATTATACTATTTGCGGCAATATCTTTTTAATTTCATCATATTTGAATCCTCTTGCGAGCAATTTTTGCGTCAGTTTTGCTTTGAGCTCATATGCGTCTTTTGCCTTTATTCCAGGAAGTACTCGCTTTGCATAGTTTTCGATTTTTTCTCTTTGCTCAGACTGGAATTCTTTATTTGCAGAGAGCTTTTCAATGACTTTCGCAATAATTTTTCGGTCAACTCTCTTTTTTAGAAGTTCAGCCGTTATTTTATTTACGCCGTTAATGCCGGATCGCAATTTGTATTCAGCATACCACTGTGCGAACTTTTCATCCGAGAGAAGATCATTTTCCTGTAAGTACGTAATGACATTTTCTGCATCTTCTTCCGGAACTTCTTTTTTCAGTACAAGATAATCTCGTATTTCTGCGATAGAACGAGGTCGTATTTGCAGGTAACGAAGAGCCCTATCTATCAGCTTTTGGTTTAGTGAGGTTCTTTCTATTTCTGCCTTTTCGAGATCGGACAAAACTTTACCTTTAATAATCTGCAGTTCGAGAAGAGCGTTTTTACTCAAACCTATCCAAAATACATTATTTAAGTAAATATTTACCCTTTCTGAGTTCTTCTTCGCCTGGACAATTTCTGTGATGGTGTAAGTCATTGTGAATTATCCTTCCAAACTTTCTCTCAATTCTTCTGCGGTGAGAGATCTTTCATTTTTCAACAAGTCTGTTGGAGTGCCTTCAAAAAGGATTTCTCCACCTTTATTACCACCCTCTGGGCCGAGATCAATGATCCAATCTGCATTTTTGATAATGTCCATGTTGTGTTCAATGGTTACAACAGTGTTTCCAGATTCCACAAGCTTGGTAATAATTGTAAGAATGTTTTTAATGTCAGACATGTGAAGTCCTGTTGTTGGCTCGTCGAGAATATAAATATTTCCCTTTTTGCGAAGCTCTTTTGCAAGTTTTAATCGCTGACATTCTCCACCGGAAAGGGTATTTAATGGCTGACCTAACGTCATATAGTGAAGTCCAACATCTACCATGTCTCGCAACTTGCTGACAATTTCCTTCTGCTCGAAGAATTCTGCTGCGTCTGCGATTGTCATGTCCATGACCTCGATAATGTTTTTCTCACGGTATAAATGGTGTAATACTTCCTGCTTGTATCGCTTTCCACCGCAGACATCGCAAGTTACTTCTGCCTTATCCATAAACGAAAGGTTAATTTCCACTGTGCCAATGCCTTTACATTTTTCACAGGCTCCTTCGGAGTTGTAGCTGAAAAGTCCTGCGCTGACGCTATTTTCTGAAGCAAATGCTTTTCGAATATCATCCATGATTCCCGCATATGTTGCAGGATTTGAACGGATGTTTGCATTTACAGCACTTTGATCAACACGAATAACGTCCGGAAACTGTGTTGCAAATACATGGTTTACCAGAGTACTTTTTCCCGAACCTGCGACTCCTGTGACAACAGTAAAAACTCCTTTTGGAATGCGCAAGCTGACGTTCTTTAAATTGTGAAGGGAGCTTTTTTCTGTTTCAAAAAACTCATCACTCTTGCGGGGATCACTTTTTAGTGCAAACTTTTCTCTCAGGCACTGACCTGTCAGCGTTTCTGCCTGCTTCAATCCTGCGAATGTTCCTGAATATACAACTTCTCCTCCGTGAGTTCCTGCTTTTGGCCCGATATCGAAAACTGCGTCGGCGATTCTCATCACGTTTGGATCGTGCTCAACAACAATGACTGTGTTTCCTTTATCTCTCAACTTTTCGAGAAGCTCGTTTAAACGGTGAATATCGCGAGAGTGAAGACCGATACTTGGCTCATCGAAAATATAGCAAACGTCTGACAAGCTACTGGAAAGATGTTTTACCATTTTTACTCGCTGTGATTCTCCACCCGAAAGCGTTGAAGTTTCTCTGTTGAGAGAAAGATATTCCAAACCAATATCTACGAGATTTTGTAATCGCTGGATAATGCTGTTCACAATTGGCTGCGCAGTTTCGTCATTAAAACCTTTCAAAATGGCAATTAACTCGTTAATCTGGAATTCGGTAAGGTCATGAATGCTATAGCCATTGAGCTTTGAGTTAAGAGTGGTCTCATTTAAGCGTTTTCCTTTACATACAGGACATGTCCCCATGATTGTATATTTCTCCATTTTCTCTTTGTCAGTATCTTTTTCTGCGCGCAGATTTGAACGCATGAAACGCTCAACAAGTCCTTCGTAGGTCATGTTGAAATCCAAAGCCTTTGTTTTAATCTTTTCAGCTTTTGCATACATCAATTTGTGAAGCTCTTCTTCAGAGTAGTCTTTAATTTTCTTGTCTGCGTCAAAAAATTCTGTTCCAATGATCATTTTCCATGGCCAGCCGCCAATTTTATATCCTGGAAGTAAAATTGCTCCTTCGTTTAAAGATTTTTCCTGGTCAACAGCAGCGTTTATGTCGAGCGTGATAATTTTTCCAATTCCCTGACACTCCATACACATTCCCGCAGGATCATTAAAAGAATAGCTGTTTGCATAGCCAATATGAGGATCTGCAAATCGCGAAAAGAGCAGTCTCAGCAATGAGTTGATGTCTGAAATTGTTCCCAGCGTTGAGCGCGCATTTCCACCAAGCCGTTTTTGGTCAACAGAAATGACCATAGAAAGGTTTTCTATTGAATCTGCTTCGGGCTGACTGTAACGCGGAAGAAATAATCGTGCCATATTGCTGAATGTTTCATTAAGCTGCCTTCCTGCTTCTTGAGCAATCGTATCAAACACAATAGATGACTTTCCCGAGCCTGAAACGCCTGTAAAAATAGAAATCTTACGCTTTGGAATACTCAGGTTTACATTTCTAAGGTTGTTTTCGCGTGCGCCAACAATTTCAATAAAATCTGCTGCCATGACAATCTCAACTAATTTATGTAAGGGATAATATGTGAAGAACGGGGAGTCAAAATGAGTACGATTGTACAGTATTTTTCCGATTTTGGCGAGCTCATACTGTGTTAATTTGATACAATAATGTATAGGATAATCTTAGTACAAGGAATATGTCCGCAATCAAATTTACAGCAAAACTTTTAACTCTCGATAAGAACGTGAAAATCAACACACTCTCGGCACCGATTTCTGCCACAGTTCTTGTTTTACCTAAGAGTGCGAGTGAAAAGCTACCTTCGAGAGGTATGACCATGATAAAAGGCACAATGAATGGCTTTGCGTTTGATGCGGTTGTCGAACCTGATAGCAGTGGAAGTCACTGGTTCCAGGTAAAAAAGAGTATTCTCGATGGGGCAAAAGCAGGTGCAGATGACACGGTTTCTATGGAAATTGAGCCTTCAAAAGAATGGCCCGAGCCCAGAGTTCCTGTTGATTTAACGAAAATGCTTGATGCAAAAGCTGACGTAAATACAATTTGGAAAGATATTACGCCAATGGCACGGTGGGATTGGATTCGCTGGATTGGCGCAACGAAAAATCCTGAAACTCGAGCGCGACGTATTCATACAATGAGCGATATGCTGATAAAAGGCAAGAGAAGACCATGTTGTTTTGATAGAACGCAGTGTACTCTAACGGATGCGTAGACTAGGGGGCAGCATATTAATCCCGACCAAAGAATAAAAAAGAAGGAGGCGTTTTTCAACACCTCCTCCCAAACTAACACAAGGCTGTTATTCGCCTCTTATACTTTTCGAGACATTTTCAATTGCGTTTGCAACTTTGTCTCTAAAGCCTTCGGCGTTATTTTCGCCGCTTTTTTTGAGTTCCTCCATGAGTTTTTTCATCTCATCGAGTTTTTCTTCAACCTTTTTGGTATTATTCTCAGCGGCATTTTTCATGTCTTTCTTTCTATCATCTAGCCACTTTTGGGAATTATCTATAGATTCCTGTAATTTTTTAATAAGTTCGTTCGTCATTGTAAAAAGGGTTATAAATTATTTGATGTACGAATTCGATTCTAACAGCGCATTACATGGGTATTTTATTGTCTTGCTGGATTTACTAAGTTTCCTATTCCTAGGAGAACTAAAGCACCAACAGTTGAAATGAGAATAGTTCCTATTGTGTTTGCTGAGTCAATTCCAACTATTCCTGCAAGGAACCCTCCGATAAGAGATCCTACAAGTCCAAGAAGGATATTTCCTATTAGTCCGAAGCCTGATCCTTTGTAAATCAAGCCTGCTAGCCACCCAGCAATAAATCCAACAATAAGAGAAGTAAATAATGTCATAATGAGGCGTCTTAACTTAGATACTTACGCCGATCTTTCATAATCTTTCTTCTATTAATTTATATAGTGTATTACAAATATAATACATCTAATCATGTTTTGTCAATACTTCATGTCTTTGAATTGTGATATAATATGGTAATTACATGATATATAAGTCAAAATGAAAACAGATTTAGACGATCGCGCAAGGTACCCTACGGGGCTTGTTGCAGAATTCCTCAATATCAAGCCAAAAACGCTTATTAACTACGAAAATGTCGGACTCATCGAAACGAGAAGAAGTAAAACCGGACGCAGGCTATTCTCAAGAAAAGATGTATTTAGACTAGAACTTATTCGATACTTCATAACTGTAAAACGCTTGAAATTTGCGTCAATTAAGCTATTGTTAACCCTTCTTAATGCAGCAGATAAAAGAGGAATTAACCTTTATGATGAAGTAATTGACTCAAAAAGACTTAACAAAATGATAAAAGCTGCCCGCGAAGACATTTAACTAGGCTTTTTACCTGAGCAAACTTAGCTCCCTTCCTTTTGTGTTCTCACAGGGTATTTGTTCACATATAAACTTTCTGATATAACTATCCGTATCTTATGGGACTTATTATAAGGTCATCATAAAGAAGAGTTCTTGTCATTTGTATTGTCATATTATCACCCTCGTGACAAGGAGTTTATTTGAGTCTGCTTGCGAGAAACTATGTTGTTTAATTCCGTAGAGTTTGCAATTTTTCTGCCCATTGTCTTTGTCCTATATTGGTTTGTAATGCAAAGAAACCTCAGATTGCAGAATGTATTTCTGATTGTCGTCAGTTATATTTTCTATGGCTGGTGGGACTGGAAATTTCTTTTTCTGATCGGATTTAGCACCTTATGGGATTATCTCATCGGCAATATCATTGATAAGCAGGAAGATCCTACGAGAAGAAAGCTATTCCTTGCTGCGTCGGTCATAGTAAATCTCTCTCTGCTGGGATTCTTTAAATACTTTAACTTCTTTATAGATAGTTTTGTCACAGCTTTTACTTTTTTGGGATACCCGCTTGAAGCGCGAACGCTTAACATTATTCTTCCGGTGGGTATTAGCTTTTACACCTTCCAATCTTTGAGCTATACGATTGATATTTATAAAAAGAAGCTGAGCCCTTCTAAAGACTTGATATCATTTGCTGCTTTTATTAGTTTCTTTCCACAGCTTGTGGCGGGCCCGATAGAAAGAGCTGTCTCTTTGCTTCCACAGTTTCAGGCTAAAAGGGTATTTGAATATTCACAGGCAGTAAATGGGCTGCGTCAGATTTTGTGGGGACTTTTTAAGAAAGTAGTTATTGCCGATACTGCCGCTATATACGTAAATATGATTTTTGCCGATGTCGCAGGTTATTCCGGAAGTACGCTTATGTTGGGAGTGCTCTTATTTGCATTTCAGATTTATGGGGATTTTTCAGGGTATACAGATATTGCTCTCGGTGTCGCTAGGCTCTTTGGCTTTGAACTGAGACGAAACTTTGCGTTTCCATATTTCTCACGAAATATCTCAGAGTTTTGGAACCGGTGGCATATTTCTTTGTCTTCCTGGTTTCGGGACTATGTATATATTCCGCTTGGAGGAAATAGAGTGTCACTCCCTAAGCAGGTTATAAATATTTTTATTGTATTTTTGCTCAGTGGATTGTGGCACGGCGCAAATTGGACGTTTGTTGTGTGGGGATTGCTCAATGCAATATATATTGTGCCACTCATTATCTTCAAGAAGACCAAAGAAGATCCCGAAATTGTTGCGCAAGGAAAATTGTTCCCTTCGACTAAAGAAGTTCTCAACATGACAGTAACATTTCTTTTGACATTGTTTGCATGGATATTTTTTAGAGCAGAAAGTATTACGAAAGCATTTGAATATATTCAAGGAATATTTCGCCCGAATTTCTTTAGTATTCCGCAGATATTGCCCGTTAGTCTCTTTATTGTGACAATATTCTTCTTTATTATTGAGTGGATCGGCCGTGAACAGGAATATGCTATCGAGAAATTGCCGCTTCGAATGCCAAAAGTTGTCCGCATAGGATTTTATTATTTCCTTCTTTTACTAATTTTTGTTTTCTGGGGAAATGCTCAGCAATTTATATATTTTCAGTTTTAGCGTATGAAGCAATTTCTGATAAAAGTAATAATCTTCCTCATTCCGGTTATTTTCGCGCCAGTTTTTCTCAATCTCGTTTTACCCATTAACTTTTGGTCGTTTCGTACATGGGAAAGTCTTGCAAGATTTAAGAGTAGAACCAGTATTGGGTACTTTTATCCAAATCAACGCGTAGAAATGATTGAAAGGGGTGATCTTGCCAATAATACGGATTATTCTGTTCCAAAGCCTGTTGTGTGGCAAACAGATAAGTATGGATTTCGTAATGAGTCAGTTCCTGAAAATATTGATATCGTCATTTCCGGTGACTCTTTTATTGCAGGCACGGGGCTTACTCAAGAGGATACAATTGCACCTCAATTACAAAAACTTACGGGAAAAACGACGTACCAAATTGCTAGCGGAGACCTCAATCAATTCTTTTTGGTTCTTAATAACGGACTAATTAAAAAGCCAAAAGTTGTTGTTTTTTCTATCGTCGAGCGAAATATCGAAACATTAAAGCCCCTTTCGGAAAATAAACAGTCTCAGTATATTCAATTACTTGCTAATTATCCCATTCTCTCAGAAGTATTAACGTATGGAGATAGGCTCGCAAAAGATGCTGCGCAGAAAAAGTTACACAAATTTGTTATGAGCCAACCCACGGAATTAACACAATCTCCAATTGAAGAGGATATGTTTTTCTTTACTGGGCCACGTACTCGCATAGATTATACAGATGAACTCATAAACGAGCAGGCTGATATTATTGTTGGTTATCGCGACTTACTTGAATCAAAAGGTATAGATTTCATTTTTCTTCCCACACCAAACAAAGAAACAATATACTTTGACTTAGTACCATTCTCAGCCCAACCGACACTTTTGCATAGGCTAGATAACGTGCTCAAGCAAAAAGGTGTAAAATCAATCAATACCGTAGAGCTGTTCACAAAGCAGAGAGAGAATATTCTTTTATATCATACTGACGATACTCACTGGACGCCAGAAGCTGTTACCCTGACTGTGCAAGAAATACAAAAACAACTTAATGAATAATAGGTAATGAAGTTTAAACCTGCCGTGTGGCTGCTGATGCCGCTAATTATTGTTGCTATTTTTCTCTTTTTTGCACTTTTCAATATTTCAACTCCAGGCTTTCATTACGACGAAGTCTTATTTGTTAACGCAGCTCGAGGAGGTTACTTAGACGGCTTTGTAGCTTCCAAAATTGGAAGGATTACACTTTTTCTGATGGCATATATCGGTGGATTAAAATCCTTGCTCTATATGCCGATATTCTTTTTGCTGGGAGTGAGCTACGAGACTATTAGAATTCCAATGGTTATACTGGCAGTAAGCTCCGTTGTGGTATTCTCTTGGTTTCTCTATAGGCAATATGACAAGCAGAGCGCATTTGTATATCTGTTCCTGTCACTATTGAACCCTGCGATCATATTTCAGAGTCGCTTAGATATTGGCCCAAGCGTTATTGAATTTGTTATCACCCAAATTGTTCTTGGACTATTTATTCTGTATACAAAAACGCAAAAGTTGATGTATCTGCTCGTGCTTCCAATCTTTTTGGCGATCGGTACATATAACAAGCTAAACTTTATTTGGATTGCAAATGCTTTTGTTGCAGTGATATTCCTTTCGAGTTGGAGAAACTTTCTTAGCTTTTTAAAAGAGAAGAAATTTGGTCAACTTGGCGCGTTTTTTGTCTCCTTCTCTATGCCATACCTTCTGTTTATATTTGTATCTCTCAAATTTCATGTTTCAAACACATATTCGCTTGCTGCTGTCGTATCAACGATTGGTTTAAAAGTGCAAAATGCCATTACGACGATTACGGGAACAGGCTTTATACGGTTTCATTTTCTCGATATTCCATTCTGGGTAGATGTGCTTATTTTAGGAATCCTTCTTGCACCGCTTTTTAGTATACTGCTTCGCCAAAATGAAAAGCTCAATCTTCGACGTGTGATGCAGCATATAAAGCATCCCGGCATTTTATTTTCTGTGGGGTTGATATTACTGCTTGTGTTTGCCCAAATTATTATCACGACGCAGGCAATAGCGACGTGGCATACGGCACAGCTTTTGGTATTCTGGAATTTTTCCCTTTCTTTACTTTTTGTACGCGTGATGAAGATATCCTGGCAAGGAGTAGTGCTAAGCTTGGTTTCACTGGGGATAGTGTGGAGCGTACTCTCTGCTTCTACGCTGTATCATTTTAATAATCCGAAACTCTTTATTTGGGCTCCGGCAATAGATACGCTTGCCACATTTACTAAGTCTTCGTCCGAGCGAGTTAATGTCCTCGATTGGGGAATATATAATCAATTAATTATTTTTGACTATACGCCGCATAAATATTCCGAAGAATTCTGGACAATTGATCATCTTTCCGATGAGGAGTTTGATGCGTATATTCAAGCGCATTATTTGACCGAAGAGGGAATGGTTTTTGTTTTTCATAGTGCCTCACGGGCAAACCCTAATTCTACTGCGATGAGGGTTTTGAGGTCGTTAGAAAAGTACGGTTATACGTATTCTGAAGAAGAGGTGGTGATGCAGGGAGATCAGGCAGTGTTTGAGGTTGTGAGGGTTGTTGAAAAGTGATGAAATCTTTGTATGGGGTCACTTATTAGACCAGTTCCTGAACCGAAGAATAGAGCTAAAAATAAACATGAATAAACTTGAAAACATCTGTCTAAGTCTTTAGAAAATATGCTTCTTTAATGAGCATCTCTATATCAGATAAATCTTTGACTGTTCTCAAGTCAATTTCGTTATGAAATCGGTTTTTAGAGACCTGCTCAGATTTATGCAATTTATCCGAGGTAGCTACGTGGTTAAGCACTATATTTAATCGTAGTTTGTCTTTGAGAAAATGAACACCGAGAAAAGCAGAGCTTTTTACGATATGCAGCGAGGTTTGCTTTTCCTCTACTTCGTAGTCTTTAGCTGTAATCTTATCAAGAATTACAAAAAGCTCATTCAAAATATAAGCAACGTCTGGAGATTTATTATTCAGATATTTTGAGTAGTCTTTCATTTAATGAAGTAATGCGTTTGAGGTTAATTATTTTTTGTATGTGTTAAGAATATTAAATAAAATTTTTAAGAAATGCAAAGAACTAATACTATCTTAATAAAAAATGAATTCACCGTATGGTTCCTAATTAACTAGGAACTTTATTTGCTACAATTACTTATGGCTATTGAAAAGACATCTGGAAAAATTCTTGATTATATAGTTGAAAAAACTGAAGCCAGTGGGCATGAACTTGCACGTTTTATAGGGGATTACTCAGGAAGAATATGACAAATTTAATAAAAAATATAGAGCAGAACAACAGGATTTTAGAGATAAGCTTTCTCGCTTAGAGCAAGCAGATGAAGACTATTATATAACGGCATCTACGCTATTAGAGCTCGCTTCACGTTCGTATGAGCTTTTTCTAGGTTCTGAACATGATGAAAAAAGAGAGATTATAAAACTGACACGTCAGAACCTCTTTTTGAGAGATGGAATGCTCCAATATTCCCTAATGAAACCCTTTGATAGTATATTCAATCGGCAGAAAGACTAAATTGGGGTGGATTGTGGCGTGAAATTAGAAACGCAATGATGACCCACTACCTTAATCTAGCGAGCTAATTTAACTAGTTTTTTCCCAATACTTGATTTACTAATTTCAGTATCAATTTTATCAAGTTCCCTATTCAATGGTTCATATGCATTGGCAGGTGTATACACATACTTTAGAGATGTCTTTTCTGCTTCTATATATCCAAAAACAAAATCCTTACCCTTTTGCTCATACTTTTCACTTATCTCTTTGATTTTTTCTTGTCTTGTTTTATCATTTTTGCCATCAGGTTTCTCAAGTTTTGCTACCTCATCTGCTTGTTCACTTGCTATTTTGGCTAGTTCTTGTTGAAGAAATTGCATCCTATATTCAATGTTTTGTGGCAATAAATTAGCAATATTTTTGATGGCTTCATTGAAAGTACCACACTGTGAGAAATATTGGTTTATCTTTTCCCACTCGTACGAATCAAAATCTCCAATAAAAAGGTACTTATACTGATTCCAGCTAAAATTGCCTAAGTAAAACTTCAAAGGGTCAGGGTCTAAATTCATATATCCTGAGAACTTCTTAATATTCTTAACTTCTTGGATTGTTTTTTCTGAATTAGTAATTTCAGCAAGGATAGTTTTAGCCGCATCACGCTTAGTGTCAGCTTTCTGCTTAAAATATATTAAAAATGCTACAGCTCCAGCAATACCAGTTACTAAAGCGACAAAATAGTTTGAATTGAGCAGACTAGTTAAGGGATGAATTGGATTTTCATAAATGAATATAGAGGCTATTACTGCTAGGATAATTACTAATACAATGAGGATTTTGAACACCAGTGGACTAGTTATAAATTCAGATATTTTTCTCATATTTATACTTATCTTTAATTTTTATTTACAATGAATTATACTTGAAAAGTAAAATAATGTTAAACAAATCAAAACAATATAAATAATGGAAGAAGAAAAATACTACACAATTGAGGAAGTGGCGGAAATGCTGAAAGTCGTTTATATGACTATTTACCGTTGGATTAAACAGGGAAAGCTTAAAGCCTTTAGAGTTGGGAAAAAATATATGATTAAAAAATCAGATATTGAAGCTTTGATTGAAAAATCAAAGGTATAGTAACTAATTAGAACCAAAATAAGTATAAGACACTATGAGTAAAACAATTTTTAAGACTACGCAATATCCGATTCAAACACTGATAAACGATATTGACCACGGTAAGATAGCCTTACCTGATATTCAACGTCCTTTCGTGTGGGATACAACCAAGGTTAGAGATTTGTTTGACTCAATCTATAGAGGTTATCCCGTTGGTTATCTTCTCTTTTGGGAGAACGTGAATGACAATAACAGAAAAGATATTGGCACTGATAAAAAGGAAAGTAACGCAAAAAGCTTGATTATTGATGGTCAACAAAGACTTACCGCTCTATTTGCCACAATAAAAGGGATTCCGATTATTGATGCAAATTATAAAGAAAAGCGTATTAAAATAGCTTTTAATCCATTATTAGAGAAGTTTGAAGTTTCCAATGTCGCAACTGATAGAGATGTTGAATACATTACAGATATTAGCCTTTTGTTTCAAAATGATTTTAGCGAGTATCGCTTTATAAATGAGTTTATTCAAAGGTTAAAAGCTAATAAGGACACTACACAAGAACAAGAAGAAATAATCTCTCAAAACATTACACATTTAAGGTCAATTCTGTCTTATGATTTTACGATTTTAGAGATAGCAGAAAATGTTGATGAAGAAACGGTTGCTAGTATCTTTGTTCGGGTGAACAGCAAAGGAGTTGTACTAAAACAATCTGATTTTGTTTTGACCCTATTATCTGTATTTTGGGAAAGTGGACGCAAGAAGATTGAGGACTTCTCAATGCAAAGCAATAATCCAAATTCTCAGGGTTTACAGTACTCATCATTTAATCATCTCATTGATGTTAAACCAGGAGAAATACTTAGAGCTATAGTTGGATATGGTTTTAACAGAGGTAGAATGAGCGATGTTTACTCGCTTCTACGAGGTAGAGATTTTGAAACAAGAGAATTTATTGAAGAACTAAAACAAAAGCGATTTAATGAGCTTGAAGAGTATGTCTCCAATGGACTTGATAATACTACTTGGCACGATTATATAAATCTTATTCAGTCGTTAGGGTTTAAGCATAGTGATTTAATTACCTCAAGAACAAATTTCTTCTATTCTTACGCCTTCTACTTAATTGGCAAATACAGGTTTAATATTGAATTTCATAAGCTTGAAAGAATAGTTTCAAGATGGTTTTTAATGTCAGCATTAAAATCAAGATATTCAGGTTCATCAGAAAGCTACTTTGAAAGCGATTTAGCTTTAATTAGAAACGCAAAAAATGGTGATGAGTTTATTTCTCTATTGGATAGCAGAATACAATCAGAAATAACAAATGACTTTTGGGAAATTACGATGCCTGCATTGCTGACATCATCTTATTCAAAGAATCCTCAATGGCTGGTATTTATAGCTTCACAGATTAGAAATAATGTCGACCTACTATTTTCTACTAAGAAAATATCAGACCTGTTTGACCCTGTAATTACAGTTAAGAAAGCTCGCTTGGATAAACACCATATATTCCCAAAGAATTATTTGAATGGTATCGGTATTGTTGAACAGACAGAACAGAATCAAGTAGCGAACTATCTTTATCTTGACTACAAAACAAACATTGTAATTTCTGATAACTCACCAATGGATTACTTTAAGGAATTTGAACAATACAGTAGGACTGATTTAGAAACTGTATTAAAGAATCATGCCCTACCGTATAAGTTTTACGAGTTAAACTATTCAGAATTTTTAACTCAAAGAAAAAAGCTATTATCACAAAGTATAAGGAATTACTTTGAGAGTATTTAACAATAAATATAAGGATTAGAACATGAATTTAATAAACAAAAAGCTACTACAGCAAAAGATGCACTCTTTTGAGTTTCCTAACGCTGAAAGGCTAGAAATTGCAAAGAAACTTCTTGAAGGTTGGCAAAAAGCCCTTAAAGATAGTGACCTTGAAAAGACAAAGGAAAAAAGTGTGCAAGGGAAGTTTTTAAGCACCTTTTTTGAGGCTATTTTAGGTTATAGCGATGTAACCACAGGGAATGAAGAATGGACCCTCATACAGCACCCTAGAATTGAAAACGATAGTAAAGAGCCTGATGGTAGCTTAGGTTGGTTTAGTAAAGAAACAAAATTAACTAAAGCGGTAATTGAGTTAAAAGATGCAAAAACTCAGCTTGATAAAAGGCAAAATAGAGGTTCTGAGAAGCTAACACCAATTGAACAGGCTTATTTATACGCTACTAAATACGATGGTTGTAATTGGATTATAGTTTCAAATTTCAAAGAGATTAGACTTTATAACAAGCATAAAACTCAAGAGTATTATGAAAAATTTGATGTTATTGATTTAATTCAAGAAAACGAACTAAAAAGATTTTATTTCCTACTCTCACAAGAAAACCTTATATCTAAAGAGAAGGAAAGCATTATTGATGTTTTAGCCAAAGACACGACTGAGGCAGAACAAGACATCACTAAAAAGTTCTATTCTGAATATAAAGAGGTTCGTTTGGGATTGCTTAATCATTTATCTCAAAACAACCCAACTGTAAACAAAGTATTATTACTTGAGAAAACCCAGAAGTTACTTGATAGATTTATATTCACTTTGTTTTGTGAAGATACAAGCTCGTTACTCCCCCTAAATATCGTTAAGAATACCTACGATAGAGCCATCAATTCACTTTCTCCAAGTGACGAAAGAGTATGGACTGAATTTAAGGGTTTATTCATTGCAATTGATAAAGGAAACAACAGAGTTAAACCGCCTATAAATGCTTACAATGGAGGGTTATTTGCCTTTGATGATTTACTGGATAATCTATCAATTAAAGATGATTTTTGGAGTCATTTAATGCACCTTGCAGAGTATGACTTTGAAACCGATTTGAATGTAAACATTTTAGGTCATATTTTTGAGCAAAGTATTAGCGATTTAGAGACTATTAAAGAGAATATCCATCTTGAGCTTGAACAAGGTGGGAACTTGCTTACAGAATCAGGAGATAAAGTTGTTATTGGAACTGTAGATAAATCAGTTGAAAAGAAAGGTAGAAGAAAAAAGGATGGGATATTCTACACTCCTGAATACATAACCCGATACATTGTAGAAAATACTGTAGGCAAATATTTAGAAGAATACCCTGACAAATTAAGCACAATTAAGATACTTGACCCTGCTTGTGGTAGCGGTGCTTTCTTAAATCAAGCCCATTCATTTCTTAGAAACGAGTATAAAGCAAGGTATGACGCTTTAATTGCGGAGAAACAGGCAAAAGGAGAGTCACAAACCCTCTTTGACTATAACCCTGCTGAAAACAATAAATCTATTCTTTTGAATAATCTATACGGTGTTGACCTGAATCAAGAAAGTGTTGAAATAACTAAGTTAGCACTATGGTTAAAGACAGCTAGAAGCAGTGAGCCTTTGCAGAATTTAGATAAGAATATTAAGTGTGGTAACTCACTAATTGATGACCCTGAAATTGCTGGTAACAAGGCTTTCAACTGGAATGCTGAATTTAAGGATATTATGCAGGACGGCGGGTTTGATGTAATTATTGGAAACCCTCCATGGGGAGCTGAATTAAAACCAAATGAGAAGAAGTATATATCTGAGAATTATAAACATACAGAGTATCAATTTGAAACATACATAGCATTCATTGAGAAGTCACTAATGTTAGTGAAGGAGAATGGATACATTGGTTTCATAGTTCCCTCAACATGGCTTGCAATGCACTATTTTGAAAAAATCCGACAACTTCTACTTGAAAACAAGCTTATTATAGTTGAGTTACTAAAATATCAAGCATTTCAAGAAGTAACAGCAGAAACATCAATTCTTGTATGTCAAAAGTCATCAGTTATAAAACATTATGAAATACAGACTAGAAGTATTAAACAATTAGAATCATTTATAAATCAAGAAAGAAGTATAGCTAATTCGGATACATGGAGGAAAAATATATCAAATGGGTTTAATCTAGACTATGATGAAAATTCAATAAAGATAATTGATAAAATTTTTTCAAAAGCAGTTAGATTAGATGAAGTCGCAAAGCCAACAGTAGGAATAAAACCCTACCAGAAAGGAAAAGGTAAACCAGCTCAAGATGAGGACATTGTAAGAAAGAGAATTTACGATGGGATTGATAAAAAAGATGACTCTTACCAAAAGTATATAATTGGCGGAGATATTAAGCAGTTTTTCATATCTGATTCCAGTAGATGGCTTGCTTATGGTGAATGGCTTGCTGAACCGAGAAATTCCCTTGATTTCTCTCAGAAAAAGATAGTAATTAGACAAACAGCGGATAGGATTATTTGTGCCGTAGATGTACAAGGTAGATTAAACTTAAACAATGTTTATAATTTAACCCTAAAAACTGAAGGCATCAGCCTAGAATCATTAGCCACAATATTAAATTCAACCTTGATAGGTTTTGTTTATAGATTTTTAGTTCCTGAAAAAGGAAGAGTCTTCCCAGAGGTCAAAAGTGTTAACCTTTCAAAGATACCTATAAATATTCCTACAAAAGATATACAGCAAGACTTAGCATTACTTTATAAACAAATAGAAAAAGCTATTGAGCTGTATGAGGGGTTAAATATTCAATCATTATCGTTTCTTAATAACTATTTACATTTTGATGGGAAGTTTTCCATCAAAGGTGAATTGATTGATATGGGTTGGAATGAATTGGTTGAGATTATAGAACAAAAGAAAATAAAAATGACACTTGATAAGACAGAAGAACTTTTCAATTGGTTTAAGTCAAAACAGAATGAATTGAGGAATTTACAGAGTCAAATTAGTAATTTAGGTAAGCAAATTGACCAAAGAGTTTATAAGATTTATGAACTAACACCCGAGGAGATAGCAATTATAGAAAAATCACAATAATTGTAAAAAATATATAAGTATAAATATGAGTGTTAAGAAGGTTAAAGCTGAACAACAAAAAGACAAATTGGATAAAGTTAGTAAGAAGCTGACGATTCAGAATGGACTGAGAAAGCTAAGAAGTCATTTAAGTTTGCAAAAGAAGCTAAAGACAGATTTGAAAAGGGAGATTTACCTATTAAGAATGAGATACTGTTACAACTTGGAGCAAATATTGTTATTAAGGATTTACAAATTCAAATAGAAGTTGATAAACCGCTTGAAATAATTAAGAAAGCAAAACCTAAATTTGAGAAGGCTATACAAACCTTAGAACCTCAGAAAATACCGACCAGTAAAGAAGAAATGACAATTTTGTTGTCTAAAAATCCCAAAATGGGTGGCTGATGGGTTTCGAACCCACGACATCCTGTTCCACAGACAGGTGCTCTACCCCTGAGCTACAGCCACCACATCCGAATTTTACCATACTTCAGGTTGTTCCGGTACTGTTTCCTGTGCGTATCATTTTCTCTGAATAGAGATAAGTTAGCCGATTCAAACATCGCCTACCAATGGCAATTCTACAAGTGGTATAATTAGCGCGGTATGGAAAAACAAACTTTTAAACAACACTTTGTCTTCGATCTCGATGACACTCTCGTGGATGGACGCCAGTTCTGTGGCGAAACTATGGCCCGAGCAATTACGCAACTTGCACCTGATGTAAACTTTGACCTCATTGTGAAAATTCATGATTCTATCCGCGGAATGATCATTGAAGACCTGTATCGCACCACGCTAAAAGAAATTAATCGCGATCTTGACGTACAAAAGCTGTTAGACTTAGACAAGCAAATCCAAAAAGAAAATATTGATAAAATGAAAATTTTCGAAGGAGTTGTGAATATCTTCGAATTTCTAAAGTCAAATGGCAAGCAACTACATATCTGTACAAACCGTTACAAAGAATTAATGATCCCGATCCTTGAAGCAAACGGTATTCTTGGATACTTTGATACAGTAATTTCGTGCATTGACGAAGGATACAAAAAGCCAAACCCTAAGTGTTTACTGGATCTAATAGAGAAGTCCGGTTCTTCCAAAGAAGAGTTTATTTACTTTGGAGATTCTGAAGTTGATTCAGAGTTTGCCCAAAATGCTGATATTGACTTTATCATTTTTGACCAGTATTTGAATCGAAAGAACCTTTTCAAAAACCTGATCAACATGTTCCTTGAGAACAAAATGAACGGTCACGCATAACTATTCTCAATGTTTTAGTAATTCAGATTATTGCTTATTGCGATTGGTATTGTGCGTTATGGGTGTATTGGCCGAGAGTGTGGAAATAAAAAAACAGGCACGCCCCCGAAAGAACATGCCTGCTTTGAAAAATCAAAAAATGATTATCTTCTTGGTGCTTCTGGTCGAGCTTCGTTTACAACGATAGTTCTTCCATCAACTTCTGATCCATTAAGCTGTTCAATTGCTTTCGCAACGTCTGATTCATTTTCCATTTCGACAAAACCGAAGCCTTTTGAGCGACCGGTTGCACGATCAATGATGATTTTTGCAGATACGACTGGACCTACTTGAGCGAAGAGCTGGTGTAACTCTTCATCGGTCATTCGGAAAGGCAAGCTTCCCACGAACAATTTATTCATAACAAACCGAACAAAATATAAATAGAACCCTCTAGCTAGCGCTGATACAACTTGAGTTGCACAGATCTTTGCCTGCGAGTGTTATATTGCTTTCACAATAATAACAATAGTATTGTAGCGTATAACAAAAGAAAACACAATGAGTTGGAGGTTGTTTAGGAGTGACGGTAAATAGGGAAGAGGCCTGCAAGGGGGATCGTTTAAGGATACGTGTTGGGCGGGAACTCTTCCGAATCGACTGCGATAACATATAGCGGCTTTCCGCAGGCAGCGTAAAGCTCTTTCAGCTTCGCAGGTAGATGGAGAAGAGGTGTGAGAGCGAGAATTGTGTCAGTTCCATGACCAGTTTCTTTAGGCTTTTGCCATATAGAAAGAACATCTGGCTCACGCGACTGGACTGCGGCTTCGTAGATTTCGTCAACGTTGAAGTTGTTTTCTACGTTATTGAGTCCGTTCCTGCGATACAGCTCAACTCCACTCATGTCGGTCATTTAATCACCTCCTTTCTTTTATAGGATTTCCCGCGTATCCTTTAGTGCAACCTCCCTTGCAGGTTAAGTGTATTATACCACTTTTGACCTATAGCTTGAGGTATCTGTCCAGGCTAAAAATAAAGGATCTTGCTCTTCAAAACTCATTAATAAATAGCTACTAAACTCGCGTAACTGTTACATTTTTCTCTTTCTCGAGAAAGAAAATAAAGGGGAAAAAGACTCTATAGAAATGAGGTGGGCGCGGCAACAGACATAAACAACGATAAAGAAATCCGGGGGAAGATGGTTTGGGGGAAGGGCCATCTTTGCTTAGAGCATTGGATTCTTTTTTCGTCTTGTCTGGTCGCTGAGTAAAAGCCACCGTAATCTCTTCTTATTAAAAGAAAGAGCAAATCTATAGAGTCTAGTAAATTATATCCCATAAGGTAACTACTGTCCACGCACTCGTATTCAATGTTTTATATTTAGTCTCGCAGGTCAAACAAATGGCGCAAACTCTTATATTTCCTTGACAAAAACTCTCTCCGATTGGTACAGTACAAAAAATATAACTTTACAATTCCGTCAGTGAAAGAATCAGAAAATTCCGCAGTGAGCAAGAAAAACGCCACTGAAACATCCGCTGTAAAGCGAAAAGCTGTAGAAGCCTCAGCAGAATCAGTTTCTTCGACTACAAAGTCGGCAAAAGCAGGTGGTGACTATATTACAATCAAAGTTCCACAAATTGCCTTAACAACACCCGTTGCAATTATTGTTGCAGCAGTGATTCTTGCCGTCGGTATCGGTGGAGGATTGTACTTTGGCTTAAAAGCACAGGGAGCAAAAACAGGTACTGCAGTAGGAACCGGAACTGTAGATCCTGCATTGGCGGGAGAGCAATTTCCTGAAACAGTTATTCGTGTTCGAGATCGCGCTGTATTGGGAGATTTAAATAAAGCAAAAGTCGTTATCGTTGAATTAACAGACTTTATGTGTGTATTCTGCCGACAGTTTGCTACAGGAATTAACGTACAGACTGGCCAAAAGACCGAAACGGCAACATATGAATCAATCCAGACAAACTACATTAATAACGGTCAGGTCGCATTTGTGTATAAAAACCTTCCATTGTCTATTCACGAGCCAGCAGCGACAGAAACAGCACTTCGTGCAGAATGTGTTCGCCAAATTGGAGGATTTTCTGCGTATAAGATTTTCCATGACCAAGTATTTGCACAGCTTGATAAGCTTCAGAAATCTGGAGCAAGCGGTCTTGATTTCGATGTTACCGTTATGAACTCAATTATTGCTCAAGCAGGAGTTGATGTCGGACGAGTAAACTCATGTGCTCAGAATAAAGAAACACAAAATGTCGTTGCAGAAGACGTGCAGGATGTAACTGAATTGCAGGGGAATCTTGCAGCATGGTTGCAGGCAAACGGAATGGGTGGCATTGGAACACCAGGATTTGTTATTGGAAAACTCCAGAGTGACGGTACTGTAAAAGGAAAATTCATTGGTGGTGCATATCCATTTTCAGCATTCCAGACGATTATTGAAGAATATCTCGCACAGTAATCTCTATGACTGATCCTGTCCCCCAGACACCTTCTGAGTTACCTCTCAGGTCTGCAATAACACAGGCACAGGTGTACAAGGGGGGCATGGTTGGTGGAATGCTCCTTATTTCTCTTGTTTCAGGGTTCGTGCTTTGGTCACTTCTTGGAACAGAATCATTTTTGCCGTATCAAGGCGAATCACGTGCCCCTCAAACTGTAAATATTTTTATGTTTGTTCTCTTGTTTACTGTCAGTATCAGTGGTTTTTTAGTACTGTTGGGAACCGTATTGTACAACGCATGGAGACTTATTCATCGCAAAGAGATTGAGATTAATGACAAAGTGATTTTGGCGATGTATGTGGTTTTGGTTTTTTATTTGTTTGTAACGCTCCTTTTGCATGTCTTCAAAATCATCCATTTTCTATTCGCTTTGTTGTCATTTCTTGCCTTTTGGGGTATAGTTGGCTATGTCCAATACAGAAGAAAACGCCGTCTCTACAAATACATTTCAAAAAGCGATAGAAGAAGAGAAAGCAAAAATACCGAGCAAGTTTCAAGTGAATGAAGTGTTATTTGAATGGGAAGCTGACGATCGTCTCTCATACTCATTTTCCGGAGGACAAAAATCCTCATACGCACTTTTTGTTCTTTTAATCGGTCTCTACTTTATTTGGGTAGGACAACCGATTATCACTATTACAGCGGGTGCAGTATTTTTCCTTTTATATGTTTTGTTTACAGTTCCTGCGGCACGGATTAATAATGCAATCGAAAAGGCAGGAATAAGAACAGCCGGAAGGTTGTACCTTTGGGATGATATTATTAACTTTTGGGTTGCAGAGCGCGATGGCAGAACAGTTCTTTACTTTACAACGCGATTGAATTTCCCAACACGAGTTATTTTGCTCGCAGATTCATTTAAAGATACGCAGAAAATTGTTTCAACGTCGGTTGATTATGCTCCGTACATGCCATTACTCCAACCGCAAGGATATTTTGAACGACTATTCGACGGTACATACGTTCAACCCGATGAATTCTTTAGAACGGTGACAATTCAAGATGTTATTATTGCCCAGGAAATGCAGAAGTCTCAAGAAGAGAAAGCAAAAGAGGTTAAATCAAGTGCAATTGTAGATGCTAAAACTCCAGTACGAAAAACTAGAAGTAGTAAAGCTTCAGCATAGTACGATAGTTTTGAAAAATGCTGAGACAGGTACAATGATTGTGATTGATCCGTATATGATAGAGGCAGATATCATGAAAGATTTGGGAGTTGTGCATTCTATCTTTCTTACTCATGATCACTTTGATCATTTTTCACCAAAAGATGTTGGATTTATTGCCCGTAAAGAGACAATCTACGTATTTCCTGCGTCAATTTTGGATAAAAGCAAAACATTTTTGACGCAATCTGATGAGCATTTAGTTTCGGTTATTCCATTAGAAGAATATACCGTAGAAATCAATGGCGAACTCGTGAGATTTATGGCACTGCCTGCGTACAATATTGATAAACTCTCTCCACAGGGAAATCCGTATCATCCTAAGTCGAAAGAATATGTTGGTTTTTTAATTGAATTCGCCGGTGCCTCAATTTATATTGCCGGCGATACTGATAAAATTCCGGAAATGGATGCGCTTACAGGAATGGTAGATGTAGCAGTTCTTCCAATTTCAGGAACATATGTAATGACTGATGACGAAGCTGTTGCGGCTGCTAAAACAATTTTGCCGCAAATTGTCATTCCAGTGCATTATGGAGTTGTTGTTGGAGATCCGGAGATGGGAGAAGTATTTAAGCAGAAAATGGCAGAAGAGCTCCCTGCAGTTCAAGTAGAAATTTTATAGGTATGGATGCCCCGTTTGTAAAACTGTACGAAAAACTGAAAGTGAAATTGTACACATATGTGTATTTTAAAGTCCGTAATGCCTCTGTTGCAGAAGATATTACCAGTGAGGCATTTCTCCGATTGTTCAAAGCGTGGAAAGAAAGCAAAGAAGTTGCAGATTATGCCCAAGCCTGGGCGTACCGCACTGCATACAACTTGATTATTGACCATGTTCGCAGTGCTCACTACAAAAAATCCAAAACAATGTCTGAAATTGAAAAGAAAAATGCCGATAAAACGGATGATGAATCATTCGAAGTGGATTTCGCCGATGACAAAATCAAAGACTATCTCGAAAACGAAATTAAAGATGAGCAAATCAGTCAGCTTCATGAAGCGCTCGCCGACTTAAAACAAATTGAGCGCGAAATTATAGAATTACGCATATTCCAAGAGTTACCTTTTGCTGAAATTGCCGTTATTTTAGATATCGCTGAAGGGGCTGCCAAAATGCGATACAAGCGGTCAATTGATAAATTAGGATTTATTGTATCGTCGCAGAAAGAAAAACATAAAGCAGATAACCCAAAAAGTAAGAAGAAACGTGATGAACTGGTTTAAAAAGAAAGAACAAGTAACAGAAGAGAAATACTACAATGCGTTGTCGTCATTTCTTGAGAAGCAAATGCCTCCCAAAAAGGATGTTTCATCCCGTATTGATGCGGCGTTTGCCAAAAAGGCAGCAAAAGAGAAGCTCCGAATTCCTACGGCAAAAGCAATGCGCCTTCGTCTTACAGCATTATTTGGAGCGGGGTTTGCATTACTGACAGTGTTTCTTGTTAGTGTATGGATGTTTCGCCCTGACTTGTATCTTCCTGTTATCCGCCTTATTGCGACTCCACAGGTTGCAGCCGTGCAAATGCAGGGTATTCAGTTTACTGAGTATGGCGTTGATCCGAATGTCCCATCGTTTGCATTGCAGGTAGGCAAAGAAATGAACGAAAGGTTTATTGCGTCTGCAGTAAAGATAACGCCGGTAGTTGAACTTACAACTGAATTATCTCCGGACAAGAAAAATATTATTGTGACACCAAAAGAGCATCTTCAGGAAGGAACAGTATATGAATTAGAGTTAAAGCCGGGTATTGTATTTCAGGATGGCTCATATCTTGCATCTGGCCAATCTTGGGTAATTCCGGTACGTTCCAAGTTTGCTGTTACAGGTATTACCCCTGCCGGAGGCAGCATTGCTCCATTTACAACAGCAATTGAAGTGTTGGTAAACCGTGACAATATTTCTGTCGAAGCGTTTCAGTCCGCGTTTTCAATCGCTCCTTCCGTTTCAGGAAAAATCGAAAAAAGGAACGGAATGTTTGTATTTATCCCCGAAAAGCAGTTAATGGCAAATGGTACATACACGGTAACAGTTGCTCAGTCGTTAACGTCTGAAAGCGGCGAAACATTATCGCAGGGAGCTGAATCAACTTTTTCTGTTGCTCAAAATATTCAAAACCCAGACGGAACAGCTGTTGCGTATCAAGGGCCAAAGCTACATTTTCCTGTAAAAGTTCAGAATATGAATCAAAACCAGGTGAGTGTTGTCGAGGCATCTGGAATGTCACGCATTGTTATGACATTTTACAAGGTAAGTAGCGACAGAATCCAAGGAATTATGGAACAGTACGCAAAGGAAGGACAGGTTAACTGGGGGTTATTTACAAAAGATGCAGAAGTCGCCCGTACATATACTGCAACTCCATCAAGTGGCGCACATGCATATACAGCGAATGAGCTTGGATTAGGTATGTATATTGTAAAAGCTGCATCGCAGGATGGTGGATATGCCGCGTATCAGGTAATTTTGAAATCTGGAGTTGGCTCATACGTTGTCGCAGAGCAAAATGCTGACAAAACAGGCGTGTGGGTTATGGATTATGGTGTATTTGGTACTGTTAATGGTGCCGATGTTTCTGCGTATTCATGTGGAACAAATGGTTGTGCGCAGGTTTCTTCCGTAACAACAGCAGAAAATGGATTTGCACAACTAAAAGCAATCGGAAGGAACGGGTATATTCTAACAAAGTATAAGGATGGTGTTTCTCTTGTTGCTGTGGGTGAGTTATCCCAATATGTGGGATCATATGATATTTCAGCGGGTACAGCATCCGCCTTATTTGGAGATATTCAACTGAGTAAGCCATTTTACGCCCCAGGTGAAGTTGTCCGGTATACGGCATATATTCGAGAGCGAAAAGGCGGTGATACATTGCCTCCATCAAACGCAAGCCTGCGAGCGGTTGTTTGTGGAACTCAATCGAGTACCTCTCGTAATGATTTTTCACAGAACTGTAGTATTTCTCCTATCGGAATGTCGGCAGATGGCCAAATTACCGGTGAGTTCTCTGCGCTAGGAAGAGGAATTATGAGGTTCGCTATTGTGGAAGAGCCACAATCAGGCGTATTTAGAACAGTTACTGAAGAATGGATTACCGTCATGACGGCAGAAAATCCTCGTTTTGTTATTACTGGGTCGCTTAACCAAAATACCTATCTCGCAGGCGAAGAAATTATTCTGACCGGAAGAGTAACAGACTATGCCGGAAACGGAATTGCGAATCAGACCTTAGCAGTAAGTGCGTGGCTTTCTCCAATGACAATAGATCCTCTTTCAAGTGGTACTGTCAGTATCGAGAAAGTGCAGTACGCAACAAATGGAAATTCTTTTAGTACGGGAAATGTGCAGGTAAGAACTGATAATAGCGGAAACTATCGCACAGTAATCTCTGTACAGGCAAAAGATATTACGAATTTCTTGTACAAAGCCTCTGTGTCCATCTCAATGCAACAAGGAGAAGTTTCTACAGGAATCACAAAGGATGTATTAATTGGAAACAAGCAGGCATACAAAGTATTCTCGCAGCAGGAAGGAAAAGATATCGCAATCGCACGAAAGAGTGTTCCTGCAACTGTGAGGATCCAGGCAGCAACTTTATTTAGCGGAAGTATCCCCGAAGGCCATCGGGCAACAGTTTCAGCTGTCAGAAAGTGGTCGGAAAAGGTTGAAAATGGACGAGTATATAACCCTGTAACAAAGCAAACAGAAACGCGGTACCGTTACGAGCAACGTTCAGAAACAGTATTAGCTGCAAAAACAGCAATATTTAGTGATAAGGGTGAATTTGCCTTTGAGTTAAAAGATTTAAAGGACGGAACATATTCAGTCACAATTACAGATGCTGAAGGAAAAATAGGAACGTTCGATGTTTTTTATGTGACAGCACCATACGATGCGACGGGCGCAACAGAGAAAATTACTTCATTTGGGTTTAGCACAACGTATGCAAAGCCTGGCGAGAAAATTTCATTATTATTAGCTCACACATTTAAAGACTCCAAAAGAAAGATGGTGTTGTTAACAATGACAGATACTATTACCGATTGGAAATTTATTGATGCAAGTGCAGACACAATTCCGTTTGAGGTAACTCGTGAAATGATTGGCGGAGTAAAGGTATGTCTTGTTTATCCAATGCAAGTTGTTGAGCAGAATGGCAATAATCTTGAAGCTCTTGGTGGCGCAATTGATGATGCTCAGTGCTCGTATTTGCCTGTCGAAGATCCTGATCAAAAGCTTTCTATTGCAATTTATTCAGACAAAACAAATTATGAGCCCGGTAAAGAGGCGAATGTTTTTGTAGAAGTAAGGGATCAAAGCGGAAAACCAGTATCGGGCACTGTTGGTATTACAGTTGTAGATTCTGCATTGCGAGGAGCGCTAAGTGTTCCTGAATTCTGGGAAGACGATACATATGAAACTTTTTATCGCCAGTTACGATCGAATTTTCCTCTTGGCAAGAGCAGTATTAATTTCGCTTCGGTTATAAGTAAAGGATATGGCGATTTTGGAGGTCGAGGATCTGGTGGTGAAGGTTCCGAAGCAGTGAGAAAGAATTTTTCGGACAATCCTTTTTGGGCCGCAACAGTAAATACAGATAATGAAGGAAAAGCAAAAGTATCTTTTACCTTGCCCGATGGCATAACACAGTGGACAGTAAAAGCATGGGCAATGACTCCAAAGACTCAGACTGGTGTTACTTATGCGACATTTGTAACTTCCAAAGAGACATATGTTTCGTTTGAAGCTCCTCCATATGTTCGACAAGGAGATGCCTGGAATCCTGTTATTACGGTTGTAAATACCAGCGAAAAAGCATTTTCGGGAAGTATGACTGCGTCGTGCGCAGGATGTATGGAGATTCCAAGTATTGTTTCTGTGTCGGTTCCTGCTAAATCAAGTGCTCAATTTTCTGTGCCAGTTGTCTTTAAATCGGTATCGCCCGCTGTCTTGGATATTCAGCTAAAGAGGGGCGATTCTGTTGTTGACGCTATCGCGAAAACGATAACAGTCCGGCCAATTGATGTTACTGCGCAGCAAACGACTATATTTCGTTTGAGCGGAGAAAATCAATCTGCGACATTGCAGTTGCCCGATTCATTAGTGTCGGAGCAGACAACCGCAACAATTACATTAAATAAGTATCCGTTCAGCGCGAGTGATTTGCTGACGGATCCCGAAGTGGAAACGACGGAAGGTATTGCCGGCGCATTACTTGCGGCAATCACTGTTATGGAACAGAAAGATGCCCGAAATGAAGGCATCTCCGATGCCTATATTCAACAGCGGGTAGTACATCTATTGCAGACATTATTATCTCGACAACAATCAAATGGAGGGTTTGGTCAATTTTCATATGACACGACAACCCTTAAAACATCATCATATGCAGCGCTCGCTATCGCTCGCGCGCAGAATATGTCCGCACTTAAAGAGAAACTTCCCGACAGCGCCCGCAATAAACTCTCCTCTTACATTCTTGGCCAAATACGCTCTGGAACACAACCACAAGCTGACATTATGTGGGGTCTGTACGGACTTGCTGCACTCGATAAAACTACAGCATCACCGTTGGTGACAAACACATACTTTACACGTGCAGATCGCAAACTCACAAATGATGATGTGGCCGTTCTTGCTATTGCACTGCAAACGATCGGTTCTCAGGCAGATGCAATGGTATTAAGCGTCGAGCTTATGAGTAAAGCTGAAAATATTTCGAATACAGCATCATTGGTTCCATTTAATACACCGACTGTATCGCAATCAATGCTTGTGTCTATCATGGCAAACTCAGTGTTATCTCCGTCGCAAAAAGAGCAGCTTGCTAAGCTTCAGCAGTGGGTCATGGTTGAAGATAGAGGTGTTGCGTCTCACACTTTTGATTTCTATATTTCACGATTGCTATTGCTTGGATCTTTTGAAAACACAATATTTAACAGTGTTCCGTTCCGTGCAGAAGTACTTGTAAACGGCTCAAAAATTGGAGAGGTGTCGTATAAAGGCGGAGAAGAGCAAATGACAGTTCCTGGAGGAATGCTGAAGCCGGGAACAAACGAAATAACTGCAAAACTAGCATTTGGAAAACAATTATTTATTTCTGTGCAGACAAATACAGTGACGACAGGAGATATTACAGAAGCTCCTGGTACCGTAAGTATTAAAAGAGAAGTTATAAACCTATCCCGCTCTGGAAATGTGTTTAAAATTGGAGATGCAGGGTATGTAAAACTAACGCTGACTCCGCGCGAACAGGTGTCGCAATTACAAATACGTGAGTATATTCCTTCTGGAATTGTTCCCGCAGGGTATCGAACTGATATGAGTAAATTCTGGCAAGAAGTTCATAACCAAAATGCCGTGGTTCTATTTGGTGATATTCGCATGCAGGATTATGTAGGAGCAAGTATTCCCGTAAAAGCAGAGCAAAATTCTATTGTTGTTATGTACCCATTTGTTGCTGCCCGTAAAGGAACTTGGAAGTCTGGAGTGACCTGGATAATTCCAGGAGCATCGAGTGCTACACCAACTATAGTAAAAGTACCTCAAATTGTGGTAGAATGAACTCTAGTCGTCGGCAGAAACCTGGCATCTAAAACAATCTATTGTAATTTCCTTTTGAGCCTGTATAATGTCATTGTCCCTATCTCTGCTTGACGCCCGTTTTACTTTTATATATAATCCGAAAAGCTATGGCCATGCATAAAACAGCAAAAAATCCTTCTTCTCCTCTCAAAACTGTTAATGACCCAAACAATACTTTAAAAACTCAACCAGCGCCTTCGACGAAAAATCCCGATAAGGTGGACGAAATGGTTCTCGAGATTAACCCAAACATTATTCTCGGAATAATTATCGTTGTTATCGCAATTGTCATCGGTGTTTTTATTACTCGTAATCCAGGACAGCAGATTGTTCAGCCTGCTACATTTGGAGAGAGTTTGGTTGATGTAAAGTCAAATATTGAGGGTTTTGCTAAGGGAGATGAAAACGCACCTGTCACAATCGTTGAATATAGCGATTATGAGTGTCCTTACTGCAAGATGTTTAATACCGGATACGATCCACGAACAGGGTTAACTGCAGATAAATCTACAGTTGAACGTATTGAAGAAACATTTGTAAACACAGGAAAGGTGCGATATGTCTATAAAGCATTCACAGCAGTTCCATCTCATAATCCAGCATTTCTAAATGAGCACATCGCATCTATGTGCGCAGCAGAGCAGAACAAGTTCTGGGAATATCATTCACAGATTTTTGAACGAACAAACACGAATGGTCTTGGAATTGACGGAAAAGGTGCCCTAGAGAGCTCATTGGTAGCACTTGCAGGAGAGCTTGGAATGAACGAATCTACATTTACCGATTGTTATAAAAAACGAAATACTGGAAGCTTAAGCGCAGATGACTCATATATTCGCGCAAATATTAAGCCAGAATTTGATAAAAAGAGATTTTCGCTTGGTACACCATTCTTTGTAGTGTGTCAAACACCAACTGATGGCTCAAAAGAATGTACTGGTAAAGCATTTAGCGGCGCCGAAACATTTGAAAATATTGAAGCAGTTATTAACCTTGTGATGCCGCAAAATAACGGTGACACGCAGGGAACTGAAACAACTGAGTAATTCTAAATAACTTTAAGACGTAGGTCTGAATGGCAAAAGTAAGAAGTAGAGTGAACTTGTCACAGAATAAGTTCGAATATCCATTTCCGGACTTTTTCGAGTCACATCATCGCTCGTATAACTGGTTTCTCCAGGAAGGTCTAAGACAGCTGCTCAAAAATATCAGCCCAATCAAGGATAGCCTTGAAAAGATGTGGAGCTTAGAGCTTTTGGACTACTATTTTAAAGATCCAGAAGAATCATTGCAGCAAGCTCTTGATTACGATTTGACGTACAGCATGCCGATGTTTGTAAAAGTAAAGCTTACAAACCTCCGCGATGGTGAAGTAAAAGAGCAGGATGTCTATTTTATGGATATTCCATTGCTTACAGAACAGGGTTATTTCGTTGTTAACGGTGTTGTAAAAACAATTCGACACCAGATCGTCCGTTCAGAAGGTGTATTATTCCAGGAAGAAACTTCTTTGCTTAGCAATGATAAAAACAAGTATGTTGCACGTTTGATTCCATCACGCGGTGCATGGTACATGTTTGATATCAACCGTAAGGATGTAATGACCGTTCGTCTTATTCGACAGCGCGTAAAGATCCTTGTAACTACACTTCTTCGTGCATTAAAAGGATACACAGACTCACAGATTTTAGACTTATTCAAAGATGTTGATGACAGAACTCAGGGCTATATTAAAGCAACATTAGCACACGACAAGACAAAAACAAAAGAAGAAGCAATCATGGATATTTACACAAAGCTTCGACCAAACGAAGTTGCAACCATGGAGCGCGCAAATCGTTATGTTCGCGGATTCTTCTTTGACTCACGCCGATTCTATCTTGGAGAAGTTGGTCGTTACCAGCTTAACCAGAAATTAGGCATGACATTTAAAAAGCCAAAGCTTTACACACGTGACTTGATTGAAATCATGAAAGCATTGATTCAGGTCAATAAAGGAAAGCATCCAGTTGATGATGTCGATAGCTTGATTAACCGACGTGTAAAGAGTGTCGGTGAAATTGTTTACGAAGTTGTTAACGATGCATTGGTACGATTTGAGCGAAATGTAAAAGACCGTATGAGCCGAGTTGGCGCAGAAAAAGGTGTAATGCCAGCAACACTTATGAACACAAAGACAATTTCAGCACAGCTTGAATCATTCTATAGCATGTCACAGTTGTCGAAGTTCATGGAACAGCAAAATATCTTCGGTCAAATCGAAGAATTGCGACGTCTTACAGCAAAAGGCCCTGGTGGTCTTCAGACAAAGAATGCAGGATTTACCGTTCGTGACGTTCACTACTCACACTACTCACGATTTTGTCCTGTAACATCACCTGAAGGTACAAACGCAGGTCTCGTTACTCACTTTGCAGTCTATGCACGCTTGAATAAATATGGATTTGTAGAAGCACCATTTAGAAAAACAAAGAATGAAGTTCGCAATGACGAAAAAGAATTGGTAAACAGAATTCTTCGTGAAGAAATTACTGTCGGCAAGAAAGCTTACGAAGTTGGAACAATGATTGATGCAAAGCTTGCAAAAGAAATTGCGAAAACGGATCGAACAGAAATTAAAGTATATCCATTCCTTACTGACGAAGTTGAGTATCTTAGCTATCATGAAGAGCGGCCAAAGCATATTGCAATGTACCGCACACCTCATGATGAATATGGAAACTACATGCCAGGATTGGTAACACTTCGAAATGATGGAGACTTCCACTTGGACTCAGCAGAAAAAATTGAGTATGTTGAGCTTCACGGATGGCAGATTGGTTCTCTCGGACTTGGATTGATTCCATTCGCAGACCGAACTGACGCATACCGTACAATGATGGGTAGCAACATGCAGAGACAGGCATTGCCATTGGTATTCCCAGAGGCACCGTATGTCGCAACAGGTATCGAAAAAGAAGTTGCCCGCCAAAGCGGACTCGCAATCTTCGCAGACTTTGATGGTGTTGTTGAATATTCAGATGCAAACTACATCATTGTCAAAGGAAAAGATGGCAAAAAGCAGGAATATAGACTTCAGAACTTCAGCCGAACAAATGACAACACTGTTATTACACAGAAAGCATTGGTTGTTCCTGGCGAGAAAGTAGAAAAGGGTGATCTTCTTGCAGACGGCCCAAGCATGGATCAAGGAGAACTCTCAATTGGACGAAACGTTCTTGTCGCAGTTATGCCATTTGAAGGATATAACTATGATGACGGATTCATTATCTCTGAGAGAGTTATTCAGAAAGATATCTTCAGCACAGTACAGATTAAGCTTTATACACAGGACTTGCGCGAAACAAAGACTGGCCCGGAAATGCTTACAGCAGATATTCCAGGTGTGAACTACAAGCTTTTGCGAAACTTAACAGCAGAAGGTGTTGTTCGAGTCGGTAGCGTTGTTCGAGGTGGAGATATCCTTGCAGGAATCATCTCTCAGAAAGCTGAAAAACAGCTTTCACCAGAAGAAGCATTGCTTCACGCAGTATTCGGAGAATCAGCACGAGAAGTTAAGAATAACTCACTTCGAGTTCCTTACGGATCAGAAGGTATTGTTATTAAGTCACAGGTGTTGTCACGAGAAGATGGATATAAGCTTCCATCAGGAGTACTTCGCCGAACAAAGATTTGGGTTGCAGAACTTAAGAGAGTGTCATATGGAGATAAATTCTCAAGCTTCTATGGAGACAAAGGTACCGTTGCAGCAATTCTTCCAGCAGAAGATATGCCATATCTCGCAGATGGAACTCCAGTAGATGTCATCATGACACCACTTTTGGTTAAGCGTATGAACATGGGTATTTTGTACCAGTTGTACTACTCAACACTTGCAAAAGAGACTGGAAAATATCTTGAAATTCCAAACTTTGACGAATTAGACGAAGCGCAGATCGAGAAATTGATCAAAGAGCTTGGTGGAACAGAAAAATTGGAACGTCAAACACTGTACGATGGTCGAACAGGTGAAGCATTTGATGGAAAAGTAGCAGTAGGATACCGATACTTCCTCCGATTGAAGCATATTGCATCAGATAAAATGCATGCACGATCAACTGGCCCATACTCAGTCGTTACACAGCAGCCGGTAGGTGGTAAAGCACAGCTCGGTGGACAGCGATTCGGAGAAATGGAAGTGTGGGGATTGGAAGCACACGGTGTTCCATACTCACTGCAGGAAATGTTGACCATTAAGTCAGACGACGTAAAAGGTCGAACACAAGCATATAAATCAATCATTCAAGGTGAGCCAATTAAGATGGAAAACATCCCAGAGACATTCAATGTCTTGGTCAAAGAATTGAACTCACTCGGAGTGAAGGTAGAGTTACTTAAAGATAATATTAGTAAGGAGTCATAATATGCAGGATTTTAATGCAATAAAGCTGCTCCTCGCATCACCGGAAGATATTCTTTCCTGGTCGTTTGGCGAGGTTAAGACTTCAGAAACGATTAACTACCGCAGTTTGAAAGCGGAGCCAGGTGGTCTTATGTGTGAAAGAATCTTTGGGCCAACCCGAGACTTTGAATGTTACTGTGGAAAGTACCGCAAAAAGAAGTATAAGGGAATCGTTTGTGATAAGTGTGGTGTCGAAGTAACATCATCAAAAGTCCGACGAGAGAGAATGGGACACATTAAACTTGCTGTTCCAGTGGTTCATGTATGGTACGCCTACGGCGTTCCTTGTAAGCTTTCTATTCTTTTGAATATTCCGTCAAAGAAGCTTGTTTCAGTCATTTACTACATTCGATACATTGTTACCGCAGTTGATGAAGCACAACGAGAAGTTGCAATCAAAGAGTTGAATGATGCACACGAAGCAGAAGTAAAAGCACTCGAAGATAGCTACGCAGAAGAGCTTGCACAGCTTGATAAAGATTTTGTTACTGCAAAGAAAGAAGTTGAAGGCGAATTGAAAGGTAAGAAACTCGCTGCAGCTGAAAAAGAAGCAGAAGGTTCGAGCAAGAAGAGAGCAATTGTTAAGAAAGAACTTCTTGATAAGAAGACAGAAATTGACAATCGCTATCAGTCACTTCGCAATCTTGTAAAAGAATTGAAGTACAAAGACATTATCTCGGAAGAAGAGCAGAGAACATTGAGCGTATTGAAGACAAAGTTTGCAGATCTCGACATGGGTGGCTCAGCAGTACAGAAGCTTTTGTCAGAACTTGACCTCGACAAATTGAAGAGACAGCTCGAAATGTCTTACAACATTGCAAAAGGTGCACAACGATTACAAGTCGAGCGACGAATCAAGCTCATTGAAGGATTCATGAAGAATACAATTGATCCTCAGTGGATTGTTATGAAAGTTGTTCCAGTATTGCCAGCAGACCTTCGCCCAATTATTCCTTTGGCCGGTGGACGATTTGCAGCATCAGACTTGAACGACCTTTACCGCCGATTGATTAACCGAAATAACCGTCTTTCCGAACTTATTGAAATTGGCGCACCTGACATTATTCTCCGAAACGAAAAGAGAATGCTTCAGGAAGCATTTGATGCATTGGTAGATAACCAGCACCGATTCAACAAGCCTGTTCTTAACAGAAACGGAATTCCGTATAAGTCATTAACAGAGCAGCTTCGTGGTAAGAAAGGACGATTCCGAAGAAACCTTCTTGGTAAGCGTGTTGACTACTCAGGACGTTCAGTCATTATTCCTGATACCAACCTCTCACTCGAGCAGGCAGGATTGCCAAAGCTTTTGGCACTTGAAATCTTCAAGCCATTCGTTATTCAGAAGCTTATCTCGAAAGGATTAGCAGTAACAATTAAAGACGCAAAAGATATTATCGAAGCATACGATGAAGTTGTGTGGGACGTTCTTCAAGAAGTTATCGAGAATCGAACAATTATGTTGAACCGACCTCCAACACTTCACAAATATAACTTGCAGGCATTCCACCCAGTACTCGTAGAAGGTCAGGCAATTCGTATTAACCAGCTTATTGCTCCAGGTTATAACGCGGACTTCGACGGTGACCAGATGGGTGTATTCGCAGTACTTAGCAATGAGGCATTAGACGAATCTAAGCGATCAATGCTGTCACGATACAACTTGTTGAAAGTTGCAGATGGAACTCCAATCATCTCGTTTGCAAAAGACATGGTTCTTGGTTTGTACTATCTCACCAGCATGATTGAAGGCGACAAAAAAGAAGAAGACTTCAGAATGTTTGCAAATAAAGAAGATGTTGTTCGAGCATACTACCAGCACGAAATTGGAATCCGCGAGCCAGTAAAAGCATACATTAACGATGAAGTAATGATCACAACTGCAGGTCGTGTTATCTTTAACAGCTTAGTTCCATCAGGATTCAGATTTGTTAACGAAACATTGAATAAGAAAGTTGCAAACAAAATCTTGCAGGAAATTGTATTGTCATTCCCATTGGAAGATGTTGTTTACTTCCTCGACAAAGCAAAAGTTGCAGCGTTTAACTATGCAACAATTTCCGGATTCTCACTTGCAGTAGGAGACTTGATGACCCTTCCAGAAAAAGAAAAGACTATTTTGGAAGCAAAAGATAAAGAATTAGAAATTCAGGCTCAGTACGATACAGGTTTGATCTCTGACCAGGAAAAAGGACGTCTCGTCGTTGAATTGTGGCAGGATGTTGCAACTCGATTGTCAGATCTCGTTTGGGAGAAACTTCCAGAAGAGAACCCACTTAAACTTCAGGTAACCGCAGGTGCAAATGGAGATAAATCTCAGGCATCTCAGATTATGGCCATGAAGGGTGTTATCCGAGATCCGCTCGGTAACTGGGTACGATTCCCAATTGTTGGAAACTATACTGACGGTTTGAGCTCATACGAATACTTCGTTTCAGCACGTGGAGCGCGAAAAGGTGCTGTTGACACAGCTCTTAAAACAGCGCAGTCAGGATATATGACTCGTAAGCTTACAGACGTTGCTCAGGATGTTATTGTTCGAACAGACGACTGTGGATACGATGGCCCAGGACATGTAGTTTCACGAAACGATATTCGAGAAATGAAGTTTGGAGACCGAATTATCGGACGATGGGTAACAGAAGACGTTATTAATCCTGAAACAAAGGATGTTATCGTTGAAAAAGGAAACCCAATCACTCCAGCACTCGCAAAAACAATTGATAAAGTAGGAATTGATGAAGTTCGAGTCCGCTCAGTAATGCTTTGTAAAGCACCTGTTGGTGTTTGTGCAACTTGTTACGGATACGACTATGGAACATACCAGAAAGTCGAACTTGGAAAAGCAGCAGGTGTTATTGCAGCTCAGTCAATCTCTGAGCCGATGACACAGATGACTCTCCGAACATTCCACTCAGGTGGTGTTGGTTCTGACATTACTTCCGGTATTCCACGTATTATCGAATTGGTCGAGGCACGTGAGCCAAAGCGAACTGCACAGATTTCACCAATCGAAGGAAAAGTGAAAATTAAAGAAGAAAAGATCGTTGTTTCAGGAGAAAAAGTACAGAAAAAGATGTATGTTGTTACTCCAGACTTTGAACTATTCGTAAAGAATGATGATGAAGTCAAGAAGGGAGACAAGCTCTTTGCAATGCGTGAAGGTCTTATCGTAAAAGCTCCGTTTGAAGGTAAAATTGAGCTTTTTGGAAACGGAATATATGTTGTTGGAAGCGCAAAGTCAGAAGAAACAATTACAGTGCCTTCATATGCAGATGTTCTCGTGAAAGATGGCGATAAAGTCGAAAAGGGCCAGCAGCTTACCTCAGGTAGCATTGATCCAAAGCTGATCTCTGACTACAAAGGATTGTACGATGCACAGAAATATGTCCTCGACGAATCACAGAAGGTCTTCTTAGACTACGGAATTTCGTTACACGACGTTCACCTTGAAATTATTACCCGTCAGATGACCAAACTTGCAAAGGTAATTGATCCAGGTGATACAGGATATGTAAAGGGAACATTCATCAACCGATTCCTTGCAGACTTTAAGAATGATGAGCTCAGTGCAGAAGGTCAGAAACCAATGACATATGTTACTCGATTACTCGGTGTTACCGTGGTTTCCTTGGGTGCAGAAAGCGTACTCGCCGCTATGTCATTCCAGGAACAGGTAAAGGTATTAAGTGAGGCAGCAATCGTTGGCCGAACAGATTACCTCCGAGGATTGAAGGAGAATGTCATCATCGGACGCTTGATTCCTGTGGGTAAAAGAGCTATAATCAGCGAGATAGATAAACTTGACGAACTCGCGGAATAATGCCGACCATAAACCAACTCGTACGAAAAGGAAGACAGCAAAAGCATGACGGAAAGTCACGCCGACCTGCGCTTGCATTTTCGGTGAACAAACTAAAGAATAAAGTGGTGAAGCGCCCAGCACCGTTTAAGAAAGGAGTATGTTTGAAAGTATATATTCAAACACCTAAGAAACCTAACTCAGCGCAGCGTAAAGTTGCAAAAGTAAGGCTTTCAAATGGTTCACGTATCATTGCTTATATTCCAGGTGAAGGTCACAACCTCCAGGAACACTCAGTGGTCTTGGTACGAGGTGGTCGTAAGGCCGACTTGCCAGGTGTACGATACATTGTCGTACGTGGAGTATATGATGCCCAGGGAGTGCAAAAGCGAAAGCAGGCACGCTCTAAGTATGGACGTAAGAACGAATCCAATGAAGAATAACATATAAGTGTGAAACTAAATGAGAGGTAAGCCAGCAATAAGAAGAAAAGTCGAAGCAGATCCACAGTACGGATCACTCGTTGTGTCAAAGTTAATTAACTACGCAATGCTTGACGGAAAAAAGCAGAAAAGCCGAGATTTGGTTTATGCTGCAATCGAAAGAGCAAGCAAAGTTACTAAAACAGATGCAAAGGAGCTTATTGACACTGTCATTAACAATGTTATGCCTAAATTGGAAGTTCGTTCACGCCGTATCGGTGGAGCAAACTATCAAGTACCTGTACCAGTAGCAGAGCACCGTGGAATCGCACTTGCAATGAAGTGGATTATTGGTGTTGTCCGCGAAAAGCAGGGTAAAGACTTTGATGAATTTCTTGCAGAAGAGCTTATTGCAGCATTCAATAATGAAGGTGCAGCAGTAAAGAAGCGCGAAACAGTGGAGAAAATGGCAGAAGCCAACCGCGCATTTGCCCAGTTTAAGTGGTAATCGTAAGTTAAATCCGAGAGAATTATGACATTGAAGCTACAAACAAGAACAACCCAGGGAAAACAGAATAGAATTTTGCGCCGAGAGGGCATTGTTCCAGGATCAATTTCTTTGAATAATAAAGAAACAGTACTTGTTCAGGTAAATGCACAGGATGCTCTTTCACTTTTGAAAGTAAACGGAGCACAAATGTTCCAAGTAGAAGTCGAAGGTGGAAAAACTTACAATGTCGTTTTGTCCGAACTTATCATTAACCCATTGAACAACAAGCTTGAGAACTTTTCATTAACAGAGCTTACTCCAAACAGCCATGTTACAGTTCGAGTTCCTATTACGATTACTGGTATTGCTCCAGCAGTCAAAAACAACCTTGGAACTCTTGTTACAAACATTCCGGAGTTGAGAATTACTGTAAATAGCGAAAACATTATTGATTCTCTTAGTGTTGATATTTCAGGATTGGAAGAAACTGGATCACGTATTTTGGTTTCAGGAATTCCAGGAATTGAAAATATCAAGCTTGCAAGCGAGAAAGATCGAACTCTTACAGTTGTTACAGTCCGACCTCTTCGACAGCTTCCAGCATCTGGCCAGCAATTAGCAGCAGCTGCTGCAGAGAATGGTACAGCAGAAGCAGCTCCAGCAGAAGGCTAATTCACTTATCGCGATTTATTTCCACGATTTAGACAAGATTGTCTGCTTTGGCTATAATTCGATAGCTTGCGAATAGGGTACATTGTAAATATCGGATTATCCGTGATGAGTACGAGAAGAAAGCACGCGACGTAGAGAGTAGATGAACCGGAAGAGCGAGCCGAAAACGTCCCACAGGTTGTAATGAGCTTGCGAATGTTAAGCAACCGAGGACTCGTTTAAGGTGAGTGATGACGGGCCAGTAGTTCAGTTTGGTAGAATATCCCATTCGCATTGGGAAGGTCACGAGTTCGACTCTCGTCTGGTCCAAATCAATATTTTAAAACATGGAAATTCCTCAACAGATCCTAAAAAAAGTAGAATTACTACTTAATACCTCAATTCATACCATTGAAACTCCTAAATCTGGCTTCGATCATATTGTCTTTACGTTCCATACTGATAAAAATGTGAAGCTTCTTGCAAAAGCAAAGTATAAAGCCGTTATAGACGCTCTGGCTATTAATACTATCCGCGAGCAAAAATTATCTGTACCAACTCCTGAAGTTATTGCATATTCAGAAGCGGAGCAAATTTCCATTTTTGAATTCATAGAAGGTGAAATGCTCGACAGACTTCCTGAGCATGAAATCGTTCTCATGTTTCCTAAAGTTATGCAGATGGTTGCTGAAATTCATAAAGTAAAAGGTTCGGCTTCAGGGAACTTTTCAGACGTATACTACAAAAAACCAACAAAGAGTTGGAAAGAATTCTTGAAAGGTAAGTATTCTACGGACGATGAATATTATAAATGGGAAAAGCTTATAAATAATCCCCAATTTGATGGAAGTATTGTTCGCGAAGTCCTTAAGTATATTCATACGCAAATTGATCAAATGCAAGAGCCTACTGAATTTTCTTTACTACACTCTGACTTACACGGGGGTAATATGATTGTAAGCAATGGCAAAATCCGTGGGCTAATTGATTGGTCAGATGCTAAATATGGCGATCCGCTGTATGATTTCTCTCGCTTAAAGCTATTTCTTGTTGGTGGTAATAAAGAAATGCTTCAGATATACGGTACATTTCTCAAAATGTCTCCACAGGAACAGCAAAGAGAAAAACTCTACTATGCAATGCACCTATTACGATTTTTTTACTTCACTGTAGAAGAAAAATTGAACGAATGGGCAGAAAAGAATTATTTACGGCTGCAACATTTACATAAAACCTTGTGAGTATGGAAAGTGGGGAGGGATTGAGAAGTGATCAGTTAATTACGCGCGAACGCAATCAAGAGACTATTTCCTGTATTGCTACTGAATGGCAGTCAGGTCAGTACCGAGGTCTTATATTCCTCGACTTTGACGGAGTTTTCTTTGGCAATCTTCAGTTTGTTGATCCTGATACTCACCCGCTTATTGCCGCATCGCGTAATGGCACGTTTCCCTACGAAGAAAAACAACTGCGCCAAATATTGAAAATGGAAACATACAAGTTTCTTCCTCCTGATGCAAACACAGTTATTTACCGTCATCCGGCAGATGAACAAGTTATTCCTGAACTGACAACTCTTCGCGAAGCAGGCTTTCTTATTGTTGGTTTAACAGCTCAACCACTAAAAGAAGCCATGAAATCTCAAACCGCAATTGAAGGGTACCTGGGAGTTTCGGACTTTTATACATTGTCAGCTTACTTTGAGACAAAGGGGAAGTGTATTAACGATGTACTTTCCACCACAGGAGACGTACCACTTGTTTATGCGCTCGATGATAGAGAAGATATTTTAGAAGAAATTAAGAGCTGGGGACAATCTCGAACGATACAAGTTTCTGCAAAAGCAGAAGAAAATACCCTTTGGTGGGGAGAAATAGCGCAAGAAATACTGGGGAAGCAGTGACCTATAAATATATACTATAGATTGACACGCTGTTGCCAAGTACGCTATAATTCGTTATGAAAAATCAACAAAAAGTTGCTGTTATTGGACTTGGATACGTCGGATTTCCAGTCCTGTGTGCTGTTGCCGAGAGTGGTCTTTATAACACTGTCGGTTTCGATATTTCTCAAGAAAAAATAGCGAAAGCTAAAAACCACGAATCTCCCATCGAGGATGAATATGCAGAAAGCGTTGTAGAAAAGATTTCTTACGAAGTCAGTACGAGTGCTGAAATCCTCAAAGATACGGATATTTTTATCATTTGTGTTCCAACACCAGTTGACGAATTATTCAACCCAGATTATGGCCCAGTTATTGGCGCAACGAAATTACTTGCTCCATACGTCAAAAAAGGCTCATATATCATTCTTGAATCAACTGTAAACCCTGGAACGTGTGATGAAGTCGTGTTACCTCTTCTTGAAGAGCTTACAGGAATGAAAGGCGGCGTTGATTTTGAATTAGCACACTGTCCAGAGCGTATTAATCCAGGAGACCCGCGCTGGAATGTAACAAATATTCCACGAAATGTCGGCTCAACCAGCAAAGAAGGAACTGCATTTCTCGCAGAATTCTACCGAACCTTTGTAAAAGCTGAGATTAATGAAATGGCAACATTGAAAGAAGCAGAAGCAACCAAAATTGTTGAAAATACATTCCGAGACATTAACATTGCGTACGTAAACGAGCTTGCAAAATCATTTGATGTGCTCGGCATTGACGTTGTAAACGTCATTAAAGGTGCGAGCAACAAGCCATTTGCATTTATGGCACACTATCCAGGCTGTGGAGTTGGAGGTCACTGTATTCCAGTTGACCCATACTACCTAATTGAGCGTGCAAAAAAGCAGGGATTTGATCACAAATTCTTGAGAAGTGCCCGTACAGTGAACAATAGTATGCCTCATTACACTGTTGAAAAGCTTGTTCAGGCGTTAAATCAGCAGGGGAAGGCAGTAAAAGGATCGAAAATTACATTGCTCGGTCTTTCTTATAAAGCAAATATTGCAGACTTACGAGAAAGTCCGGCATTGGAGATCAAGAAAATTCTTGAAAATGAATATGGTGCAACATTACGAATCTTTGAACCTCACAACTTGTCACTTTCAACACATAAAACGATGGAAGACGCATTGGATGGAGCAGAAGCAGTTGTTGTGACTGTAAATCACCGAGAATTTGTTGATTATCCATCAGAAAAAATGGCAAAAGTTCCTATCGTTATTGACGGTCGAAACTGCTTGCGAAAAAATGAAATTGTTGCAAGTGGCGCGGTCTACAAAGGCATAGGAAGATAATTCAATTTTGGGGGAAAATGGGGGAGAAAATTGAAACGCCTGAAGTCGTTAACTTACGCGATCGACTAAATGCCTATCTTTTAAGGAGAAACGGTGATTTTGGCCCACGACACTGGAATGATCCGACGGTCATGATGTACTGCCGCAAAATTGTCGAAGAAAGAATGAAGGCGGATCCTACGTATAGTCCGTTGGAAATTCGTGTATCAAAGCGTCCAGTCCAATCTGAACAAGTTCAACACTTATATCAAACCCTTGAAGCGGCGCGCATTGCATATGACAAAGTTCGCAATACAAACGATGTCGCAGCAAAAGCAGATGTCGGGACAATGTTTAATGAACAAGGAATTCGAACAGCATTTTTGTTTGCAGCACAACCTCCATGTTTAGTAAGAGGTGATGTTTCTGATGATGGCAGAGTTGAGGGGCATACTGAAATTTTCCAACGATGTAATTCAGGCGCATTAGGCGCAAGTGCTTTCACCATAGAAGGAGAAATCGGCATGGCCGATGCATTCGGACAACCCTACGCAGGTATTTGTATTATTGATGCGACAACATTTCTCGATGCAAGACAACTTCAGGAATCCTCAGTGCAAGAGCTTGCAGTTCAAGATGAATCAGGGAGATCATATCTGCTTTTAGAGCGTGAACGTGACCAAGCATATACGTATATGACGGTCATTAAGCCTACCGAAATGGACAGTACGTTGAGGGAAACTCCGTATGATAGTAGCTCTCATCGTGAACCAATTATGTATTAGTCATAATCCCCAGTTAAAACTGAAACTATTATTGCATACAACATATTGGGCACTACAGTTAGTATGTACTTATGGATATTGACACAATAAATGGTTGTACTATACTCTTGTAAGTATATAAATCATTTTTGGGGGATATGAAAATTATACCTGCAGAAGTTACTCATGCTGAAGCTATTTCAGCGAGATTAGTCACTCATTTTGAAGCAATAAACCAAGAGTTTGGGTTCGAAAAATACAAGACGGACTACGACTTAATGTATAAACATGTATCCCAGAGAATATCTGAACAATCAGAATTTTCATACATTGTTCTTACTACTGATGATGATCAATTTATTGGCTTTGCAAATACCTTAGTAACTAATGGGGTGGGAGAGTTGCTTGTTGTCGATGTGATTTCAGAGTACCTGGATGAATCTTCACTATCGCTACTAATTTCAAGAGCAGTTGAATTATTAAAGGAAAGCAATGTTCATACTATTTTTACAGAAATTCCGGAAAGTAAACCGTTACTGAGAGCATTGCTTATTAAGCACGGTTTAAAGGTTGTAATGCAGCGAGCTATTTTACGAGTGTAAATAATATAAAAGAAGAAACTTATGTCGAAAGAAATTTTAAAAGCAACAGGTTGGGGAGATTTTCAGGCAAATAAAGAGATATTAAGAACAATGGGAGCCGCTCCAAGTGCTACAACTTGTTGCTGTGCTACAGGTACATGTTCTTAATTATTTTCTAAGGACATGAGAGGGGAGGTTATAGATCTTTTGTCTTGGTATATCAGAAGAGATTTTCCTATACTTGTTGGAGGCCTTCGTGACTCTGTACAGGATCATTTGGAAGATATTTGGTTACCTACGCTAGTTTCACAATATTATTCTGAAAAACAAGACAACTTTATAGAATTTATTCGGTCATTACGTGAAAAGTCATTTTCTCATTTATCAGGGAGGCTTGAAGAAGTAACTAGCGATATTCTAGGTGAATTATTGCTGGATCAAATTCGATACTCATTAAAACCTGAAGTAAAGATTCTTGGAGATTTACATGTCGCTACTTCAATGAGATACAAACAAAATAACGAAGTTCTGTTTGAAAGAAGACCTTACTATGACCAAGCTTTGGCTAAAATAATAGACAATTTCTTTCCAGAACTAAAGGATAGTTTTCCTGCTCATCGGCATGCTGACACGATTATTTATAGACAATTTATACCTGTACAGATAGAATCTTCGAATGGTGGACAACTACGTCAATATTATTATTCATTTGGAAAGCTTTCTGCGCTGTTAGCATACTTGAGGGCAATAGATGTTAATGCGGAAAATATTATTGCTGCGCTTCCTTCTCCTGTTCTGTTTGATTTAGAATGTCTTTTTTCACCTCATCATCCTGGGAGTACAAAGTATTCTTTTCGTAGTACAGGAATTGTGAAAATATCGGATAGTTATGATATGAGTGCATTTACTGGTGGAGAGACACCATTAGATAGCTATTTAAAGCCTTTACTGGGGGGAACAGTTTTGAAACCACAGATTCTTTGGAAGGTACCGTCACAGGGGAAATTTTATAATATTCCACAAATAAATGGTATTAATATTCACCCTCAATCATACATGAAGGATCTTATAAACGGAGTGAATGATGCTTTTAAGGTACTGGAAAAACAACATGCGAAGATTAAAAGAATTATTGAGGATAATGAAATTGGTATTAGAATTGTGTTGCGTCCAACAAGAGAGTATCGTCTTATCCTCCTCCAATATTACTTTCCTCATATTTACGAAAAGAACAACTTTGAAGAGTATCTTAAACAGGAATTACAGGGCATTGATTACATTTATGCATTTGGGGAGGAGCAATCGTCTATATTACATGAAATAAAGGCGCTGAAAAAAGGAGTGATACCAAAGTTTTTTGCTGAGATTCACTCAAAAGAAGTTATTACGCCAGCGGGAGACACGGCTGCTATATTAACGGATACACCTTTTGATGTTTGGAATGAATATACAAAGAACCTATCCTCAATTCAAAAAGATATTATTACTTCACTCAGAGAAGCATACCCTTCTCTATAGCTATTGCCGTTTTGCTGTAAATGAATAGTCACTTGTTTTCCCCGATTTGTCTGAAATTTTGAGTGTTCCGGTGCAAGTTGTATGTGGAGCAGGGCAGTTAGCCGTTAAAATCACGTTTCCTTCTGCTTTCGTTGTTCTTTGCGAAAAGCCGGCAGCTGTAACAACATAATTAATTGTGTATGTTCCGCTTGCAGATACAGCTTTTGATCCGGACGAATATTGCCCAACGGCGTTACCACTTCCGCTTCCTCCAACGGTTATTTTTACTGGCCCAACATTATACGCAGTGCCGGTAATAGTAAATGTTAATGGTAAAGAAGCTGTGTCGTCCGAACGAATGGAAAGCACTCCATCAATTTTTGACTCAATCATATTGTTCTGATACGACGGTGTTTTTGTAACAATCTGTGTCATTTTGTAATTTCCTGCAGCACTTGCTGTTGGTACCGGCGTTGGTGTAGATGCTGGAACAGTCGGAGAAATTGTCGGCCCTACTGTTACTGTTGGAGATGGTGTTGGGGAACTTGTTGGTGTTGAAGTATCTCCTGGCAAGGGTTCAATACTTGGTGTTGTCGTGTGTAATGGAATTTCCTGCGAAATATTTCCGTTGTTTTCATCTGGCTGGTTTGCATTTACTTCTTCGGTAGTGCCGGGTGCAGTTAATGATCGTGCAGCCAGCTCGGAATTGTATCGTACTGTTTCGTATACGCCGAATGCAAAAACACCTAGCCCAATGATGAAAATAGAAACCGATAATAATATTGCCGCGCGCCCGTTCATGGACGACCGTTTTTAATTTGATTAAGTAGCCGTGTTCGCTCTGTACCACCGGTAACATATGTGCGCATATCATTGTCGTAAATTGTCGTAGTCAGTTTTGTGGTCATATATTGGCCTTTGTAGAAGTAGTGCGTAAGCACGAGCCCCTGGCGGGTTCCAAGCCACTGAACCTGGTCAAAATAGAGATTCCCGAGTCCATAAAAGATTACTTTTCCGTTATAGATTTCGTAGCTTTGTGGCTGGTGAGCTTGTGTTCCAATAACAATATCTGCTCCAGCATCTGCTGCTGCTCGAAAGTCTCGTGCCTGGTTTGGACTTGCGATAGGCCCGTAACATATTGTATTTCCGATTGTATAAGCCCAACATTCCTGATACTGGATAGTTACGATGACAACAGTCGCTCCGTTTTCTCTTGCTTCCGCAACATCTTTTTTTACTTTATCTACTGACCATGAATTTGCTCCGGCTCTGTTTGCTCCGGCAAGTGCGCCGGTTCCTAAAATTGTATCGTAATAATCATATCCCACAAATGCAAGTTTTGTATCTTTCATATCTTTGTAGAGAATTTTTGCCGCATCTGCTGCGTTTAGTCCTCCACCAAAGTAGTCCCAACCTTTTGATTTGTATGTTTCGATTGTTTTTGTGTTCCAGCTTGCGCCGTAATCGTTGTTATGGTTTCCGGTAAGCTCAACAATATCAATACCACTTTTTTCCAAAGCTTCTATATACGAAGGATGGGAACAAAAACTCATGGTACTTCCTGCGGGAGAGCAGCCGTCTACAAATGATACTTCGTTAGACGTATGAGTTAAGTCTGCATCGGCGAGAAAGTCTCCGATTTTTTCTGCGGCGTATCCGCCATTTTTTGCATTATTTGTTCGAATTGCCAATCCACGGCTAATTGCTGTCACTCCGGTCATATTTACTTTGAGTACATCATCTTTATGAAATTCTGCGCTGAGAGATTGTTGAATCCAATAAGAAATAACATCACTTCCGGAAAATTTCTTTGCTTTTCCACGTTTTACCGCGATCGAATAAGGAATAGCGCCTTCTGGTGCAGTATCGAGAAAGTACTTGCCATCAAGTTGGAGTAGTTTAAAGTTGCGGTTGAGTTCGCTGATATCAATAATTCCCGATCTATTTTCTCCCTGTGCGAGATAGTCACCGAGGTTATCCTGAGCTTTGACGGTAATTTGTGCTCCGAATGCTTCAGAAAGAACTTTGTTTGCAATACTTTCAAATGCTTTGGTAGTTCCAACATCAATAGTTTTCAAGTCATCTTTATTGATATTGTCGCGAATCCAGTACAAATGTCCTGCAGGAACTAAATATGATTTGTAAACAGTTTGCATTTTATCGTCTTTTGGTTCATGACCTGAGATAACAGTGACAAGAAAATCTGCTTCTGCCGCATTATCTGTGAATGTAAAACGTTTTGTACCTTCGTATTCTACGGGAGATAGTTTTTCAGTAAATTTTGCTTTGAGGTCTGGAGCAATATTTCCATCAAATGCGATTGAGAATTGCGTGTACTCAAATTTTGCCGGACGGTTCAATCCAAGAATAAAATTTACAGACGAACGTGCAACTGGGTTTCCAAGAAGGTAGAGAACTGCGGTAAGAATAAGAAATCCTCCAATAACGCCAATCCAAACGCGCTTCCACGAAAACTTTCGCGATTTGGGATCTTTTGTTCGTATATTATTTCCACGAGAAGGCGTTGTTTTTATTGGTCTTCGTGGCATGACAGTGGGACGAGGAACACTAATAATTTTTGTTGGATTTGAGGCGGACTTTGTCCTTGTTCGTAAGTTAAACATCCATCATTATACCCGATTCTTACTAATGTTCCTACCGTACCAGAGCCCCCGTAAAACCTATCGTTGTATGTCGCAATCTTGCACAAAATGCGATATAATTCATTGTGCACCCGTAGCTCAACAGGATAGAGTACGTGGCTTCGAACCACGCGGTTGGGGGTTCGACTCCCTCCGGGTGCATGTAATAAAATGCGAAGTGACCGACTCCCTCCACATATATCCTCATATGCAATTCCTCCAGCAAACAAGCTCGTTGCAATTAATGATATAATCCACATATGCAGTTTCTTCGAGAGAAAATAAATCCTCTCATTCGAAAAATTCCACTTCTTGAAATAATTGTCTTCATCAATGGCGCAATCGTCATGATCGTCGAGTTGCTTGCGTCTCGTATACTTGCTCCTTACTTTGGAACATCCTCTATTACTTGGACGGCAATAATTGCCGTACTTCTAGGTGCACTCAGCTTTGGATATTGGCTTGGAGGCCGACTTTCGTCAAAAATTGACATGTCCAAAACAAAGGAAACTTTGGGTCTTGTCTTTATAGGTGCTGCTACTGCATTATTCACAGCGACACTTCTTAACAATCACATTCTTGAGGTCATTCGTCTTGGTGCAGATGTGCGCGTTAACTCAATTATTGGGGCATTAGTTCTCTTCGGTGCGCCGGTGGCGCTCATGGGAATTGTCTCGCCATTTGCAGTATCTATCGGAATTCATCAATTATCAGATAAAGAATCTGGCCCATTTATTGGGCGAATGTATTCACTCGGTACCGTCGGCTCAATTTTAGGCACATTTCTGGGAGGATTTCTTCTCATTAGTATGTTCGGTACAACAGTATTGCTCTATGCTTGCGCAGGAATTCTTGTGTTGCTCGGATTGCTTCTTGTCACATGGCCAATGCGTACGGCAACTCTTATTGGAATTGTACTTGCGATGCTTCTCCCAGCATTTATGGGAATGCTATTTCCTACTACCTTTGCAGATATAGATACCTTATACGGCAGAATTTGGGTGATGGATGGTACTCGCAATGGCAGAGACATTCGCGTACTACAGATTAATGCAGAATTTAGCTCGGCAGTGTATCCCGAAAATCCACTAGAACCAGTATTTAACTATACAAAGAGTACCTATCTTACCGATGTATTTGTTGAAAATCCAAAAAGAATTTTAGTGCTTGGCGGGGGAGCAATGACGATGCCTAGCCACTTGGTACAACTATTTCCGGATGCGCACATTGATGTAATCGAGATTGATGCACAACTTGAAGAGATTTCCCGCAAGTATTTTTATTATCAGCCTTCTCCAAATATAACGCTTTATAATGAGGATGCGCGTACATTTGTAAATAATTACTCGGGAGAACCGTACGATGTTGTTTTTATGGATGTCTATCGTTCATTATATACAATTCCTTTTCATTTGATTACAAAAGAAGCTATGAATGGCATTTCTAAACTCACTGCCGAAAATGGCGTTGTCATTGCGAATGTTATTTCTACAACAGACAAACTTGGCAAAGAGTATATGGGCTCACTGTATAAAAGCATGCAGCAGGATTTTCCTTATGCAGTAATGATTCCGGTAGAAAATATTCCCGCGGAACAGCCCAATAACATTATTATCATTGCAAGCAAGCAAGATATTGAAGTTAAAACAGATACGTATCATTCTGAAGCAGAACGTTTTCTTTCAAATATTCAGGTACTGGAAATTCCTGAATCTTCTATTGAATTTACCGATGATTTTGCACCTGTTGAAAAATACTCAACACAATTTGTTACCCGCACTTCTCGGTAGATTTAGGCACATTCAATATAAGTTAATTATTAAATGTTATGGATATTCCATGGTTTAAATATTCAGTTGATTACACTTGGCTTTCAACAAAGGATGGAGAGCAGGGTCACGATCATACTTTTAATTTGCTTGATCCAGAAGGTCGTCGCTTGTACTTTAGCCATGTTGTTGGCAAAGAAATTGCCTGGTTGAGAGAATACCTCGCAGAAAACACCTTTATTGCATACATGCTTGCTCCAAAAAATGCAGGAAAGGGAACATATACGAAAGGACTTCAGGAAGCTCTTGGTGGAGATTATTTTACTCACGTGAGTGTCGGTGATTTAGTCCGCGCAGCAGAAGAAGAGTACCGTGCAGAAGAGAAGAATTCAGCGCTGTACAAATATGCATTAGAAAACTATCGAGGATACATGCACTTAGATGAAGTATTTGCTGCATTGCTTGCAAGAACAACACAGTCCCTTATTCCTACGGAATTTGTACTGACACTTATTAAACGTGCAATTGACAGCGTTCCAAAGAAAACAGTATTTGTTGATGGATTTCCACGCAATCTTGATCAGGTTTCATACTCGCTGTACTTCCGCGAATTGATTAACTATCGTCAAGACCCCGATATCTTTGTACTTATTAATGCTCCTTTAACTGTTCTTGACGAAAGAATTAAGCACCGTGTTATCTGCCCAGAATGTAAAACGCCACGAAATATGGTATTGCTTCCAACGCAGAAAGTCGGTTACGACGAAGCAACAAAAGAATTCTACCTAAACTGTGACCAACCAGGTTGTAAAGGTGGAAGAATGGTCAAAAAAGAAGGCGATGAACTTGGAATTGAGCCAATTAAACAGCGAATTATGATGGATGTGCAGCTTATGGAACGAGCAAAAAACCTGTATGGTGTTCCAAAAATTGAGCTATTCAATGCTCTTGAAGCCGATAAAGCCTTGGATTATGTTCATGAGTATGAACTAACCCCTGCATACTCTTACTCTCTAAATGATAAAAAAGAAGTTGTTACCGCGCAAGAATCATGGGTTGTTGAAGAGCACGGCGTGAAATATCATAGCTTGCTTCCAACACCGGTTGTCGTACAACTTATTAAGCAGTTATATAACACGTTGAAGAAGTAAGTTTCCAGCTAAAGAGCTCAGTAAGGCTTGGCTTAGATAGTGCAATCCTACGGCGAAACACTTGCAGATTCGAGCTCGACATGTTAACATCTTAGCAGTTCTAATATAAGACTGCTAGCAATGTCTCAAGACGAAGATAATAAGCAAAAAAATGATAATGCAAGTAACTTGCAACAGCCTGTAACAGAAGGAAACCTTAATGCAACTGATTTGCAAGAAGAAAAACCGTCAACAAAGTCAGCACAATCTTCGCAAAGTAACTCATTGTCAGACAAACTAGAAGCCCGTATTAGCGAGCTTGAGTCAAAAGTTCAAGACACTGAAACAAAGCTCAAATCTGCATTGGCGGATTATCAAAATATGCTTCGTGAAGTAGATACTCAGCGTGAATTTACATCTTCGCTCATTAAAAGAGCAGTGTTTAAAGATTTAATAGATTTGTTCACAGACCTTTACTTTGGTCTTGAGCAGCTCCCAAAAGAACTTCGTGAAAATTCGTATGTTGTCGGATTAGAAGGCATTATTGCAAAGTATCGAGATCTCCTAAAAAAGCACGAAATTACAGAAATTCGTTTTAATGACGGTGACGCATATGATCCAGGCAAGGCAGAAGTTGTAGGAATTATTCCAGACGCAGAAAAAGATGGGAAAGTTGCATCAACCGTTCAGCCGGGATATTCAATTAATGACGTGTTAATCAAACCTGCAAGGGTAATGATATTTAAAAAATCATAATTTAATTTTTATTTTCAATCATGAGCAAAATTCTTGGTATTGACCTTGGAACAACAAACTCGGTCATGGCAATTATGCAAGGTGGTTCACCTCGCGTTATCCCTAACCAACAAGGGTCAGATTTAACTCCTTCTATTGTGTCAGAAACTGCCGAAGGAGAATTGTTAGTTGGCATTCCTGCAAAGAATCAGGCTATTTTAAATCCAAAGAACACATTGTTTTCTTTAAAGCGTTTAATTGGTCGCCGCTGGAAAGATGAAGAAGTGCAACAAGACGTAAAACTGTTCCCATTTGAAATGCGAGAAGATAAAAATGGCGGAGTCGAAGTAAAAATGGGTGATCGTTGGTACAAACCTCAGGAAATCTCTGCACGTGTGCTTCAAAAGCTCAAGCAAGATGCAGAAGCATACTTTGGAGAAACTATTACAGAAGCAGTTATTACAGTTCCAGCATATTTCGACGACTCGCAACGTCAGGCAACAAAAGACGCAGGAAAAATTGCAGGCTTAAATGTCCAGCGAATCGTGAATGAGCCAACAGCAGCAGCGCTTGCATACGGACTTGATAAAAATCGTGAAGGAAAAATCGCAGTGTTCGACCTTGGTGGTGGAACATTCGACGTATCCATTCTTGAAGTTGGCGATGGCGTATTTGAAGTACTTTCAACCCGTGGAGACACTCACTTAGGTGGAGACGACTATGATCAGGCACTCATTGATATGCTTGTAAAAGAATTTAAAGATAAAGAAAATGTTGATTTAACTGAAGATCGCGCAGCATTGCAACGATTAAAGGAAGCAGCCGAAAAAGCAAAAATCGAGCTTTCACAGGCAATGGAAACGAATATAAACGTTCCGTATATTACCGCAACAAAAGAAGGGCCAAAGCATTTAATGCGAAAAATGACTCGCGCTGAATTAGAGAAATTAACAGCAGAACTGACAGAAAGATTAAAGCAGCCATGTTTGGATGCTTTGTCAGATGCAAAAGTTTCGGCAAGTGAAATTGGTGACATTATTCTTGTTGGTGGTATGTCTCGAATGCCGTCAGTTCGCGAGAAAGTAAAAGAGATTTTTGGAAAAGAGCCAAAGCAGGATTTGAACCCAGACGAAGTTGTTGCAGTTGGAGCAGCAGTTCAGGCAGGTATTTTGAAAGGTGACGTTACCGATATTACTCTTTTGGATGTAACACCGTTGTCACTTGGTATCGAAACAATGGGAAGTGTTATGACAGTATTGATTCCTCGAAACACAACGATTCCTGTAGAAAAGAAGCAGACATTTACGACCGCATCAGATAATCAACCATCTGCAGAAATTCATGTTTTGCAAGGAGAACGTCCAATGGCAGCAGACAATAAAACGCTTGCACGATTCATTTTAGATGGAATTCCGCCGGCACCGCGAGGAATTCCTCAGATTGAAATTTCATACAATATTGATGCAAACGGTATTTTGAATGTCAGTGCAAAGGATACTGCAACAGGAAAAGAGCAAAAAGTCACAATTACGGCATCAACCGGCTTAACTGATTCAGAAATCTCACAGCTTGTAGATGAAGCACAAAAACATGCTGACGAAGATAAGCAGAAAAAAGAGTTTGCCGAGCTTCGTAACAAAGCAGATTCAATGACCTTCATTGCAGAAAAGACTTTGAACGATATGAAGGATAAAGTTTCTGCGGAAGATAAGTCTCAAATTGAAGGCTTAGTAAAAGAAGTCCGCGAACTTTTGACAAAAGATGCAGCTCAGGTTGATAAAACTCAGCTGGAAGCAAAAACAGAAGAGCTAAGCAAAGCATTGTCAGCAGTTGGAGAAAAGGCATATAAAGCGGCTTCTGCCGAAAATAAAGGAGCACCAGCTGATGCACCATCTGGCGATGCAGAAACAACAGATGCAACCGAAAAATCTTCAGATGAGCCAGTAGAAGGCGAAGTCGTTGGAGATAAGTAATCGGGCTAAAAACTATTCATTCAGGGGTATTGTGAGTTTTCTCTCGATACTCCTGATTTTTTTTGATTGATGTATTATACTTTCCCTATGGGATTGTTCGATTTTCTAAAACCTCCTAAAAAACAGGATACACCTCAAACGACGGTTCCTCCTGTAACAGGCCCTATGCCTGATGTCACCTTGCTGCAGAAAAATACTTTTGTACAACCAAAAGAGTCCTCCGGCGAAGACAAAACAAAGATTGATGTATTTACTGGAAATCCTTTTCGTATGAGTTCCGCGATGCAGCCACAAGTTCAACCGCAAGAGCAGCCGGCATCTCAAAATACTCAAGAACAACTGTCTACGCCTCCTTTGGAAACCACGGAATAAATGCGCTTGTTCGTTTCTGATATGCTTTAAATTCAGGATTGTCTTTCTTCTTTGCTTCAAGAAGCGGAATCCCTGTCACAAAAAGTAGTGAATAGGTTAGGACAATTGGACTAATGATAGTAAACCATCCTCCCACACTTGCTGCGAACAAAAATATTCCCCACCATTGGCACGCTTCTCCAAAGTAGTTCGGATGCCTCGAAAATTTCCATAAGCCACTTTGTAAAAGTTTTCCTTTGTTTGCAGGATCCTCTTTAAAGACTGTTAACTGCCAGTCGCTGATTGCTTCGATAACAAAGCCGAGAACCCACAGACTGATTCCTGCACTGTCCAGCAATGTAAAAGTTACTTCGCCAGACGAAAATATTGCGATAAGTGGGAGGGAAACAATCCACTGTAAAAATGCTTGAACTAGAAAAATCTGTACATAACTCTTAATTGCGAATTGATCTCCCCATGCTTTACGAAGCGCGTTGTAGCGGAAATCTTCTTCAGTGTTTCGAAGTGTTCGCATCCATAAATGGATAGCAAGTCGAGCTCCCCACATCACAATTAGTACAAGAATAGTAACATTTCGAATATTGGGTGGACTCATAAAGTAAAGCGAGCCAGCAATTGCCATCATTCCAATTCCCCAGGCAGTGTCAATAACAGAAGTATCTTTGAGTAACCTAGAAATGCCGTAAAATAGTGTCATGACAATAATGCTAATAGCAAGTGGAAGAAAGTAGTACAGCATGTAAATTACTATAAAATTATCAAATGTTTACTCGACTGCGACTTCAAATACTTGGCCCGAGTGAAGTGTTACCCGTGCCTTTCCATCGTTGGATACTTTACCAAGCCCTGAAATGTCATATGACAGCATTGATTCTCCAATTGCTGTAACAGGCTTTGTGAGGTAGCCTGCCACTTCATTGTTTGAAATTGGTTCAATAGGCAAGAAGTTTTCTGTAATTTTCTGCTCTGTGCCACCTAGTTTGTTCCAATACAAAGATACAATTCCTGACTTTTCATTTAGCTTCCAGAAGTAGTAATGCTCATTATCGAGTCCAGGGATCAAGTCGTAGCCAATATGTTTTCCAACGGACGTAACTTTGTTATCTGAAAGACTCCTTTGCAATAGAGTTTCTTTATCAACATACAAGATAGACGAACTATTCATCATTCTTCCGAATGTCGCATGTGCCTTTACAGCGGTGAGTTGCTTGCCGGTCATGTCATATACATAAATTGTTTCGTCGCCAAAAAATGTATTCGTATACACAACTTTGCTGTTATCCGGCGAAAAGTAAATGGAAAGGTCGTCATTATTGCTGGCTCCTCGTCCACCAGGAAACTCAAATGTTTTAATTGAAACGGTACCGGAATTATTGTGCAAAATAAAGTTTGCGTTGTCTCCTACCGAGGAAAGAACGTAATAACCGAGCATTGTGCCATCGCGGTTCCAAGAAATATATGCCGACTGGCTGTTTGGAATATCTACTTCGACGTTCTCTTTTTTATCAGCAAAAGAATAGGTGACTACTGCACACGAAGACGTACATTTTACATAGCTGAGTAGTCCCGGAGCTTTCCAGTCAAGAGATGAATAGCGTGCGGATGCCCCACCGTCTGTAGTAATCTGTGTCTTTCCAGATGCATCAGGGTTTACAACCCATACGTTATTCGCAGTAATAAATGCGATTCTATTTTTATCTGTTTCTGCTTCGGGCGTGGGAGTTGCGCTTGCTAATGGAGAAGGAGTGTCAGTTACTTCTGGAGTGTTTTCATTATTGTCAGTTTCGGCAGTATTACGCGGGAAAATAAAGAAGTAACCGATAAGTACGACAATGAGTAATCCTCCAATGATAGATGCTGCTGTATAGAGTGATTCTTTTTTCTTAAGAAGTTCGATGATCGAAGGAGGGGGTAGCTTCGAAGGTGAAGACGATGTAGCTTTGGGTAATTTTGTGTCGAGTGTTTTATCAAGTTTTACATCCATGACAGCTTCGGCATTAGATTATCATTCATTATATCAATATCTTTGCTAAGCTGACAAAGTTTCCGAAACATAGCTGCCAATAACTCCAGATTTTACGACTGAGAGTGTAATAAATCCTTATGTTATAATGAATATAGATAAATTAATTGGTGTGCTGTATGAACTTTATCGTCTGGATAATCTTCGGTGCAATTGCCGGATGGATTGCCAATACCTTTGTGTTTAAAGAGCAAAGTGGTTTTTTGAGCAATGTCGTACTTGGAATTGCGGGTAGCGTCACCGGTGGTTTATTGTTTGAGTACTTTGGTGGCCAGGGTATTACTGGCTTTAACCTTTACTCAATGTTGGTAGCCGTCGTAGGTGCTATTGTTTTGGTAGGTGCCATTAACCTCATTAAAGGAAGATAGTATCTCTAAAGACTGCGGGGGAGCAGTCATTTTTTTTCAATTTTTCACATGGGAATTTTTTATCCTGCGAATCTCGATAAAATTGTCCATATTTCTCAGAACGGTACGTTGTATCAGCTTGATTCATTCTGGAAAATGACTGCAATATACGACAAACTTAAGGAAAAGTATTCCATTACTGTTGTTGATACTCAGCAAGCTAATAAAGAGCTGTTTTTACACTTTCACTCACATGAGTTTGTTGAGGCACTACTGTCAGGAAAACAACGAGAGAAGTATATCGAAAGCTGTGGAGTATTTTGGCAACCATGGCTTCCGATTGTTATGGCGAATCGTGCAAATGCAACTCTCCAGGCAGTACAAAGCCTGCTTGCTGGAAAAAGTCTGAGTATTCTCATTTCTGATGCTGGGCATCACACTACGCCTCACCAAGCGTTTGGATTCGGGCCAATAAATAGTCTGGGAATTGCTCTTTACTCTTTGCAAAAAGAATTAGCCGACAAAAAGGTTGCCATTCTTGATTTAGATACTCACCGAAGTAACGGTTTTTCTTTTATTGAAATGCCAAACGTAAGACTTTACGATTTATGGAATCAAGCTTTAGAAAAATGGCCGGTAAATACGAAAAACCCTAATTATGTGAGCCGTGAAGTTCATTCTGTAACAGATTACATAGATCGGCTAAACGAAGTTTTTCACGATATTCGGGTATTCGACCCTGATATTCTCATATATTATTCAGGCGCAGATGTGCTTGAAACAGATAGAATGCATGGCATTCCCGGAATTACAGAAGAAGTCTTCCTTCAGCGCGAAGCGCGTGTGGTGGCATTTGCCAAAGAAATAGGTACAAAGCTAATGATTTCCATTGGAGGAGGGTATGTTCACTATATCGGAGGCGAAAAAGATATACAGAAAAGCCGGAAAAAACTTGTATCGTATCATTTATATACAATTAAAGAGGCAATAAAGGCTTACAGTCTACAATAAATCGTTTATAATTCTCTATGGCAGTTTCTCAATTTGAACCTTTTTGTAATACACACAGCCTCGACATTGAGGTATTACTTTCAGATGCTCCAACTCGTACCGCGCAAGAAGCTGCGGATGTTCATGGTGTACCTGTAAGCGCAATTGTTAAGTCGTTGCTGGTAAATGCAGACGGGAAATTTGTATTGTGTCTTGTGCCTGGAGATATCCGCATGGATTTTGACCGTGTTAAAGAACTTATTTCTGCCAGCGAAGTACGAATGGCAACACCGGAAGAAGTAAAAGAGCAGACAGGCTATTCAATTGGAGGTGTGCCGCCTTTTGGTCATACGAATACATTACCCGTTCTTATTTATCCCGGATTTGATGAAGAAGGAGATGTTGTTCCCGCAGCAGGTGCAGGAAACGCAGTGTTTAAGATTGAATTTAAGGAACTAAAAGGTATCCTCCAGAAGGTGACAAATATCCTATAATATGGTATAATTCCGCATTGTTCGCGTTACACAGGAGCACTTTACCATGTCAATTTTCCCCTTCGTTAACTCAGTTGAATTTATTGTCATCTTTTGTGTGGTCTTTGTCGTTGCAGGACTGGCTGTGTTGTTTGGTTTTCTCTACGAGCCATTCTACCATCGCAAGCATGATGAAATTCGCGCGCGTTATCGGTCAATATCACAAAGCGATCCACATATTGCTCTGCTAAATCGACAGAAAGATCGTATCTTTCTCGTCGTTGAGTGGGCGGCAGTTGTGCTATTCGCTCTTTCTACTTTCGTTGCCGTAGCGTTTTTCTCATTTCGCTTTGAGAGCCTGTTCTGGGTAACGATCCCCTATATGGCAATCGCTATAGCGTCGTTTTTGTTCGCCAGACATCTTCGGGAAGATAGAATCAGGCGATTCTATACATTTACTCGAGTAGAGACAGTGTTTTTCTTTGGCTCCCTCGCAGTAATCTCGGTCTACGTTGTACTGTTCATCATCGGCGTCATTGCGGCGATTCTCGACTACCACCAACTCCTGTGACTCCTAAGCTGGAAAGATTTTCCCTACTCCCCCCAATCTTTCCAGCTCTTGTCACCTTTCCTGTATAATGAAAGAGTATGGAGACATTTACATGGACACAGCCTTCTCAACTCGTAACAGAAAAATTTCATTCATTGTTTCAGCAATCACAAGTTCATAGCGCTATTGTTTGTGGTCTTGACGGTAGCGGCAAGCAATCCGCAGTAAAGGCGCTCTCTGAGCTGCTTGCAATCAATGGATATAATGTTGTTACTATTTCTTACCCGTATGACTATTCAAAAAGCGGGCAGCTATTGCGAAAGTTACTGAGTACGCAGTTTGATTGGCTGGATTTTTCATTTGAAGAGCGCATTGCATTATATGCGCTTAATCGGGCAGAAACAATTTCACTGCTTCATCAGTCCGTAGTAATGCTTAACGAGCGAAATCAATTGCCGGTGTATATACTTTTTGATCGAGGCCCGACATCAAGCTTAGTAACATATGCCGCGGTTGAAATTGTGGACAAAACAAATATTGAAATTGAAAAAGCTCTCAGTCAAGAGAGTATTGTTACGGCATTGCAGAAAATGTACCAAACTGATGCGTATTTCATTTCCCAACTTCACCTGGAAAATACTTCGGTGTTTGTACCGATGCTTAGCTCTCAGTCAACAATGTCCGCTCTGATTGACGCAATTCAAAACGGAGAGCGCTTAAATAAAGAATCGTATGAAACAACCGAAGTACAAGAAGCAGCGCGCGAAGTATATATGGCAGCCGCGCGATACGAACCAAAACTTCATCTTTTTTCTCAATATCGTGAAGACAATTCACGACTTTCTAAAACCGAAGTTGCAGAGTATCTTTTTGAGCAAATAAATCCAGCAGTCGCAACGCGTTCAGGAGAAATTTTAGAAGTTAAAGTAAGCTTTATGCTTTACCCTGAACTCATTGATAGTAACGGAATTGCGGCTGTATCAGAAATACAAGCAGCCGGAAAAGGGCTTACTTTTTTGCATCGAATGGAATAATAATTACTTTGTTTTTGCTGAGTTTACCCATGTATTAGCCAATGCCAATACTGAGATAATTATGAAGGCTGTAAGTGCAAGAAACGGGATAGTAATGAATCCTAGGTAGTTAATTTCCATTGCGTTACATGGATTGTTTGCGCTACATGTACTAATTGTGACAATAGGGAACTTTTGCAATGCGTAGTGATAAGTATCAAGGAGAATTCCCGGCAAAGATAATGGCAAAACGTAATCAGTAAATCGAGTATCCTTCTTAAAGATTCCGACTGCGCTGATTGGAACAATCGGATACATCAAAATGCGTGCAAACCAACAGAGCATACAAGGCTCATATCCTCCCTCAGTAGGGAAAAAGTTTCCGGACATTACATTTCCTACAGGGTCGCCGAAAGTGCTGTAATACAATGATCCGAGCATTGCAGTCAAAGATACAATAAAAATAAATAACCACAAAAATTGCTGATACTTTTTTAATAAGGGAAGAAGTGTTGTGTTCATAGAATATTGTACCTTAGAGAGTCTGTTTTCTCAATCGTTTACGCTTTGTTACAGGTTGAGTAATGCCCGCCCAGATGCCCTTTAGTGCAAACCACACATGGTTAAGATTCCAAGATTGCAAGAATGTGTGAGCAAGCATTGCCGGAATTGCCATTACAAAGATTAATGGTGAAAAATGCTTTTTCAATAATACAGTGTTTCCGCGATTGAATAAGAAATAAAACATATGCTTACGTCCAGCAGTTGATTTGCTTTCTTTATGGTAAATAATACTGTTTTTTGCAACTCTGATTCTGTATCCAAGCTGTTTAACTCGATAAGAAAGGTCTATATCTTCGGCGTACATGAAGTAGTCTTTGTCAAAGATTCCGACTTTCTGCAAAATATCTTTTCGTAAAAGTATAGACGTTCCTGGAAGAAAGTTAATACTTTTTTCTATTGAATTTGCGGACATTTCTGGAAGTAGTTCCCGCGGTGCATTTTTGTAGTAGAGCTTTGCGAATCCAAGAAACGGAAAGAAATATGCTCCACCAGCACACTGCAGTGTTTGCGGCTCGTCGTAATAAGCAAGGATACTTCCAACAATTCCAATTGCAGGGTCACGGTTAGCTTCTATAATAAGTGCTTCAAGTGCACTGTGGTCTTGCACAGTATCATTGTTAAGAACCCACACATATCCTGACTGTTTTGACTTTACGACAAGTCTCATTATTTGGTTGTTTGCGTATCCAAAACCATAGTTTTTAGAGTTCTTTATGACAACAACCGAAAATGGAACAAAGTCTTCCATCGAAAACTTATCAAGATCAAATTCTGAAATTACTTTTGTTTTTATTGGCAATGTTCCTAATGGGAGAACATTCTCTGCAACACTATCTTCTTCCGGAATATGCGGGGAGAGCCTTCTGTTTACATATGCATCAATTCTTTCAAGTGAATCATCAGAAGAATCGTTGTCAACGACAAAAATAGTGAAATGCTGATACGTTTGTTTCAAAAGGCTTTCAATACACTCGATTGTATCTGCCCATCTATTCCAGTTAATGAGAATAATCGAAACGTGTCCATGGTTGCTTGTAGGAGTATTTTGTAAGTCATTCCGGGAAATATTATCCATGTTGTTGCTGATAATAAATTACACCTGCGTAACCAAACATAAGTAATGTGAAAAATGTCGAAAACCCAATTGGTAAAAGAATGCTGACAACGAAAAATCCCAAATAGAGAGAAAACAACACTTTTCGTGACATAAAGAAGAAGAATACTCCAACAATTGCCTGCCAGATGAAATAAAAGAATCCCATTTCAATCATTCCAGTAAAAAGACTTCCCTCTGCGTACATGTACAATGGTGACTGTGAAAATCCCTGCCAACCCGATGTACCAAATCCTGTTCCAAATGGATACTGAGCAATTCTTAGCAAAGAGTCGCCAATGTTTTCCCAGTGCACGATTGCAGATGCCTGTGTTACGACCAGAAAATATAGTGTGTCAAAGAAGAGAATAATTCCAATAAGAGCGACTGCCGCAACAAAGAGTAGTAAATACAACCGCTGTTTTCCTTTCAGTAATCCAAAGTATGCCCACGATACTGCAGATACCGGAAGTGCAATCAGTGTTGACCTCGTAAACGTAGATAAGAAGAGAAATCCACTGAGAGCAATAATCCACAAACGCTGGAGTGCTTCTTTAACTGTACGTGTTGTTACAATAAAGAATGTTGTGACAAAGTAAAGTACGTATGCAGAATCAAGGTAACTGAGAAGAAATCCCGGATTGCGTGGAAACGTAATCCATTCGGTAAGTTTTGTTCCAGAGAAATAAATACTGTCTGAAACAAAATATCCGAGTGCTCGAAGTCTTTCTCGTGATGCGTCAATAAATTCTCCAGGTGTTAATGCATACAATGGAAATGCAGCAAGCATTCCCCATAGTACAAGCCATACCAGGCGGGTAAAGTGTTTTTCTGAAACATAGTAATAGAAGAAAGTAAAAAATGCAGGAATCTTGAGGTAGTAGGTAAGTGCAAGGATAATATGCTTTAATGGAATATCATTTATAAATGCAATCGCAATTCCTGGAAGAATTGAAACTCCAAACAGGACTACTACAATAAGTCCTTTACGAGGAAAACCTTTTGCCAGATAGCCAAACAATACAGCCAAGAGAACTATTAAAAACAGTGGAGTGCTTATCGAAACTCCTGTGAAAAGAACAATCAGGGGAGTAAGAAAGAAAAGAAATAAAAATAACACTATGGCATTGTCATATGCTGGATAGTCTTTTATCCATTGGTAAACGTTACTGATCGCTTTCATCATTTACTGCAATAATGTTGAAATTAGGGGAGAGAATAATTCTCTTTGCTGCTTCGTGAATGTATACGTATAAATAGAGTCGCAGAAAGAAGTCTCCCAGCTTTCTAATAATTTCAAAAAGAATTTTTTTAGCTCCGGAGCGTGGAATATAGCTTGGTCTGAATGTAAATTCCTTAATGCCACTTAGTCGCAATAAGGTTGCCATGCTTTCCTGAGTAAAAATTGTTGTGTGAGTGATGTCTATGTATCTAAATCGTGGAGCAGTCAATGGGAAATCTGCATTTGGTGTTCGCATAAATAGTTTTCCTCCTGGTGCGAGTACTTTTTTGATTAAGCGAAGCAATGTCACAATCTCATTTTTTTCGATATGCTCGATGACATCAACCATAAAAACCATGTCGAACTTTTCTGTCATTTTTTCCAGGTGCTGAAAGATATCGCCTTGCATAATTGTTGCAGAGGAGACAAGCTTTTTTGCCTCTTCGTACTGTCCTTTGTCATATTCAATGCCGGAAAGATTTTTGTATTCCATATCTTCGAGAACTTTTAATAGTTGGCCAGTTCCACATCCAAGGTCAAGTACTTTTGCATTTTTATCTGCTGTAAGAATCTCTGGAAAGTCATTTACCATGTGTGCCTTGTACCATTCTAATGAAAAGTGCGGGTTAAGATACTGAAAATACGACTCGTAGTAATCTGGATTATTCTCTTTTGCCATTGTCATATTGTGTAAAATAATTTTCCCACTGAACAAGTGGTGCTAAAAAGTCTGATTCCATATGAGTTGCTAGTGTTGGAAGAGGAACCCACAGCGTGTATTGATCTCCGAATAATATCTGCTTCCAGTTATATTGCCAGGCTCTGCGAAAATATCCGAACATCCATCTATTCGAAACGATATTGAAAAGCGGTTTCCACCAGTTCCATACATTTATTTTTGTCAGAGCCATCCAAACGCAAAAATCTTTGTTTTTGTCTGAGTAAGCGCGAAGTGTATGCTGAGCTTTTTGTAATACTGACTGACGTGTCATAAATGTGAGCGTTGTTGATGCGCCAGTTCTCCAGTGCCGTGATGAATCATAAATAACCTTGGAAGGATACTGATGATATAACGACGCATAGTAGTCGGGGTGATCATACGGACATGCAAAATCTGCATCAAGATTTGCCTTCATAAAGTTGACCATATGCTCAAGTGCTCCTGGCAAGTACACATAATCATCTTCGGCAAACATTACAAGTTCAGACTCTTGCTGGGTGAGCAGTTCATCAATTTGACGGGCAAATGTTCCAAAATTTCCAAGCTTTGGTTTGAATTCGTGAATAACAAGATCTTCTTCAGGAATTATGTCTTTGAACAGCGTTGTGAATTCTGCAGGACAGTCATCAAGTAATGCAATTACTTTTACTTTTAACTTGCCAAAGCTTTCAACAAATGATCGCAAGCAAAGCGCTGAAAGTTTATATTTATTGTCAGCGTGAACAGGAGGTACTTTTGAAACTCCAGGGTAAATTCTATATGCGACAACGAGGTCGTATTTTTTCTCCATATGCGATTATACCGTAATTAACTTGATTTTTGTGGCATTAACTCTTTCCATGTTGCAATAGCTGACGTAAAACTGAAATTCTTTTCTGCAAACTTCGTGTATTGTACCGACACTTCAGCCAGTTTCTGTGTATCTTTATAAAGCTCTATAACTTCTTTTGCGAAAGATTCTGCAGAGTCGTTTGCTTTTACAATATCTTCAATGCCAGCAATTCCCTCAATCCCAATACCAGTGCTGACCATTGGAATTCCTTGTGCAAGTGCATCAATAACCTTTCCTTTGACTCCTGCACCATAACGAAGTGGAACAATTAATATGCGTGTTTCTTTATGGAGAGCTACAAGCTCTTCATCTGAAACATTCGGTTTTACTGTAATTCCCTCTATTTCAGCAAGCTTCTGTATTTCTTCTGGAGGATTTGATCCCGCAATGGTGACAGTGATATCAGGAATTTCTTTCTTTATTATTGGGTAAATTTCTGATGCGAACCATGTCATTGCATCTCTGTTTGGAAAGTGTCCGAATCCACCGACGAAAAGCAGTCCATGTTTGCTTGTGAACTCAGAAACTGTTGTTGCGGCGGCAAACGAGTCAAAAAGATACAATGGAATATCGGTCACTTCCTTTTTCCCAAACTCGGTATGAATAATTTCTTTTTCAAATGAACTGAACGTGACAACATGGTCAGAAGCGTTGCAGATAGCTGTTTCTTTAGGAAGCCACTTTTTTGATGCGGCAAGAAACTCTGGCTTTTTTTCAACATCATACCGACGCTTTTCTCGAAGATAGTGTAGGTCGTGTGTTTGGTAGATTATTTTGCTCTGCGTATATTTCTGTATATCTGAAAGATAAATCTCTGCGATATCGGGTCTGTGAATATACGTGTAGTCAATATATCTACCATTTTCTTTGATCCAAGAAGACCAATTGTCAGTTGCTCGATAGAGAATCTCAATGCCCATTTGCTGCAGAATAGTTGTATATGGCTCGTACTTTGTCAGGCTGTTTGATACAAATTTTACAATGTAACCCATTCGGACAAAAAGCTGTAAATAATTAAATGTTGATCGTGACCCAGCCTCTTGGTCAAAAAGTGGAACACGGCTGTCTATGACAAGCACAATCTTTTTCCCTTTTGCTCTTTCTCTTGCAAGAAACATATCCTGGCCAAATGGAAACTGATTTTTAAGTTCGGCTGCCCATTTCTTCTGAAACTTTTCCTGGTTTATAACTTGGTATGACTTGAATCCTGATTTTGTATCTCTTCCGTGTGTTGTTCCTTCGTAATGGATAAGAACAGACTTTGGTTGATACATTACTTTGTACCCTGCCTTGCGGACGCTCATTGCTAGATCGCTGTCGTCGAAGTAGCCCGGCGATAAATCTTCGTCCATTCCTCCAAGTTGTTCCCAGAGCTTTCGCGGAATTGCTAAACTTGCTCCTGCGACGTAATCAACTTCTCGAACATAGTTATATTGAAAATCGTTTGGATTGTAGAGCTGGCCGTAATTTTCGGGAACTCCATTTGCCCAAATAATATTTCCTGCTTCCTGAAGTCTTCCGTCAGGGTAAATAAGCTTCGATCCAACGATACCAATCTTGTCGTCTTTTTCAAACAGCTCGACTATTGTTTCGAGCCACCCTTTTTGTACATTTGTATCATTGTTCAAAAGAACGATATATTTTCCTTTTGCCTGTTTTGCCGCATTATTAATATTTTTTACAAAGCGCAAGTTTTCCTTATTATGGATAACTTTCACATTTTTCAGATATTTTTCTGCGTTTTTGGTTTCATCTGTAGAGACGTCATCAGCAAAAATGACTTCGTATGGAACTCCTATACAGTTTCTTAGTAACGTAACGAAGCACGCATAGCTGACTTCCCATTTGTTATATGCTGGAATAATGATGCTCGCAACTGGGTTTTCGTATACAGGAAATTCTAGTGGTCGAAAGTCACTAATATTATTCACAATGTCGTATTTTTCTTTATGTAGTTGCGCGGTAAAAATTCGATTAAAGACTTTTCGTGTGAGATTTTTCTTGAGTAATGAAGGATCGCGAATAACTTTCCCGATAATTGTTGGGATAAGTAAAATAATTCGCTTAATTTGTTGAATCATTTTGTGGTGGTATGATCTTAGCTTTTAATTCTGCTGTAATATTTTTCCAATCGTAGTTGTTAAGCACATACTGTTGAGCATTTGTAATATCATTTTGCTTTATTTCTCGCTTTGTTGTATCTGTAATTGCATTGGAAAGAGCATCAATATCTCCTATTGGGACAATTGTTCCCAATGTCATATCTGTAGGAAGAAGATCTCCAACGCTTACGAAGTTAGTGCTTATTACATGACATCCAAAAAGTAATGCCTCAAGAATTACAATGCCAAAGCTTTCCCACAGCGAAGGGAGGCAAAATATTTTTGCCTTTGCATACAAGCTGTAAAGCTCTTTTCTCTCTGAAATATTTCCTGTGAAAATGACAGTATCTCCCAAATGGGGGTACTTTTCAAAAAACTCTTTTTTATATGGCTCAAATTCAGCTTCTACTGGCCCAACGAGATACACTTTCCATCCTGTAAGATTCACTTTTGTAAGCGCCTCCAAAAAGCCGGAAGTGTTTTTCTGCTTTGTTCCCAACCGTGCAACGGTAATAATAATATTTTCCTTTATTTCGGGGGTGACCGAGCTAAAGTCATAATCTTGCCTCATAATGTCTGTATCAACGCCATTTGGAATAACTGCAAGCTTTCCTGCAAGATCAGGATATTCTTTTGAGATTAGTGAGTGACCTTTGGTTGTTTCAATTGTCAAAAGGTCAGTCTTTTTTCTGAATAGGTTTTCTAGTGGTGTAAACAGTGTTTTTGCTATTGGTTTGCCATATGGATACAGTCCATTGCCGCTTTCAAGTGTTCGCAAATCGTTATCAAGCTTGATATACAGAAAGCCCTTTGGGTTCAAAAACTTGTACAGTACTCCATAAAAGAACGTGTGAGGCTCAAAATGATAAAGGTTCAAAATATCAATATTTCGTGCCTCTTTAAAAAGGTAAGAAATCACTCCTGTGTCCAAGTACTTAAACTGTTTGCCAGGATTAATAAATGTAACTGGTAATTTTTGTGCAGCACCACGTAGCAACGGGTAGTCTTCTTCCAAATGGTATCCTGTGAGTGAAGCGTCCAGGCCATGACTTTCTCGTAGATGTAATGGAATCTGTCCAACATCTTTGACGAGCATCACATTGGCAAGATTACGAAAAAGAGTTACCCAGCGCATATCTTATTAACGTAAGATTACTCTGACACCGTTTATAAAATGACGAACCAAAAATTGCGGAAGATAGAATGCATGTTCTTTTAATTCATTAAAACCAATGTGGCGGAATGGGCCATCGGTGAGAGATGCGCTTTTCCATTTGTTCTGTTCACGCCACTTTTCCTGAGGGAGATCTTCTCCTGAACGTAACGGATCATAATTGTTGGCGTTATCTTTGTAATACTTATCAAACTCATCGCGGAATTCTTTACGCATGAGTACAGGATTAAATGTAAAGCAATTGTATTGTGCCGCTGCAGCGTAATATTTTTTGCCATCTGATAGCTCCCCAATTTCTACAATGTCAGCAGGGAAAGGTTTTACTGTCCACGGTTCGTGATTAATTGACCCGTTGCCAAATTGTCTGTCGTGAATTGCACGGAGCTTGATAAATGCAATATCTGGTTCTTTTTGCATAATTTCCAGTGCATGTTCAAGCCAGCGGTCTGAATGGGCATCGCAAAGCCAGTCGTTTTCGATAGGAACAATATATTCTGCATTCGACAAGCTATACATTGTTACCCATGCTTGTGCCATTCCATCATTTACAGGATTATTAACAACTTTATCAATAATATCGAAATAATCTCTCAAAATGTTCCGTGTTTCAAAATCTGATCGCTGGTCATATACGATAACTTCATATGGAACCTGCGTCCCTTTTAATGAGTTTCGTAAACTATCCAATGTCAGTTTTAAAAGCCACGGACGATTCCAGGAAATCATGTGAATGCTTACTTTTTTTGGAGCAGATTCTTTTCTCAATGCCTGAGCAGTTTCGAATATCATATCCAGCCTATGTGCCTGAGTATGATGTTGCAATGTATGCGTATATCCTGCTTCTGCAATTCTTTTACGCTCTTCGTCATGTGCAAGATAGTACTTAATTTTTTCTTCGAGATCGTTTTGATCTGTATAGGTTGCAAAGTGCTCTCCGGGAGTATAAAGATCATACAATCCTGTTTCTACAGGGATTTCATCGGTGAGTAAAAAGTTTCCTCCTCCCAGTGACTCAGGAATGCGGATAGTCATTTCATCGTGGTTAGATTGGTTAAACACAATTTTTCCAGTCTGATAATGAGCAGCGGCATCGTTATTATATTTTCCTGCGCCGTTACTAAATGTAAATGCACGATTCTGTTCTAAAAATGCAAGCGTTTTTTTTCTTCGAAGCTGTGGTTTCATAACAGTTGTTACGTCAGCGGTTACCGCAATATCTTTCTTTTTGTTATGAATAAATGTATCGCACCAGTAAGGCAGCCAATGAGCATTTTCTATTCCTTGCTCACGGTACATTTGTACGCAGTTTTTCTGATGGGTGAAGACAATGTCATATTGCTTTGCACAGATTGCGTTTCCAATAAGCTGATTATGGTCAACGCTTGAAAAAAGCTTGCGCTTTAAATAGCGCTTAAGCTTTTGTGCGAGTCCTTTTTTAGGAAGAAAATTTTGAGGGTCGTCTCCAGCAATAAGTACAACAGGGCAGTTGTATTGACTTTTGTGGATCCGATAATCATATAAATACCCTAAATCGAGAACAAATACAAGGTCATACAATTTTCGCTTTTTATATAAAGTGTCTAAAATAGAGTCGTCGTAAAGGTTCTTTTCGTTATAAAGGTTGTATTCATCAAGATGGATTCCGCGCGCTGCTATTTCGTCCAGAAGAGAAGAGATTAACGTTCTTCCTACTTGTTTTTGCATTCTATAGACAAATGCAATGCGAGAAAAAGACTGTTTTTCAGTATTACTCATACTTTGATTGTACCAGACGCCAAATTATTTGATGATACTGGTCTCCGATTGTTTTCCATGAATAATATTTCTCTACTTGTTCGCGAGGTTTGTTTTGCCAATGAGTTGCAATAGCAGTTTCTATTGATTTTGCATATATTTCCGCATTTGTTACATCGCAAAAAATTCCTGCATCTCCAAGAATTGCTCTGCGAGAGTCGTCGTCAGGTGCAATAACAGGTTTGTTTGCAGCCATTGCTTCGAGGTACACAATTCCAAACGGTTCATTTTCAGAAGGAAGAGAGAATACATCACAAAGCTGGAAATAATAGGGCATTTCTTCATATGGAACTTTGGGTATAGAAATATATCTGCCAGGAAGTATTTGCTCGCAATATGTATTTATTTCTGCCCGAAGCTCACCGTCTCCAATAAGAATAAGCGTTCCATTTGTTTTGCTCATTGCGTCTATAAGTAACTTTTGCCGTTTGAATGGAGTAAGTGCAGCAACACAAAGCACGACTGGCCTTTGAATATTTTTATCTGAGTCTTTTGCTTCAAAAGATGTTTCAAAGCGGTCAAGCGAAATACCGATCGGAATATATGCTGTTTTCGCGCTTAGTTCTTTCGCCCATGCGTATGTTGTTGGAGTAGTTGCAATATAGATATCGGGATGTCTTTGAATAATTGCTTTTTCTTCGAGACCGATTCCACCGTGGCCGGTATAAATCACTGCGGTAGTATTATTTTTGGCGTATTCTTGAGCAAAGTGTAGTCCCCAAATTCCATTGTTTGGGAATATTATTGCGTACTGCTTTGTAATATGATCAAAAACATACTTGCTGAAAAAGTACTGTTCAAGTGCGCTTGCAGAAAAATACACAGTTCTATCTAATATTCTCAAAATCACTTTTGCTAAAAACTGGAATGGCTTTAAAGGGAGTGATGCTGGTTTTGATACGAAGCCGACAATTTTTTGAGAGATATTTTTATAAGTTTTTACTACTCCAGGAATAGCACTTTTTGGGACAGATACTTGTTGCAAGTGACTTGCATTAACGTTTTGAATAGATTTTGGGGAAGATTTTTCCTGCTCATATGAAAAAATCGTAATATCATATCTATCTGCCATTGTATTTGCCCACTCAATAACAAATGTTTCTGCACCACGAGTTATTTCTCCAAGAAAAGGTGCAAGTAAAAGAAGTGCAGGTTTTGATTGTTGATCATTTTGATAAGCAGAATCTTTACTCATCTATTTTTTCAACATACTTAGCTACGAAGAAGTATCGGTAGAATGCATACGAACAGATGAATGCAACAATATTAACGATGCAGAAAGAAATTGCTGCACCCGATGCTCCGAACTGCGGAATAAAAATTAATGATGAAATCGTGTTTGCGATCAATTGTAAAATCGCAGTAAAGAAAAAACCCTGCGATTTGCCGATTGCATATAAGACTGAGTTAAATGGAAATGTCCACATAAAAAAGACAAGACCAAAGATCATAATCCTAAGCGGCATTAATGATTCTGTATATTTCTCTCCAAACAATATGATAATAAAGTAAGGGATAATAAATGCTCCAACAACAAGACCAAAAGTCATTGCAACGGTGACTTTTATAATCTTTCTCATTTCCTGAAGAATCTTTTCTTTATTTGTATAGGTTGCTATTTTAGGGTTGATAACGTTTGCGTATGCACCAACTCCCATACTTAAAATTGAGGACATTTTTTGTGCAACATCATAAAAAGATGCTTGGACAGTGCTTGTTAAAGAGGCGAGAAGAAATACATCCATTCTTGACTGCACGATTGCAACAACAGACCATAATGTCATCCATCCTCCAAATCCAAGCATCTCTTTCATTAGCGGACGATCGTATGTGGGGAAGGTAAATGGAACTCCAAACTTCGATTTGATTCTGTAAAAGCCAAAAAGCAATGGAATAAAAGGTGTCACTGTAAAAAGAATAACAATTGTGCCAATATTCAGATTTCCAGAAAAGAATAGCAATGAAATTGGAAGCAATCGTTCGAGTCCAAATCCAACTGAGTAAATAAGCATTCCAGTAAAATCTTGTAATCCGTGAAGTGTGCTGTAAATATGTCCGTACATGAACGTTGTGAACAATCCACATGCAGATGCAATAATTAAGAGCTTGTAGTCAGCTTTAAAGAGAACGTCTGAAAGCGGAGCAGCAAGAATAAACACTATAAACGCAGTAACAATTGTGATTACAAAAGAATTAATCATTACTGTACTGAGGAGATTTCCTATTCGAGCTTTTTGATCTTTGCCATTAAGTAACGCTGTTTGCCGCATTGTTGAAGCGGTTAATCCAGAATTTACAAGATCGGCCATTGTTGTGGTTACAGACAAGAGAACAGTTAAAATCCCGTATTGTTCAACGGTGAGTCCTCGCGCAAGCAAAACGAATACAAGAAGGTTTAATGCGCGGCTGAAAACACTTCCAGTGAATACGATAGAGACATTTTTTATAAGTCCTAAGCGTCCTTCTTTTGTGAAAAATGCAGTAAAACGTTCTGTGAATGGTAATGCCATAAGTATTTTGTTATGTGAATTGGTCTATTGTATCGCTATGTTGGCTGTGATACAAGCTCGCCGTTTTCTGCAATTCCCAATGTCCCGGGCAGTGTTAGCGATGGGAGCAAAGACGTCACAGCCTTTGCATAAAACTGTGAAAAGAGATCATTATGTCTCCACAACACTGCATATGCCTGTGTTACTGCTGCTATAAGTCCATCATATTCGTTTCTGAGATCTTCGCCGATTACCCATGACAAAGACTGTGGTGTAATTTCTATCTCTTTATTCATGAGTAGTCCAGTTGCCTGAATGACGGCTTTCGTTTCTGCATTTGAAGCTTCTCTCAGTTGATGAATTGTTCTGTACCCAAGAATATGCGTTGGCAGAGGAGTGTTCAGATATGTTTGGAAAATTGTATTTTCTACATCGGCATGTGCTGAGAGCAAGAAGTTCATTGCATGGATTTTATCTTCTCGTGAAATCATATTTGTCAGGTAAAAGAGCGCAAGCGGCATTTCTTTAGGATTTGTTGCAATAATTTTTGAAACCTCTCGTGGCTGAATAGGCAAATAGGTAAGGTATTTATTTTTTGCCGAAATTTGTGCCTGTGGAGCTTCTATCGTTTGCGTCGGAATATTAGCATAATGCTGAACAGATGCCTCATAAAAGTGTGTTTCTTCAACGTCAATTGTGATCTCGTAGGCTTTCCTTCCATTATTAGAAAAAGACTGCCGGTAGATAGTATTACTCATGTAGGATGATTATACACCTCTATAGGGTTATTTAAAAGCAAAAAGAGTAAGAATAACACGACGTATTCGTTTGGGAAAATATTCCTAGCAATATGTCTTGTAACTGCATTTATATAGGTGACTATGAGCAGTCTAGGATTTCACTATCGGGATAGTAAGCAAGGATATAATAAAAGCTTTCTATTTTGTGTTTACAGAGCGGAGCTTTAGATAATACTGGCGTTGATCCTCTGGAAACTTTTCAATCGCATAGCGGAGCATTGTTCGAGGCATTTTAGTCGCAAATCTATCTAAAAAGCTTACAAGTAAAGAAATATCTCGTTTTCCAGCTTCTCGAAGCATCCAGCCAACAGCTTTATGCATAAGATCATGCTTATGAGTGAGAAATGATTCGGCAATTTTGAAAGTCAATGCTAGTTTGTTTGCTTTGATCATTGGGTATGTCCCAACAATGCTGATACGCTGCTCCCATAACATTTCTGACCGAGATAGTTTTTCAAGCAACTCTTCTCCTGTTTCAATTTCCCAAAGCCCAACAATATGCGCAGATGAGTCAACAAGATCCCAATTGTTTACTCGATATGTATTTTTGAGGTAAAAATCAATAAACGGATGTTTTTCTTCGACAGTTTTTGCTTTAGCATACTGAAGGCACAAGATCATAATTCCAGTAAGGCGATGCTCGTGAATCTTAGAATCGAGGAGTTTCTGAATTTCCGCCAAAGGAAGCATTTTAAACATTCGCGCAACTTTGTGCTGTGAAGGCACTGTTACTCCAATAAAAAGATCTCCTTCGCCGTATTGTCCTTTTCCTGTTTTGAAAAATCTTGGGAAAAAGGCTGCTTTTTCTGGGATGATATATTGCTCAAGTTCTTGCATGACAGCTTTTGCTGTTAGTCTCCCTTCCATACAATCTTTTCGAAATTTACAACTTTTCTATTTTTTACGATAACTCCTTCGTCGGCGAGCATCTGTATCTTTTTATCAATTGTTTCTCCTGTTTTGTGGCCCATGAACCCGCCAATAGAGCCGTCATTTGCAACAACGCGGTGACAGGGAACTTCGGGGGCAAAAGGATTAACTTTCATTGCGGTTCCAATAGCTCTATATGCTTTGCTGCCAATTGCATGGGCAAGGTATTTATACGTAGTGACCTGTCCTTTTGGAACTCTTTGCAAGGCATCATATACTTTTTGTTGGAATGCTGTTACCGCCATAGATAATGGTATCACATTTTACCTTTGATACGTGGGAAGTCTATTAATTCTTTTCGTCAAATGCAGGGAATGTTAGTGTAAATACTGTATTTCCTGGTTCACTTTTTGCGCCGATTGTTCCTGAATGCTCAGTGACTATTTTTTTTGTAATTGCGAGACCTAAGCCAAATCCCCCGGTTTTACTGTTTCTGGATTTATCAACTCGATAAAACCGCTCGAATATTTTTGGAAGTGTTTCTGCTGGAATACCTTTTCCATTGTCATGAATTGTCATAATTACTGAATTATTCTCCTGTTTAGCATGAATAATAACTGTGGCATCTTTATGTTCAGAAGAATACTTTATGGCGTTCTCAATGACATTTTTAATTGCCTGCTCGAGCGCATAAGAGTCACCTTTTATGTATAGGTCTTCTTCTACGTCTTGCGTAAGTCGTACATTGTATTCTTGTGCGTATGACTTCAAAAGTTCAATTTGTGATTCGGTTATTTTTGACACATTCACTTTCTTTAATGATCGCTGAGAAGGCATTGTTAATGTAAGCAGATAGTCAGTAAGTTTTCGTAAATGTTTTACGGCGAGAAGTGCCTGCTCAATTGCGGTTGAGAGTTCTTCTTTTGTTGCTTTTGGATCATCCAATACGGTATCGAGATTAGTTTGAATAACCGTTAGTGGAGTTTTTATCTCATGCGAAGCATCCTGTACAAAACGTTTCTGCGCCTCGAATGAGTCTTTGAGACGTAAAGAAAGCTTGTTAAAGCTTTGAACAAGCGATCCAACTTCGTCCTGAATTTCCACAGGGATAGTTTTTCCAATTGTCGTGTCGGTCATTTGGTCAATTTCCGTGTTTAATTTTGTGATAGGCTCAAGAAATCTTCCAGAAACAATGTAGCCAAGCACGAAACTTGTAATGGCAATTGGAGCAAGAAGCAAAATACTGAGTTCTTGCATTTGCTGTAAATCATTAAGACGCTGTTGTCTGATAAATAGTTTGTCTTCCAATGTCAGTTGATTAAATAAATCGTTTCTAGGGCGGGGGATAATAAACATGATCCTGTCATTGAGGGATGGGTCATTCTGCAAATAATCATTCATATATAAGTTCAATGAAAGTACAATTACGCTTGAGAAAAGAAAAAGCACAAAAGAGTAGAAGAGTGTCAGCTTGAATCGGATTGTTTGATAAAACGGGAGTTTAATTGATGACATAGCCTTTTCCTTTGAATGTTTGAATAAGTGTTTTATCAGGATCCACCTTTTTACGAAGTGTTTTTATGGTTGTTCGTACAGTTTGGCTCAGTTCGTCAATATTTTCATTCCAGACATGCTCTAAAAGTTCTTCCTGGCTGATAACTCTTCCCTTATGGCGCATGAGATACTCAATAATGCCATATTCCTTTGCCGTGAGTTTTACTTCCTGATTCTTGTACCTAACATGTAATCCACGTGTATCAACAGTAATGTCTCTGTATGTAAGCGTCGTTTCGGGGGCTGCGACATTCCGCTGGATGAGTGCCTGAACTCTGTAAAGTAATTCTTTAAAATCAAAGGGTTTTGGAAGGTAATCGTCTGTTCCCGATTCAAATCCTTCGTAAATATTGTCCTGAGAAGTTCGCGCAGTCAGCATTAAAATAGGGGTACGGATGTTCTTTTGTCGTAACTGTTTTGCAACATCAAGACCATCCATTTCGGGCAAGTTTAGATCAAGAATGATACAGTCGTAATTGGTAAACCGAGCTTTATCAAAGCCTTCTTTTCCGTCTATGGCAATATCTACAGCGAACTGTCTTTTTTCCAGTGCTGTTTTTAATGGTTGAGCAATTGCGAGCTCATCTTCTACTAACAGTAATCTCATATGTATTTATAGTATCGCTAAGTGTGTGAAACTCGTGTGAACTTACAATAATTATACCAGCGCATCCAAGAAAGGCTTACTTTGCCAAATCTTTTTCATAATTGCCGGAGAGACATGAGATGCTGGGTGAAAATTCGGAATAATCGTTGTATGTTCCAATTGAATATATCCGCGATCTGAAACGTTCTGTATTACTTGTGTTACTGTCTGACCTTTAAACTGTGTGAGTGAAAAATGTTCCGCAACCGTTTGCCACGCCATCCCTCCAAGAGTCATGATTACTTTTGGCTTAACAATATCTATTTGTCGAGACACATAGGAAAAACTGTGATTTCTACTTTTTTCATTGTCGAAGAATTCTGTTCCTCGAAAGTGCTTTCCTTGGCGGGTGAATAACACAGACATTGTAAATATGATGTCATTCCATTTTTCCTGTGGAATTTCATTGTTTGTCGCCAAAAAATACGCCTCGGTGATAGCTTTTAAAATAAACTTTTCTGTGCGAGAGGAAAATCCAGAAAATAAAAACTTGTCATAGTTAAAATCAGGAAGATCTTTTTGTGCTTCGTAGTCGTCCAAATAACGTTTTAAAGCGATATATGGCCCCCAATCCTGACCAACTATCATAATTGATGCATTCGCACGTCGTGTCCAATCAAACCACTTATTTGGAATAAGATCATGAAGTTGGAAATGGTTCACAAGTCCAATATCCACAACTTTGCCTTTTCGCGTTGCTTGTAGCGATGCCGCAGTCTTATCTTGCGTCATTTCCTGAACTAGGCTTGCCATTAATTGTTGCTTTTTGGAAAGTGTCATTATGTAAATGATAACAGGTTGGGTTGGAGGAGCAATGATTGGCGATTGGGATGGGTAAAAATACACATTGCTCCCCCAGCTTGTTAGGACTTTTTCTTAAATTCGGGTTTCAATTCCTCGTCAGAATTAAAGAATTGATCCGAATTCTCTTTCCTGTCCGCGTTTTGCGGCCAGTACCTGCGGTCAGTGGGACAACCGCCATACACTTCGTGAAAAGCAATACATCTGCGGAAATTGCATTGTGCACCATCATAAGTGCACTTAACCGTCTTTACCATTGCCCATCATCTCGCAGGATCCCAATCACATCAACACAGGATTATACTACGAAACCTATAGTGCGGGTGAGAACGTTGTACTCTTTTTCACCACAGGAGTGTTATAATTTCTCTTGTGGCAGAAGCAAAAACAAAAATAATAATTGCGATTCAAGGAAAAGTTGCGTCTTTTTCCCATATTGCGGCAATGAAACTATTCGGTAGAGATATCAGCCTTATTGAATGTGACACATTTGGCGATGTCTTTAGCGCCCTCTCTCGTGGTGGGGCACATGCGGCGGTTGTGCCTATTGAAAACTCTACATACGGCTCAATTTACCAAAACTACGACAATATTTCGAAAAACGAAAGCTCGCTTATTGGAGAAATTATTCTTAAAATTAATTTTCATCTAATTGCCCATCCGGGCAAAAATGTGCCCGACATAAAGCGTGTTTATAGCCATCCCGTTGGGCTTGGGCAGATTCAGGCCTTTATACAAAATCACCCGAATATCGAATTTATTGAGCATGATGACACTGCTGGGGCGGTAAAAATGGTCAAAAAGAAAAAGCTTCAAAGTGCCGGAGCTTGTGCCAGTCGCTTTGCAGCAGAGTATTACGGAATGGAAGTGATTGCAGAAAATATTCATGAGAACCCTAAAAATTACACGCGGTTTTTTGTCGTGACGCGCCCGGAAATGCGAAAAGAAGTTTCTCAGTACATGACAAACAAAGAGAAGCAAAAGCGTAAAACGACTATCCAGTTTCAGCTAGGAGAAGAAGCAGGCTCTTTGTACAAAGCGCTTGGATGTTTTGCGAAACGAGGGCTTGCCCTTACAAAAATTGAAAGCCGCCCTGTGCTAAATACAGATTGGGAATATCGTTTTTATCTCGACGTGCTTGCAAATGCCAATAACCCAAAGTTTATGAAAGCAATTCAGGAGCTTGTCAGCTATACGAAGCATTTGAAAATTCTAGGTTCGTATGTGCGCGGGGAATACTTAGAAACTTAGTTGTAAAAAATCGGTATAACGGTATCTTTTCCAAATCAACGCGTGAATTATGATCTCAGGTTAAAAAATTGTGCTACTTTTTCAAATAGCGTCGGCATGTATTCTAAAAGTTTCTGCCTGTCTACCCATAAAAGTTCCTCGATATCGTTATTCTTTTCGTGCGCCACAGTTAACTCTCCACTCATGACTTTGCACAGAAAATAATGAATTTCTTTTTGCGTGACCGGATGAATTCGTTCTCCAATATGTTGAGAGATTTCTACATTAAGCCCGGTTTCTTCGTAGGCCTCGCGAATAGCAGCTTCTTCTAAAGTTTCAGATTCTTCAACTTTCCCTCCGGGAAACACGTATTCTAATCCGCCAAATGCCTCTTTCTTTTCTTGCGTGAGCTTTCCGATGAGAACTTGTTCACCTTTTGTAATAATTGTGACAACTTGCTGCATGCTTATTTCACTGAATTAATGGCTTCGTGCACTAAGTCTATAAGTTTTTGCTCATTAACTTTTTCACCTTCATGCAGATCAATTGAGCGGTGTTTTTTGGAATCCAGTCCGCCATTAAAGAGCTTATGTTGATCTGAAATTATAGATCCAACAAAGAAATTGAACTTTGTATGCGCTTTAAATGCTGACATTGCAAAAAGTACTTTCTTTTTAATGAGAAATACTGGAACAGCCCATTTCCAATCTTCAACAATATCAGGCATGGCATTGTGAAGCACCTTACGAAATAGCTTTAGGTTGTCTTGTTGCCACGAAGGGAGGCTTTGGATGTAAGAATCAATTTGCTCTTGTATATTCATGAGAAGAGTAGGTATTAAGTAATATAGTTATTCTATCACTTACAGAATGAACCTGATTTTAATGCGCTTATTTCTGAAATATGAAAGCAAAACGATACGATAGTGATTTGATTTAGCAGTCTCTGCTATTGTTAGCAGTTTGAGAGTTAGATATTTAGATAGTTATCTAATAATCTAACTATGTCCATATGTGCGATATTTATAGTGTGTTATAATTAAATATTCTAGGTCTCAATTCGAGTACTTTTTTCTCACTCATTCCGTACATAATATGATCATCTTTTTATGAGCAATATTATTGTGAATGGAGGCAATCCATTGTCAGGTTCAGTTACTCCGTCTGGAAATAAGAATAGTGTGCTACCTATTTTGTGTGCGTCGTTGTTAACAGACGAAACCATAACACTTCATAATGTTCCAGATCTGACAGATGTCAACAAGCTTGTAGAGCAGCTGCAGTCGATAGGCAGTGATATTCAGTGGGACAAAGATTCTACAACGATGGTTATTAACAACTCAAAACTCAATAGAGACTTGTTCACAGAAGATTTTCCTATCGGGATGAGAGGCTCGATTTTGCTTTTTCCTCCGCTACTATTTCGGATGAAAAAGCTCCGAATGAAAAACGAGATTGGGGGATGTGCACTTGGCATTCGCGAAATTGATCCGCATCTTGATGCACTTGAAGCATTAGGAACAAAAGTTGTCCGCGGGGATATTATCGAGCTAAGCGTTGATGGCCGATTTACAGGTGGAGAATTATGGCCCGATTATATGAGTGTAACCACAACCGAGAACTTTATTAACGGTGCAGTTTTGGCAAAAGGGAAGTCTAAAATTACAAATGCTGCGTGTGAGCCTCATGTGCAGGAATTATGCCGTTTTCTTGTGCAAATGGGAGCAAAAATCGAAGGCATTGGAACAAGCACATTGGTCATCGAAGGAGTCGAAACGCTATCAGGAACAGAATATACTATTTGGAGTGATCATCACGAAATAACGACATTTCTTGCGCTTGGAGCAATGACCGGCGGTGAAATTGAAGTGCAAAATGCACTGCCGGAACATTTTCCATTGATCGTGAGAGCATTTAAAAAGCTTGGAGTTTACGTCGAATACGATGGCAATACAGCGATTGTTCGTAAAAGTCAGCGTTTAGTTATTGAAAAGCCGTTTACACAGAATATGCTGCAAAAGATAGAAGCCGCTCCATGGCCATACTTCCCAGTTGATCTGCACCCATTGATGATCGCGCTTGCAGTTAAAGCGAAAGGAGAAATTATGTTTTGGAACAAAGTCTATGAAGGTGGATTGTTCTGGATTCCAGAGCTGGTAAAGTTTGGAGTGAAGGCAACATTATGTGACCCGCACCGAGTCATTATTTATGGCGGACATGAATTAAGCGCGGCAACTGTAGATGCTCCTAATATTATTCGTGCAGCAATTTCACTGACGATGGTGGCGTTATCTATTGAAGGGGAAAGCACAATTCGCGGTGCAGATTCTATCAAGCGGGCACATCCTCACTTTGCAGAGAAGCTGAAAGGCTTAGGAGCGGATATTGAGTGGGTTTAAAACATCTTCCCACCAAGGGGGACACTTTTTGTAGGGCTTAACAATACGACATCTCCGTTTTTGTCAGGAACTCCGAGGGTAAGGCACTCAGACATGAATGGGCCAATCTGTTTTGGAGGGAAATTAACGACGGCAATGACTAATTTGCCGAGCAGGTCTTCTTTTTGGTAGTGGACGGTGATTTGCGCTGAAGACCATTTCATTCCAATTTCAGGGCCGAAATCAATTTCTAGCTTGTATGCTGGTTTTCGTGCTTCGGGAAAGTCTTCGATGTGGACTATTTTTCCAACACGGATATCTACTTTGTCGAATTCGTTGTAAGAAATCTGCATATATTTAAGCAATTACTTTAAATTGAATCTCTGTTTCAGTAGTTTTATAAGCTCGTCATCGAATTTTAATGTCGTAATAGCGGTACCTGCAAAAATTAATAATCCTCCAATGAGTTCGTAAAAGGTCGGATATTCTTTTAGAATGAGTGCGTTTACAACGATAGCAAAAAAGAGCTCTGTTGCAAGAATAATAGTTCCCCAGTTTACATTGAAATTACTAAAACCATATACAAGGAAGTATCCGATTGCAACAAGTAATGCGCCGAAGAGTAATGCTACAAAAATTGCACTCACGTGGAATTCTTTGATAAAGACTTCTCCACTGAAAAACAGTAGTACTGCTGCGAGAATTACTCCAGAAAGGCTTTGATAAAAAACAACAACTTCTCGCTTTACATCTTTCATTAATTTTCGAAGTGTATGGCTGGAGCCTTCAAGTATTCCTGCCAAAAGACCTAAGACAAGTCCAACAGTCAATGATTCAATGCTGAATGGGTAAACAAAGAAGCCCAATCCAATAAGTACTAGTACGAGTGCAATAATATGTTGTGCACTAAACGTTTCTTTAAAAAAGATTCTCCCTAGAAATGCGGTGGAAATAAGGCTTCCTACGTATAGCATAAACAAACTGTTGGTCACCTTGATCGCGTTTACCGAGATTGTGAAGCAGAGAATTGATAAAGGAAAAACAATGCTAAATGCAACAATATATTTAAGGTTTTTCTTCCCAATTTTTAGCGGGTTTATTTTCTTGAAAAGTACAATACCAACGATTATAAGTAGTGCGAAAAAAGAGCGTGCAAAAACTTGTCCAGGATCACTGAATGTTTTTGCAAGTTCTCGAATAAGAACTCCAAATGTTCCTAAAATAGCGGCAGTTGATATAAGGGCAATAAATCCTTTTGTTTGGTTCATTGTGTATTATACCTGATTATTTAGTGTGTGGGGTGGACAAAGTTCGGACTTGGTTTGACCTGCATTCCTAATTCGAGTTAAGTTTACCGAGATTGTCGTTTGATTTAAACTTACCTAAGAATATTTAAGCTTTTAATTTTTGGTCATGCCTATAATTACAGGTACTAATAAGTATATTGAAGTGCACTTATTTAATGAGCTTAAATATCTTCTTTGCGCTACAAAGGTGTGGAAGTTGATTGAAGATAAAAAGATTAAAGATAATATCCATATGCAGGTATATGCAATGACTTCGGTATTTGTTCATAGCCGTAATCTTTATCTTTTTTTTACTGAGCAGGCTAAACAAAAATCACCACATATTTCCGACGCTTACAATATATTACCCAAACTCCCTGTCAGCCAGTTATTTAAGAAATATAAACGCACTATTGAAGCAAAAGTCCTACATCTTAATCCTCTTAACCAAAGAGAAAGTAACATATCAATAAATAAATTAATGATAGATATAACAAATGATGTTTTAGATATCATTGCACAGAATATTGTTAATCTTGAAATAACTAATCCTGCTGTCGCGGAATATTTAAAGAAAATGAGAAGCGAAGCCATCAATTCAGCAAATCAAATACTTCCAGCTTATCCATTGTCTGGCATAGTAGAATTAAACTAAGATCTATTCGTTAAAAGCGTTTCCCTTTCCTAAATTACAACGTGAGCATTTTGTCTCTAAATTTTCGGGAAGAGTTTCGCCACCTTTTGACCATGGGGCAATGTGATCAACATGTAACTCAACCCCCATTTCTTTCATAGGGCTACGACCACATTTCTTACATGTAAATCCATCCCTCATCAATATTCTAAATCGTAATCTCTCGGATATTTCTCTTTTTGTTTTATGCTTGAAAACTTTTCCTGAATCATCATTAACAGAAGTTACCTCATTTGGAGAATCGTTTGTACCTTCTTCTTCACCAAATTTGTCTGCGTTGATATATAATATGAATTTTTCGAGTGCTTTCCGCCAGGTGCCAAAACGATTTTCGTAAGTTCCAGCACTATATTTAGAAAGTGGCGTTTTAGTTTCTTGATATCGTGGCTGTCTACCAAGCTTTGTCCAAACTTCCTCAATATTTCTAAATAAGTCTTCCTCTGGAATATTTGCGGGTGTTCTAGTTTTTTGTAAACCAGCTTTTTCTAAAGCATTAAACCAACTGCCAAATCTTCGGAGATAAGTCGAGCTACTATACTTTCCCTCTCGATTGTATTCATCGTGAGTAATTGAATTTTTGTTCAATTTATTAGCAATAGCAATTAAATCTTCAATCAGAAGATTGTCGGAGATGTTTCTAGCATAATTATCAAGTTCAAATTTCATTTTAATAGTAAGTTTCACTTATGTAGGCTAATTATACAATAGTGTAACTTATTAACACAGTTCTTATGAATCTAACTCCCCCAAATGGCTGCAATCATTCCTAGACTAAGTCCGAAAAATCTTTGAGCCTCGTTATGGTGAAAAGCTCTCCGATGAAAGAGTTTTTAATATCGCCAACAACCTTTATGGATACGCAGTTGTTTTTTACAACTCATGGAAAAAGAGAAATATAAAGGAAGAAGAGGATGAGATTCGAACCGAAGAAGCCTGTTAGTTAGGGGAATTTCGAGCGTGTTCCGAGATACGGAAGGGGTGGGATTCGAACCCACGATAGGGAGACCCTATAACGGTTTTCAAGACCGTCTCATTCGACCACTCTGACACCCTTCCTTATTACCTCAGCTACTGTAAGCCGTGGAATTCTATTAAGAGATGAAACTAATACTAACTAGGGAATTATATCAAGTTTTGTGCCGATATTCTACAAACTATTCCTCTTTCAAGATGATTCTATAAATCGCATCATCGGAGGATTTTGGATTGCCTCGTCCATCTCTATTCGATGTACTGAAATAGACATAGCCTTCCGGTGAAGTTACAAGTTCACGAATTCTTCCAAATGAGTTATCAATGACAAGTTCCTGCGAAAGTACAATGCCTTTCTCGATGCGAAGTGCGAGAATTGTTGTTCCACGAAGGCCGGATACCAGCACTTTATCTTTCAGCTCCGGAATAATACTGTTTTTTGGAATTGTTAATCCACCAGGGGCAATGGCTTCTGGATATACTTTTACCGGCATCATTATTTCTACATTATTTGCCCATTGGCCTTTTTCATTGCCAATTTGTACGGGCCAACCATAATTTCCGCCTTTTGTAATTATATTGATTTCGTCATTGCCGAATCCGCCATCAAAGCCGGATGGCCCGTGCTCTGCAAGATACATGATTCCGTGGCTGTCCCAGTCAAGAGCCTGAGCATTTCGATGTCCGTATGACCAAATTTCTTTTTGTGCACCTGGAGTATTTACAAATGGATTATCGTCAGGAATGCTGCCATCATCGTTAATTCTCAGTGTTTTGCCTGCAAGCGATGCCAGCGACTGTGCAGAATGGCGATCTCCCGCATCTCCGGTTGTAATATATAGTTTTTTATCTGGCCCAAATGCAAGTTTACAACCTGCGTGAAATGCGCCAGCTGGGATCTGATCAATTAATGTTCGTGGAGATGTCAATGCTAAATCTTCAGTTACAGAATATCTTTCAATTTTTACAGCGATTGATCCATTATGTCGGTAAGTGTAGGCAAGATATAAAAATCGAGAAGAAGGGAAATCTGGATGCAAGGTCATGCCCAAGAGGCCTGCTTCTCCGTTTGCAAGGGTTTCAACTACCAAAACGGGTTCTAGCAGTAACTCTCCGTTGCGATACAAACGAAGTCTTCCCGGACGTTCTGTAAAGAAAAAGCTATCGTTATCAATAAAAGAAATGCTCCATGGAACTTCTAAATCTGTGATTACGGGCTCAACAGTAAGTTTTTCGCTAAGATCTCCGGAGGTTTCAATGGTACGGTATGTAGATCCAAAAAGTAGCTTACCCGGCTGAACAATGACGATGATCCCCACGATAAATGCGATAACCAGCACTAATATCACGGACGATATAAGTACACGCCTGCGGTTTTTTCGCAGGAAAAGACTGGAAAGATCAAACGCAGTATCTTGTGTTTTTTTGTTTTTACTCTGTTCCTGGCTCATAAATCAATGCGCTTTCAGCTATATCTTCTTCGCTGAACTGGAGGTTTTGTTCTTTCATTTTTGAAAGCTCTTTCGGGTTCGACGTGATTAAGCGGTGTTCACCTCGGCTCGCGATGATTTTAATAGCAACGTGATTTCGTCCTGCAAAGAAGATACCTTCTCCAACACCTGCGCTTAACAGGAAGTTTCTTTCACCTGACGATAGGTTGAATGTGTTTGTGATAAGGTCAATTGCTGCAGGGCTTTGCTTTAACAAAAATTGCAAGCTTGAGTTTGTGACAACAGCCTTTCCGTATCGAGAGGCAAGGAATTCGTCTACGTCCTGGCTGATTGTCGTGAGTCCAAGATAGTATTTTCGTCCGCGCTTTGCGATTCCATACAAGAAACGCGCAGAATCTTCGTATTGCATCATTGTCCATGCTTCGTCAACGATAAGAATTCGTTTTCGTAAGTCTTCGCGAACTCGTGTCCAGATGAAATCAAGAATCATGTACATTGCGATAGGTCGCAAATCGTCTTGAAGGTCACGAATGCTAAATACAGTAAACTTGTTTGTAATTTCAATATTTGTCGGTTGGTTAAATACTCCGGCAGCGCTACCAAATACGAACTTTTCAAGTCGTGCGGCAAGCTCGTGCGATTCTTTTTCTGCCATACCTTTTAGAACTTTATACAAGTCTTCCAAAAGTGGCGCTGGATTTGTCCAGGTATCAGGATCGTTGTTAATTCCTTTTTCGTTGTAAGTCATACGGAATGCTCGGTCAAGTAGTGAAGACTCTACATTTGAAAGCTCTCCAAGCATTAGCTTCATAAGAGTATGTAAACCTTGAATTTTGTCGTTCAAGATATTTTTTGTTCCACCTTTCGAGGACTTAAGAAATTCGAACGGGTTAATTTTTGACCCTGTATCTTGGGAGAATGTAATGTATTCACCATCAACCGCTCGTGAAAGTTTTTCGTATTCGCTTTCCGGGTCAATGATAAGTACCTGACATCCGGTCAAAAGGTAACGCATCGCTTCGAGTTTAACGAGGTAGCTTTTACCAGCACCTGATGTAGCAAAGATAACTTCGTTCAAGTTCGGCATTTCAAACCTGTCGAAAATAACCATACTATTATTGTGCATATTAACGCCGTACAGGATACCCTGACTCATGGTTAAGTCAGACGTCACGAACGGAAAGGTCATGGCGAGGGCAGTTGTATCCATGTTACGGACTTTATAAATAGGGTCGAGAGCATATGGCAATGTCGAAGTAATTCCTTCATCAACACGTAAGGTTAATGGAACGGCATTTAATCCGATTGCACGAAGCGTGTTCTGAACGTTTTTGATTAACGAATCAAGCTCTTTTGGAGATGCTGCAGAAACACGGATATACATTCCTGTGTTAAAGAACTTTTCTTTTCCGGAGGCGACATTATCAAGCAGTGATTGTGCGTCCTGCAATGCGACCTTATTTTTTGGATCGAGAACCTTTCCTTTTTCGTATTCTGTTGCGAGTGATGCTTCAAGCTCTGCAATTTTCTTTTTTAGCTTGTCGAGAATTTCGTCTGAATCTACCGGATAGTAAAATGTGCTGATCGCAAGTGATGATTCAAAGTTAATGAGTGGAGAAAGCCATGTTGAACGTACAGTTCGGGGATAATCCGTGATCATGAGAACAGAGTAGTACTTGTTGTTGATTTTCATGTAGTTCCAATCCATTTCTAAGTACTGAGGGGCAATCAAGTCCACAATGTTCATATCGTTTGGATCCACAGTAACTGCAGTTCCATCGGCTCCGGGGATAACAACACCCTGTTCTTCTTTTTTCGCAAACGGCAAATTTTTAAGCAGTGCCTGAAAGTCCATAAATAATTATAACCGAATATTAATTCCTTCAATCTGGATTTGATTGTCCGGGTTAAACACATCAAAAAAGTATTTAACAATTTCTTTATTTGTCATCTGGTAGCCATCAAGTCCCATTCCTTTGAGCATTTTCAACATGTGGTACTTTTTAGGGTATAAAAAGTTAATCGCTGTTTCAAGGATCTTATGTTTGTATTCAAGTGGAGACAATGGGCTTACTGGCGTTGTTGATCGGAATGGAATAACAATCATAAACTTCTTATCGAGAATTTCTTTTTTAGTGATAAGGTTTCGAATAAACTCTTTATAAATGGTAAATTGTCTTTTCAATCCAGGAGAAAGGTCAGGAGTATCCATTTGATCGAGAAATTCTACATAAGAGCTGATATTTACTTTTTGAGTTTCAATCAAAATCTGCATATCGTAGTCAAGCGAGTTTACGAGCGATGCAAAAGATTGAATTTTAATATCCTGTTCAACTTCTGAAAGAAGATCAAAGTTTACAGATGATGTACGAATAATGAGACAGACAGTGCCATTTTTGGTTAACAATAAATCACTAATGACATCAGCAATTTCAAGGTATTCTTGAGTTGACGCCACAATTGGCGCGTTTCGTGGGTCTGTTGGATTGCTCGCCATTATGACAACGGACTAATGTTAAGTAATGGATAGTTTCCGCCTTCAAACATAATCTGCAACTTTGGTAGTTCGACCATATCGGACTGAAACTCGAAAATATACACACCATTAGGGAAACTTTGGTCAAAGTACAAAATACCTGATTCATTGCTTTTAAGGGCGGTTACCACGTTACCATTGCTATCTTTTACGTACACGATAACTCCTTCTGTTGGGATTCCATCCTGCATAATACGAAAGGCAATTGTATTTGGAATCATTGGCAATACAATGTTCGGATCTGCGTAGTCTCCAATGTTTTCTGCTGTAATTGGAATAACTGGACTCAATGTTGATGGAGTAGTTGCGACGGGAGCCTGATTTACAGAATATTGAGTAAACTTGCGATATTCATCTTCGCTTAGAAAATATACGCTAAGATACTTTGGAAATACCGAGATTTTTGTACCAAAGAATTGCTCTTTAGGAACTGCAGCATCTGTTTTTTTCCATGACCGGCGTAATGGAGAGTTAATCGCTCTAAAAAAGTGAGTTACCCACTCGTCAAACGGACGCTTTTGATAACTTCCCATGCCAAGTGCGATCCCGCCAAGCAGTACTGTCGGCAAAAGTACCCACATAAATACATCAGGCAAAATACCGATTTGTCGCAATTGAAAGATACCAAATGCTAACCCACCACTAATTGCAATAATAATAAATTGTTTGATTGTTAATCCCGCAAAAAGTTTGAACTCATAGTCCATAATATTTTGGGGGATTGCGTGCTCATACATTATGCTAAGTGTATCAAAAAAGTTATAATATTTCGAGGTATAGTATTAATTCCCAGGGGGCTCGATTATAATGCAATTTATGAAATTACCAAAGACACAAATTTCTTCCGAAGTTATAGCATATAAAGCGAAATATCAATGGCCGTACGATGCTCTTCGTTATGCCGATATGCCAGATTCGGCAAGGCGATATGTCGTCTCTGAGAATGCAAAGTTATTTTCTGACCATGATCGTGCACAGAGAGTAAAAGAATCACTACGCAAAATTACGCTTGCAAAAAAGTTTTTGTGGGTTTGGAAGTTTCTCCCATGGGTAGAAATGGTTGCTATTACAGGATCTGTTGCATCGTTAAATGCATCACCTGATCACGATATTGATCTTTGGATTATTGTTTCTCCTCGAAGAATTTGGCTCACACGTTTTTACGATTGGCTTGTCTTTTCATTGCTTGGTAAAAGAAGAAATCGTCATGCTTCAAATGTTACAGACAAATTCTGTATTAACTTTTATAAAACATCTGATAACTTTGCGTTACACCAAAGCCTTGCGTTTGCTGTACAGGCAGTTGATTCAATCATTTTGTTTCAGCGACATGATACATTTTGGGAGCTTGTTAAAGCAAATAGGTGGATTGCGAAATACTTTCCTGCATGGCATAAAGAGATGAGTGATTATGCGGCCTTACTGGAAAAATCAATTGAAAATAAAAAGCCTTCATTGCCTTTCTTAGACGCAATAGAGTACTTGCTTGGAGTTATTCAATATATTAAGCGAACTGGGAAATTCACACTACCAGGCAAAAAAGAAATATTTGTGAATGAATTTTTTACCTGGAATTCCATTCGAAATGAATAGTACTTTCTCAGCGTAGGTGCGAGGCTTACAACCAGGCTAGCTATTAATGATTTTTATGAATGTCTCTGAAGGAATACGTACCTTTCCAGCAATCTGCATTTCTTTTTTCTTCTTTTTCTGATTTTCCAGCAGCTTTTTCTTTCGCGTGATATCGCCGCCGTATAGCTTGCCAGTAACATTTTTGCGGAAGGCTGAGACATCTTCACGGGCAATAATTTTCCCTCCAACAGTTGCTTGTAGCGGAATAGAAAATACATGCGGAGGAATAGTTTTCTTTAGCGTGTTCAGCATACTCGATGCCCGTTCAACAGCACGTTCTGGAATATCAAGAAACGATAATGGCGGAACAATTTCTTTGTTAACCAAAATATCAATTCGAATAAGCTTTGTTTCTCTATAAGAAATGTCTCCATACTGGAATGATGCAAATCCATGGCTGACACTCTTCAATGTGTTAAAAAAGCCTTTCAGAAGCTCTGCAAACGGCATTTCAATATCGAGCACAACATAGTTATAACTAGAGAATTGTGACGAGTATAAGTCGCGTGTATTGAGAATTGTTCCTCTAAAGCGAATAACTGTTTCGTACAGACTGCTAATATGCGACGATGGTGTAAGAATTTCTCCTTTAATAAATGGCTCTGACAACGATTCTATAGTGCTAATATTTGGAAGGTCATATGCCGACTTGACTGAAATTTGCTCTCCTGTCTTTAAGACTGCTTTATATTCTACACTCGGAATTGTGACTACTGTTCTGACTGCAAACTCACGCTCCAATCGTTCTTTTGTAATCTCAAGATGAAGAAGTCCAAGAAATCCTACGCGGAATCCTTGTCCAAGCAGTGGAGAGTAGTCGTCTGAAATCTGTAGTGCAGCATCATTAAGTGAGAGTTTTCCAATGCTTTCTTTTAAATCAATGTAATCTTCCTGGTTTTCAGGGAAAATAGATGCAAATACTTTGGGAACCGGACGTTGATATCCTGGAATTGCGTCGGCATCTTTTTTGTCTGAAATAGTATCGCCAATGCCTACTTTACGGATATCTTTAATACCTGTTGCAATGTAACCAACCGATCCTGCAGCTAATTCTTGTGAAGGAACAAGCTCTGGTGTAAAGATTCCAATCTCTTTTGGAGTGAATTCTGTCGTTGTATTTAATAAATGCAACTGACTTGCATTAGTGATTTTTCCGTCAATGACTCGAATTGCAGCAACAATTCCTTTGTGTTCATCGTAGAAAGAGTCGAATATCAATGCTGAAAGAGAAGTCTTGTTTGGAATTTCTGGTGCAGGAACTTTTTCAATAACTGTGTCCAGAATTGTATCTATACCGAGGCCTGTTTTTCCTGATGCAAGAATTACTTCATCTTCTTTGAATCCAAGAATATCTTTAATTTCTTTTAATCGTTCAGGCACCAACTGTGGATCAAGGTCAACCTTGTTAATAACTGGAATGATAACAAGATCAGCCTCCATAGCAAGCAATAAGTTTGAAATTGTCTGTGCTTGGATTCCCTGAGTAACATCAATAAGCAGTAATGCTCCTTCGCATGCTTTAAGAGATCGTGATACTTCGTAAGTGAAGTCAACATGTCCTGGCGTATCAATAAGGTTCAAGGTATGACCTTTCCATTGCATTGTTGCCGGCTGCAGTTTGATTGTAATACCTCTCTCTTGCTCAATTTCGAGAATATCGGTTAAGCGGTCTTTTTCGCGTAGGTCTTTGTGATGACTTTGAGATGTTAATTCAAGAATTCTGTCAGTCAAAGTTGTTTTTCCGTGGTCAATATGTGCAATGATACAGAAGTTTCGCACGGTATTTTGGGATTCACTCATAACGGATTATATCATTAAATTGATTAGCTGAATGCAAAATTTGCCTAGTACTGTGGATTTACAATGATTAGAATTGTACGAACGTCAGTGTTAATGATGGTGGACTAAATAGTTGCTCTGTGCTTCGGATATGCAAAACAACTGGCGTAATTGTTCGAGGTTGGAGTGTCACTTCTGGAATAAGGTATGTACCGTTTTTATCAATGAGTGGAATTTCGATGCCATCAATTTCCAAAGCAATTTCAACAGGTGTCTGATCAGCAGACAATGTTGGCGAAATCTTTATTGCCCCTGCCTCGTCGTTATTGTTGCGAATTTCAATAATTGGAATTGCGTATTCAGACGGCATAAACGAATTAAACTCATATTCAAATGTTGTCACATTTGGCTGATCTGGATCAACTCGCATTACTGTATCATCAATTATCGGTTGCGCGCTGACGTCTACTGGATAATAAAACACAGTATTTTCTGTTCGTGCTCCTAAGACATTAGCAGATTTTTGTGATGTGACTTTCGGTGTTAATGCTCCAAAAGCAAGATATGTTCCTCCGATAATAACGACAACAGCAAATAAGCCAACAGCTTCAAGAGCTCTAGAGAGAAGTTTTGACGGTGGCACGCTTTTTTCCATGAGACCTATGAAACGAAATTAGTTGAATACGTTTTTCAATATAAAGGAAGATCATTGCGCTGTACACTGCTGCAAATGTGATAGCAATAATTGCAATGCCATTCCAAGAGATTCCAATAAGGCTATCTCTGAGTACTAAGATTGCAGAAAGCCAAAGAAATATGGCCCATGCAAATAATTTTGAATAAATACTTTCACCGTTTTCAACCCAATCTGCAAGATTGTAGTAAATAATTTTTGCAGCAAGCTTTTTATTCTTTCTGACTTCGTGAGAAAGATAGATTTTTGATACAGCAATACTTGCAAACAATAAAACAAATACAAGAAATATAATGTTTGACAAAGAATTAACCTGTAACAATGCTGTTTCTTGCTGCAAAGTGATGCTTAACGTAGGAATAATATTTGTCGTTTGTGTTAGCGAAAATGTTGTTCCTGTAATCCATAAACCACCAATAACTCCAATGATTTTGCCCACAAGGAGTACACCGCTTGCAAAGAGTGATTCCAGGAATAAATGTTTGATAAACGTACTCATCAGTTAAGTATAGCATCTTTTTGGCGTTATGCTACACTTAAACATATGACTGAACGTATGGGCATCATCTTTAAAATTTTTGTCGTCTTTCTCATCATGCTTGTTACGTTCATTATTCCTATGAGTTTGCAGCTTTATTTCGGCAATTCTCGTAATGGTGACTCGCAAAATAGAGACTCAGTTCCACAACAGACATTACAAATTACATCAATTCCTCCTGAGCAAGTTGTGTCAGGAAGTTTCTTTGAATACAAGGTTGTATATATGTACACAGGTTCTGATGCAGTATCATTGCTTGTTGAAGAAAAACCAAGTTGGTTGGTATGGGATTCACAGTCGTTTAGTTTTAGCGGGCAAATTCCTGACGATATTCAAGTATTTACGTTGCGATTCACAGTATCTGCTGGAATACTTTCTTCCCAACAAAATACGTCTATTCGTATTGTTGAGGAACAACTGCTGGTAACGCCAAGTGTAACACCGTCTCCTACAGCTATAAGTCAAGTTACTATTGAGGAATCGGAAGGTTCCCCATTTTTGGTTTCTGGCACAAGCATTGATGAATGGGAAGATCCGTATCATCCTCAAGCTTCTTTGCCGGCACAAGAAAGGGTACTACACGTTGAGAATACAACAGGAGAAGTTCCTACGGCTGCAGGGAGTATTGTTGCACAAAATGAGAGCACACGAAGTGTGCTTGGTGCATCAAGTATTAATATTTCAAAACTGATTATTCCTGCAATTGTTATTGGAATTGTACTGTTTACTGCTGCTGTTATTATAATGTTTCGTTCACAGAAGTTTACTCAGCTTCCATCATCCGAAGGAAGTGTGATTAAAACACGAAGTGGCCTTGTTATTACATCGTATTCTCATCATGATTAAAATTGTCAAAATAGTCCTAGTACTTTCAGGAATTGCTGTTATTGTAATCCCTATTGCAATGACATTTGTATGGAATAAGTATATTACCGAAACACAATCTCAAAGACTGGCATCGCAGACAATTGAAAAGTGTACGCCGCACGACTTCCAAGTTCAAAACAATGAAGAAGAAAAGCTTGTCGTTACGTGGAAAACTAAAGACCAGTGTGTAACCTATCTTTTACTTTCGGCATTGCCGAATCAGTTTTCAACACAGTCAGAAAAAGTATTAGCATTTCAAGGATCTACTCCGACGACAGATTTTATGGCACATGTGCCACGAGCAGTATTAAAAGAGTCTCCGTACATGGTGATTGTGTCAAACGATATATTGTATGGTATTCAGGAATCGGCAATTAGTGTTGAATCATTTGCAAAATAAGTTTGCAAGCTAATGTCTTACTGTTGCGAGAACAGTATCAATGCCGATAGAGGGGTCATCAAGTTCTCCACTTTTAACCTTCTCTTCAACACGGATAATTCGTGAAAGTAATGCAAGTGCATTACTTTGTGTTATTGAGAACTTCGAAATAGTCGAAGCAATATTCTTAATATAAAAAGGATGTTTCTTTAATGTTTTTGCAATAGAGTCTGTGTCCATGCGTGATTGCAGTGCTTCGGCAATAGGAATAGCCAATAAAAGATTGTGTTTAATCATGTTAAGAAGCTCATAAGGATCGTAAACGGTTGCTAATTGTTCAAAATATTCCATTCTCTCAACTGGTGTAGAGAAAAGTTTTTCTAAAATTGCCCATTGAGAAACAAAGTTGGAGTCCTCTGCAAAGAGAGCTTTTAAAAGTTCCGGAGAATCTTTCAACAAAGAAACCTGTTTTACCAAAATAACAGCCTGCAATGGTGAGTGATATACATTTCCCATATCATCAAGAATGCTGGTTTTTTCAAGGATTTTTTGCACCGATAGCCACGACGGTAAAGTCAAATCTTTTATTTCGTTTGCAATAAATGTCTTCACCTGCTGTGATTTGATCGGTGTTATAAACTCTTTTACCTGAGAAGATTTTGGCAAAGATTTTCCTGCAGGACTTATAAGAACAATATCTTCGGCCTCTGCTGCAGCAAGAAGTTTTTTCCCATCGCTTTCGGTAAGTTTTAGCCCGGAGAGAAGATACACCGTTTTTTCTTTTGGTAAAAACGAGATAACCTGAGTATCAAGAAAAAACTTTTCCAATTCTTTTGGATCATTACAGTCGAAGCGTTTTTTTTGAAGAGGCTCTTTTGAAATAAGAGGCAATACGGTATTTGTCAGAGTGAAACTGTCTGAATCAGGGTGTGAGGTTTTTACAACATAGAGCATATTATTTGCCAAGAACAATAACAACTGGAACACCGTTTGGTCGTGGAGCACGAATAGATTCGTCTGTGACTTCCTGATACGTCATCCCCATAGTTGCAGCAATAAATTTACTAACTCGTTCGTATTGAGCACCGCCATGGTTAAATACTGTGTCTCCTTGGTATTCTTCTGTTGTGCCTGCATTATAGAGTTTCATGTAGAAGAATCTTCCGGTAAGGTTACGGTATTTGCTTGTAAATGATCCTGATTTTCCATTGTAAACAGGGATAGTAACGTCATTTACAATTGTTGGCTCGTTTGAGAAATCAGTAAGAAATTGCCTCATTGGGCCGGTATTTTTTACTCCCCCAATCGTTGTAATTGTATAGCCGGTGCCATATCCTCCAACTTGTAAAAGCTTTTTGTTTGCAACTGTTGGATCGAGAACAACATTGAAAATTTCTGGTTTTCCTTTTGCTGTGAGAATTGCCAAAGCTGCTTCGACATCTTCAGGTGTCAATTGGTTTACTTGAATACTCCCCGCAATAGCGTTTAGAATTTCAAAGATTTTCTTTGGATTTTGTAATGTTTCTTGCTTTAGTGCCTGATCAATAACTCCTTGAATAACTTTTTGTTGTCTTCGAGCACGGGCAAAATCTGAACCTTCACCAGCTTGTTGAGAATGTCGTGACCGCGAAAATGCGAGTGCAGTATCTCCATTCATATGTGCCCATCCTTGGGTAAAGGAAACAGTTCTCCAGCGATAATTATCTGTGGGATACTGGTAGTCTGTAAATGATCGCTCGACGTATACATCAATGCCACCAAGGAGATCAATGACTGTCATGAAGCCTTTTAAATCCACCATTGCATAGTACTGAATTTTTAGTCCAGACATGTTTTCGAGTGTTTGCTTGATTGATTCTAACCCTGATCCTTTGCTTCTTGATTCTCCTGTTGCGTAGATTGCATTAATTTTCATATATGATGGAGTATTGGGAAAGTTTGCAATAATATCTCGAGGGAAAGAAATAAGGCCGACACGGTGAGTTTTATGATCATATGTTGCAACCATAAGAGAGTCGGTATTACGAAGTGTACCACCTCCACGTGCAACGACATATCGAGTGTCAACACCTACAAGCATAACATTTGTTTTTCCATTTGCGTCTTTTCTAAGCTCAGGATTCTTTTTCACATTTCCGATATCTAAAGAGCTGTTTGATTCGATTGTAAAGTTTGTTGATTTTACAAATGCCTGTGTTACTTCTGCTAAGTCTCTGAACTGTGTAGGGATGGCAACTACAAATACCCCAAAAGTAATTGTAATAATGAGAAACCGCAATCCAATACTAATCCAATTTTTGCGTCCTGTCGGACTCTTTGGTGTACCTTTCTTTGCAGCAGACACAGCTGCTTGTTCAGGCTTACTGTTTATTGCCGCCTCTTTTTTTATATCTTCCGCAGACTTCTCCGTAGGGAAGAGGCTCTTTTTTACTCCTGTTACTGATCGTGTCATGGTTATGGCCTTAGGTAAGTTGAAATATTACGAAGATGGTCATCGTAAGTAACTCCGTAGCGAATTTGTCCGTCTGTTCCATGAAGGTAATACCAATATTGGTTACTTTTTGGAGTTAATGCTGCTCGAATACTATCAAGTCCAGGATTATTAATTGGCGTTGGAGGTAATCCTTTTCGAAGATATGTATTGTATGGAGTGTTTGTTGCTTTATCTTGTACTGTAATAACGTGCTTCCAATCTTTGTGTTCATACATAAAAGTTGCATCAACTTGCAGTAACCACCCATCTCGTAACCGACGCAGTAGAATGTCTGCAACCATTTGTTTCTCTTCAAAATTGCTTCCTGCTTCTTTTTCGATAATAGAGGCGAGAGTAATAACATCGTATGTAGAAAGAGTCTGTACCGAAAGTGTTCCACCAAGCTGATTAAGCACTTTACGTTGGAAGGTTGAAGTTAATAAATCAATGACTGCTTTCGAATCTGCATTTTTGGGAATATCGTAAGTATCAGGGAACAAAATACCTTCAAGTGAAGATTTTCCTTTCATAAAGTCAAAATTTTCTATAACCGTCGTATCTACCGTAAGTGCAAGAAATTCTTCTTTATTAAAAGCCTTGATCGGGTTTGATTCTGATAGTGCGGCGTCAACAATATCGGCAATTTCATCAAGTCGAAGTCCTTCTTTAATAGTAATGCGTATTGATGGAACTTTCGCTGTTTGCAATAATGGAACAAGCTGTTCAACGCTAATTGGTACTGGTAATTCAAAATAGCCTGCCTGGATTTTTTCTCCAGCGCTTGTCTTTTTTACATAGCAGGCAAAATATTCAGGAGAAGAGACCAATCCTTTTTCTTGTAACTTTTGTCCGATTCTTACAACTGTATCGCCACTTTCAATAAGAAGCGGCACTTTGTCTTGCTCAGTCATTCCTTCGGGCGTAAGTTTTTCTGTTGCGTGACCATAATCCCAGTAACATGAATAGCTCTGAATTTTCACAATATTGAACGAGTCGAGTGCAAATACTGTTCCTCCAGCAAGTGCAAGAATGAGAATTAATAATCCTAATAGGATAATTGGGCCTTTTTTTCCAGACTTTTGTGGGCGTATTTTTTCAGTTGAGTAACTGGCCATTATGTGTGTTTAGATTTTATTTTTGTCTGCCATTCTTCCAAAATAACTGTGGCACTAAAAGTATCTTTTTTGCCGAACCCTTTTATTGAAACGGCATTATTGTCTCTTAGGGATGATAGCATAGAATGAGCGTAGCGGGAACTTAGATCTTCTGAAACAAATTCTATTGCTACATTCTTTATTTGATGTAAATTCGTAGCAAATCTATGTATCTTTTTAACGATGCTTCCAGAAGAGGGAAGTCCAATAACGACAGTTTCTATTCGATATTCGTCACAGATTTTCACAATGTCAGCAAGAATCGCTCTCGTATTCAACACAGCTTTCAGCGGAAATATCATTTCTGTTTCCGTGCTGAGCAATGCAAGTCCTATCTTTTTAGAGCCGTAATCAATGCCGAGTACAGTCATAGCTGTTTATACAAGTTGACCTTTAATTCGGAGAAGGTTGGCGCCGATTTTTTCTTGCTTTGTGATTTTGAATGTTCCCTGAATATCTCCGGTATTTGTAACATGTGGCCCCATGCAACGTTCAATTGAAACAGGAGAATCCGGAGATCCAATTGTATATACCGTAACTGTGCTTCCGTATTTTTCACTAAAGAATGCTAAAGCTCCACGGCGATCTGCTTCCTCTGCTGAAACTTCATCACGGGTCACAGGAAGTTTTTCTGCAATCCAACCGTTAATTCTGTTTTCAACTTCTTTGATTTGCTCGTCGGTAAGCCTTTCTTTTATGTTAATATCAAAGCGTAATCGTTCCGGTGTGATATTACTTCCTTGCTGGTGAATGTCCTGGCCAAAGATGTCTCGAAGCGACTTATGAAGCAAATGAGTGAGCGTGTGATACATTACTGACTGTGGAGATTTATCTCCCAACCCTCCGGCAAATTTCTTTTCCATTCCTTTGCGGGAAACTTCCTGATGAAGCTGTTTTGCTTTTTCAAAATCAACTGTTGAAATTGTAATGCCTCGCTCTGCTGCCATTTCCTGCGTGAGCTCAAAAGGAAAACCATAACTTTGGTATAAATCGAATGCAAGTTCTCCATTCAATTTTTCTGGAATAGTATTCATAAAGAGGGTGCTTCCACGCTGCAATGCCTGCTCAAACTTTTTAAATTCTGTATGCGCAAGCGAAAGAATAGCTTCTTTTTCTTTTGTTAACTCCGGATATTCATTTCCATATTGGGTAATAATATCTTCTAAAAGAGTTCCCAATAATTCATCGAGTTTTTGTTTTTTGGTTGGAGCATATGTATCAGCAAGTTTCATCATATTTCGCATCGCTCTGCGGAGCAAACGTCGTAATACATATCCTCTGTCTTTATTGGACGGCTCAATATGTTCCGAGAGAACCATTGCTGCTGCTCGTGTATGTTCAATAATAACTTTTATGGCAATCTGATCGGGTTCTGGAATATTCTTTTCGCTTAGGTAAATATCTAATGGCTGAGTGAGTGTATTATCGAAGAAATAATTAACAAGGATTTTTGAGAGTGATTCAAATAAATCGGTAGAAAAGATAGTCAATCGCTTGTCTACGTTTCCGTCATTATCTTTATATTGCAAAATAAGGATGACTCTTTCAATTCCAAGCCCTGTGTCAACGTTCTTTAAAGGAGCTTTTTCGTACTGACCTGCATCGTTTTTAAAGAATTCCATGAATACATTGTTCCAGATTTCGATGAATCGGCCGCAATCGCAGTTTGGATGGCAGTACTTTCCAAATGCGGGGTCATGCTGTGCTCCAGTGTCATAAAAGATTTCAGTGTCGGGGCCACATGGGCCAGTTTTTGATACAGGGCCCCACCAGTTTTCTTTTTTTGAATAGCATGAAATATGCTCGATAGTGTCAGAATCTTCAGGTAAATCTACGACATTTGCACCAATACCTACTGTGTTAAAAACATCTTTCCATATTTGAATGCTGTCTTCGTCTTTTGAAGCATCATCGTCGCCTCTGAAGACTGTTGCGTATAATCGTGCAGGATCAAGTCCAAGCCATTCTTTTGATGTGAGATATTCAAATGACCAATTGATCGCTTCTTTTTTAAAGTAATCATTAAGCGACCAGTTTCCGGCCATTTCAAAAAAAGTGAGGTGGCGTCGGGTAACTCCGACTTCTTCAATATCTCCTGTACGCAAGCATCGTTGAATATTAGCAAGCTTTGTATTTCCTGACTCGTGTGGTGTTCCCATTAAATACGAAACGAGTGGATGCATTCCTGCTGACGTAAAGAGAGCAGACGGATCATTTTCAGGAAGCAAACTGGCATTGCGAATAATCGTATGTCCTTTTGATTTCCAAAAATCTAAAAAGCTCTGTTTTAACTGAGAGCTCGTCCATTGAGTGTTCTTCATGGGGTATTATAGCACTATGTTATCGTCACTGGAGACTTTGGTGGGAGTTTCTGGTTTTGCGTCAAAGGCTTATCTCCTGATGCAGGAATATTCTGAGGAACAGTTGCAGGCCCTTGTGGTTTCTGTGGTGGTTGTGCGATTGGAGCTTTTGCTACGGGAGTACTTTGAACAGGTACTGTTGTCGGTACTTTTTGTCCCACCGGTGTTACAGTTCCTGGTTTCTGAATTGGTGTTACCGTTGCAGGCCTTTGTGTTGGTGTCGTTTGCGATGTAGGAATATTCTTAGAAGGAATCATATCCGGTTTTTGTATGTTCGTTGGTGCTGGCTTTTGAGGAGCAGCTGGAGTCATTGACGGAGCTTGAGGCGCAACACTCGGTTGTTGCGGTGGAGCATATGACTGTGTCGGTTGTACAGGACGTGGTTGAGGTTGTGGAGCTGCTGCGGGAGCATTCACTTTGGCCTGAGACGTTGGTACTGATGCACTAGGCTGGGAAGTTTGCAGAGTGCTCGGTGCGCCTGCTTTCGGTTGAATAAAGTTTGGAATATTTGCTGACCGAGGAATCTGTGACGAACTCGGTGTACTTGCCGGCAACGGTGATGGCTTAGGAGCAGCACTCTGTGTTACCTGTGCAGGTTGTACTGACTGAGGTGCATTACTGGATGCTGTCGTAAGGCCTGCATTTTCTGGAGAATACGACGATACACGCTGTGGTTGAGGCGCTGGAGCCGGCGGTGCAGATGGCATAACAGGTGCTGATGGTTGCGGTGTTGTATTTGTCACTTTTGGCATTCCTGATTGAGTCGTGGGGAATACTGCTGGGCTTGCCGGTTTTGGTGCTGGCGGTGTTACTGTCGTCTGAACTGTTGTTTTCTTATTGCCTCGACTCCAGGTCATGTACAGCAATATTGGAAGTAAGAGTGCCAGTACGAGAATAACAAGTCCTATCAGGAAAATATTTCGAATAGCTGTTGGAATTTTAAACCCAAGAAAGTTTGTCGTATCTTCGACATCTTCAGTAATCATGAGTTCTGTAATGCTGAACGAGACTTTCTTTTCTCCTACATTTCCTTCGCTATCGGTAGCTCGAATAGTAATTGTGTGGTTTCCTTTCGGTAGCAAATTTGCAGGGCGATACGCTAACGAAATTGTTTTTCCTTCTTCGCTTGAGCGAGATACTTTTGAAGAAACGTCGAGATCGTTAATTAATACAGTAACGTTTCTCCATTGCAATGTCGCCTCATTTGATGCATTTATACGTGCGACAATTTCTAATTCTTCAGCAGCAAGCTTCCCCCCTTCAATAGGTTTGACAACACTAATAAAGACCAATTCCGGTGTAGGGGTGGGAATCTCTTCTGTTGGGGTTGGGGTCGGAGTAGGTGTTTCTGACACAGTCGGTGTTGGAGTTACTGATTCTGTAGGCGTAGGGGTGGGAGTTGGCGTCACCGTTCCTGAAGGAGTTACGGATGGTGTACTTGTTGGAGCTGTTGTTTGTGTGGGAGTCGGTGTTGGTGCAACTGTTTGGGTTGGTTGCGGTCGTGGAAGAATACGAACAAGTTGAGTAACTCCCTGTCCAATACCTGCTGGATTTCTGTTATCGTACGCTTTAAGAACAAAGTAATAATCTCCAGGGGGAATATTGCCTGTACCAAGAGTCATTGATCTCGTGCGAAAGCCAATATTATTGTTAAATGTTGTTAATGGCCCGCCTAACTGTTTAGTATAGTACAGTTCGAATTTAACGATTTGATTCCGATCTTCAACATCCCATTCAAGAAAAAAAGTCTGGCCTTGTGTTCGCGTAATACCGGTTGTCGGCTGTTTAATAGTGACTCTTGGAATATCGTTGTCAGGATAATCAACATTGATCACCCAAGTTTGTGTAATAAAACTACCGTTACCATCGTTAATTGTGAATGCAAATAAATTGCTGCCTCCAGTTGTAGGAACACCAGTTATTTGCAGTGATAAAGTTCCTCCCGAATTTTGCAGCACTGATACATTTGCCCATGAAGGCGCAGCTACTCTTGTATATGAAAGAGGGTCTCCATCTGGATCCTGCGCAGTCAGTACATAGTTATAAGAAGTGTTAACAACAAAAGAAACTCCCGGTTGTGATTGCGTGTATGGATTCGTTGTAAATGTTGGAGGTCTGTTATCGCCAACGATAATAGCAGATGCGGCGCGCACCGATTGGACAACGCTATCTAAAAAATCTGAAACTGCTGCCGTTACAGGAGAGATGTTAATACTGTTATCACCATAGCTATTAACCAGCTCACAACTATACACATTGCCCGAAGGATCAGTAATGATTGCTTCACCTGTATATGTTCCTTCGTTGAATTTGTATGCGAGAGGTGGGTTTGCATTCTCATCGAGAATTATTGACTGTGGATTATTCTCGAATGTGTAAGAAAATGTTGTTTCAACAGTATTTTCTTTAGCTAATGACACATCTACTTTTGAAATTCCCGACGAAAGCTGCGCATCTAAAATGAGCGGAGTTACTTTTTTGTAATCAACAACCTTTACTGCGTATCCAATTGTGAATGTGCATGAAAAATTCCTTTCTTCTGCACGAAGGACTTTTAACGCAAATGTTTGTGTAGAAACGCTTTTTCCATCATCCGCATAGATAGTAATAATGTATTTATCCTGTCGAGCTCGTGGAGTTTCCCAAACAAGCTCATTTCCTATAATCTGCATGCCTTCAGGTGAGCTAACTTCCTGAGAACAGACAATGTTTGGTGGGCATGAGAGTGATAGGGAAACAAGGTCATTATCAAAGTCGCGAGTGGAGATTTTGTAAGAGTAACGCTCGTTTTCTGTAATATACAGTGTCGGTTCAGTAAGAAACTCTGGTACTGCATTCCGAACAAAAGAGCCAAGCTTTAGTTCGGGAGAGACAGTTTTTCTATTCCAAAAAAATGAAGAGGATGACTCGCTCGCTGCAACAAATGTAATTTTTATCGGTCGCTGTTGCTCAGTTAATTCGTCTTTGAGTAAGCCGTTAATTCTCATTCGGGCTGTGTTCTTTTGAAACGAAACGAAGTCACAGGTCTTTGCTTCATAACATCCTTCAGGAAGCAAATCCTCAACCGACGATGGAACATGGTTGCCATTTGGCATAATGACATACAATCCTTCTGCCTGAATCACTTTCAATCCACTGTTTTCTTCAAGTTCAATATCAGAAATACTTACCTTTGTAGAGTCAAATTCAACAACAGCCGCAAAATAATTAAGTGGTAATGCTGCAGGAGAAGATATTTCTGCCGTAACAACAAAGGGAGAATCTTTTGTGATATTTGTCGAGCTTTCTGTTGACACTGTATAGAGTCCTTCTTCCTGTAAAAATCGTTTTCCAAATGCAATGTTTCGTAAATCACCGAAGTTATCGTACCCGACAATCGCTGTAGGTAAAATCAACAACAAAAGGAAGGAAAAGAAAAGAACAAATTGTTGTAAACGCTTCCTGGGCACAAAAGCTCTATTTAAAAATTAACTGGTTCAATTGTGACTGTGCACTCTCAAGATTACCAGCATTTACTGCTGCTGTCGATGTCTCAAGTTTTGCAAGCTCTGAGTTAAAAATAACTTCCCAGTTTCCATAATCATAGAGTGGCCATGATTTCATACCCGGAGCCATTTGCAAAATTACTTTTGAAATCGGCGTATTGGTTAATTCACTTGCCATTTCCGTTCGAGGATAGGGTGATCCAAAGGCTCTTAATGAAGCCTGCTTCTGATAAATTCGTTTCATTTGTGCAGGCTGTGATAACCATGCAAGCAACTTCCATGCTTCTGCGGGGTTTCGTGATTTTTTAGAGACGACATCAACCCAATATGATGCAAGATATTGAGGAGTATCTCGGTTTGCACCTGGCAAAATAGGAACGGCTGCAACATCAAAATTAAGATTTGCATTTGCATTAATAATGTCGTTTGCTCTCCAACTTGGCGCAATCATCATTGCAAGTCGGCCTTCAGTAAATAACTGTAAATCATTTGGTAATCGGCTCGACCATACTTTATGGACACGAGCAAAGTCAAAATACATATTCACTGCGTCAGCAGCTTTCTGTGTTGCAAATGATGCCTGAATTTTATTTGTTGCATCAAGAGATACCATATCAACATCTGCCTGTGTCATCATCAGAAGGACAATTTCAAATGCGTGCAAAGAGTTGCTTGCTGATCCAAGATTAATACCTGCCTGCTGAATTTCTCCGTTTACAGTGACTGTAAGCTTTTTGCTGACTTCAACGACATCATCCCAATCTGTAGGAGGATTTGTAACGCCTGCCTTTGTGAATAAATCCTTATTATAAAACAGTACCAATCCATCAATAATCATTGGTGCTCCGTAGACTTCTCCTCGAGTTGTCACAATTGCTTCGCTGACTGCAGGATAGTAATTTGCTTTTACTTCCTGATCATTAAAAATGCTTTGCGGTGCTGCAGAAAGCTGCGGTAAGATTCGTGGAATCCAGCTTTGGTGTACTCTCACAATGTCAACTTCCCCGTTTGCGAGACGCTCATCTACAGATGCCTGGTATTGGCCTTTGTAGCTATTTGACTGATCGTTTCCAAATCGTCGCTGAGCATAGACAACATCAACATTTGGATTGTTATTTTCATATTCTTGGAAAAGCTCTTCGTATACTTCTGGAGGATCCCATAATCCCCAATAGTTAATAACGACTTTCTGTCCGGAACTATCGCCTCGTGGCAGAAATATAACAATACCAACGAGTACTGCAATAATAATGATAATAACCAGAACGAGGATCAGAATATTTCTATTCATTGTATTTTTTCACCAATTAAAACTAATCTTTTTGTGCCGATGCCGAGTGGCCAACAGGTAATGAGCACAATTTTTTCTTTGTGACTCGTATCTGTAATAAATGTGACATCGGTCGGCTCTATGATTTTCTTAGATGTCACAAGATATTGCAACTCTTTACCGTCTCTGTGTATTGTAACAGTATCTCCAACATTTGCTGCATCTAATCGTGAAAAAATAATCTGTGGATTATGTGGGCTCACAAGAAGTCCCGAAAGTCCGCTGTGTCCATAAATTATGGATGTACCCCCGCTGCCCGGCAAGGGGGTTCCTTTTAAGTGGGCAACTCCTTTTTTAAGTGCTGCTTCGTACAGAGATTTGTCAGAGCCGGGAACATTCGGAGTTAAAAGGATATTATTAATTTCTGCCGTGCCGACGGTTATATTCATTGGCTGTGTATAGCTCGTATCAATCGTGATATCTTGTACCCTTTGATGGTCTACAACTGATTGAAAATATGCCTGTCCCGGATCAATATATTGCACCGAAATCATTTTTTGTAAGAAATTCTGGCTGACGGGAATATATGTTTCTCCATTATATGCGTGTACAATAAATGATTGTGCATATGAAACTCCAAGTGGTAATAATTGAGTAACCAACAATAATAATCCACCTATAATAACGAACTTGGAGAGACCTTTAAGAACACTCAATTTTTGAGTATTGCTTTGTTTTGACTTCTCCGTATATTTTACCCTCTTTTCTTGTGAAGAAAGGGCAGTCTTTGGTAAAATCGGGAGCATAACCTATTATAGGAACTTACTATAGCTATGTCAAAGAATAATAACGATTATTATGATATTTTGAACGTGTCTCGTTCAGCAAGTGCAGATGAAATAAAGCGCGCATACCGCAAACTCGCGGCAAAATATCATCCTGATAGGAACAAAAGCCCAGATGCAGAGGCAAAATTCAAAGAAGTGGGAGAAGCTTACGAAGTCTTGTCAGATCCACAAAAGAAAAATATGTACGACACCTATGGCAAAGCAGGATACGAACAATATGCGCGATCAGGAGGTGGCCAGCCTGGAGGCGCTCCATTTGGAGGATTTAATGACTTCGGCGGCGGAGCAACTTTTGATATGGGAGATATGTCTGACCTCTTTGGTGGACTATTTGGCAATTTATTTGAAGAGCAAATGGCTGGCCGACGTTCTCGTCGAGGCCAGGAAATTGGAGAAGATCGCGAAGTAGAGCTTAAAGTTCCCTTTGAAACAGCAAACGACGGGGGCGAAGTAACTCTTACCTATGAGCGTTATGTTGGTTGTAAAACATGTAATGGAGTAGGTAGTACAACTGGAAAAATGGTCACATGTGAAAATTGTCAGGGAAGTGGATATGTTCATATGAGAAATGCCTCATTTCTTGGGAACTTTATGTATGCAACGCAATGTCCAAATTGTGGAGGCTCAGGAAAACGAGCAGAAAACCCATGTTCAGCATGTAAAACAACAGGTCGTATTCCAGATGCTGTCTCTGTCACCTTAAAAGTTCCAAAAGGATCGTATGATGGTCTTACTCTTAAATTTGTAGGCGGTGGCAATGTCGGGCGCAATAATGGAAAAGCAGGAGATCTTTTTGTTGTATTAACTGTTCCAAAGTTCGAAACGTACGAGCGAAAGAAAGAAACGTTATACGGCGAAGCAAAAATTCCAGTAACGGATGCGGTGCTTGGAGGAAAGATTGATATTAAAACTCCCTATGGCGATAAAACTATTTCCTTTCCTGCAGGTATTCAACATGGAGAAATTCTAAAGGTTAAAGGGCAGGGAGCATATAAGCTTAATTCCACACAAAAAGGGGACATTCTTTTAACAGTAAAGCTTGATATTCCAAAGAAACTCTCGGCAGAGCAGAAAAAACTGTGGAAGAAATTAAGTGAACTCTCATAGACTGTTTTTTCTCGTTGGACAACATAACAAAGTTATCCCTCGTAAGGTGTGCTATAATTCTGCAGCAATACTTTAAATTGAAATTATCATTACATGAGTGGTGAATTATTGTCAGCTATCAACCAAATTTGTGCAGATCGCGGACTTGACCCAGCAACCGTTATTTCCGCATTGCAAATTGCAATTGCAGACGCATATAAAAAAGAGCATGGTGAGCATACGAATGTCAAAGTAGAAATTGACAAGCTTTCTGGAGGTCTTCACTTATATATCGTTAAAAATGTCGTAAAACGCGTTGAAAATAACGATACAGAGATTTCCTTTACTGAAGCAAAAAAGATGTCAAAAGATATTGTTATCGGTGACGCAATGGAAATTGAAATTCCTGTTGGAACATTAGGACGTATTGCAGCTCAGACAGCAAAATATGTTGTATTGAACAAAATCAAAGATGCAGAAAAAGCAGCAGTTGTAGAATTTTACCAATCAAAACTCAACGATATTGTCAGTGGAAAAGTTCAGAGCGTTCGTGGAGATCTGATTCTTGTCGAGCTTGAAAAAGGCGTTGCAGAATTACCAGAAGAAGAGCAAATTCCAGGCGAATTTTACGAGATTGGAAAACGATATCGCTTCCTTGTGACAAAACTTATAAACGAGGAAAATAACCGACATGTCATTCTTTCCCGAGGATCGGAAGAGTTCCTTAAAGCATTGTTCAGCATGGAAGTTCCGGAAATTATGAACGACCAAGTCGAAATTAAGGCAATTGCCCGATTTGCAGGACATCGTTCAAAAGTAGCAGTGTCTTCAAACCAGGATGGACTTGATCCAATTGGTGCATGTATCGGTCAGCGTGGAATGAGGATTGCCGCAATCATGGGTGAGCTTAACGAAGAAAAAGTTGACATTGTAAAGTGGGATCTCGACATGATTGAATATATTAAAAACTCATTGTCACCGGCATCGGTTTCTCATGTTGAATATGATCATAAAAAGAATCGTGCAGAAGTGACAGTTCCAAAAGATCAGCTTTCACTCGCAATTGGAAAAGAAGGTATCAATGTAAAACTCGCCTCCCAGTTGACTGGTGTCGAAATTGATGTCGTCGAAGCAGTAGAAGAAAAAAGTGAAGCTTCTGAAGAAGGATCAACCGAAGGAGCAGAAGCGTAATATTTATTAGTGTAAACATTTGTCATAATGAGCAATAAAACATCCCAACAGAGGCCTCCAATAGTTGTCGTACTTGGCCATGTTGACCACGGAAAAACCTCTTTACTAGACGCTGTACGCAATACAAGCGTCCAAAGTGGCGAATCTGGTGGTATTACTCAAAATATCTATATTTCAGATATTCTCTGGAAAGAGAAAAGAGTGACATTTGTTGACACTCCAGGCCACGAAGTTTTTAGCTTAATGCGCGTCAATGGTGGTAAAGTTGCAGACATCGCGCTTCTTATTGTTGCAGCAGACGAAAGTATCAAGCCTCAAACATTGGAGTCATTTCAGATTATCCAGCAGCAAGGCGTGAAATTTATTGTCGTGCTGACAAAAATAGATAAACCAGAAGCAAATACTCAAAAAGTAATCAACGATCTTGTTGCAAACGGAATCTATCTCGAAGGGTATGGTGGAGATATTCCATTTGTTGAAGTTTCAGCTCATACAAAAGAAGGTCTCGACAAGCTTTTGGATCTGGTTTTTCTTTTGACAGAAGTTGAAAACCTCCTTGACCCAGAAAATGAAAAGCTAAAACTTATGGAACAGTATCGCGATGCAGCAGAGGCAATTACTTCTTATGGAGTTGTTCTTGATAGTAGCGTTGATAAAGCATTGGGCAAAACAATCTTTGCAGTATTAAAATATGGTACATTGGCTAAGGGCGATTCTTTATATATTGGCGAGCAAAAAGAAAAAGCCGGCATGCTCTTTGATTCACTAAAAAAGCCGATTAAAGAAGTTGTGGCAGGTCAGGCATTTATTATGACCGGACTTCAGGAACTTCCCGCATCAGGCATTGATATTGTAAAAACAGCAGACGGTGCAGCATTTGAAAAAGAATTAAAGAAAAATCAGCATAAAGACTTAGTTGATGAGCATTCATCAGAAGAAGATCTTTTGGACAGTATTTTTAATGATGGCCATGAATTTGTTGTTCCAGTCATTATTCGAACAGACGTAAAAGCATCCTTGCAGTCAATTCTTCCAACATTCGAGAAATTCAATAATGAGCGATTAGCAGTGAAAGTAGTTTCTTCCGGAGTCGGCGGTATTACAACAAACGATGTTGACATGGCATTAACATTTAAAGCAGTTCTTTTAGGATTTAGAGTAAAAGCTCCAAATAATGTTCAGGACTATGCTCGACAAAATCATCTCGAATTTAAAACATTTGATGTTGTATATCATCTTTACGACTATCTCTCTGAGCATATTTCAAATGTCATGGGACAAGGCGGAGATAAAATGACACAAATTGGAACACTTCGTGTTAAGCAGGTATTTACACTTTCAGATGGAACAGTTGTTGCAGGTGGTGTTGTTACCGATGGTGAAATTAGAAAAAGCGGAATCTGCCGTGTTATGCGTGAAGGAGTTCTCGTTGGAGAATATGGTATTACCTCACTTCGTGTGTTGAAAGATGAGCGAAACGAAGTCAAAAAGGGTTCCGAGTGTGGTTTAAACCTCGGAAAAGGAGCAGATGTTAAAGAAGGTGACACGATCGAAGTGGTTGCAAAAACTCGATAATTGTCCTATAATATCTCCATGAATACAGATATTACAAAGGTTATTTCTTTATTACAAAGTGCCCAGCATCCATTAATTGTTGTTAACAAACTCGTTCCCGAAGAGTATGCATTAGTCACCTCAATTATTGCGCATATGCAGAAAGATTCAGGACGAAAAGTAACACTTATTTCTCAGGGATCTCCCGAAGGATGGTTAAAGCACGTTTTTACCCACTTTGGCGTTGAATATAACGATACAGTCCAAACACTTAAGCATGTCATTGAAATTCCGTGTGGAGATGGTTCAGTATCAAGCGTAAGCTACGATATTTCCGGAGGAAAGTTCTTCTTGTATATTGTTCCTGGTACGGCAAAGTTTGACTTTAATCAGGTTCAATTTAAGACATTTGGAGCACAGCACGATGTATTCATTACTCTTGGTATTCAGTCGGCAGACGAGCTTGAAAAGCTTCTTGGAGAAGCCAAATCATCGGTCATGGAAGCACAACACATTGCATTCGGTTCAAATGGAGTAGAAAACTTCCAGAAAGTTGTTGCAGTCGCACAGACCTATCCTGTAGAAACAGAACTTATACCAGTTGCAAAAATTGTTCTTGGAATTTCCCGACTTGGCAAAATGAATGACAAAGCAAAAGACGCAGTCGCAACATTCTTGCTTCGAGTAAACGCATTGCAAGTCAAAGAGACAGCATTTATGGCAGAAGTATTCCGCGTATTAGGAGAATTATTCAAATCAGGAGTTAATGTCGGTGCAATTTCACAGGCATCGTTGAATAAAAAACCTGAATACGCCGCATTTAGCAAAAAGTTAACAGAAAAAATGAAAGTAAATGCACCAAAGCGAATTGCATATGCATCACTTTCGAAGTCAGAAGTCGAAACATTAGGCATAAAGCTGAGTGATTTGATTGTTACTCCTGAAGATATGGTAAAAGCACTTCAGGTTTCGCAAGCACTTATTTCTATTGAATACGATAACAACTATTCATTGGTATATGCAGCAGGCGAGTCAGAAGATGCACGCCAGAATATGGCAAAGCTTAAACTTGTTGTTTTTGGAAATAAAGGCGTAGGATTGGTCTTAACTCAGGAAATGAAAACATTCTCGCAGACTCTTGGATTTACATCAGAAACTGCAAAGGCTCCGACATCATCACAACAATCGCAGTCAACATCTTCAGCACGACCTTCAAGTACTCAAACACAGCCACAGCAACCACAACCAAATAGACCTCAACCTCAGCCAAGTGTAAAACCACAAACTCCGGTAAATCAACCACAAGTACAGTCACAATCACAGGTTGCACCAAAGCCTCAAACTGTCGCAACTCCTCCAGTAGCGAGTAAGCCACAGCCTCAGGAACAAAAAGCTCCTCAGACTACAGCACCTGCGACTCAGAGTACTCCACAGCAGCAGAATGCTACGCCACAGAATAATATCCCACAAAGAAGTACTAGCGGTCAGGTTTTAAACTTCGGAGAGATTGCAAAGAGGATTAAAAGCACACAGTAAAAGATGCTTGCAAGTATCTTATAGTTGTGTTACACTATTAAATACCTTGAATCCACGAAGAAAGGATGATATATTGTAAGTATCAAAAATTCTTAATATTTGTTAAGGATGCTACTGATACTTCACCTGGTGTAATACCGGGCATAGGTAGAGAATAATAAAATTAATGTTCAGATTTACATGGCTCTAAAGAAGGGTGAAAAGACAGAACTTATTACGAAGTTCGCACTTTCAGATGCAGACACAGGCTCTCCTGAAGTTCAAATTGCATTATTAACAGCAAGAATTCAAAAGTTAACAGCACACTTTGAAAAGCATGGCAAAGACTTTCACTCAAAGAGAGGCTTTATCAAGCTTGTAAAGAATCGCCAGCGCCTTCTTGCATATCTTAAGCGCGAAGATGAAAAGCGTTACGCACAGTTAATTGAAGTACTCGGTTTGAGAAAGTAATTATGTCACCTTATACATTTGCCCTATTCGGCACACCAGCAACCTGGCATTTTAAGAAGTTTAATCACCTTGCAAACAGCGCAGTATATGCGACTTGGGGAAACACTGCAGTAAATGTTACCGTCCTCCGTGGTAAAGCACGTGAAGGAATGGATTTCTTCCCATTGCAGGTAGAATACATCGAAAAGCTTTATGCAGCAGGAACAATCGCATCTTCACCTTACGTTAAAAGAGAAGGTTTTCCATCACAAGAAGCAATTTTACGAGGTCGTATTATTGATCGCGCACTTCGTCCACGTTTTCCAAAAGAATTATTAGATGATGTCCAGATTTTTATTCATGTATTAGCATACGACAAAAAGTATGATCCAATGATTCTTGGATTCAATACTGCGGTTGCAGCAATCATGACATCAGATATTCCATTTGAAGGAGAGCTCGCAGGAGTTCGCGTTTCTATGGATAAAGAAGAAAACTTATTCTTAAACCCAGCAGATGTTGTTGCTTTGGACTATACTGCAAAAGGTGAAATTCCTTCAATGAACATGGTTATTTCTGTTGATCGCGAAGGTGTTGTTATGTTTGATGCAGATATGGCAGAAGTTCCAGAAGATAAATCTATCGAAGCAGTAAAGTTTGCACGAGATAACGCAGAGCATATTTATACAGCACAAAAAGAATTCGCAGCATTAGTAAAGACAGAAAAGAAAGCAGGAGCAATGTTTACATTGCCAGAAGGTGTTGTTGATACAATTAAGTCTGAATTCGGTACAGAAATCAAAGAAGCAATCAGCCAGAAAGATAAAGAGAGTCGAAAACTTCTTGAAGCAGCTGTGAAAGAAAAGGTAGTTGAGAAGTTCAAAGAAGATGAAACTGTTACAGGCTCAGTCATCGCAGAAGCGATGTCACGCATTATGAAGAAAGAAATCCTTCACGAAGTACTTGACGAACATAAGCGAATTGATGGAAGAAAGTTTGATGAAATCCGTACACTCAGCGCAGAGGTTGGAATTATTCCACAAGTGCACGGTACAGGTTTATTCAAGCGAGGCGATACTCATGTATTGTCATTGGTAACACTTGCAGCACCGACAAAGTCTCAAACATTGGAAGACATGACAGGTGAAGCAACAAAAATGTATATTCACGAATATAGTGCACCTCCAGCAGCATACGGAGAAACAGGACGTTACAATACACATCCAGGACGACGTGAGATTGGACACGGAGCACTCGCAGAAAAAGCATTAGAAAGAGTATTGCCAGCAGAAACAGAATTCCCATATATGATTCGTGTCGTCAGTGAAGTCGTTTCTTCAGCAGGCTCAACCTCAATGGCATCAACATGTGGAAGCACACTTGCACTTATGGATGCAGGAGTTCCAATTAAGACACCAGTTGCAGGTATTTCAGTTGGAGTCATCGCAAACGATGACTTCTCACAATACCAGCTTATGACAGACATCGAAGAAATTGAAGATTTCTATGGTTACATGGATTTCAAAGTTGCAGGATCACGAACAGGTATTACTGCAATTCAAATGGATCAGAAAAAGCTTCGCATTCCTTACGAAGTAATTTTCGAAGCATTCGGATACGCAAAAACAGCAAGAGAACAAATCCTTGATGTTATTGTTGCAGCTATCCCGACTCACCGTACAGAGCTTGCAGAAAGCGCACCTCGAGTTGATGTTATTAGAATTGATCCTGACAATATTGGAAAATTGATCGGCCCGGGCGGAAAAATGATCAAAGAGATCACCAAGCAATCAGGCATGGAGATTAACATTAAAGAAGACGGAACAGTTGAAATTTTTGGAGTTGGTCAGGAAAATCGCGACAGAGCAAAGCAAATGATTGACGATATCTTTGGCGATTTCAAAATTGGTGAAGTATACGATGCAGAAGTTATTGGAATAAAGCCATTTGGTGCAATTGTCCGCATTGAAAAAGGAAATATGGATGAGCAAGGTCTTGTTCACATTTCTGAACTTGCAGACAAATTCATTAAAACTGTTGAAGAAGTCGTAAATATGGGAGACAAAGTAAAGGTCAAAGTTGTCGGTATTGATGAAAATGGCCGTTTGCGTCTTTCCGTAAAACAGGTAAAATAGAATACTCTGAATTAGTGTTTTGGAGTGTTTTTCTTACTCTTAAATCCGCATACAAACTAAGTAAGATAAATATTCCAGATTGAGTTTCGGGTATTAAAGTGAATAACGAATAGAATAATGTCCACAGTTTTAGATTTAGAAGCACAATCCGAAGGGTTCGGAGATATTCAAGAGTTGCTCAATAAATTGGAGGCAAGTGCTGCCCCCGAAGATCTCAAAGACGATTGCCGTAAGATGATTGTTCGTGTGTATCGTATGGCCAAAAAAGGAAGTTACACCTCCGAATTTGAATCTGTTGCAAAATACGTTGATTGGGTAACCCGAATACCCTGGGGGGTATATAGCGAAGACCGCATTGACTTGCAGTCTATTCGCGAAGAGTTAGATCGCTATCACTTTGGACTTGGCAAAGTAAAAGAGAAAATCCTCAGTTACATGGCGGTAATTCAGTTACAGCAAATGAACCAGGGCACTTCAGGTACTTTGCAGCAGTTTGATGAACAAACAGGTCAATATATTCAAACAGCCCAGCAAAGCCCGGATGGTATGACCTCAACATTGATGCGGCCACCTATTCTATGTTTTGTTGGATTGCAAGGTTTGGGTAAAACAACAATTGCAAAGTCAATTGCAAATGCTTTAGGCCGAAAATTTGAAAGAATCTCTCTTGCGGCATTCGGTAGCATTGCACAGCTTCGCGGAAGTGCAAAAATAACTGGTGAAGCAGAGCCAGGAATGATTATTCAGGCAATTACCCGAGCAGGAACAATGAATCCGGTCATTTTGATTGACGAAATTGATAAAAGCAGTGGAATCGAAACGCTACGAAATGACATCATGGCAGCACTCCTTGAAATTCTTGATCCTGCCCAAAACGAAGCGTTCAGCGATAGATATATTAACTATCCGTTGGACTTATCGAAGGTATTCTTTATTACCACTGCAAACACACTCGGGACATTAACAGCAGCATTGCTCGACCGTCTCGAAATCATCAGGTTTACAAGTTATTCTGATGACGATAAAATTTTTATTGCAAAAAATTACGTTATGCCTCGAGTCTTAAAAGAAACGGGACTTACAGAGCAACAGCTTGTGATTAACGAAGAAACGTGGCCGGCAATTGTCCGTCCTATGGGATTTGACGCCGGAATTCGACAGTTGGAAAGGACTCTTTTGAACCTTGCCAGACGTGTTGCGTATCAAATTGTTAATCAAGAAACAAGCTCGGTGAATATTACACCGGAAAATGTGAAGCATTATCTCCCCGAGGATGTTAGCGTACTAGGTTAATTAACCAAAAATTACATTATGAATGAACAGAAAGAGCGCGACTTACGAGTTATCACGCTGTCCGGAGTAGAAGTTATCGGACGAAATAGCTATGTCGTGCAATACAAAAATGATATTTATGTCGTTGACTACGGCTTGACGTTTCCAGATGGAGATGGCTACGGAGTTGACTATTTATTGCCAGACTATCAATGGCTTCAGAAAAATAAAGAGCACATTAAAGGAATTATTATTACTCATGCTCACCTTGATCACGTTGGCGGCTTGCCGTTTGTGATTGAAAAGCTTGGATTTCCTCCTATTTATGCAAGTCCATTTGCGATTGAGTTTATCCGTGAAAAGTTCCGAGAAACAGGACTTCACAAAAAAGCCCAGTTTTTCCCAGTTAAAGAAAGTGATATTGTCAGAAAAGGACAAGTATCCATCTCATTTTTTCATGTGACTCACAGCATCCCTCAATGTTATGGCGTATGTTTTGAGACTCCAGAAGGAAGAGTGGTATATACTGGCGATTACAAATTTGACGATAGCCCACTTAATGAAAAGCCGTCAAACTACAAAAAGATTGAAGAGCTTGGCAAAAAAGGCGTACTTGTTGCATTGTTAGATTCAACAAACGCATTTGAAGCAGGAAAGTCAAAGTCAGAAACAGAAATTCTTGGCGTCTTAGAAGATGTTATTGTGAAAGCAGAAGGCCGCGTTATTATCGCGACTTTTTCATCATTGGTAACGAGAATTGCCGGATTAATCGAAGTCGCTCGCAAGCATAATAAAAAGATTGTATTTACCGGGCGAAGCTTGGAAAACAACATTAAAATTGCGATGCGTATTGGATATGTTACTCCACAGGCGAATTTAGTTATTCCCGCTAAAGAAGCACATAAAGTTCCTGATAATCAATTAATTATTGTGACCACAGGAAGCCAGGGTGAACCAATGGCGGCATTGACGAGAATGGCATTTAATAAACACGACGTGATTACAATTAAAAAAACTGACACAGTTATTATTTCATCATCGGTTATTCCAACCAATACACTGGATGTCCAGCGATTGTTAGATGAGATCTCCCGCAAAGGAGCCCGAATTATTAACAGCAAATTAATGGATATTCACGTCAGTGGTCACGCATATCAGGAAGATATGAAACGAATGGCACAATTGCTTAACGCAAAGTATTTTATTCCAGTACATGGATACGCATCGTTTCTTGGCCAGCACAAGTTACTGCTAAAAGAAATAGGGTTTCCTGAATCAAATGTCCTTATTCCAGTAGATGGAGCAGTATATGCATTCAAAAACGGACAAGTACTCCAGGAAAAGAAGCTAAAGGTCAGCGAAGCCGCTGTCGTTGGAGATAAAATTCTTGAAAAAGGCGAACCATTGATTTCAGAGCGAAAAATTTTGGCTACAAATGGAATTTGCCATGTCACATTTATTCAAAAGGGTGAAGAGTTGGTAAAAACAACTACTTTGCTCCGTGGATTCGATATGGTGCAGGAAACTGAAAGAATTATCGCCGATTTGGAAACCAAAATTGCACATTGGTACATGATGCTTACTGACAAGCCTCGCTTGAAAAAGTATATGTATGCAAAGCTTGGTGCATATTTTATGAAGTATTACGGCGAGACCCCGCTTCTTTCCATTGATGTCGTAGATGTCTAATGCTATACTAGATTCATGAAACTGTTTCCGCTTTTTGGACAGAAAGAAAAGCCAAAAGAGAAAAAAGAAGAGAAGTATCTGATTTCACTTGATATCGGTACCGAGGTACTTAAAGGCCTTTTATTTTCTATGAATGATCTTGGTGTTGATGTCTGGTATTCGTATCAGGTAAAACAGCAGACTCATGCCATGCGAAGCGGTGTTATTCTTAACGAAGAAACAGTTCTTGAAAATGCACGGTTAGTTGTGCAAAAGCTTGCAGACGCAGTTGATCCTGAAGACAGACCACGACGAATGGTTCTAGGAATGGCAGGAGAATTGATTAACGGAATTACTATTAATGTGCAATATGACCGCGGACGTGCTGCTGGCAAGAAAATTTCAGATCAGGAAGCACAGCTTATTATTAACTCTGTCATTTCTGATATTTTAGAAAATGGAAAAGCTGAGCTTGCTAAACGATTAGGTGAAACTGAAGATCAAGTTGAAGTATTACAAATTACAGTAACTGGCCTTGGGGCAGATGGTATTGCCGTTCCACAACTTGAAGGCACATCTCCACAAGAAATTCAGCTTTATTTGTACGCATCTTTTGCACCAAAGCCTTATATTGATACACTGAGAAAGCTTTCAAAGGAGCTTGAGCTTGGCATTGCATCTATTGTTACTCAGCCTTTTGCAGTTTCGCGAGCATTTTCAGGAAGTGCAGATCACAATTTTTCCGGCATTTTTATTGATGTCGGTGGTGGAACAACTGACGTTGCTCTGGTGCAGAATGGAAACCATATTCAAACAAAAATGTACGCCTTTGGAGGTCGTGCATTTACAAAACGAATCTCTCAATCAATGGATGCAAGCTTTAATGTTGCAGAAGGACGAAAAATTAAGTACTCGCTAGGCGAATTACCACTAGACATGCGTGACGAAGTCAGAAGAAGTCTTTCTACAGATGTTTCGTTGTGGGTAGAAGCACTTGAAGTTGCGCTGGAAGATCTTGAAAATGTAAAGCAATATCCTGCACAGTTTTATATGTGTGGTGGTGGTGCGATGCTTCCAGATTTAAAAGAAGCAATTTTGGCGTATCCATGGTATAAACGATTACCGTTCAAAAGAATTCCGAAAGTTCAGCTCGTAACTCCAGATAAACTGGATAGAGTCTATGATAAAAGCGGGTTACTTGTTAATCCTTATGATGTTACTCCTGCGTCACTTGCCCGTTTTTATTGGGAAGTACTGAAAAAGCCCCACTTTAATTATTTGGGTGATTATTAACTATGGCAAAAAAAACAGAAGTGATAAAAGTAAATGCAACTATTGATGACGATATTAATATCGTTGTTGATACTATTAAAAAGGCAGATGGAACAAATATCCTTCTTGTTTTGCCTGAAGGAAATGACCTTATCAACAGCCCTGTAGGATTAAAGACGCTCAAGAGAAAGGCGTTGGCATTGGGTAAAAACCTTGTGTTGGTTGCCCCAAATAAGAAATATGCTCAGCTTGCCTCAGATGCAGGAAATATTGTTGTCACTAATCAGTCCGATGTTACTCCAAATATGTGGGCAAAAGGACAGGAAGAATTAGACGAGCTTCATCAGAGCCAGGTAGGTTTAAACTCGAAAAAAGATGAAAAAGAAGACAAAGTTGAGAAAGAATCAAAGGAAACAGCTAAAGAAGAAAAGGATGATGCACCCGAAGTTATCGTCGGAGGACGAACGGTGGATGCTTCAAAAGATGACGAAGATATAAAGCCTTTGGCTGCAACTCGAGATAATGAGGCAAAAAGCGAGAGTGATGAGGCTGATCCAGAAGTAGAAGCTCCCATACGATTGCGACCTCCTAAGGTAAACGAAGAAGACCGAATTCCTGGTGGATATGGAATTATGGGAATGGATGTTTCTAAGGTTGTTGCCAAATCCCAACCAGGGCCGTTTGCGTCTCTATTTAGAAAGAAAACACCGCCAACGCAAACAGCGTCTGACAACGATGGATTTGAAACATTAGCGCCGGCAAAACCTGCCGGCTCATCGAAGGCAATGCTTCGCATTGCTGGAGTTATTGGTGCCGGGTTATTAATACTTTTTGGTGGAATGTTTCTTGTATACTATCTCTTTTTCCCAAGATTACGAATCGAATTGAAAGTTGTGTCTGACAAAGTCGAAATTAATGAAACGGTTGTGGCAACAACTGCCGTAACTGGATTTGATGTCAATAAAAAAGAATTTCAGCTTATTAAAGAGCGTGCAGAACAACGTGGATCAGTAAATATCAATGCAACAGGTGATGGAGTTGATGGAACAAAAGCAACCGGAACTATTACCATTGAAGGCAATCCTGGCCCAGGATTTATACAAGTTCCAGCCGGTACCACTGTCACAAGCTCTGGTGGTCTTAAATTCATTACTCAGGCAGAAATTAATGTTCCTCCTTCTTTAAGCTCAAGTGTAGGAATTGTTGCTGCAGATTTCGGCGAAGAATATAACCTTACACCAACAACAGGATATTCAGTAGCTGGTTTTCCAACATTAACAGGAGAAAATGCAGCAGCATTTACAGGCGGAACAAAGAGAACATTCAAAGTTCTTAGCAAGCAGGATGTAGACGATGCTGTTGATCAACTAAAGAAGGAACTTTTTGAGCAACTCAAATCAGACTTGCAATTTAAGAATCAAAACAACGGATACGTTTTTATAGTGGAATCATTTAAGAGCGAAGTTGACGGTACACCAGTTGTAAACCCAGCTGTAGGAACTGAAACAACACAGGCTTTTCTTGAAATGAAAACTACTGCAACGGCGTACTATTACCACCAAGAATCATATGAAAAGCTTGCAGAAAGATTTCTTGGCGATAAATACAAACTAAATAAGACAATCAACTCTGATGTTGACTTACTCATTGACCAGCGAGATATAAAGACTGAAAAAACAACAGTTGGAACAGACGATAAAGTGACCTTTGTACTTAGTGCTTCTGCCTTAGTGACACCACGATTGAATGTTGAACAACTTCGATCCGATATCGCAGGGAAGAAATGGCCGGAAATGCTTGCAACCGTCTCTGCAATTGATACTCTCGCAACAACTCCAAATATTATCTTTTACCCAACGTGGATGCCTGACTTTTTGAGGTATGTTCCAAAAGAAGAATCAAGAGTAGATATAAGTGTAAGTGTTGCCCAACAAAACTAATACTTTGTGGTAATCTCGTGTATTCCTTAGCTGTCAATTTTTCGAGAAAGTATGTCCAGAAGCTTTCGGACTTCTGCAATTTTCTTTTTGATATCCCGTTTCGTCAGTACTGTATGTGACTCCTGCATTAATTGTGGAAAGAGGGTTTCAAACGTTCTCAAAATCAAAAAATAGTCGTGAATTAAGAGAGATCTTTTTGAATATATAGAATCTGATGTCATATATCTATTGTACCTATAAAAAACATTGGTTTCAACTATGTATTGTAAAGTCTTGGTAAGAAACGGTAGTTCATGGGATAATTAGCTCCCATTTCATACAATGGGTATCATGAATTTATTGCAAATAGGGAAGGTTATTAAGCGTCTGAGAGTTGAAAGAGGATATTCACAACAGGAGCTTGCAGAAAAAGTTGGAGTAACATGGGAAATGATCAGCCGATACGAAAGAGGTAAATCTTCTCCTTTACAGAAAATACTCGAAATTGCCGAAGCATTGCATGTTCCTGCAGGCGTATTCTTTATGGAATTTGATTCCTCGTCGCCGGAACTTCACGATTCATCTCCAGTGTATCATACAAACAATACGTTAGTTCCATTAATAAAAGAGTTACCATTGCATGGTGATTCTATTTCATCTGCAATTCAGAGAACTCCATATTTCTTTAGTCCATCATTACCAGCAGTGCATACATATGGAAAAGATTCTCTATTCGCGTTGGATATGTCGGATGTTAACAATCTCACAGTTTCTGAAGATTTTCCAGAAAGAAAAGGAATTCTTCTTTGTGTAGCCACATCCATTGCAACAGAAGGAAATATATATTTATCGTTCGCGAGTGGAAAGTATTCGATTGCTCCATATTCTGCAAACGCAAATGTCGGTAAAGTAATCGCGCAAATTGTGGAATATATTTACATATTCTCGTAAAGTTTTATCTCTTCTAGATATTTTGCAGGGAAACGCCCTTGTGAGCATTGTAAATAGCCTTTTGTGCTCATTTCTGCCGCAATTTTTGTTCCGACGTATCGAATATGCCATGGCTCGTAGACATAGCCGGTGAACGCTTTACAATTGTATGGATACGAAACAATAAATCCAAATGTAACAGCATTCTTTGCAATGTAGTCGTAGACCCTTTCGCCGTCTTTTACGTCTATTGTGGTGCCAAGCTGGTGCTCTGAATGGCCTGGACGGGCAGAATATGTATTTGCAGCAGCTTCTGCTTGCGCTCGTGTTTTTCCTGATGCTATTTCATTTTGTACGTATGATTCGAATGTAGTAACCTGTGTTTCATACGAGCGATACGAAGATCGCACGGTAAGAGTAATCCCATTTGCAGAGGCATCATTAAACAACAATGTAAGAGCCTTTTTTGTATCTGGGGTTACTGCACCTCCTCCTGGGAGTAATGTTTTTACCAATGGAGGAATGTACGAAGCAGGCAATGCATAGCTTCTTCCAATTGGAGCGTATATACAGTTCCGGCAACTGACAATAATACCTCCATAGTTGCTTCGTTTTGGCACACAGAGCTCTTCAGCTGCTGAAAGAATATTCGAAAGACGATAGGTCTGCGTATTAAAGTCATAAAATATCTCTATTGTTCCTGTGGTATTACAGTTTGCACGATGAATGGTTAGGTGGCCTATTACGGTAATTCCATTCTCAGGCTCAAGCGTCTCTTTATATTCGATACTTGCTACTGTAGATTCTTTTAGTGCAGCTTTTACATCCTCAGAAATGCTTGTAATATCTATATTGGCATCACTCATTATTTGCGCAAGTTCTTCTTTTTTCTCTGCGAAGAATAATTCTCTGGCTTGAGTAAATATCTCTGTTGTTTTTTCTGAGATTTGCTCTTGCGGTGATGCTCCTACGACCACTTCTCCATGTTTTGGATACTCAATTATGGAACGTGATTCCAGTTCTACACTTGTTTTTGTTAATCCCAGCGTTATAAGCGTTTTTTTAATTTTTTGTTTACCCGATGAAGGAAGACTTACATGCGCAACGGTATTTTCAGGAAGGTTGTCACTCAAATATGTCAGATTGTAACCGCGTGTTTCAGCTTCAGTTTCTTTAACTTCGGAAATCGTAATCGGTGGAAGCAAGTTTTTATAAAGAAGTGGCAGTCCGTTATTTTGGGTTATGTAATTATTAATCAATGTCTCTATATTTTTGTCTGTAGATAGAGTTGTTGCTTGAAGGTAGTAGGTAAGCACTTTTTCTGATGGAGCTAATAACATAAATAAAAATCCTGCGTATGCAAGAACAAGTGGGAGTGAAACAACCATAATGATAAGTCCACCTGTAAAAAGAAGAAGTTGTTTAGTATTCAACACTTTCATTATATTGTGACTTTAAAAAGTCTTTTAGGTCTAAAATATCTTTAGGGGCAATATGAATGAATTGTACTGGTATATTGAGTGGCTTGGCAATGTGAGCAATTTGAAACATTGTCCAATTACAAAATGTATTAGTTGGGCGCCTAGAAAGTTTTATATTTCCGAATCCATTGTGAGGGAAATGTAAAACATATGATTCTATGTCTGTTGCTAATACGCGTTTATTTCTACCAAAATGATTAATTGTTATTGTCTCGAAACGTGAATAGCTACCTTTTGCAAATCCAATAATCTGTGTCGGACGATGTTTGGTAAAAGAATCTTGAAAATTTATCAGATCCTGTTTTAGATTGCCGAAAATAAATGGCGCGTTTTGTAACTCCAATGAACTCAATAGAAGAGTCGGAAATGTTCGAAATGTATAGAAAAGAGTGCCCATGAAACTTACACTAAATTCAAAGAGATAATAGTTGAAGACCTATTCCTTTCGCAAGATCTTTTGCATAGGTCTCCCTTTTGCAAGCTCATCAATGAGCTTATCTAAATAGCGGACACCCTGCATTACAGGATCTTCAATATCTTCAACGCGTACACCACAGATGATTCCTTTAATTAAAGCCCTCGACGGATTTAATTGAGGGGCCTTTGTCACAAAGGTCTCAATGTCTGTTTGATCTTTGAGTAACACCTCTAGCTCTTTTTGGCTATATCCCATCAACCATCTTATAATTTCGTCAACTTCGGCCTTTGTGCGTCTCTTTTTCTCTGCCTTGGTAATGTAGTGTGGATACACACCTGCAAAGCTCATTGTATAGATGCGATGTTTTTTCGAAGAATCTGTTTCTCTCATTGTGTTATTTTACCATTTTATTATTTGTCCAAGCCTGAGAAAACCTAAGTAATGCAAAGCTCAACAAAATTGCTAGCATAGAGACAATACCAATACCTCCGCCGATAAAAGGATTGTAATTAATTATCATAATCACAAAAATGCCAGCAAATCCGTTAAACATGCCATGTAATACAGCCGCATAGAGAGCATTGTGTGTTTTCTCAATTAATACACCAAAGAGTAATGAAAATACTGCGCAGAAAAGAATAAAGAATATAACGCCGACCCATGCGTAATCAGTTCCGTAGTTATACCCTTGAATGATAACAGATGCGTGCCATAATCCCCATAATCCACCGATTAATAAATGCTTTTTAAAAAAGGGCAGCTCTTTAAGCTGCGTCCATAAATATCCTCTCCATGCAATTTCTTCACCTAACGCAAAGATCATATTTATTGTAAAACCCGAAACTATCGCTCCGACAAGACCAATAGGAATTAAAAGAAATGGAGTAGGCGGTAATTTAGCACTCTTGGCTAATTCCGGCCCAACCATCTTTGTAACTATCTCCAATAATTCTGCATTTGTAGTTACTAACTTGCCAAAGATATCTGGGGCAATTATCCCTAAAATAATGGTTAAAACAAATAGAGAAACTACCCAAGTGAGGAAAATCCCAATTGTAAAAAGAATATCTTTAATCTTTATTGTTTTAATACTGAGAAACTTTGAGTATTCTACTTTTTCTTTATAAATCAAACGTAAGAGTAGTAATGAGTAAAAAGGAGCAGGCATATAGACAAATGCCAAATAGAGTAGACTTAATCCAGCTAAGGGTGAGTGTGTCACAAAATAATATCCAACGCCTATCGCGATTGTTAAAGGAAATAAGATGCTTAAATAGCGTGATATATTTTTCATTATTAATTCTACCACAAAGCCGGATAGTTTTTAGCTATCCGCTTCTGTTGGCTTGAACTCTACCGTCCATTCAATTCCGTATTTGTCTCTAAACATTCCGAAATAGGAACCCCAAGGGCTATCAGCAATTGGCATTTCTACTTTCCCACCAGCCGAAAGACCGTTGAATAATCTATCTGCTTCTTCTTTGCTTTCTGCGCTGATTGAAATTTTTGATCTATTTTCATTTTCGTTTACACGTCCCATACTTTCTGGAACATCGTTAGCTATTAAAATATTTTTGCCAATAGGTAATGCAATATAGAATATTTTATTCGCCTCATTTTCTGCTACTGGAAATAGATCTTTGAACCGTGTGATTTTTGTAAATTCTCCACCAAATACCGATTTATAAAATATAAAAGCTTCTTCGGCATTTCCGTTGAAATTTATATAAGGATTAATTGTTGCCATATTATGTTTTACTCTAAATTATTTCATATAGAGTATCCCCTCGTTGAGTGTGAGTCAATGGCTTCATTTTTCAACTGGCGGAGAGAGAGGGATTCGAACCCTCGATACGAAACTCGTATACTCCCTTTCCAGGGGAGCCCGTTCGACCGCTCTGGCATCTCTCCATTCCGTTCATATCGTACAAGCAATGTATTATACATGAATTTCTATGTGCAGCATACGTAAAAACACTCTCTAGCACTTGACACTCAAGACTGCCAAGTTTATACTTTACACAACGTTATCATAAATTATAAGTGTTTATAGAGATATTATGAGCCACAAAATTATTCCTCTTGCAGATCAAGTTCTTATCAAGCAGGTAGAGCCTGAGAAAAAGACAAAGTCAGGTATTTACCTTCCAGAAAATGTTAAAGAAGACCATACACCCGTTATGGCAGAAATCCTTGCTGTAGGAAATTCAAAGAAAATCGAGAAAAAAGGACTTCAGGTAGGTGATTGGGTAGTGTATTCTCGCTATTCTGGAACAGAAGTCGAGCTTGATGGTGAAAAATACATGCTATTGTCAGCAAAGGATATCCTTGCTAAAGTAGCAAAATAATGAAGGTCACTTCTGAAAAGAAATCACTCAAGAGAATTGCAGTAGAAGGCTTTGTCGGTGGAACCGCATGGGGATTGGGTACTGTATTAGGTGCAGCGGTTCTTTTGGCTATTGGAGGTCTTATTCTTACTCAAATAAAAACAGTTCCTATCATTGGTAAGTTTGTGTATAATGTGATCGAAGAGGTTGAAAGATATCAATCTCGATAAAGTACCGAAATAAAATATAACCAATGTATATATGGAATCTCTTGATCTTATTATCCAGTCTCTCTCAATTGTCGTATTGCTCGCACTCATTGCATTTTTAAGTGTTGCGACATATATTTCTGTTCAGATTGCACTAAGGATGAAAGATATTCTCGCAATTCTCGATACTGTAAAGGGTATAAATGCAAAAGTAGTTGATTTTCAGAATAATGTCTTGCCGCAATTTAAACGCGGTACAGGAAACCTTATGTCTTCCGTTATGAATGTATTGACAACATTACTCTATCGTAAGTAAAATCGAGCATGAATAGATTAAAAACTATATTTTTATTCTTAACGATTGTAGGATTCTTTGCATTTCTTACTCCACAGCCAGTTTCAGCGGGATATTGTCAGACCGACCCAACTTTCCGACCTTCGGCAAAGATATACGAAGAAGCAGATATGAATGCATCTGCTTCAGGTGACGAACAACCACACTCTTTACGATCAGGTAGCGTTAATTGGATGAATCAATTAGTTATTGCAGATACTCTATTTTACGGCCCTGAAAGTGCACACGGATGTACAGCTCAAGTTCAAGCAATGCCTGAAGAACAGCGTAATGCGGGACTTTTGAAATTTACAGGTCAAATGGTTACAATGGCATTCTTTGCTCCCATACAAGTTGATATTCCAACGCACTACGCAGAAATATTATTGCCAAAAGAATTTCGTTCAGTTGTAGACTATCCTGCATATGCAGAAAGTCCACCACTAGATAGTTGGAATACAAATGCTGCTGCCTTTCTTGGTACGGGCACAAGTGGTATAGAGTTAGGAATTAGTAAGATATGGGGACTTTCGTTTGCCTTTGCAATGATGGGGTTTGTCATTGTCTTGTTATATGCAGGGTTTATGATTATGTTTCGTCAAAGACTTGGTGGGCAAGCAATTGTCACTGTGAGTATGTCACTTCAAAACTTGGTTATTGGTATTCTCTTTGCTCTTGCAAGTTTTGCCTTGGGTGGATTTTTCTTAAACCTTTCAAAGTTTTTGATCATTATTCTTTATGGAATGTTTAATAGTGAGGGATCATCTTCAGGTCTTTTGCCAAATGGTCTTGCTGCTATTATTAATTTGACTCCGCTTGCATTGCTTGGGCGATATGGAGATATTTTAGGCGCCATAAATCTCGGTGAATATCTCGGTATAGAAACATCTGGATCTGGCTTTTTGGGTTTACCAACGGATATTGATATTCGATTTGATATCGTGGGCGCAATTGTTCATGTTTTGTCGAAACTTATTCTTGCCGTAATGCTTTTTACTGCAGGTTTCCGAGTATTCTTCACGCTGTTTACTACATATATTAGAATGATTCTTGATATTATCCTAGCTCCTGTGTACTTTATGGTTGCATCATTGCCTGGAAAACAGGATGGATATATGGGATGGATCCGAAAAATGTTTAAAAATGCATTGGTTCCTCCAATGATCTTTATTTTTGTAAACTTGGCATTGTACATTGCATCAATTGACCTTGGTGAAAACGCGAGTATTGTTGAGTCAATTTCGGGTGGTGCAATTGGAGCAACAGGAATAGAAGATTCTTTCTTGAGAGCCGCTGGGCCGCAGCTTATTATTGCTGTACTTATCTTCCTTATGGCTCCTGCGTCATCGAATATTCTTGATGAGCTTCTTGGTACTCAAGGCAGTAAAGCAGCTAGTGCAGCCGCAGATCCGGTTAAGAAAGCCGCTTCTGGTGCGCCAATTGTCGGAGGATTCTTTAAATAAGCATAGTGTCGTTACAAAGTGCCTAAAGATGCGCCATCTACATATGAAGGGTTGTCAGGTATTTTTGACGCATTATTCACGACTGCTGAAGACTCTGCTCGAAAAACTAAAAATCCAAACTCAGCTCCAGTACTATTCCTTTATTCTGACGCGTTTGAAAAAGCACTTCCTGTCGTCGCTGCGCAAGCAGGTGCCTTCTATAATGTTGGTGAACTTGCAGAACGTGCCGCTACTAAATGGATAAACCAAGGTTCTCAGCTTGGAAACAGCACTGTTATAACAATAAGTACATCTCCTGGATTTTCTACAGCTGTCACAGACTCAAGTGGCAAACAAATGGATGTCCGAAACTTTGAAGTTGGTAAAAACGATATTGAAATCAACGCGAACCTGGATAACGCAATTAATTATTTCAAAGATCCTAGTAGCTTTTCAGAAAAAATAGCCAACAAATGGCTTGAAAACTGGCAACAAACCAAAAGTATGAAATTTTGGGGAGGTGTTGGAGATTCTTTCCAAGATGCGGCACTCTATATCACAGGCAGAAAGGCAGGTATTGAAGGTGATGTCGCCTCATTTGTTATGGATGTAAAGCGTGATGCAGGATTATTTGCAGAAGAAAGGGCAAAACGTGATGTTTTCAATCCATTAAACGCTGATTCAAATAAAGCAATTCGCCAAGGAGCTGCAGAAGACCGCCGTGATGGTGTTTACGCACAGGCATTCGCGATGATTGGAGGTGTAACTGATAAAGGCCAGCGTGCACAAGTTGCATCGGAAATTGAAAGGGCGCTTGGACAAATGAAAGATCCAGACAGAGGGACAAAACACCAGCAATACAATTTTAATTCAGGTGCGCACGAAGGTAAACGAATGACCGTTGCCAATATTTTTTCTGGAGATTCAACTGATCCTGCAAGAGAAGCAACCAGAATGGCAGAAGCGAGACTTTCACTTGCAAACTTATTTGCTTCTGTCTCTGATCCTGGCGTTCAAGCAAATTTAAATGCCTGGCTATATAGTACTGGCCCAGGTGGATTCGAAGATTTTGTAAAAACAGCAGCAAAAGGAACAAAAGCTGGCGGTAAGTCTGAAGGACAAATGGCAGAATATGCTATTGCCAAGCTCAGTGAAGCATATCGTAATAACGGTGACACTGAAATGGCAAGCAAGCTTGTCGGATATGCAGCAACAGCTCGAGGTTTAGATGGGAAAATGACATGGAGCGAGCAGTACTATTATACCCGCAGTCGCTGGCAGAACTTTACGAAAAACGTCCCAGGCGCCTTCACAATGCTTGGTTTTGTGCGTGGAGATACATTCCGAGTATTAGCTGAAGCGTCAGGAAGATACGGTATGAGTGCAACGTCTCAGGCACAATATTTGCAAATGCTTGCAAATAATAGTGGTGGTGGATTAGGGAATATGGAAGGATGGTATAAAACGAAAGACGGTAAGATTGTTCCTCGCTCAATTGATGCTCTCGGTGGAAGATTCGGCGGCATGGAAATTGATAAATTCAATGTAATTGCCAACGACTTCGTACTGTCTAAAGACGCTAATGCAATGCAGAAAATGTTCTACCGTCTTCATGTATATCATCCATGGCAGATCGCACAGGGCTTTTTAAATGGATCGCTCTTCCAACGAATGCTTGTAAGTGGCACAAATTTTGGAAACTTTAAGATAGATCCTGCTACAGGCAAACCGTTTGGTATTTTTGACAAAGACGCAAAAGGCAAGAATGTCTATGGGTGGCAAACAAGGCTTGCTGCAAGAATGATGAATAATAAAGCATACCAACGGTTTGTTAAGTTCAATAGATACGCTCAATATGTAGCACGAGCTCCTCAATTACTGGTCAGCAAAGGAATTGAGCGGGTTACTTCATTGACAAAGCAAGCAATGAAGTTTGTATTGAATAAAGCCATGGCAGCAATTATGGCTCTCTTAAAACGATTAGGTCTCGAAGTACTTAAAAAAGGGCTAAAAATGCTGCTTACTGCTCTCACAAATGTTGTAGGAATTGCATATACGGTCTTAAACGTTGTGAGTTTTGGCATGCTCGATAAGCTTGTTGGAAAAGCACTCAAGGTGGTCATTGATATTATGGTTGTTATCATAGTTGGTAGTATCATTATGTTAATGATTTGTTGTAACGGAGCATATCAAGATATGATTGATCCGGGATTACAATCTGCAAACTCATCAACCGAATTTATCCCTGACGAGTTTTATAATCCAGAAGGCGTTGCGTTACCTGACTTCGCTACATACACTCCGGTTATTAACAATCCGATTGACCCGTCAACATATGCGCAGTTTCAAGAAGGAGATTGCCCATGGTCTCGATCGTTTTCTTGTGGCCAAGGGCCATACGGTGGATATAGTCATGGTTGTTCAAACTTTACTGGTAAACAACCTGCTGTTGATATTTCTCCGTCCGGTGGTGATGGTATTTATGCACCAGTTGACGGTTATATGATACGAAGAGGAGATTATAACTGTGGTGGAGCAGGCGGCCCAAGTATTGGTAACTTCTTTGAATTTATTAGTGCAACAGGCGGTGTCACATATGGATTTATGCACTCCACACCATTAAAACCAGTAAGCAGTTCAACGCTTATTCCAAAAGGAACATTGATCGGTGCAATGACAAGAAATGTTCCTAAAAGCCAGTGTTGGACTGGCCCGCATATTCACGCATATATAAAGCAGGGTGCTTCTACTGTTGATGCACAAATTGGATTTATGGCAATGTGTGGTTCGTTTACTTGCTCAATTGGAGATACTTCCAGGGGCTCATGTCGGTAACATGTAATAAGATGAAAGGCAGAAATTATGATTATTAAGCTAAGAAAAGCTCTTGTATACGCGCTGCTTTTTGCTGGAATAATTATGATTGTAGGATTATTGTTATATTCATTAGTAACATATTTGCCAACATACGGCACATTCAATTATCCAGAATATTACACAAATAATGCACTTATCAATAAAATAACAGTTCATAATTTAGTAAGACCAATGGTTCGAGATGCTTCTCAAGGATTTGTGCCTACTACTATGCCGGTCTACAAAGTGACGACTTCAAAAATTGATCCAACCGTAATTATAGATTCGGAGCAATTGGTTACAAAACTTGAAAGTAGTTTTATTGAGGAGCAGGAGAGTTATACCAGCGCTGATGAAGAAAAATTTTTAACTATTTTTTCAGGAGAAGTACCCAAATTTGTTCTTTTTGCCAATAAGGGAATCTCTTCCGGAAATGTTGAATGCGGTAATGCTGTCCCGGGTTTTGTATCATTTCTCTTTCCAAATATTACGTTGACTGCTGAAGAAATAGCAACAGGAACTTCTTCCTGCGAAGTAAGTATTTATCAAACTCTCGATTCAGTAAAAGTAGTAACAAAAGAACTTGGCCCATTATGCCGATTTTTTGTCACAGATAAGGTTGTTACACGTTTTGAATGTTCTGTTGAATATTTACAGACATCGGAACACTTACAATATAGAATTGTCAGCTCATGGGAAAATATTGATGAAATACAAAAAAAACATGAAGAATTTACAATCGTGAGTTATCATGATTTACATTGTGATGGAGAAGGTTGTGAAGAAGTTTCCAGTGCCTCTTTAAATGAAGTTCCGCGTAATATGCAGCTAACGACTGCAGATATTGTCTATGCTACAATTGTTAAAGATAAACAGTTATATGCAATGCCTCACCACAGACTTTTCTTAAATGGAACTTTGCGGCAACCAATTGGAGGAGCAGCGCCACAGGCCATTCCAACAACATACTATATCTTTTATCCGGCCATTGAATTTCGACATTTCATAAAGTAGTGTATATAATAGACATATGAAAAGGATTGTTTTTGCCTTATTTACTGCAATTATCTCTAGTTTTGTAGTAGGTATACCACGTGTTTCTGCTGTCACAATTACGGCGGAGTCGGCATTGCCTTATGAATGTTCTGCAATTACAGAATTTACTCCCGTTGAAGAGCTTATTGTTGTTGACTTGCTTCGTGTTTATAAAGGTTCATCTACCGGTGCTAGCGATATCAGTAAAGAGCTTTTCTATGAATTTACCTATGTCAATACACAGCGTCGTTCGCCATTTCACGCAATTGCTGTAAACGGTGATGTCTTTTTTCACCAGTGTGATATTGCTGATATCTCATCAAAAATGACAATAGATGGAAAACCCGTTATTGTTGTTGGTGCAACTGGAGCATTACCATCTTCGCTACAGTCGTTAATAGATAAGTATAATATAGTGACCTTAAGTACGGCTGTTGCGCGAATTACAGACGGCAATCTTGTACTTGAAGAAAAAGCCGAGTGTGGAACTGTTTGTGAGCAACTTCGTCCAGCAGAGGGTAATTGGCAAACACGAGAATATAAGCTTGAAATTGAACGAATTACGGCAAATGAGCGTATTGGTCAACGTGAGACATTGCCCGTGAGTATTTTTATTAAAAATGTAGGAGAGTTTGGTGTCTATGGAGATTCTATTGCACCAGTATATGTGAGTGTCCCCGGAAACAGTGCCTTTTACGATGTAAGCTGGATTTCCACATCAAATATTCAAAAAAATACTGGCTCATTAAAGCCTGGTGAACAAACAGAAATAAAATTAACGCTGAATACTCCGATCGTTCCGGGTAAATATGAGCAACTATTAGAATTGAAGGTAGGCAACAAAGTGATTCCAGACTCAGCAAAAAAGCTTGAGTTTACAGTTTTTAGTGATAATCTTGCATTGGCAGTTATTCGTCCGCGAGATAATGTACCATTTGCGAGAGTACGCGCAGCGCCCGATTTAAATTCAGCGGAACTATTTAAGCTTGACCCTGATACTGTTGTTATTATTTTAAATGATCAGGGAGCGTGGCTTGAAATAGAAACAAAACAAGGAACGAAAGGATGGATGTACCGTCCGAATCTCCGATTTATCAACTAAGTATTTTTCCAATGGATCTTGTAGAATCTCTTAACCCTCAGCAGCGTGAAGCTGTGTTGTATAATGATGGCCCTTTAATGATCTTGGCTGGTGCCGGCTCAGGAAAGACAAAGGTTATTACTCATAAAATTGCACATCTCATTCGAGATTTAGATTATCCTCCCGAATCTATTGTCGCTGTCACATTTACAAAAAAAGCAGCGGGAGAAATGGCTGAAAGAATCAATACTCTGCTTGGAGCACCTCCACATCGTCGGTACTTTATTGGTACCTTCCATTCATATGGTGCAATGTTGCTTCGCCGGAATGCACGTAATATTGGTATGGATGCGTCATTCTCTATTTATGATAGTGATGATCAACTTTCAGTTGTAAAGGCAATATGTAAAGATTTTGACATCAGTGTGAATCTAAAGCCGAGCGCGATTCAAGGGAAAATTTCTGAAGCAAAATCAAAGGGCATTACTGCTGATGAGTACTTTAAAAACAGTTATGGAGACGACTTCGATGAAGTTGTTTCCAGAGTATATAAAGAGTACGTAAAGCGTTTAAGAAATCTGAATGCTGTTGATTTTGATGATTTATTATCACGCGTTGTTGATATGTTCGAACAGCATCCCGATATTCTCGCGAGATACCAGGAAGAGAACAAATTTGTTCTTGTAGACGAATACCAGGATACGAATATTCAGCAATATAAGATTGTGCGCGCATTGGCATCTCAGCACCGTCATTTATGTGTCGTTGGAGATGAAGATCAGTCAATTTACTCGTGGCGTGGCGCAACTGTTGATAATATTAAGTTCTTTCAAAAAGACTTTCCAGAGCATAAGATTATTAAGCTCGAACAAAATTATCGTTCAACTAAAGTGATACTCGATGCTGCAAACTATGTAATTTCCAAGAATCCAAACCGTATTGCAAAGTCATTATGGACAGAAAATTCAGGGACTAACAAAATTATTACAAATCGCTTAGAAGATCCATTTATGGAAGCAATGTTTGTATTGCGAGAGTTGGATAAATATAGAAGAAACCTCGACGAGGTTGCAATTTTATACAGAGTAAACTCGTTATCACGAAACTTTGAAGATATTTTTGTGAAATACAATATCCCTTATAAGCTTGTCGGTGGCGTTGGATTCTACCAACGCCTCGAAGTTAAGGACATCTTGGCATATCTCAAATTTGTGAATAATGCTCGAGATGAGGTAAGCATGTTACGTATTATTAATACTCCGTCACGTAAAATTGGAGATAAAGCGATTGGCTCACTTAAAGAAATTGCAAAAAAGTGTGCATTGACCTTTGGAGAATTTATTTGGTACGGGTCGCTCCTTTCTCATGACGATGTTTTTGCAGCAACAATGATGAGTCAAGAATACATAGAAAAGATTTTAGAAGAAGGAAGTGATTATTTTACGAAATATTCGCACTTCTTTACCGTTATGGGAGAGCTTATTAAAGAAAGCTTTGATCCTAACAGAGAAATATCTCAATATATTCAGTTGCTGGTAGACAAAATAGGATATAAGCAATGGATTCAGAAAATGGCCGGGACTAAAGAAGAGGAAATTTCCCGTCTTGCAAACGTTAATGAGCTTTCCGCTGTTGCTGTAAAGCAAGCATATACCGGAAGGGAAGGATTAAATTCATTTTTGCAGGATATTGCACTTGTTGAAGAAACCAAAGAGGCCAATGAATCTCATACTTCTGACATAAAAGGCAGAGTTCAATTAATGAGTATTCATGCCGCAAAGGGGTTGGAATTCGGAACAGTATTTGTTGTTGGATTAGAAGAAGGTAGTTTTCCACATAGTCGGTCTTTAACAAACCCAATTCAGCTTCAAGAAGAGCGCCGATTATTTTATGTTGCTGTGACACGTGCCAAAAGGCAGCTATATTTGACATCTGCGCGTCGCCGTAATATGGGTAATATCAGTTTTGAAACAATTCCTTCACAGTATCTTGCGGACATTCCCGCCACATTAAAAGATGAATATATGCAGTAATAATGCGGCGAGATTAAATTTATTAAAAAATATGTGTTATTAAAAAGACTACTCGTTTTTATTACCTCACTACTTATTATTTTTGTTCACTTAATTCCTGCAGTTTCTGCACAGGAATACCCTCCATATACAATTCCTCAGTACCAGTTTCGTCCAATGAGCATTATTGATAAGAGGACTGATTTTAAAGGGACATATCATACCTATGAAGATATTCCTTATACTTCAAAACGATGGTTTGTAAACTCACTTCCTCCAGGGCAAGAACGTGTTGGAGTTCCCGGAATTGCCGGAGTGAGAAGACAATCATATTCATTAACACTTGCAAAAGGAGAGATTATTCATACTCTTCTTGCTGATAAAGTAATCCGTTCTCCACAACAGGAAGTGATAGAAGTCGGAACAAATAAAGTATATAAGGTTGCCAGGACAGACGAGGGAGAGGAATTTCAGTATTTGCGGGCATTATATGTACGAGCGACTTCGTATGATCATACGTGTTTAGGATGTAACAAAACAACTGCTACAGGGCGTTATTTAACAAAAGGTATAGTCGCTGTTGATCCACGTGTTATTCCACTTGGAACCAAAATGTATATTCCCGGCTATGGATGGGGAGAAGCTCAAGATGTTGGAGGTGCGGTAAAAGGAAATACAATAGATGTGGCATATGATGATTTGCGTTATGCAAATTGGAGCACTCGTTGGCTGACAATTTATATTATTGATTAACAGAAGCGTTTACATTTGGTGCTACAGTATGTAAACACCTGTCAGCCTATTGCTAAGCTCTATGTTCTTATGTATAATTGCGTGCGTGTATATCTTACGACTTACTCTCCAGAGAGATGAAAGATTGTTTTATAAAGGAGAATCGTAATATAATCCGTTAAGAAATTGCCTGAACAAAATCCAGGGAATATTACTAACCAAGAATATAAAATTACTAAATCGCTTTCTATGTCCAAAGCAGAAAACACGAAAATTGATCTTAGAAATGTAAGAAATATTGGAATTATTGCACACATTGATGCAGGAAAGACAACAACCAGCGAAAGAATTTTGCTTTTTACCGGACGAACTCACAAAATTGGTGAAGTTCACGAAGGTGGAGCAACTATGGACTATCTTGCAGAAGAAAAGGCAAGAGGTGTTACTATCGTTGCTGCCGCAACAACATGTTTTTGGACATATAAAGATACTAAGTACCGAATCAACCTTATTGATACACCAGGGCACGTAGACTTTACTGCAGAAGTTGAGCGATCACTTCGCGTATTGGACGGAGCATGTGTTATTTTCGATGGAAAATCAGGCGTTCAGGCACAGACAGAAACAGTATGGCGCCAGGCAGACAAGTATGGCGTTCCACGTATTTGCTTCGCAAACAAGCTAAACATTATTGGTGGAGATTTCTTTGCAACACTAAAATCAATCCAAGAAAGACTTTCAAAGAATGCAGTTGCTGTTCATTTGCCAATTGGAATTGAAGGAGACTTGCACGGACTCGTAGACCTTATCGAAAGAAAGGCATACATGTATAAAGATACAAATCAGTTTGAATTGGACGTCGTAGATGTTCCTGCAGACATGAAAGATATTGTTGAGAAATACCGCGCAATTCTTGTAGAAAAAGTTGTCGAGACAGATGATGAATTAATGGCAGCATATCTTGATGGAAAAGAAATTACCGAAGAGCAGCTTCAGAAAGGACTTCGCCAGGCGACTGTTACATCACAGATTTATCCAGTTACAGGTGGAGACTCACGAGGGCCAATCACACGAAAACTTTTGGACACTATTGTTTCTTACCTTCCAGCACCGCTCGATTTGCCTCCAGTAGAAGGTATTGATCCAAACTCAAAAGAAACAGTATTGCGAAAGCCAGCAGAAGAGGAGCCATTGACAGCATTAGTATTCAAAGTTATCAGCGATTATCATGTGGGAACACTTTCATATGTTCGTGTATACTCAGGCGTATTAAAGCCAGGTACATATGTATGGAACTCATCAAAGAAAGTTCAGGAGCGTGCAGGACGCGTACTTCTTATGCATGCAAACAATCGTGAAGAAGTTGAAGAGTTGCGAGCAGGAGAAATTGGAGCATTGGTAGGTTTGAAACAAAGCATTACCGGTGATACTCTTTCTGATCAGAGCAAACAGGTTATTCTTGAAAATATCTCATTTGCAGAACCAGTTGTGTCTGCATCTATTTATCCAATGACAAAGGCTGACTCTGAAAAAATGTCAGAAGTGCTTCAGAAGGTTATGGTTGAAGACCCAACAATTAAAGTAAAGGTTGATTCAGAAACAGGAGAAACTATTATCATGGGTATGGGTCAGTTTCACTTGCAGATTTGGACAGAGCGTATGCAAAGCGCAATGGGTCTTTCTGCAAAGCTTGGAGAGCCAAAGGTAGCATACCGCGAATCTTTGACAAACATAGTTGAAGCAGACGAAAAGTTTGTTCGACAAAGTGGTGGTCGTGGACAATATGGACACGCACGTATTAAAGTCGAACCACAAGAGCGTGGACTAGGATTTGAATTTGTTAACGCAGTGAAGGGTGGTGAAGTTCCAAACGAGTATATTCCACCAATTCGAAAAGGTATCGAGGAAGCAATGCTTTCGGGCGTAGTTGCCGGATATCCTGTTGTAGATGTCAAAGTAACATTGCTCGGTGGTTCTTATCACGATGTCGACTCATCAGAATCAGCATTCAAGATTGCAGGATCTATGGCATTTAAGACAGCACAGGAAAAAGCAATTCCATATCTTTTGGAGCCTGTTATGAAAATTGAAGTGATGGTTCCAGATCAGCACTTAGGTGAAGTGACTGGATTATTGAATAGTAAGAGAGCTCAGATTGTTGGAACTGCAGAGCGTGCAGGGTTGCAAGTAATTCTTGCAAACATTCCTCTTTCGGAGACATTTGATTTCACAACAAAACTTCGCGCAGCAACCTCCGGACGAGGAAGCTCGTACCTTGAATTCTCACATTATGAGAAGGTACCTAACTCGATCGTCCAGCAGATTGTTCAAAATAGCAAGTAAAATATAGCGAAAAACGCAAAAAACCTATTGCGTTCGCGAAAAATATTTGTTATCATTGGGAAGTTTTTTGAAATTATGCTCTTTGAGCACTATATAAAATTATATTTAAAGTTAGCATGGCAACTTTTGATAGAACAAAGCCGCACTTTAATATTGGAACCCTTGGTCACGTTGACCACGGTAAGTCAACCCTTTCAAAGGCGGTGTTGCGAGCATTTGCTCCAGACTTCGAAGCAAAGACTGATTCGATTGATAAAGCACCAGAATCACGTCAGCGTGGAATCACTATTAGCATTGCACACGTAGAATTCGAATCACCAACACGTCACTACGCATGGATTGACTGTCCAGGACACAAAGACTACATTAAGAACATGATCACCGGTGCAGCACAGCTCGACGGTGCATTACTCGTAGTTAGCTCTGTTGATGGCCCTATGCCGCAGACACGTGAGCACGTTCTTCTTGCAAAGCAGGTTGGAGTTCCAAAGCTCGCAGTTGTTATTAACAAATTCGGAGAAACAGATGCAGATATTCTTGCACTTATCGAAGAAGATGTTCGTGACCTCTTGAAAAAGAATGGATTCGATGGAAACGCACCAGTATTTGTTATTGACGCATACAATGGATCACAGGGTAGCGAAGAATGGTTGACAAAGATTCGCGAAATGTTCGTTACTATTGAAGAATATATGGAACTTCCAGAGCGAGAAACAGAAAAACCATTCTTAATGCCAGTAGAAGACGTCTTCTCAATCACAGGTCGTGGTACAGTTGTTACCGGACGTGTTGAAAGAGGAACTCTTAAAGTTAACGAAGAAGTTGAAATTCTTGGACTTGGTAAGAAGCCATTCAAGACAGCAGCAACAGGATTGGAAATGTTCCGAAAGTCACTCGACTCAGTTGTCGCAGGTGATAACGTCGGTATTCTGGTTCGAGGTGTTGAAAGAGACGCTGTTGAGCGAGGTATGGTTGTTGCAAAGCCAGGATCAGTTCAGACTTATAGCGAATTCGACGCAGAAGTATATGTCCTTAAAAAGGAAGAAGGTGGACGACACACACCATTCGTTGGTGGTTACCGACCACAGTTCTATATGAAGACTGCAGACGTAACTGGTGAAGTTATTCTTGCAGAAGGCGTTGAAATGGTTATGCCAGGAGATAACGCAAATATTAAGGTAAAACTTATTGTTCCAGTAGTACTTGAAGAAGGAATGCGATTCGCAGTCCGAGAAGGTGGTATTACCGTTGGACACGGAGTTGTAACCAAGATCACTAAGTAACTCTTATTTCATTCACGAGGAAGCATGACAAACGCACCTACAACAAAAATAAATGTAAAACTCTCTGCCTACGATATCAAGGTTCTTGATACGACAGTTAGAAATATTGTCGCCACGGCAGCAAAGAGCGGAGCACAGGTTGTCGGGCCTGTCATGCTCCCCGTGAAGAAAAAAGTGTGGGCGGTTAACCGTTCACCACACGTATATAAGTCCTCTATGGAGCATTTTGAGATGAGGACACACAGACGATTAATTATGATCGTCAATCCAAATCCACAAACGATTGAACTTTTGCAAGGTTTGCAAGTTCCAGCAGGTGTTTCAGTTGAATTGAAATAAGTATGAAGATTTTTGGAAAGAAAACACAAATGACACGAGTCGAAGTTGGTGTTATTTCTACACCAGTAACTCTTATTGATGTCACAGATAACGTTGTTGCAAGACTTGGCGAACAGAAATCAGTGATTGCCTGGGGACAGAAAAAGAAAGCAACAAAAGCAGAAATGTCTCAATATAAAGGATTAGGATTCGCTCCGGTTCGTGCAATGGAAGTTACAGAACTTCCTGCGGATGTTAAAGTCGGAGACAAGATTGTTATTACTGAGCTTCCTGAAAAAGTAGCCGTTACAGGTATTTCAAAAGGAAAAGGATTTGCAGGAGTTGTTAAGCGATACGGATTCGGCGGTGGGCCAAAGACTCACGGTCAATCAGATAGACTGCGAGCTCCAGGTTCAATTGGTGCAGGTACAGATCCTGGACGAGTTCTTAAAGGAACACGCATGGCAGGACGTATGGGAAGCGATACAGTAAAAGTAAGAAATTTGAAAGTAGTAAAGCAAGTAGAAATTGATGGACGATCGTACTTACTCGTTAAGGGATCAGTTCCAGGAGCAAAAGGTACATTAGTTAACATCTCGTGGTAATGTCAAAGGTAGATTTACAAGTTTACAACCTGGAAGGTGAAAAGACAGGAACTGTAGCACACACATTTTTTGATGTCACAGTAAGTGATGAATTGTTGACCCAGGTTATGAGAGTCTATCAGACTAATCAGCACCAGGGGACAAAGAAAGCAAAAACCCGAGGTGAAGTAACTGGTTCAGATATAAAACCATGGAAACAGAAGGGAACAGGACGAGCACGCGCAGGTAGCCGTAACTCTCCAATCTTTGTTGGCGGTGGTGTTACATTTGGGCCAAGACCACACACACGACGTCTTTCTGTACCAAAGAAAATGAAAGATAAAGTCATGAAGTACTTTATTGATGCAGAAGTTCGAGCAGAAAACTTTTTAGTTGTAAAAGATGCAGATAGCACAATAAAGACAAAAGATGCATTCGACTTTTTGAAAAAGCAGCAGATTCATCACCGTCCGGTTGTTATTGTACTTCCGGTTGGAGAAGTGAATGTTGCAGGCTCTTTTAGAAATGTAAGAAATGTTAAAATTCGTAGAGCAGAAATGCTTAGCCCTGTAGATATGTTTAACAGTGCAGCATTTATTATTACAGAAACAGCATACAAGAACTTAGTTGATCGTGTAACCAAGAATGAAAAGTAAACTTATCACAGTCCTTCCGGTAAAAACCGAAAAGACATTTAAACTTGCAAACACAGGTATTTATACATTTGCGGTTATTGATCAGGCAACAAAAGCAGAAATTGTTGATGCAATTAAGAAAATCTATGGAGTAGATGTTACTTCATACAAATCATTGACTCGACGTGCAAAGAACAAAGTAAATTGGAGAACCCGTAAGAAGTTTCAGACACCTTCATACAAGAAAGTGTATGTACAGCTTGCCAAGGGACAGCAATTAGAAATTTATAAATAAGGTCGAATAAGAGAATATGGCGCTTAAAAAGTACACACCAGTAACACCGGGAATCAGGCAGCGAGTTATTATTGACCGTTCTGGATTACCAGACAAAACATTGGCTCCAAAGTCATTGATTACGTCAAAGAAAAAGGTAACTGGACGAAATAATACAGGACGAATTACAGTTCGCCACCGAGGTGGAGCAATGAAACGAAAGTATCGTATTATTGAATTCGGACGCTCAAAGCTTGACATCGAAGGAAAGGTGACATCAGTCGAATTTGATCCAAACCGTACAGCAAATATTGCATTGATTACTTACAAAGACGGAACAAAAACATTTATTCTTGCACCTTCAGGATTAGAAATTGGGCATACAATTATTGCAAGTAAGAACGAAGTCCCACTTGAAGTTGGTAACGCAACTCTCATTAAAAATATACCCTCGGGGGTATATGTCCACAATGTGGAAATGGTTCCAGGTCAAGGTGGAAAGTTAGGACGAAGTGCAGGAATGAAAATACAAGTACAGGGACGAACACGAAAATACGTACAGGTTAAATTGCCTTCAGGAGAAATCCGATTGGTTCATGAAAACTGTATGGCAACAATTGGAACAGTTTCAAATGAAGATCATATGCACGAAGTTCTCGGAAAAGCAGGTGTTAACCGCCGATTAGGTCGCAGACCAACCGTTCGAGGAGTCGCAATGCATGCACAGGATCACCCACATGGTGGTGGTGAAGGTAGAACAGGTACAGGTGGCCCAGCGTCAGACAAATGGGGTAACCGTATTGGAAAGAGAACACGAAATAATAAGCGTACTGACAAATTTATTGTTAAGCGCAGATATAAGAAATAAAGTAATATAAGCAGAGGAAACTATGTCTCGATCACTCAAAAAAGGCCCATACATAGATGAAAAGCTTCTGAAGAAGGTGTTTAAAGCACGAGCAGAAGGCAAAACAGATGCGGTCATTAAAACTTGGGCACGCGATTGTACAATTACTCCTGATATGGTTGGTATAAAGTTTGGTGTTCACAACGGCAAAGACTTTATTACTGTTTTTGTGACAGAAGATATGGTTGGTCATCGTCTTGGAGAATTTTCAATGACTCGCAAGTTTAAAGGACACGCGAAGAAAGGAAAAATTTCAAAGATTTATGCCTTCTCTGGTAGATTTCTTAAAGATGAATTATAATACGGCGAGATATGATTGTAAGTGCTAACATAAAAAACATACCTATTTCACCAAAAAAGCTTGCACGCGTTGTGGAAGTGGTGAAAGGACACAAAGCATCACTCGCTTTAGACGAATTAAAGCTTTTGGATAAGAAAGGTGCAGTATTTGCAGGTAAAGTTGTTAAATCAGCAATGGCAAATGCAGAGCATAACTTTAAGCTTGATCCAAGCAAATTAGTTGTGTCAAAGATTTGGGTAACAGATGGAATGAAGTCATTGCGTCGTTATCGCTTTGCATCACGAGCACGAGTCACAGTAATTAGAAAATATAGATCTAACTTGTTTGTTGAGCTCTCCTATGGGTCATAAAATAAATGCAACAGGCTATCGAATGGGCGTCTCTTTGGAGTGGCTATCGAAATGGTTTGGTGGAAATAAAAAAGATTTTCGAACGAACTTGCACGAAGATTTAAAGATTCGTGAATTTGTGAACGAAACATTTAAGCAAGCAGAAATTGAAGCAATCAATATTAGCCGAACACATACTTCTCTCGAAGTATTGGTAATGGTTGCACGACCTGGTCTTGCTATTGGACGTGAAGGAAAACTCATCGAAAAAGCCAAGAAAGATCTTCAGAAGAAGTTTAAAGGAAAGGCAATTGACCTTCAAATTAAAGGTATTAAGCAGCCACAAATGTCAGCTCGAGTTATTGCAAAGCAGATTGCTGATGGTATCGAAAAGCGCCGTTCAGTAAAGTCATTGGTAAAGCGAGCTGTTGAGACATCAACAAAAGCTGGTGTTACAGGTATTCGTGTCTGGGTCGCTGGACGTTTGACTGGTGGTGAGCATGCAAACATGTATAAAAAACAAGTTGGCCGAGTGCCATTGCAAACTCTTCGTGCTCAGATTGACTACGCTTACGAGCGTGCTCATTCAACAAAGGCAGGTATCCTGAGCGTTAAGGTCTGGATTTACCGAGGTGGAGAGATGTATTAAAGGATAAGATTTGATATAATTCGCTGTGTTACAACCGAAATTAGTAAAATATAGAAAGTCGTTTACAAACGCGCCAAAGAATAATAGAGCAGTTACCGATAAAATTATCTTCGGTAGTATCGCGCTTATGGCATTGGAGAATTCACTTATTCCAGCGACACAACTCGAAGCAGCACGAAAAGCAATCGTAAACTACGTAAAAAGAAAAGGAAAAATTTGGATGAGAGTATTTCCTGATCGTCCACATACACGCCATCCAGCCGAGACTCGTATGGGTAGCGGTAAAGGTGCGATTGATGGATACGATGCAGTAGTTCGAAAAGGCCGTATTCTCTTTGAGCTTGGTGGTCTTGATGAAAAAGACGCCCGAGAAGCGTTCCGCCGTGCATCAAACAAATTGTCAGTTAAAAATAAAGTTGTAGTAAAGTAGTATGGCAACAAAAGAAATTAATGCACAGATCACAGAGCTTAAAAAGAAGCTAACAACATTGAAATCAGAGAAGATTTTGGGTAAATTAAAAGATATGTCCCAGTTAAAGAAAACACGAAAACAGATTGCAAAATTAGAGACTAAATTATCACAGGAGAGAAATGGCTCTTAATTTCTCAAAACAATTAAAGGGAGTAGTAACACGTAAAAGCGGAGTTAATACATACAGAGTGACTATTAACGAACGATGGGCACATCCAATCTATAAAAAGATTGTTTCATCCCAGAAGTCATTTCTTGCGCATAGTGAGCAAAATCACGAAGTTGGAGAAGAAGTATATATTGTGCCGGTAACAAAAATTTCTAAGAAGAAATATTACCGCATTGTTGATGAAACTAAAATTACTGCAAAATAGATGTTGCGTCTTGAATCTACAGCAAAAGTTGCGGACAACTCGGGAGCTATTGAAGTTCAGATTATTGGTCACTATGGTGGTTCCAAGAAGCGAATTTTTAGAATGGCTGATGTTGTAAAAGTAACTGTAAAACGGGCAAAAACTGATGGTACAGTTAAAAAAGGTACTTTGCACCGTGCCGTTATTGTACGAATGCGAAAAGAAACACGTCGAGATGACGGTACATACATTAGCTTCGACGACAATGCAGTAGTATTGTTAAACGGTACAACCAACGATCCAATGGGAACTCGTATCTTTGGGCCGGTTGCAAGAGAATTAAAAACATATGGATTCGACAAGATAACTTATTTGGCACCTGAGACATTATGAGAAAAGTGAAGAAAGGTGATACCGTACTTGTCACAACAGGAAAAGACAAGGGCAAAAAGGGTAAAGTCCTTTTTGTAAAAGAAGATCGTGTAACGATTGAAGGTATCAATATGGTAAAAAAGTTCGTTAAAAAGAATGTCTTAGGCAAAAATACAGAAGGAAGTATCGTTGACTTTGAAAAGCCAATCCATATTTCTAATGTACGAGTTATTCTTGAAGGAGAAGAAGCTCCAACACGTATTGGGTTCAAAATTGAAAATGGTAAAAAGATTCGATTTGCAAAGCCAACAAAAATGAAAGCTATTGCAGACGCGGAGCCAGCAAAAAAAGAGAAGTCAGAAGAAGTAGTTGAGCCAAAAAAAGCAGTAAAAAAGAAAACAACTAAAAAGGCTAAGTTAGACAAGAAGGAAAATGCAGACTCTTAAGGAAAGATTTACAAAAGATATTGCGCCAAAGTTTCATAAAGCTCATTCAATCGCAAATGTTTCTTCTATTCCAACACCACAGAAAATAACATTGAATATTGGATTGGGTGAAGCATTGAAAGATGCCGGAATTATTGATGCACTCGAAAAAGATTTGACTCTTATTGCAGGACAGAAGCCGGTTCGAACACGTGCACGTAAATCAATTGCAGACTTTAGTTTACAAAAAGGCGCAGTCATCGGCTTGAAAGTTACATTGCGACGTGATAAAATGTGGCATTTCTTGGACAAGCTCATAAATATTGTGCTCCCAAGAGTAAAAGACTTCCGAGGTATTTCTGGTACAGCCTTTGATAATCGTGGGAATTATACGCTCGGAATGCCAGAACATACAGTATTTGCAGAAATTGACCCTGCGAAAGTCACAAAGACAAAGGGGCTCTCAATTGGAATCGCATTCAACACAGAAGATGCGAACCTTAACAAAACTATGATGAGAGAATTAGGTTTTATTTTTAAAGAAGAGTAAGTTATGTCGAAAAAGATTAAAGAGGCAAAACACACCGCACTCGTTAAAAAGGCAAAGTTTCAGTCACGCATTTTTAATCAGTGCTCACGATGTGGCCGCCGAAGAGCATATATTCGTTATTTTAGCCTTTGCAGAATCTGTCTGCGAGAGCTTGCTCATCAGGGAATGCTTCCTGGAGTAACTAAATCTAGCTGGTAAAAGATGACTAACTTCTCAATTGGAGACCTACTCATAAGAATTAAAAACGCATCATTAGTTGCAAGAGAAACTATTGAAGTTCCAAAATTCAAATTTGGACTTGGAGTTCTCGAAATTCTCAAAGATAAAGGATTTATTGGTGACTATGAAATTACAGGTAACACTGTTTTAGTCACACTGAAATACGAAGATAACGGTATGCCATCATTTCAGGATGTGAAATTGTTTTCTCGCCCTGGCCGACGTTGGTATATTAAAAGTTTAGAAATGACACCTGTCCGTTCCGGAACTGGTATTCAGATTGTTTCAACACCAAAGGGTGTTATGACAACCGTTGATGCCAAGAAGGCGAATGTTGGTGGTGAGCTTATATGTGAAGTTTGGTAATATGTCGAGAATAGGATTACAACCAATAACATTGCCGCAGGGCGTGACCTTTAAAATGAATGGAACTGTTGCAGAAGTAACAGGGAAACTTGGAACATTGACTTTTGAAATTCCAGAAGGTATTACAGCAACAGTAGATGGATCAGAAATCTATTTTGCACGAAACTCTGACAAGCGCCAGACAAAAATGTTACATGGTACGACTCGCTCAATTATTGAGAATCTTGTTTTGGGAGTATCAGAAGGATTTACAAAAGAGTTAGAATTAGTCGGAGTCGGTTACCGCGCAGCACTTCAAGGAAATACTATTTCTTTGAGCATTGGTTTTAAACATCAAGTTACCGTTGATATTCCTAATGACTTGAAAGTAGAAGTCCCTTCACAGACAGCAATCAAGATTTTTGGAATTGACAAACAGAAAGTTGGACAGTTTGCAGCTTCAGTAAGAGCATTACGACCACCGGAACCATATAAAGGAAAAGGAATCCGTTACTTGGGAGAATATGTTAAGAAGAAGGAAGTAAAGACATCAGTATCATAAAATAGAAAGTAAAGAGATGAAAATTGCTAATAAAAGAGACAGAATAAGATACAAGTTAAAGAGAACATCTGTTTTGTATAGAATTTCTATTCACAAAACAAACCAGTATTTCTCTGCTCAGGCAATTGAGATTGCTACCGGAAATGTCATTGCTTCTATTCATCAGAAAACATTTACTTCAGGTAAAGGCAAAAAGCCAGTAGAAACTATTGAAGCAATGGGAGAATCATTCGGAAAAGCACTCGCTGATAAAAAGCTTGAAGATATTGCCTTTGACCGATCAGGGTATATTTACCACGGCAAAGTTAAAGCATTTGCAGAAGGTTTAAGAAAAGCAGGATTAAAATTTTAAGTACCAACAATGGTGAAAACAGGATCAAATACAGCGTCTGGAAACAGAAGAGGACACAATAATAATCGTCGTTACGAAAGAAATAACGATGAGCCAAAGTTGTTTTCTGAAGTTATCGAACTTAAGAGAGTTGCAAAAGTAACTGCAGGTGCAAAACGATTGCGCTTCAGTGCTGTTGTTGCTGTTGGTAATAAAAACGGAAGAATTGGTATTGCAATGGGACGCGGAATGGATCCTCAGGAAGCATTACAAAAAGCAATTAAGAAAGCAACCGATTCAGCATTTACAATCAATATTGAAAATAAAAAGAAAACTATTCCTCATCGAGTAGAAGCAGCATACAAAGCATCAGAAGTTATCATTAAACCGGCACCTGTTGGAACTGGTGTTGTAGCAGGTGGAAGTGTACGAAAGATTTTAGAACTCAGTGGTGTTGAAAACGTCGTTTCAAAGAGCTTGGGCACCAACAATGCAATTACAAATGCATACTGTGCTCTTATCGCATTGTCTAAGTTAAAGAAGATGAACAATGTTGTTCGAACTGCAAAAACTACAAAAGAAAGCTAAAAGAAAGGGACGCGGTATTGGTTCAGGTAAAGGTGGCCATACAGTCGGATTTGGACAGAAAGGTCAAGGATCACGAGGACGTGGAAAAACACCTCCGGGATTCGAAGGTGGAAATATTCCTTTGTACCGAAAGATTCCTTCATTGAAAGGTTTTCGTTCAATTCATGAACCTGCAGTTGCAGTGAATCTTAAATGGCTTGCAACTCACACAAAAGCAGATGAAGTTGTTACTGTAGAATCACTTTCAAAAGTTGTGAAGTCAAAGAAAATGAAGATTATTGGCAATGCCGAAATGCCACATGCAATTACTGTAAAAGGAATTCCTGTTTCAAAGGGAGCTCAGGCAGTGATTGAAAAGGCAGGCGGTAAAGTTGAAGAGAAATAATCGCTAGGATTATGAATCTGCTCAAAATACTAACTAAAAAAGATATCCTCAGTAAGTTATTCTTTACTGTTGCAACATTAACAATTTTTCGTGCTGTTGCAGTTGTTCCTATTCCAGGTATTCCAAGTGAAGCATTAAAAGATATCCTTGCTGGTAGTTCATTTTTTCAGGTACTAGGACTGCTTTCAGGTGGATTATTAGAAAGTGTAGGAATTTTGACTATCGGTCTTGGGCCATACATTAATGCTTCCTATATTTTTCAGTTATTGAGCGTTGCAATTCCTCAAATTCGAGAAATGTATCAAGGTGGGCCTGTTGAGCGAAAAACATTAACAATGTACACACGCTTGCTATCGGTTCCTTTGGCTGTTGTGCAATCAATTGTCATATACACATTACTAAAGCAATTTGGGTTACTTGGTGAAACTCAAGACACTCTACAAATTGTTTCAACAGTAATGCTCTTGACATTTGGTGCAGTATTTTCGATGTGGTTAGGTGAACTTGTCACAGAGTTTGGACTTGGCGGTGGATCTTCAGTGATTATTTTGGCTGGTATTCTTGTTTCAATTCCTCGAAATCTCGAGTCAAACTTCTTGTCACTCACAGATGATTGGAAAAAAGTAGTATTGGTTATGGTGATTATCGGATTGGTATTACTTGCTGTTGTGATTTCTTCCTCATTTAACAAAATCAAGCTTATTTACGCTCGACGCGTTCGTCCAAGCGGAAACCAGGGATATGCAAACTTCTTGCCATTGAACATTAACCCTGCAGGTGTTATGCCGGTAATCTTTGCTATTTCATTGCTCGATGTCCCTCGAATTGCATTTTCTTATGTTACGCAAAATGTTCAAAACGAAAGTCTGCAGCTTTTTGCCGCACAAGTCGTTAATCTCTATAATTACCAATTTGGTTATGACATGATATTAATGCTAGTAACTGTCATATTTACGTTTATTTCTGCATTTATTATCTTTAGACCAAACGAAGTCGCAGAAAACGTAAATAAACAAGGCGCATATATCGAAGGTGTTCGCCCAGGTAAAGAAACTGAAAAGTACTTACGAAAGGTTCTTGTTTATACAACAATCTTTGGTGCAATACTACTTGGTGTTATTACTCTTGCACCTAGCTTGATCGTGTTGGGTCTTGAGCTTCCTCGCCTTGTAGTAACAGGAACTGGAGCGCTTATTGTGGCTTCTGTTATTCTTGATGTTATTCGTCAAGTGCAGGCATTGTACGCTGCAAAACAGGATCACGTGGACTACTATTAATCTTTCCCCTTTTTATGCTATCTCAGTGTGACGTTTATTTCGGTAATATCCCGATATTCCGTATATTTTCTTGACTTTGGTCTCTATTCTTCATACAATAAAGGCAGGTAACGTAAAGTGATTAAACAAAAATTTATGACATTTATTAAGAAATTTCTTACTCATTCGAGCGAGTAACTCATCTTTCTTACCTATTATCGGGTAGAGAAGGTATGGTTCTTTCTCTTTTCGGTAATTATCAATAATTTTATTTAAGCTAGTATGGAATGGATAATTGTTGCTGTATTAGTGCTTACGACAGCCGGTGCAGGTGGATATGCATATACACTTCAGCAAAAGAATAAAAAGATTCTTGCAGATACAGAAAACTTTAAGAAAACTGAAGTGCAGGAACTTGCGCGTAAATACATGAAAGAAAAGTTCAACGATGCTGATGAAGAAGCACGCCAATTGAAAGATCAGGCACGTCAGTTTTACGAGAAAGTAAAGAACCAATATCGCTCTCAGTTAAAAGATATTGAAAATCGTCAGGGATTAATTGAGAATCAGCGTAAAAGCTTGGAACGACGTGAAGTCGAGTTAGTTCGTAAGCAGAATGAAGTTGCTGAAAATCAAAAGCAGTTACTCGTCAACCTTGAAAAAGTAGCAGGACTAAATAAAGATGAAGCTCAAAAGAAAATGATGAGCGAATTCGAAAAGAGCATGGTGTCGTATAAAGCCAGCAAAATCAATGAAATTGAAAAAGAAATTAAAGTAAGTTCACAGCAGGTTGCGCAGCAGCTTATTGTTGAGGCAATGCAGAGCATTTCTATGGAATATGTTGACGAAATTACTGTCAGCACGGTAGAAATCGGCAGTGAAGAAATGAAAGGTAAGATTATCGGTAAAGAAGGTCGAAATATTCGTGCCTTCGAAAAGCTTACAGGTGTTGACGTTATTATTGATGAATCTCCAACGGCAATAGGACTTTCTTCATTTGATGCCGTTCGCCGTGAGATTGCTCGTATTGCGCTTGAAAAGCTTATTAAAGATAAAAGAATTCATCCGGCAACTATTGAAGAGCAGGTTAACAAGGCAAAGAAAGAAATGCTTCACGAACTTGAGAAGGCAGGCAAGTTTATTGCTGAAAAAGCCTCATGGTTTGATGCTCCACATGAGCTTCTTTCAATTATGGGGCGCATGAAGTATCGTCGTAGCAAAGGACAAAGCTTATATGAGCATACTCTTGAAGTTATCGCTATTGGTGAGTATATTGCCCGAGAATTAAAGGCGAACGTTGCAGTTGTACAGAAAGCATGTCTTCTCCATGATATTGGAAAAGTTCTTACAAACAAGATTAAAAAGCCTCACCACCATATCAGTGGTGATATTGCACGAAAGTACGGACTTGATCCGGTGATCGTTAATGCAATCGAAGCACATCACGAGGACATTGAATCTCAGAGCTTAGAAGCAGAGATTGTCAAAATTGCTGACAAAGTTTCAGGTGCACGTCCAGGAGCTCGAAAAGAGAATGTTGAAGACTATGTAGAGCGATTAGAGTCTCTTGAAAAACTCGTTTACGAGACAATTGGTGACAAAGCTGAAGATATTTTTGCCGTCCGGGCAGGTCGAGAAATGCGAATTGTCGTCAAGCCAAGCCAGGTTTCTGACGATGAAGCAATGGTATTAGCACAGGATGTTGCCACAAAGATTAAAGAAAGTGGCGTCTTTCCGGGTAATGTTAATATTGTTGTTGTGCGAGAGATTAGAGCACACGCAAATACGGGGAATTCTTGACAGAATGCCCTAATTGGCGTATAAATTATCAAAACTAACCAAAGGAGGGCTTAAATCATGACAAAGCTCGAACTCTTTTCAGTCTTAGCAGAAAAGACTGGTATGTCAAAGAAGCAGGCAAAAGCTGCAGTAGAGGCTCTCGTCAGCGTTGTAACATCAACTCTTAAAAAGGGTGACACCGTTACATTGACAGGCTTCGGAAAATTCTTTGTTGGAGAACTCAAAGCACGAAAGCAAGTAGTGCCACGAACCAACAAAGTAGTAAATGTTCCAGCACGAAACGTTCCACGTTTCCGCGCAGGAAAACAGCTTCGCGATGCAGTCAAGTAATCTTGATTGACTTCGTATAAGTACCATTTTGTAGGTAATTGGGCGGGATTTTTCCCGCCCTTTTTTATTATTATTTGTACCCGGATCGTACAAATTAAAGGGTGACATAAACATGCTCCAAAGCATGCAGAGGAACCTTAGATTGTGTATAATGGATCTATGCCATTACAGCGTGCCACATATGCATTATTAGTCTTGTCCTATGTTGTGACTATTATTGTTCGTATTGGCTTTCCCTTCCTGTTAGCATCGGATATTTCATCGCGTGTGCTTGTTGAACTTGCTAATCAGTCGCGAGTTTCCCAAAATGCGCCACCTTTAAAATACAATAAGAAACTGGAGCAGGCGGCATATAAAAAGGCAGAAGACATGCTTAAGAAGCAGTATTGGTCACATTTTGGCCCAAATCAGGAAAGCCCGTGGCAGTTTATTACTGCAGAAGGGTATAGCTATGCATATGCCGGTGAAAATCTTGCAAAAGGATTTTTTGAGTCCGATGCTGTGCACCAGGCATGGATGAATAGCCAGGCGCATAAGGACAATATTATGGATCCATCATTTGATGAAGTCGGCATCGCTATTGTAAAAGGTCGTTTACTGGGAAGCGATGTATTTTTGGTTGTGCAAATGTTTGGAAATACCGCGTTTCGTGCGCCTGAGGCAGGTAACTTCCCGAGAGTGCAAATTACTTACCCCGAAGCAGGAGATACTCTTGCAAGCGGTGTATTTACTGTACGTGGAAATGGATCTTTGCTTGAAAATAATCAGCTTGAATTGCTTGTCAATGACGAATATCTTGCCTCAGTCAATGTTAATGATGACACGTTTGAATATAATTCAAACGCGCCATTTTCAAATGGCACAATTTCCCTCACGGCCCGAGCGGTAGGCATCCACCAGGAGTATCTTGCAGATAAAGTCACATTCACAATTGAAAATAGTAAGCGCCATAATGGAAAAGACCTCGCTGGATGTATTGTTATTAATAAAGAAGTATTTTCTGTCACGGTTGAATATGCGTGTAGTGACAAAGATACACTTGCAGATATGAAGGTACAAGTGGCATCAATGAGTTTTGTGCCGCAATCTGGAGAACCAAAAATATCAATACCGCTTTCTTCGCTTCCGGAAACATTTTCAACATTTGATATTACCTTGTCTTATAGAGATGGAGAAAGCAACTACTTTAAAGTTCAGAAGCCGGATACAATTCAGTCTATGCCTGCACAAATTCAGGGAATTTCAACCGGTCAAATTATTATTTGGAGTTCAGTTGCGCTAACAATTCTCGCATTAGCTGTTAGTATCTTTATGATGGTGAAGAAAGGCATCTTTATGACACACAAGCGCCAAGTTGCTCTTGTATTAATTGGTATCGTGTTCCTTGTCGGTATAAGCTTAATCGGAGTAGTCAATGTTTAGGCAGCTTATTCTTATATGTGTGCTTTGCGCATGTGTGGTTGGGTGTCTTTTCGGTCTTGTAAATTTGTATCCACAAACATTATTTTTTGTAAGCATTACTTCGATTGCAATGCTTATTGGAGTGCATCATTACTTTTTACAGGGAGTTCCGGTTCATAGAGAAAAAAGAACAATACTTCATTTATCTCTTGCACTTGTCTTATTAGGGCTCTTGTCAATTTTTATTAGTGATGGAAATATCAGCTTTGCTATAGTTATCCCCATGGTATTGTTGTTGAGCCTTTATGGAATACAAATGCTCATCATTCGTAAATACCTTGCGTTAGAACCACGCGTCTTGAGTGAAATGTTCTTGTTGCAGTCAGTTATCGCAATGGGACTTGTAGTCACAGAATATTGGATGTGGGGACAAGACCAACAGGTGCCGTTGTTATTATTAAAGTTTTTGACTCTTGGAACTGTTTCAATAATTGTGTTAATTACTAGCTCGGTAGTAAAAAGAATTGCGTCGTATATTTCGGTGTTTATAGTGTTGGTAATGGGAATATTTAAAATCCTTACTCAGCCGACAATTGGCCCTGAATTCTTTTTCTACATTGGGCTTTTTGCTTATTATGTGGGATTTATTGTAGATTGGATAATGACAACAACGGTAGCAGAAAGAAAGTTATCGCAAAATATCTCCGCAACAACGGTCTGGGTTATTACCGTCATTGCGGGAATAATTCTGCTACTTATTGCTTAGAAACAATTGTGATTTGTTGCTCACCAGTTGGTAAGCTCAATGTCGCAGTATCTCCCGGTTTCTTGCCGACAAGAACTTTTCCTAGTGGAGACTCTTCTGAAATCAACTTTTTAATTGGGTCTGCTTCCAATGTCGAGACTAAGGTCAGCGTCATTTTCTGTGATCCCAATTTTATTTCGACTGTGTCACCAATCTGAATAGTTTTATTCGTTTTTGTTTTTTCAACAATTTTTGCTTCTTTAAGCATTTTCTTCAATTCTGCAACACGAAACGTTGCGGCATCCATCTCTTCTTTTGATGTGATCCATGCGTTATTTTCGCTTAAATCTCCATCTCCGCGAGCGGCAACCATACGCTTCTTAATGTCAGGTAGTACCTCCTTTTCAATTGTTTTCAATTCGTCTTCGAGCTTTTTGAATCCCCCTTTTGTGAGTAAAAGTCCACTCATGAACCTGAAACTTAACTTATATGTATCTCCATACCGAATATATTAAGCAATACATAACGATAGGGAGCAGAGACTGAACTATTATGCTAACATGGAAAATATGAAATTGCAAATTAGGGAGGAGACCGTACGGCTTTACGTTTTCGCGTATTATGATTGAACCTGCGGTACTAGTTTGTTATAATTCATTGTGCTGCCGCTATCGTCTATCGGTTAGGACAGCGGATTCTCAATCCGCTAGGCGGGGTTCGATTCCCCGTAGCGGCATTAAGAAAATATCATTCGTATACCTTAAATTTCCCTTCATCTGCCCATAATATAAACGGGCTTTTATAATCATGAAACTACAAGATACTTCTCATCCTGTACGAATTTGGGATGCTGACGCGGATGCTCCAGAGCTAGCAAATGTCGCTTTGGGGCAGGTTGATATAGCCATAGGTGAACAGATATGGGAATTTCCATCAGCTGAGCATGCATGGCAAATTACCAAATTTATTAATCCCGATGGCTCAATGAATGAGACACAATCTGAAATAGTAACGTACTTATTGGGTATTGAGGATCCTGTAGAAGTAAAAGAGGAGGCAAGATTACAATCACAGTACTATATTCCTCAGTATGATAAAGATGACGCTGGCCATTATACGAGCACACTTCCCCTTCGAAGAATGATTGAGATTATTTCATTTAAAGCAAGAGAGCTTGGTGCGGAAAACCTGGAAAAGTATCGAAATAGCTTTATTTATGAATCGCCAGGTATAAATGCGACGCAAAATCCGGGTTCATGGGGTATGATACTTTTTGAAGATGATGAAACTGGCGAAGCTACTGCAGAAGGCGCCAATTTCATAGGAAGAATCTGGATGCGCAGAATTTTGCGCATGGTTGTATAAAATTCATGCTCTTTCCCTTATAATATCTCTATGAAACTCGTTTTTGATCTCCAAAAAATTGTAGAAGACGTAAATAAACGTCGTTCTCGCGTGAAATATTCGTTTCAGGAACTTGCTCTTATGCTTACCGAAAAGTTGAATGATCCGAGATCTAAGACACTCTATATGAAATTAGCGAAATACGAAGAACAAGAGCTTATTATGGCAGCATATTCCTATGTGATTGCAACGATTTCTCCAGGGACAAATGGTGGTAGATTATTTATGTGGAAGTTAAAGCAATTAAAAGAGTCTCCTATAGAGCCTATTTCGTTGTTTTTATTAGCAAATGACGATAAAACACGTGCAAATATTGGGAAAGTCGAGCTTAATAATAGGGCAGAATACTTATATCTCTGTGCCGCTATTGAAGAAATTCGGGAAAAGTATGGCAATACTATTTCTTTAGAAGGTACTTTTTCTGACAGCGGCTTTTACATTCGTGATTCGCTCATGTTTCGTATAAAAAACACTATTTTGGGCATTGCAAAAGAATTCGAAAAGACGTGGAAAGTAGATATGATACTAAAAATAGATAAAAATACAGCTGAAAAACTTCTTTTTTCAGAAAATGATAAAAATTTCCTTCGTGGCGATATAAAAATAGGCCCTCCTGTATTGACAAAGACCGAGAGGCAATATAGAATTCCAAAAGTCTCAACGGAGAATTGAACTAAAATAGAAATGTTGGTATAATCAAAAGTCCTATGGTTTCATTGGAAGGTAAAGTGATTTCTTCTCTACCGGATGGTAAATACAAAGTAGAAATTGAATACAAAGGGAAATCCAAAGTATTCACTTGCTACGTATCCGGGAAAATCAGATTAAACCACATTATGATAACCGAAGGAGACAGGGTAAAAATCGAGCTTTCGAGCTACGACCCAACACAAGGTAAAATTGTTTATAGATATAGATGAAAGTACGAGCATCAGTTAAAAAGCGATGTCCACATTGCTACGTCGTTATTAGAACTAAAAAAGGTCGTGGAAAGCCCCATAAGAAGACTGTATATATTTATTGCAGTGCTAATCCAAAGCATAAGCAGAAACAAGGATAATATATTGATATAGAATATGGCTAGAATTTTAGGTGTACTTCTCCCAGATAATAAAAAGATTCGTATTTCATTGCGTTACCTTTATGGCATTGGCCCAAAGCGTGCAGATGAAATTCTTACAGCATCAAAGATTGATGGTGAAAAGAAAATGGCAGAAATCAAAGATGAAGAAATCAAGAAAATTCAGTCATACATCGAAGCTAACTTTCTTGTAGAAGGTCAGCTTAAGCAAGAAACAAAAGAGCATATTCGCCGCTTGAGAGATATTCGCTCTTATAGAGGCATTCGTCATATTCTTGGTTTACCAGCCCGTGGACAAAGAACACGACATAATGCACATACTCGTAAAGGACGAAATCAAGCAGTTGGTGGATTAAATCCAAAAGTAACTAAAACTTAGTTTAATATTCTTACTTAATGGCAGAGTCAACGAAGACCTCAACAAAGGCAAAAACAGAAAAGAAAAAGTCAAAGAAAGTGCGCGTAAAGGTTGCAGCGGGTGTTGCAAACATTTTGGCTTCTTTCAACAATACAATTATTACGCTCTCTGATGAGCAAGGAAATGTATTGGTTTCTTTTTCTCCAGCAAAGGTAGGATTTAAAAACTCCAAAAAACGAACAGCATTTGCAGCTACAAAAGCAGCTGTCGCCGCAGGAACATCAGCAGTCGAAAAATACTCATTGAAAGATATTAAAGTATACGTCAAAGGTGCAGGTGTCGGACGTAATGCAGCAATTAAAGGATTGTCATCCGCAGGGTTGAACATCACAATGCTTGCAGATATTACCCGAACTCCACATAATGGATGCCGACCACCAAGAAAACCGAGGAAGTAAGTTTAACTTTGAGAACTAACGAAATATGATTGGGCCAAAAGAAAGATTAAGCAGAAGAGAAGGAATGAACCTTTTCGTGAAGGGAGCAAAGAGCTTTTCTTCAAAAGAAGCTTGGACAAAGCGACAAACACGTCCAGGTCAGCACGGAGCAACTCCTTCAAGAATGTCAACTTACGCACGTCAGTTGCGTGAAAAACAGAAGGTAAAGCGAATGTATGGTATGAAAGAAAAACAGTTCCGTACATTCTATGCAAAAGCATTGCGAACAGCCACAAATACTAACCAAGATAAAGGTTATATCTTTCTTCAGCTTTTAGAGCGTCGTTTGGACAATGTCATTTATGTTGCATCACTCGCAAAGTCAAAGAATGCAGCAAGACAGCTTGTTGCTCATAGGCATGTAAAAGTAAATGGAAAGAGATTAGGATCTCCGTCTGCAATTGTAAATGTTGGAGATGTTATTGAAATTTCTGAAAAATTAGCAGACTTGGTAAAAGCTGACTATAAAGGTGTTGTTATTCCATCATGGGTAACTCCAGAAGGTAACAAAATCGTTGTTGCAGCATTGCCGACACGTGATCAGATTGACCCTTCAATAAAGGAATCTTTAATTGTTGAGTTGTACTCAAGATAATTTAACACGTCTAAGAGAATGATATCTTTCTCAGGTATTACAATAACAAAAGTCTCAGAAGATGCTGCCAATTCATCAGCAGTGTTTGAGATTGGCCCACTTCCAAAAGGATACGGGTATACATTAGGAAATAGCTTGCGACGAGTATTGTTGTCTTCATTAGAAGGTGCAGCAATTACCAGCATCCGAGTTAACAACCTTGATCATGAATTTACGACAATTCCAGGTGTTCGCCAGAATATCCTTGATATTGTTCTTCGCTTGAAGAATGTTCGTATCAAAATGAATCACGGTGACCAAACAATTCTCACATTGGCAAAGAAAGGTCTTGGCCAGATTGTTGCAGGAGACTTTGTTTCAACATCAGATGTGACTATTGTTAATAAAGATTATGTCGTTGCAGATTTAACAGATGCATCCGCACAGTTGACAATCGAAGCAGTTGTTGAAAAGGGAATCGGCTACAAAAGAGCAGAAGAATCACTTCGCGATGAGATCGGAAGAATTCCAGTCGACTCATTGTTTAGCCCAGTATTGGTTGCTGATGCAAAAATTCTTCCATCCCGAAAAGGATCACGAACCGACCTCGATAAGATTGTATTGAACGTTACAACAGATGGAACAATTTCTCCAGAAGAATCAATCATGCAGGCAGTAAATACATTGCGATCGTTCTACGAAGAAATGGATATTGTCGCCAATGGTGCCGCAGCCGGAGCAGTTGCTTCAGTAAGTATTGATCCATCATCAATTTCACTTGGTGATCAGGGTGTATCAGCAGATGTTATTTCACTTCTCGAAGGAGCAGGAATTACCACAGTTGATCAAATCGCAACAAAGCCAAAGACTTTTTATTCAAAAGAGCTTGGTTTGAAAGCAAAACAGGTAAAAGAGCTTGAGACAGTACTAAAATCGTTTAACCTTGAATTAGCGAAAGATGAGAAAAAGAGTAAAAAGACTAAATCTTAATACAACGAAGCGATCACACGATAAGCTCCTTATTAAGAATTTATTTACAAGCCTTATTGTTTACGGAGTTGTTACAACTACTGTAAAGCGTGCAAAGAGCTTGAAATCATATGCTCAGTCACTTGCAGCAGATTATGCAAAGCAGTCAGACTCACGAAGCTTGAAACGATGGGCAAACGAGAATATCAGCTCTATGAAGTTTAGAAAGCGAGCGATGGATAAGCTTGCAGCATTGAAAGATGCTTTTAAAGTATCTATTGTTAAAGTAGCACCACGAAAAGGAGATAACGCTGTGCAATATGAAGTCAGCATCTTAAATTTTGATCAGAAAAAGACCGATGAACAAAACAACGTGGCTCAAGGGTAAAGAAGTTGAGCGATCATGGTATGTCTTTGATGTTGAAGGAAAAACGTTAGGGCGTGCATGCACAGAAATTGCAAAGTATCTTATGGGTAAAAATAGCCCATCATACGATGCTCACCTCGATATGGGAAACAATGTTATTATTGTTAACATCGAAAAGGTTACTTTAACAGGTGGAAAAGAGCAATATGTAGATATTCAGCGTTATAGCGGTTATCCTGGTGGATTGAAAAGAACAAAGATTAAAGATTTGTTAAGCAACAAGCCAGATGACGTTATTCGTCATGCGATAAAAGGCATGTTGCCAAATAACAAACTTCGAGACAGAATGCTTGCCCGCTTGTATCTTTATGCAGGTGGAACTCATCCTCACGAAGCACAGAAACCAGAAAAGATTAATTTGTAGCGTTATAATAAATGGAAAAGATGACAGGAAAATATTTTGAAGGAGTCGGACGACGCAAAACAACAGTTGCCCGAGTTCGAATTTTTGCTTCAAAAGATACAACCTTTGTTATTAACGAGCAGGCTCTTGATGCATTCTTTCCTCACGAAATAGAGCAGGGTGATTTAGTTGCTCCATTTAAAGCAGTAAACCTTGCTGGAAAGTATTCAATTTCCGCAAAAATCTCAGGTGGTGGACGTAACGGTTGGAAAGATGCCATTATTCTTGGTATTGCCCGAGCATTGGTCAATATGGACGAAGAATTGAAGTCACCACTTCGAAAAGCAGGTTTTCTTACTCGAGATGCACGTGCAGTTGAGCGAAAGAAGGCAGGTTTGAAGAAAGCTCGTAAAGCACCACGATTCTCAAAGCGTTAATATTGAGGTCGTTTCCTCTGTATTTATACTACGATATGTATTTTCATTTTGTGCGTATTGTATATCGCTAAACAGTGATAGATGTTTCAATACATAATCGTGAATTTTTAACTGATTTGTTTCAAGCGTGTGGGGTGTTCGTTCAAGCTTGGGAAAAAGAATTGTTACATGAGAAAAATACTCCATAGTTTGAAATAATGTCATCGCCTGTCTGAGGTCAGTAACATGGTTCAAGTCCACAACAACATGTATTCCTCCTTTTATTTCCGCAGGAATAGATTTTAATAGTTTTAACGTTGTCGGGCCGATGATAATGAATGCTAAGCCTCCTTTTTGGGTCACAAGATCTGGGTAAAATCGTTGAAACCAGCTTATGACCGTAGGATTTGTTACATTGCAAGTATCCAACACTTTTTTATGAATGAGATTCCCTCCAATAATAAGTCTTTTTATAGATGTAGGCAGTGTCGCTTGGGCTTTATTTGTCACATTTTTTAAGTGGGCGCAATGTGCAATCAATTCTAGTGTCGTTACTGTAATAGGAGGAAGGATCGCATAATTTTCGATAGGGATTATGGCAGTGTTCCAAAAATCATTGCGTATATGCCATTTTCCCAATGCCGGACGATAAATACCATTCGTTATAATTGTTGTCTTTGGTTTTATAAATTCCATTTGTTCCAAAACACTAAGGAAAAGAGGAAGCTGATATTCCGGTGCTGAGACTTTTTCTAATTCTGTTTCAAGAAATAACGCGATTTTATGCGTATATGAAGAATATCCCGCCTGCTTTAAACAGTGCCACAAGAGTGGAGTAAAATCTTGGTAATAGCTTTTGAGTGGGCGATTGTATGTACATTTACGAATTCCTCTTTGGACAATTGCCGTACATGGAACGATTGAGCAACTTTTATGCTCGTATAATTGTGTGTAAATCATAGTTCATTTATGCCACATGAAAAATGATTAGATTTCGTATTCAATTATGATTCACGGTATAATACATACACGCACGGTTTGAGAGCATCTTGCATTACAAAATGATGAGGAAAGTCCAGTCTCTATGAACGCCACGTGCGCAAGCACGGCAGAGGAAACTTTGCGGAGAGGGTCACAGAAACAAGACCGTCATAGGGTGAAACGCGGCAGTGCCGCTATAGATAACCCCTGGCATGAGCAAGGAAACCGCTTAGAGAAATAAGATGCGCAACAGAAACTGGCTTACGTCAAGCCGTGTGTGTGAAATTTACATTGCAGATTTCAATTTAAAATTGGAACCGTAGCGGAAATATGAAACTTTCAGACTTTGACTACAAATATCCCGAAGACGCAATTGCTATTCGCCCGCCAAAAGTACGAGGTACTTCAAAGCTATTTGTTGTATACACCCAAACAGGCGAGATTGATATTCTCAAATATAAAGATTTGCCAAAGGTTCTCACGGGTGGTGATATTCTCATTCGTAATGTGACAAAAGTAATTAATTCGCGTATTTTTACTACAGATATCGTTATTGGTGAGCAAACCAAACAAAAAGCTATTGAAATTCTTATTTTATCGTCTGGAAGTATTGTTTTTGCTGAGTATTTATCCAGACAATTTGATCGCCATTCTCAGTCATTTTTTCTGCCGGTACTTGTGCGTGCAAAGCAGAAGCTAAAAGAGAAGGTAACATGGTATCTTTTTAAGGAAGGATGGAAAGGCCGAATTGTCTTGCGAGATGGAGAACAATATCTTGAATTGTTCTATCCAAAGGCGATAAATAATAGTGCCGCAATTTCGGCATTACTGAAGTTTTTGGAAAAGCATGGCGGCACACCTATTCCGCCCTATTTGAAGCGCACTGATGATAAAGGTGACAAAGAGCGTTATCAGACGGTGTTTGGTACTCAATTAGGATCTGCCGCGGCTCCAACTGCCTCTTTAAACTTTACGAACGAAATTGAGGCCAAATTGAAGAGAAAAGGCGTATATCTTACTGATGTGACTCTTCATGTTGGCTTAGGAACATTTGCTCCATTGTACGAGAACACAATTGAAAAAAATACGCTTCATGCTGAAGTATATAATGCCCCCGAAGAAACGTTACAACTTTGCAAAGACAGTCTTAACTCCGCACGAAAAATTATAGCTATGGGAACAACGGCGATGCGAGCAATTGAAAGTGCAGCGATAAACTCAAATAATGAAATTGCTGCAACAAATTTATTCATTTACCACCCGTACAATTTTAAAATTATTACGGGATTATTAACTAATTTCCACGTTCCCCAAAGTTCACTACTTGTATTGGTAGATGCATTTCTGCGATATAAAAATTCAAAGCTGAGTTGGAAGCACATATACGAATTCGCTATAAAAAATGACGCAAAACTCTTTTCTTACGGAGATTCAATGCTTATTATATAGCGGTTATCAATTTACAGATTTCTTGTGAAATTTGCTATGGAATCGCAAAGGTTTACATATTTTACCAGAAGTCTGTAAACTTTAAAGAGATATTAATTGACAAATGCTTTCAAAAGTTCTGGTTGCTTACCAATAAGAACAACATTTGGTTTTTCTAAAATGTTCCAGATAAATGAGTCGAGTTTTTGTTTTCTACCGCGAAAATCTGTTGGGTTAATGATTGTATATAAAATTTCGCGCTGTAAACTTGCCTCAATATTGTGAATAAAGATTGAAACTTGATCAATTTTAGGTGTTCCAACGATCAAAAGGTCAATATCATACTTCGATTTTGGTTGTTTAAAAAGAAAGTGAGAAGTCAAAATGACAAAATCGGAGCCATCAAACAAATCCTGATTATTCATAATCATACCACCAACACCATAAGATTTGTTAAACAACGAGACGATTTCGTAAAAGAAAGGATGTGCTGAGTTAATGGAGTAGAAGTTTTTTGCCGGAGTTTTTTCTTCAATAAGCAAATTTGAGCGTTTTAATAATAAAAGCTCTCGTCCAACAGCATGAACTTGCAGTTTAACAATTCTGCTTAATTCTCGAAGCCCGACTTTAGTATCAAGGTTTTCGAGAAAATACCAAATAATTCTTGTTCGTGTTTTTGAACGAAGCAACTTTTCGAGTGTGAGAGAAGTGTTTAGATACATGAAGTAATTATAGCAAATCAAAAAATTATTCGCACTACGTTTAATACTCGATATTTCAGTATCAAATATTTAGTGGCAACATTTGTATGATACCAAAAGAGCTCAATAATTCCCAGCTCTTTTCAATGGCGGCGAAATAGTGCTATAGTAGGGCAAATAATCTTACTTACCTTGCCATGGCAACCCAGGCAAAACCAAAAATACTTATTATTGAAGATAATGCAGACTTAGTTGAGATGTATGACCTAAAGTTTACTCATGAAGGATTTGAAGTACATACAGCAACTGATGGAGAAAAAGGAATACTTGCAGCTGTTGAGCATAAGCCTGAGATTATTTTGTTAGATTTGCTTATGCCTAATATGGATGGATTTCAGGTTCTCAAAGCAATTCGCGACAATACGGGATTGGGAGCAAAGATTATTGTTCTTTCAAACTTGGGACAGCAAGATCAGATTCAACGAGCATATGACCTTGGAGCAACAGAATATTTGGTAAAGGCAAATTACCAGCCTTCTGAAGTAGTTACGAAAGTAAGAGAAATGCTCGGAATTACTGCTGCGCCTGCTGCTACTGTTCAACCAGCCGCTTCAGCACCAGGTGGTGATGTCACTGAAAAGTTGAAAGATTTGAAAAAGCTGCTCGATGATAGTGTTATTACAGCTGCTGAATTCGAAGAATTAAAGAAAAAGATCATCGGCTCACTATAATTCTAGGTTTACAACAAAGTAGGGTTTTTATTCCTAGTATATTACGGATTACTTGCGTGATTTATTTTCGTTTGCCCGTTTCATAGAGCTCTGTTTTAACGAAATCAAACGTTTCATTCCATGTGGCAAGTGCATGCTGTGTTAAAGGCAAAAGTGTTGCTAATTTATTTGCATCAGCAATTCCCGCAACAAGCGCCCAATGGACAATTGCGGCGCCAGAGAAGAATCCAAGCCACTCTAAGAGCTCCGTTGGATTATCCCATTCATCTTTGATATACATCTCTGCCATAGAAAGCAGTTTATCTTTTGTTTTTGATGCCTTTTCGGTAACTACTTCGCTATCAGGAAATGACTGTGCAATTGTTTTTATTTCTGTGATAAGACCTTTATGTGTTTGCACAATTGAGGAAAGTGTGTCGTCATTCCATAAAAATCGCGCGGCAATATTGGCTTTATCAAGAAGCACAAGATAACTTTCGGAAAATGCGAGAACTTCTCCCACTTTTTTCATTTGTTTTTCTGTCATTTAAAAAATATTCAAATTATTTATGTTTTACGTGAGTTTTTTGCTGAGATCGTACTTTTTAGATGCGATATACTCAAGCGCTTTCTTTTCAAGTGTATCGCAGTCTGCTAACCATTTCTCTGAACCTTGGCCACGCTCAATAATTTCTGTATACCATACTTTTCTGCGGCGGATTTCCTGAAGACTTGCAATACTGATTGCTTCATCGTTAGTGATTGCAAAGCCGGCGTAATTAATTCCCATATCGGTGGGTGAATGGTACTGGCGTGTGGGGTTTTGCTCAGAAAGCATTTCCCGACCGAGCATTAAAAGAATTTCAAATGCTGCTACGTCGCGATTGTAATTAACCGAGGTTTCTTTGTAATAGTTCATGTGGAATGTGTCGTACATATTGTAGTCTCCAATATCCACAGTTGCGGCCTCATATGCAAGGTTTACGGGGTGGTTTAATGGAAGATTCCAAATAGGGAAGGTTTCATATTTGGCATATCCAGATTCCAAACCGCGCTTAGTATCATGGTAAATTTGTCCAAGGCATGTTGACATCTTTCCACTGTTTGACGCAGCTCCTGTAACAATAACAAGTTTTTTCTTAACAGGAATGTACTCATCTTGCCCATACCCTTTATCGCTCAGTACAACTTTTGTATCATGCGGATAGCCTGGAATAATATAGCGAAAGAATGTCTCATACCCAAGCTGTTTAAGCTCGTGCGCATACTTTTTAACCTCTGGCTGAGGCGTATGTTCGCAAAGATTAATAGCAATAAATGGAGCTTTGCCAATCTCTTGATGGAGTGATTGAATCATTGCCATTGTTACTTCCTGATAGGTTTCAGATGTGTTCTTTAGCTGTCTATTTTCGGTGATACTTTTTGCGTCAACGCAATAAATAAAGTCTGCGCTATCAGCGAGCTCTTTAAACAACTTCTTTTTGACTTCTGGGTCGAATCCTGGCAACACACGGCTTGCGTGAGGATCAAATAGTAGTTTTCCGCCAACTTCGAGGTACAGTCGTCCGTGGGCAAATTTCTTAACTCGTTTTTTTATCTGTTCTTTTTGGAGGGAAAAATAAGCGTCAGCATCAAACCCTAGGAGTTTATATGAAATGACATCTGAACTATTCATCTTTTATTATACGCTATGTAATGCTTTTAATGGCATTCGTATCTTTCGCGGCGTGAGAAGGATCATTAAAATTGCTGTAATTGCAAGAGCGATTCCCATCATTGTAAAAGTAAGCTGATCACCAACTCTATCTGCTAGAAATCCAGCAATTATTGGGCCGACAACATATGACATGCTATGTGCTGCACCCTGAAGACCAATAAGATCGTTACCCAAATTATCGAGCCTATCAACATAGTCTGCGTATGTTGAGCTAATCAATGGAAATGCCAAAGAGCTGAATATGGCAGAAACGAATGCAACTCCAAAGATAACGTATGGATTTTCGACAAATCCCAGCAATGCGAGAACTAATCCGGAAGTTAATCCTGCAATATATGCGCCACGTTTTTTTCCAAACGGAGCAGCAGCAATGCTTGCAAGTAATCCTACAAATAATGAGGGAATGGTATATACAGTGAGTAATAACTCTCCTTGAACACCATGTTCTACGTGGAGTTTTTCTGCGAGAACAGTTCCAATACTCCAAAACGTCGAATCAACAAGAAATAACATAAATGTAAAAATAAATAGTGGCCAAATCTTTTTCCCTAAGACTACCCACACTTTTATAACATGCCATACGCTCTTCTTTTCTTCATATGGTTCTTCTGCCTGAGCATGATTTTCATGCCTTTTCATTTTCTGTACTTTCATAAAGAGTAATGCTCCAAATGCCGCGATCGCAAAGAAACCAAATGCTGCAATAAATGCCTGAGACATATGTCTATCAATTAAAAGACCTGCAATAATTGGGCCAAGCGTATAGCCTAATGACTTGAATGCCATAAATAAGCTCCATGCAAAGGTTCGATTTTGACGCTTTATTTGTCTGTTGATGAAGTGGTAGTTAGAAAATTGCATCATTTCGTAGTAAATTCCCCAAACTGCCATCGCTAGAAGAAAAAATATAATAATTGGGGGAAGGAAAAGAAAAATAACAGGGAAGCTAAATGCAAATACTAATGTCCAGAATAAGAAAAACTTATAACTTTTCCCGCGGAACCATTCACTCATAAAGAGGTCGGCAAAAAAGCCGACAATAGACGAAGCGCCCAATACAAGGCCCATAAGTGTCGCGCTCCCTAAGGCTTTTTCCAAGAAAATAGGCGAGGAGTATGACATAATTGCATCTCCCAGGCTAATAAGAAAGAAAATTAATGCGAATGCAACCAGTGGACGCATATAATAAAAGGGATTTCCCGCTTTTGTCGTTGAAAGATTTGCTGGAGCTTGCTCTGTGACTGACTCAATCATAAATTCTGGGCAGTAGATTAATCACAGTATCTTACACAATATTCTCGTTTCAGTGAAGTATTTTGAGAAAAAAGTAAAAAGGGGAGTGAAGACAAATCTAGCGGGTGTAAATAGGTCTTCACTTGGAAAGCTTTCAATGAATGTAGACTTTCCAGCGCCCCTGTCCTTCAGGAAAAGATAAAACTGCTATACATTTTCTGTTTTGGAAGACGAATACAAACCGCGGGAGTGCCGCGTTTTCTTCTTTCATTGTTTTAGTAACTATTCTTCTGAGTTCTTCGTCGTTCACGACAGTATTCCTTTACTCGGACGTTTGCCGAATTGTAGCCCAAATGCCGAAAATTGGCAATTATGAGAACTCTTCTTCCAGGATAGTAATTGTATACGCCTCTTTTTGTGCAAGGTTGCCTCGAGCAAATTCTATATAGTGCTCTAAGTCCATTAATTTTTTATAATCCGATACTTTTTCTGTAAAAAGTATCCCTTCTAAGTGATCGTATTCATGTTGAATAACTCTTGCGAGAATCCCGTTTGCGGTCAATTTAAACTTTTGTCCATTGACATTATAGGCCTCAATTGTAACCGTGTCGGGGCGTGATACTGGGCCAAAAAGATTATTTCGAAGAATACTTCCGCATCCTTCGTACATTTCTATTTTTCTTTCTGATTCTTTCAAAATTTGTGGGTTAATAAATACACGGAGTACTGACTCATCCTTGCCTTTTGGTTGAGGTTCACGGACATTTATAATAAAAATTCTTTGAGGAATACCTAATTGCACAGCGGAGAGTCCGATAAGTTTATTCGGGGCGAGAAGCGTCTGTAAATGGGTTACAAGTTCCCGCGTCATTGGTGATGCGATATCCTGGACATCATTGCTGCGCGTAATCAGCTCTGGTGAGCCAATTTGAATAATAGTTTCAGGCAATATCATGATAGAGTATACTGCATTTAGGGCAACTACGCTTCTTTCAAAAATTTCTATATAATCGAGTATGGAAACATTTGATACGTTACTACCTCCACTTTTTACTACAAAAGGCCCAGCGAAATCCTATGACGAACTAACTTCAAGTGATTGGATTGCAACCGCAAATTTATGGATTGTTCGAAAAAGTACACAATCTATTCTGTATCAACAGCGAAGCATGTCGAAATCATGGGCTCCGGGAAAACTAGATGTTATTGTTGGAGGCAAAGTAAACGCTGGAGAACTGTTGTGCAGGCTTTAATCCGTGAAGCAAAGGAAGAAATTGGGAAAGATTTTGATTCCCAAGACCTTACTCCCGCAGGGAGAAGACTTCATGTAGGTGTCAAAAAAGATGGCACAGTTGTTAATTCTGTTTCATATATTTTCTTTATACAAGACGAAAGCGACCTTTTATCGTATCGCATGCAAGAAGAGGAGCTTGAGGGTATTGTTGAATGTCCCATTAACTCACTCATTTCGCTTTTTAATAAGGAAATTAACTCTTTTACTGCGTCAGGCGCATCTCCGACTGGTGATGAGCTTGTCATAACAGTTACCGAAGATAGTTTTCCCGAGAATTGGGATCCTTATCATTTGAAAGCTGCTATTTTTGCACAAAAATTTCTTACAGGTGAAACTCGCCTCATATACTAAGTATATTAAGCGGCAGGTTGTGTTGCACTAACATCCCAGGACTCAAGTCTAAAATCTTTATTGTAAATAAAATCTCCTCGAATATAATAGCCATTTAAGCATTGTCCCATCCATATTTCTGCATCGTGCCACATATACTGAAGAGGTAAAGAATTCAGCTCGAACCACTCCGGAATAATAGTCTCCATTTGCCGGATTTCGCCTGTCCATTCTGTGCAAATAAAAACGATAACATTTTGATCCCAGCGTTTACCTTCTTCTTGAAATGGAAAGAAAAAGTTCAGGTCACCAATTTGTGTAAAGGAAGTAATTGCCACGCCGATTTCTTCTTTCACTTCGCGTACTAATGTTTCCGCAGGAGTTTCATCTTTTTCAGCTTTGCCGCCGATCCCTACATAATTATTTTCTCCGATACCTTCTGTTCTTTTGCCAAGAAGAACTTTTCCATCTTTAACGAGTAAACCCACAACGCGTAATGGAAGCTTTGGAGACATATCATTTTTTGGCTGCATAAATACTTAGCTTAATTTAAATTTAGTACCTCTTGAGCAATTCATATATTATAATTAGAGATATATCCAAATCTAGGGTAGTGAAGTACACCATGCATACTATTCAAAAAAATCTTCTCAGACGGTTGGTCGGAAGAGATGATTTAACATTTGCTCGCTTAACTGAAGGCTATACCAGCGACGATAACGTGGTGTTTCATGTAAAACAGTTGATTCAGCGAGAATTTATTAAAAAAAGAGAGCAACGCTATGTTTTGACCGCTGCGGGCTTAAGAGAATCTGGAAAATTTGATAAAGCCACATTTGAAGATAGAGAATTTAAGAATATATTTATTGGATTTATCGTAAAACACGGAGAAAGTTACCTACTTCGTGAGCATTTATCTACAAACGGCACATTTTATAAGTTTCCTGGAGCGAAGCCTTTTCTTGGTGAAGACATGGCCGTTGCACGTGTACGATTACTGCAGGAAGAGTTCGAAATTCTCAATGCAATCCCTTACCCGGAGACTGAGTATTTTGGCATTCACTTTAAGATTCAAAAAACTTCCAGAGATAAAGTTCTTTTTGACGATGCGTTAACTCTATACAAAGTAGATGTAAGTGCTTTTGCGGAAGAAGATCTCCAGCTGAAAAAACACAATAGGTGGTTTTCCAAAGAAGAAATCTCAATGCTATCGGGCAAGTGGCCGGAGATTGATTTTTGTATTTTTGATCCAAACAATGCACACTACAAAGAATATAGTTTTATTAATGACTATAACTTAAGCGAATAATGAATGAATAAGTACAATATCGTCGAAATTGATCTTTCTCATTATGATAAATCTGTACAAAACCTATTTTCTGTTATTGCAAGTGAGTTGCAATTAATTCAGAAGCAGTTAGACCTTTATGAAATTGCGGTCCGTGGAGGGTTTGTTGCTGATACACTGAAAGGAATTCAAGCGAAAGATATTGATGTATTTTACGTGTTGAAAGACAGCAGCGGAAATCCAAGCCTTCTTTGTGATTGTGACACTGTAAAAAGTACTATTATGTCTATGAAGCTGGAACTTATTGGCGATAAATATGAATTAGATGTTGGGCACTTTGGCGAAAAGGAATTTTATATTCCCGTTGTGGAAAAGATTTGCGGATTTTTCTCTCACCACGCTGACTTTTACTCGATGTATGTTCTTACCTCTGAAGGGAAGGTTTTTACAAATGAAATGGGGAAATATTGCCACGACCACAGTGTTTATGAAGTCACTTTGAATACCTGGCCAATGACTCAAAACTTTCTTACCAACCACCAAAATGATTACTATGATATTTATAATGGCTTCACTTTTCGGGGATTACGGCAGATGATTCGCAAACAGCTCACTCCAGGGGAAGATTACAAAACGATGCTTGAAAACTGGCATAGTATTTTGCGCTGTACGCAGAGTATGCCGCAAATAAAAGACAAACTTGCCAATAGATTTTCTAAACATGATATTTCTTTGTCTCGTCTCAAGAGTATTCTTGACGCTAATAATATTCAGAATGCTGACTTAATTATTAAAGAGCTGAAAAATATTATCTCGATTTAGGCAGTAAGGAGATAAGCTATACATTTAAATTGATAAATCTAAATAATGTCTGTTGATTCAACACATTCAGCTCATCTTCAAGAATTATCCAAGAAGGCACAGCAAGGTACAGATGAGTTTTCAAAGTGGGCTCAAGATGCAGCTCTAAACCCAGAAGAAGTGTACAAACAAATAACTAAAAAATTGGGTAGATTGCCAGTCAATCCTCCGTGGTCAATTTTTGCCAAAATTTTTCATGAAGATACTCCTGAAAATATTTTTCAGTCACAGGCAGATTTCACGGACAGAATCTTTAAAGAATATTCAGTAAATAAAGGTTCTTTGATTGTGGATGCAGCATGTGGCACGGGAGGTTTTGTTCGATTACTATCAATGGCAGGATACAGTAGTGTAATAGGGTTTGATCAATCTATTGAAATGATTGCAGAGGCGAAAAAGCTAGGCCCGCAAGCAACAGACTATTTTGTTTCTTCTATTCAGAACTTGGAACTATCACCCAAAGCTGACGCAATTATTTGGTATGATTTTAGCTCGAACTTCGCCTTGAATGAAACTCAGCTAAAAGAGTTGCTGAAAAGTCTTTTGAAAAATCTGAAAGAAAATGGAGTGCTTATTTTTGATATTCGGATAGATAATGGATGGGAAATTGATTTCTTCAAGCAAAAAGTAACAACATTTAGTACAGAGAACTTTCAGCGAATATGGATTAATCTTCCTAATTTTAAGACGCGAGAAATAGTATTTGATATTTTTATAAGAACAAAAGAGGAGAATGGGAAGTGGGCGCAGTGGGAACGTGAGCAGATGAAAGAAAAAATGTGGTTACTAAACGAAGTGCGGGATATCGTCTATTCATTAAAAGGCATCGACTTAATTGGAATTTATAATGATCAATACTTACCTTACAAAGAAGGAGAATCAATTCAACTTGCCAAGTTTGTCTTGAAAAAAGTAACGTAAAACCAGGGAGATTAATAAAAAACTCTGATTACTAATCCCGCCTAAACAGACGAGCTTAGCAATCAGCTCCCCGGCTAGGACTCGAACCTAGGACCCAGCGGTTAACAGCCGCTTGCTCTACCTGCTGAGCTACCGAGGAATGTGCTCATTGTACAGCCTTCTACAGGTGCTTTCAAGCTGCACAAAAGAAAAATAGGTCGCCTTGGACTCGAACCAAGCACCTACTGGTTAAAAGCCAGTTGCTCTACCGGATGAGCTAGCGACCCGTCGAGCTAATTATACTAAATGTTTTGCAAGTTTGTAAATGCTTTACATTCCAACAGAGCGGGAGTACAATTATAGATAATTTCTCATAAATAAATATGAAGCTTACCCAAAAGGATGTTGTTTTACTGGTCACCGGAGTTATCGTAGGTTTCATACTTACCAGTATGATGTTACTTGTATTTAATATATACGGTACGGCACCTGAGTCTCTCAATGGCAATTCTTCTGAAATTGCTCCATCAGCAACACCTACTCCAACGAACGCCATTCTTCCTACTACTAGTGCAACTCCCGAACCTGAAGGAGTAAATGAAAACACAGTACCGGTAAAGATTTATCTCTTCAGTCAAGTAAAATTCAATGAGCCAAATCAACAAAACTTTCTTACAGAGTTTTCTCGCACAACAAATAGAAAAGATGTGGGTACATTCGCCATAGAGCAGCTTATCAAAGGTCCTGATTCTAGTGAATTAGCAAGTGGGCACCTTCCAACCTTCGGTGAAGGAAGGTTAGTGACAATCGTAATGGAAGATTCTAACTGTGGAGGGAAAGATTTCTCACTTGCTATTGATTCTCATAGGCTTGCGACAGTCAAGTTTTGTCGAAATGTAGTAATTAATGGTGATTTAAGTGGTGGAATTATTACAGAACAGATCACTATGACTTTAAAACAATTTCCTACCATATCTCGCGTAGTGGTATTAAATAAAGCCGGCAGTTGTTTTAATGATATGAGAGGAGCAACAACATTAGAGGATTGTACTAACTAATGAAAGCTTTCCAAACATATACCCACGGGGGTATAATTGTACCCATATCGGGGTGTAGCTTAGTTGGTAGAGTACACGCATGGGGTGCGTGAGGTCGCGAGTTCGAGTCTCGCCACTCCGACCATTCAAGACGTGATTTTTTGAAATATCACGTAAAGCCTCATACAGAGGGCTTATTTCCATGTTCGTAAGTTCGTAATTTTTATATGTGGGTACGTTCGTAAACATACTTCCCAAAATATCCCTTCTTTGATCAAAGGTTGCGATTTCCCAGTATCGGTCTATTCTTGCACCAAATTGAGCTAGCATTCTAATTTGTGTAAGCAAATCATTGTAGTCTATCTTCTCCTCATTTAATTCCATCTGAGCAAGTGTCTTTTTATCTTCTAAGTCAGACAAGACGGCTCTCAATGCGTTTTCGTCAAGCAATCCTTTCTTATGGTCTTTGTAAGAATCAAGTTTCTCCTTTTCAATCGCTTTTACTTTTCTTTCACATTCATCAACTTTTTTACCTGCTTGAGCTTCTTGTTCTTCAAGTCGCCTACCAACAAACTCTCTCACAATTTCCATAACATCTTCACTAATCTGCAACGATTCTAAAGCTTTATAGAATGCTTTATGAACATCATCAGCCTTAATATTGACTGCGCCATGCTTTTTATTTCTACAACAATAGTATAGATGCTTTTTTCCGCTCCCTCCTGTTGAGTAAGCAGCATAAAGCGGTTTGCTACATTCTGGGCAAGCAACAAAACCTTTATAAAGAAACTCAAGTTTTCCTTTTTCAACTTTTCTGATGTTACCTCTTGATTCCATAACTTCTTGTGCTAATAGAAATATTGTAGGTGATACTATCGCTTCATGTAACCCCTGTACCTTTTTACCCAGTTTCTTATACTCAATCTGCCCCATATAAGCTACATTATTTAGTATATCTTGAATTCGACCTTTTGAAAATTTCTTACCTTGACGTGTCTTATACTTATTCTCATCATATATTTTGTCAGCAATTGTTTGAAATGAATATTCGCCAGTTACATATAATGAAAACATTTTTCTTACGATTTCAGCTTCATTTGGAATTATTTGCATAATTTTTGAGCCTGTTCGGACTTCATAGCCATATGGAGGTGTTGCCATATGATAACCGCTCTCAAATCTCTCTACTATTCCCTTTCTAACTTCTGTTTTTAGGTTATCACTATAGTATTGAGCCATTGAAGCCATTATGTTTTCGAGAAAGATTTCGTGTGGAGCTGTACCGAGTTGCTCTGTACAGGAGATAAGGTTTGTTCCATATTTCATCAACATTGCTCTAATTGCCGAGTGATCAACTATTGAGCGTGCAAATCGATCGAGCTTATGAATGATTACAGAATGTACACTATTATCTTTGCAATAACCGATTAAGGCATTCAATGCAGGTCTATCACGACTTGTACCAGTAAAGCCTTCATCTTTAAAAACCTCCAAGACCTTAAAGCTCTCCTGTGATGCTTTAACCTTGCAAGCTTTTACTTGTGCATCAATCGAAAAGCCTTCTGCTTGTTCTCTTGATGATACTCTTGCATAAATTACTGCTGTTTTCATAGTTATTATTAAATATTTATTTAACAAAAAAGGGCGACTCGTTGACCACAACTCTACGATGTAGAATTGTACGAATCGCCCTTATTATCATCTTTTCCTAAGATGACTAAGGTCTACATCGAAATAAGTTGTGGTCACTTATATATTATCATTTTTTAAAAAGCTTCTCAAAAGGAATCTGATATTTCCTTTTCGATTGATGTTACAAGTCTTTCTTCATCTTCTTTTCCAAGTAATTTAATTTCATCTATAGTGCAATGCAATAGTTCATGAATTAAAGTTAAGTACTTTTCTTCCTCTGGTAATTCAGTATTGATTACGATAAGCCAATATACACTTGAATCACCAATAAGATTTCTAATCCCTTTAATATTTTCCTTAAATGATTTTTCCTCAATTTTTATATGTGGCCATTTTTCTTGAGCTATAGCCTTTATATATCTGTAATCTTGAGGGAATCTTGTCCTTAGGCTTTGAGCCGACATGTTTAGCATGTCTTGGACAAGAGGTAAAATCATTTTCTACTTTATTCCCAATAATTAATATCAGGGTAGTCATGGGCAGTTTTCCTAACTAAACTAATTTATTTAGCCAAAAAAAAAGGAGGCTTTTCAGCCTCCTTTTGGTAGTGATAAAACCGATAAGGAAATCCCTTATCGGGCAAAAACATAAAATTAGTTTTCTTTCTTCATATTTTCCCACCATTCTTCGAATGTTTTATTAGTTGATTCTTCTAATTTATTTGCGATATACCAGTTTTTCATCATGGTCTTTGCTTCACTGATTGCCTGATCAGTATTTGCATTTGGACCAAGTGAAAAAGCAAGCATTTCTTTAGGGGATAATAAAATGTCTCCACCAACTTTATCTTTTAATAGCTCAAGATATTTTTGTGCTTCTTTCCATACTTGCTGTGAATCCTGTTTAGGTTCCTCACCAAAGAAAAAGGAGATAGGTTTATCTAATATTTCAGCGATTCTTTGAAGTTTTTCAAGCGGGATATCACTTGATGATATTTCGTATCTACTAATCATCATTCTGGAAATCCCGACCTTTTGAGCTAGTTCCTCTTGAGATAAATTCTTTTCTGTACGAGCCTTTTTTAATTGTTTTCCAACTATTTCTTTATTCATCTCAATGTTTTTATAAATAGAGTTACTAATTTGTATAGGATTGTATCACTAGATGCACATTAATGTCAACAGTGAAAGTATATGCTACGAAGGGATGAAACAACAGTTAGATAATTTTCTGATACATGGGACTTGACATTCTGATAACTCATATGTATATTATTGATAACTGTAATGTATCAAACTGCTCAAGGTGATTATACATAAAGGAAAAACATATGAACTTGAGCAGTCAATTCAAATTTACACAGGTCACCTTAGATGAAGTATTTAGCTTCATCAAGATGAGAATTTCACAAGGTGGGTATCAACGGTTTAAAGACTACTCTGACGAACAACTTCTTGCTGTTGCAATGATTTCAAAGCCTCTTATTGAGGCTCATTTAACTACGGCAGGTAGATTAGCAATACAGCAATTAGAAGAAAGAAAATTTAAGACAGACAAGGCTACGCTTTCTGAGGAAATCGCCCCCTCAGATGATTCATCTCAATGTAAAGCGTAGCCTTTTGTGTTTTAAAAATACAAAAAGAAATATGAAAACTATTGCGGAAAAATACATACAAAGAATATTAGATGAGATCTTCTTGCATGAAGGTTTAGAAAACCCGATTCAGGTATCAGAATTGATGCAGATTGTTCCGCTAACTGATCGAGAGATTAGAAAAGTTGTTCAGTACTTGATAAATGAGAGATTTGAGCCTATTGGTTCTAAGTCTAGTCTGCCTGCAGGATTTTTTAAAATTACAGACATTAATGACTATATAGAAGCAGTCTCAAACTTAAATCCAAGATCTGTAAAAATCGAAGCCAGAGCTTTAAATCTAGCAAAAGCTTGTAGGAAAAAAGGTATTGAAATCCCAGAGGTTCATATCTCTAAATATAAAAACAGTTCAAAAATAATTGTTCATATACATAATTCAGTAGTTTTTATTGGTAATGAAAAAGATGTCATTAGATAAAAGATTTGAAAAACTAGTTTTACTAGATAGTCCTTATTTGAAGGATATTGATTTTCGTGTTGCATCAGTGATTTTGATTCTCCTCAAATACGAAAAAGTAAACCAATATTTTGATCTTTTAATTGATGACTTAATTTGGGGTATAGATAAATTTACATCTGATGGAAAAAGAATAGTTGTTTCGGAAGGATTTGGGTTTGATGAAGTTAAGATAATTAATTCAATAAAAAGACTAACGAAAAAAAGGATTATTGGTTCTCAAAGAATAGATCGAAATATCTTTAGGGTTTTCTGAGGGTCTTTGAGACAGGGCTACTTTTACCTTGAGCAGTTGAGTAGCCCTGTCTCAAGTGAAAGCTTTATTTAATATTTTGATTTACATCTATGAGAAGTAAATATTTTAAGTTTCAACTGCTCAAGAAGATTGTAAAGAGAGTTAAGAAAGTAGGAATATTGAAGAAATTCATAATTCTGAATTTTATACTCTCAATCTCTGGTATATATAATCTTTTGCTCTTACAACCAGTTTATGCTGATTCATTCTATCCGTCAGCTGATGCTGATAATTGTAACTTTGCACAAGCAACTTCTGTTTCGTACAGAAGCTTGCCAAATAACTGCTCAGGGGCAAATTGTGTTTCGTATAATGCTTCTCAAGTTTATGGTGAAAGTGGTGCATATCCAGAAAATCACAATTTTCATGATGTAGCTGATGTGACATATCCAGATGCTCATAGATATCGAGGGGTTGCTGATAGAGTTGCAGTACCGCCTAATACACGAATTGATGTCGGTTATTATATTCATAATTATTCAGGTCATTCAATTACAGCAGATCATGCTTACCTTTTTGTATCAAGAAGTAATACTTCAAATGGTGATTGGGGACGACTTGGTTCTGGTGGTTCTGTAGGGGGAGTCAATTATCTATATATGGGTAACTGGCAGACAAGGAATGGAAGATATGTAAGTCTTGGCAATTTAGGTACATATCCTGCAAATCCTTTAAGTAATCCTCCAAGTGGAAGAACAATTTACTCATTCACAACTATACAGCCAATTCAGATTCAATCAAGAATTGCCACACCAGAGTTTATTGGAGGTGGAAATCTAAGAATCAGATATGATTTAACTGTTAGAAATGTTTCTTCCTATAATCTCGCAAATATCAGGGTTGTTGATGATCTTCCAAGTGGCGAAACTTTTGATCAAACAGTAACTTTCAGTTCAGGTCAAACAAGGACTTTTACTTATTACGCCAATATGGGGGCTAGTTATCCTACAAATATAACAAGCTTACCTGCAAGAATTTCCGATCCAAATAGACATAAAGAGGAAGGTGCAATAGCAGGCTCAAGTATTTATGATCATAATCCCGAAACTAGAACAATAATAGTTAATAGAACTGATTCTGGTGCTCCTTCTGGGTGGACTGGAAGACAACCAGATTTTGTTTCATATCCTCAAGGCGATTACTACTTTATCGAATTACTACCTTATACAGTTTACTCAGACAACACTACTTTAAACGTACCCCCAAATATCTCTGTCAATAAAGTTGTATCTGATAATGATGAAACCAGAGTTGAATCAAATGACTCTAGACCAAATGAAGAGATTACTTATGACATAACAGTAAGAAATACTGGTGGAAATGCAACAGGTGTTGTAGTTGTGGATGATTATGAAGAAGATATGCTTGAGATCCTCGATGCTGATGGAGGCTCTGATAATGGCAATACAATAACTTGGAATATTGGTAATTTACAAAATCAACAGACTGAAACATTTACCATTAGAGCTAGAGTAACAGCCCCACTAGCTCATGGTACATATCAAGCACCAAATACTGTAACAGTTGATTCAGACCAGACTAATCCTATTGACGATTCCACACAGACCAATATTACTGCTGAGGTTAGAATGGAAATTGATAAAACAGTTTCCGATAGTGATGAAACAAATACTAATTCTAACCACTTACAAGGTGGGCATCCAGACAATGCCGAAAGGTTATCGACCTATTCGATTAATATAGAAAATAGCGGTGACGCTGATGCTCATCTTGTAACCATTCATGATAATGTCTCCGAAGTCATTAGAAATGGATCAATCAGAAACATTAGTGATAACGGTGTTTTAACAACAAGGATTGTAAATGGACAGTTGGTTGGAGAAATTGTTTGGGATATCGGCGATTTGCCTCAGGGAGAAAATCATACAGTTACATTCGATGTGCAATTTAATGCAGGTATTGATGATAATACTCAAATTAATAATATCGCTGAGGTAAGAACGCAAGAAGTACCACCTATTAGTGATTCCACAATTACAACTATCCATGCCCCTATTCTTGAAATAACAAAGGATGATGGACTTGAAAGTGCAGAACCTTCTCAAACAATTCATTGGGTAATTAATGTAAGAAATGTTGGGACAGGTAATGCCTACAACACAGAGGTTTACGATCTTGTACCTGAAAGAATGAGTATTAGTAATATTTCAGATGATGGAGCATGGGATGAACAGTTAAGGCGTGTTGTATGGAGTACTACAGAGCCTCAATACATTCTTAATGGCTCATATGATCCAGATCCAAGAAGTATATGGGGAGAAAGTAAGACCCTCAGTTTTGATGCAACTCTTGATCCTGTTTTTCCAGTTGGGACTACTAATCTTGAAAACGTAGCTATAACTGAGACTTCCTTTTATCCTCCTGATCAGACAGAACATAACTTGCCTGTAAATGCTTACCCTGAAACCGATATAGAGAAATATGTAATCAACGAGACTGCTTTAGAAAATGGTAGATCTAATAGTGGAAACGAAGTTGATCATGATGAATACGGAGCAGATGCAGATGAAGTCTTCGGAACTGATAGTGATGTTTTTGTTATTGCAGGAGACACACTTAAATATACTCTAGTCTACAGAAATACAGGTAATGCTCACAGTCCCGATACTTACATTGAAGACCATCTCCCAAAATTCATTACTGATGAAAATGGCAATCAGTATCAAATCATCCTTTTAGAGGACATCTTTGATATCTCAGACGAAATTGAGGTAATCGAAACTGCAATAGGGTTTGATATTAGATGGAATATCGGAGAGCTACAGGTTGGGCAAGAATGGAAGGTAAAAGAGTTTAGAGTTCAAATAAATCCGAGCTCAGATATCACCCTATCTCCAGATGATGCTCAAAGGTTGATTGATAACGTCTCCGCAATTGCTTCTGAAAACGAACTTGTTGAAATAGATACAGATAACGCAATTATCAGAGTTAATCAGCCCAATGCTGAAATTACTAAGGATTCAGACAAGCTTGAGTATCAAAGTGATGAAGAAGTAACCTACTCAATTCACGTTGAGAATATAGGCAGTTCAAGAGCAAATGGAATTGTATCCGATACACTTCCAGAAGGACTTGAATTTGTAGCAAGTGATTTCCCAAAAGATCAAATAGTAGTTGATGGGCAAAATATCTCATTTAATGTATCTCTTGATGCGGGTGAAAGTATTGATATTATGATAACAGCAAAATTCTTAGTCCCTATAACAGATCTTGATACTTTCAATAATGAAGTTGGCTATGATTATGTAGATCTGAATGAAAACGAGAGACCTATTGTATCTGATGAGGTTGAAGTAGTGGTTCACGCCCCTATTCTTGAACTTGAGAAATTACAGGAACTGCCAGAAGTAGTTGCACCTGGTCAAAGTATTGTTTACACAATACTTTATCGAAATACTGGTACAGGTTATTCTCCTGAAACTGTAATTACCGATTCAATACCAGAGCATACGAGCTTTGTTGAGTTCCTTGCAACTGAAAGTGGTATTGAAGGAACTTTTGATAATGAAACTAATCAAGTTTCTTGGAATATCGGTCAGCTTAGCTCAGAAGAAGAAGGCTCAGTCTCATTTAGAGTAGTTATTAATATCCCCACAGAAAGCGGAACTGAAATTAGAAACTCAGCTGTAATATTTACCCCTGTTATTGAAGAAATTGAAAGTGAAGTTGTTACAGCAGTTGCGAGTTCGTGTTGTATGGGTGGCTTTATTTGGGAAGACTCAAATAATAACGGAAAGTATGATGAATCAGAACAAGGAATTCCAGATGTAAAGATCAATATTAAATGGGCTGAATCAGAGTATCTTGTTGAAAACTCCGTAGATATCTATACAGAATTCAATGGTCATTATGAATACACAGGACTTCCATATCACACATTGCTAACGATCAAAGTCTTCAAACCAGAGGGTTTTGACAATATTACTACTCCCGATGAGTTTAAGCTTGTTCTACTCGCTCCTAGCGAAAGCGGTGAGATTGAAGATTATGAGATAGATGGTGTCAGATACTTAACAGCTTCTGGATGTATCAACTTCTTAAATGCAGGTATTTATCGGGATGTAATCCTTGCCCAAACAGGTCAATCAATTATACCTCCTCTTGTAATTGGTATAGGGCTTATCTCAATCGGAACTGGTATCTCAATCTTACTTATTAATCGCAAAAAGAAACAAAAATGATAACGCTAATTGTATTTGTAAGCCTATTTGTTGTGTACGTCTCGATTATCTTTTTCCGAGGTGTACACAGGGAAAAAAGAGATAAAAAGCTCAAGAAAGTCGATGAGGCTTTACTTGAGGAAGAAACTAAATAATTTATTAACAAATTTATTATGTCTAACAAAATAGAAAAACTCAAAAAAGTTACCTTATCAATTGCCACAGTTGCAATGTCGCCGATTATCTTTGCTCAAACAGTTTATGCACAAAGTGATCCAAGTGCAGAGATTTCAGCAATTATTGAGAGAGTCATCACAATTGCAACAAGGGTTGGTTCAGGAGTTCTAATTCTATTTATCATAAAAGATGCTTTTGAACTACTGAATGGCGGTGATAATCCAATGATGAGAGGAAAAATAGCCAGAGATATTTTCTTCTTGATAATTGCAGCAATCTTTCTGTTTAAGCCAGATTTTATTTTGGAAGCTATCAAATATATTGCCAATGTTTAACTTCTTAAATTCATACAAAACAATTGAAAAACAAGCTTTCGAGATGAAAGATAAAATCCAAAAGGCTGGAAATGAAGAAAAGAGTCTTATAAACAAGCTTTTTATTTGGGGAATTATCTTAACAATTGTTATTGGAGTTCTCCAAATAGTCTTCTTTCTTGTATATCAACCAAAGGTACAAGACCCAGTATTACAAGAGCCAACAGTAATTGAACAAAAAATGGAATATCAAGTTCCAGATGATTCTGGTGTACTTGATTTACCAGAAGAAGAGCTTGGCAGAGGTCAATCAATCCCAAATCCTATTGATATGCTCAATCCGTTTTCTAGCTTTCAGGAATCAATTGTTGATGCAATTTCAGAAATAATTATGCAAGGATTGGAATTATTTGATGATTATGTAGCATTTACTCCAAATATTGCAAAAAGTGATGGACAGATTGTTGATGCTAGAGGGAACAATATCCCTATCCATGTAAATAAATTCTACAATGCTACTCAAAGTGTAGCTTGGTTACTTCTTCCACTAATTATTGTACTTACAGGAACATATGTAGTTCTTGAAGGTTCATTCAAAGGGATTCAATTACTTAAAGAAGTTGCTAAAAAGGTACTTCTCTTTGTTGTTGGTATGGTTGCTATGAGATTTTTGTTTGCAAACGCTATTGATCTTGTAAACGCTTTAAATAGGCTTGTACTAAATGCCCTTGTTGGCAGTGGAGATACATTGTCAGAGTCACTTCTAACTGCTCTTGGTATGCAGATTGTTGATTCTAAGCTTGAGTTATCAATACAAGGAACACTAAATATCTTTGCTGAAATAATACTTTGGATTGGACTATTCTTTTTACTAGTAACAATACTTTTTCAATTTATCATTCGCTTTTTCCACTTACTTTTACATGTAATCATATTCCCTATTGTGCTTGTAATCGGGTTACTTCCGAGTGGTGGACAGTTTTTCAAACAGTACATTGAAGAAACTCTCAGAACTTTATTTATGCAACCGATATTTCTTATTGGTATTGGAATAACACTTGAAATTATTCAAAGTGTAAATGAGCCTGTACCTAAAGTTATACTTGGTTTAGGTTCGCTAGCCTTTCTAAATATTATTCCTTCAATAATAAATCGATTCTCTGGAATCCTTTGGGGAATTGGAGGTTCTGTTGCAGGTGGAATTGTCGCAGGTGCAACTGTAGGTCAAGCAAGAAGGATGAAAGAAAGTGTTGTAGCAGGAGCAAGTGGTGGAAAATCAACCTCGATAAGAAATCTAGCAGGTAAAGCACTCGGTGAAGCTATCGTTTCTAAATTGCCAATTGGTGGTACTGCAAAGAAAGCCCTTGATTCTGGTGTTGCACTAAAGTCAGGAGGGACTACTGCAAAAGCAGGTTCTTTTAACGCAGTTGTCAGTTCAGGTGGGTCTGCTACAAAAGCATTCTCACAACTTGGCATGAAGCCTTTGAGTGGAAGAACTTTAAAGGATATTCAGACACCGAAAACTTTATACTCAACTTCTCCTAATATTGAAAAAATCAAGGATCTTTCTGTTAAAGACTCAAATATTGTTAGTAACGGATATTCACAAAGCAACTTCACTTCTTCACTTGGTGAGCCTTTAACTGAAAAACCAGCCACAATTCATCAAATGATGGATTTATCTCAGGTAAGTTTTTCAAATCCCAATACCAATCAGTATTTATCTGATGTGATTACGAACAAACCTACAGAAATTGTGCAAGGAAGAACTTTCGATTCAGGCAACGATAAACATTGGAGTCACCTATCTGAGTGGTACTCAAAGAATCAAGTTCTTGATGGAAAAATGAATCAAAATCAGATTCAACAGTATGTCCAAAATCCTCAAAACAGGATGAATATTATAAATACAGCCTCAGATAAGGGGTATTTTCAGACACAAGGAATTAATACAGTGAAGGTTCAGGACAAAGTATCTGGTCAGAAGCCTGTTACAAAATATTTTCAGATTAAACCAATAAACAAAGATGCAGGAAATAGTACCGCCAAAACTAAATAGAGAAACAGGTTTCTTCTCAATTGTATTAAACAGAAGAAATTTACTTTTACTAATCGGACTTGGGTTGTCCTTTTTTGTCTGGACGACAAATATTCTTAATACTGTAGATCAAAAAATACTTGGTGAGATGTTCATTGGGCTTCTGCTAATTCCTTTTCTCTTTGATGCATATGGGAGACCTCTCCACATTTTCATTATAGACGCCTTTAATTTTCTTTTTACTACTAAAAGACAAAGGATTGTTATTGGCAAAGACATTTCAGAAGGAATAGTAATAGGTTCAGATGTTCAGTACTCAAGGGTATTTAGAATTGAACCGATCAACCTTTCAATGAGTAGTGAGGAAGAAATCTTTGCTTTTAAGAAATATCTACAACAGGCTCTTTTTGCTCTAAAAAATCCTGTTCAAATTTTAACCATTCAGAAGTTTTCAACGAAAGATAAAAGCCTTGATACAGAAGTACTACGGTATCGCAATTTAAACGGATTGTTACAAGAACGATGCAGAGAGTATCTACTTGAATACCAAGACTTAACGCTAACAATGGAGAGAAGCTTTTATATTGTCTTAACTACTTTTGCAAAGGGTTTAGACGATGCGAAACAGAAGCTTGATGATCAGGAGAACTCATTCGGAAGACTGCTAGAACAAACTAAAATCAGGCTGATTCCATTAAATACACAAGAGATTTTAGATTTATCAAAATTAACAATAAGTGAAATATGAATCCTATTAAATATTTTTTTAAACAATCTAAATATGCACTTAATGACTTTAATCAAAGAATTGATTCAAAAGGCAGAGAATACATTAAAGACAGTATTCGTAAAGCTGAAATAGCGAAACTTTCCCCAGATGACTCTCTTGTGTTTGAATTTCAAAACAAAGGAAAATTAATTGAGATAGACGACAGAAATATTCAGTCTTATATGATTTCTGAATTTCCACAAGTCATATATCCCAACTGGTTGTACGATCTTGTTAATTACGGAGAACCTATTGTTATTAGCCAGTTTATAAAGCCTCTTGATTCTCAAAAAGCCTTATCGGGTCTTCGAAATAGAATAACTAATCTTTCCGCTCAATTCTACGAGAAGGCAGACAAAGGGAAGATGCACACAATTGATCTCGAACAGGCTATTGCGGATGCTAGAAGTATTGAGGATTCGATTGTTAGGGGTGTTGAAAAACTATACTCAATGTCGATGTATTTGAAATTGAGTCAGGAAAACACCTCAAAACTTATTAAAAGCGATAAAGCTCTCAAAGATTTATCTTACGCAAAACAGATCAAATTACACCAACTAGTTTATAAGCAGAAACAAGGACTTGAAACATTCCTACCAAATGTAACTAATGCAGTTGGAGAAGAGTTTTACTTAACAAGTTCAAATGTATCTTCCTCTTTGCCATTTACTACAGCAACATTAAATGATCCAGACGGAATATTTTATGGAATCACATTAGGTGGTGAGAAAATCCGTTTTGATAGATTTTCAAAAGCGTCAAAAAATTACAATGGAATCATCTTTGCTACATCGGGAGCAGGAAAAAGCTTTTCAGCCAAATTAGAGGCATACAGGAGCTTATTTCGAGGTATTAATGTTTATGTCATTGACCCAGAAGGAGAATTCAAAACTCTTTGTGATTATGTCGGTGGTACAAACATTGATATCAATCCAGAAAGCAAAACTAAGGTAAATCCCCTTCAATTCTTTTCAAGTGATACTGATACCAAAGAAGTAATGAGAACTCATCTTGGAGTTGTTAAAGGTCTTCTCAAAATTTGGTTATCTGAGGATGCTTACAACAGGGGCATTGTTAGCAAAGCAGTAAATGAAACATATGCCAGTAAAGGAATCTTACTAGATGATCCAAGTACTTATTCAAAGAAACCTCCTACTATTTCAGATCTTATAAAAATATTTGAAAAGCAAGGTGAAGAAGGTAAACGCATTGCAGTTGAACTATTGGAATACTCTCATAAAGGGGAAATGGGCGATCTTTACGATAACCCTTCTACAGATGATGTTGATTTTAACTCTCCAATGGTAGTTTTCAATATTCAGAAAGTTCCAGATCAGGAGAAACAAGCTTCGATTTTTTACCTATCAAACTTTATTTGGCAAAAAGTTTTATCAAATAGAAATCGTAAAGTTTTAATTATTGATGAAGCTCATCTACTTTTGAAGGATGAATCAAGTGCAAACTTTATGGAAAATCTTGTCAGACGAGGTAGAAAATATAATCTTGGAGTCATTTCAATTTCTCAGGATGTAGATGATTTTCTAAAAAGTCCTCAAGGAAGTGTTATTGCAAAAAATGCAGATACAGCATTAATACTTGCTCAGAAGAAACAATCAATACCAAGCTTAGTAAAAGCCTTTGATCTGTCAGATGTAGAGCGAGACTACATTACAAGACTAACCAAAGGACAGGCTTTATTTATCAAAGGAAATACTCATTCTCATATGTTTGTGTATGCGACTCCACATGAGAGGAAATTATTTTCTTCAAATGCAGAAGATTTAGCAAAAATTGATGAACAAAGAAAAAATGGACAATAAAGAAATAAACCTAAAACATGGATACATTTTTCTAACAAGCATTCTGCTTGTATTGTTTGCTATTTCTCTGTCTGCAGAAATTTACCTTAAAGGCGGATTCAATTCAGTAATTAATGCAGTAGAAACACAAATATCAGAGGGTACGAATGATTCTGATGAAGTAGAACCTACAATTGAACTTGTTTCATTAAAAGATGGTTACAAAACCAAAGAATCCTCGATCACAGTTGTTGCAAAAACAGAAAACCAGAATAAAGCATGGATCAACGGACAAGAAATTACTGTAAATGAAGAAGGTATTTTTGAATTACAAATAGATCTTATTATTGGTACAAATGAGGTTTTAATTGAGGTGCAAAATTCAAATGATGCTAGTAAGTCACTTGCATTTTCAATAATTCGAGAGGAAGAGAAAAAAGAAGAGACTAAACAAGATGACAAACAAGAGCAACCAAAAACAGAAATACCCAAAGTTGAACCAAAGCCAGAAACTCCAAAGCCTGTTACACCAACAGAACCTATACAACCAGAGCCTAATCCAATAACTGGATTAAAACTTAGTTGTTCGATAACTAATACTCAACCACTTGTTGGGCAAAGTGTAAGTTTGGATTGCTCAGTTAAAGAACAAAACAACAATCCAGTAAATGGAGCTACAGGAAATGCAACCATGAATTGGCAAAGCGGACAAGCTTCTTACAACTTCCCATCCTCATCAAGTGGGGCAACCAAAGTTAACTTTACAGTACCAGATGGAAACTCAGGATCAATAAGCGGAGTTGTCCGTATTTCAAAAGATGGCTTAACTGTTACATCTAATTTTTCAATTATTGTGAAATGATGGAAGAAAATAAACCACTTCAAGCAACAAAAAACGCAGTAGAAATAGGAGATAGTCTTGTCGGTGATGTTATTGGACTAGCTTCAAATAAAGTCGCACCAGTAATTGGTCCAATACTTGTAAATATTATCTGGAAAAATAAGTGGAAAATACTGCTTGCCAATGTAGTCATCTTCTTTTTCGTTATCTTTGCACTTGAGGCAATTGCTTATCAGGTACTTGCTGGTACAAGAGGCTTAATAGAAGAGATACCTCAAGAGCATAGAGAATGTATTGATAAAGCAAGTCGTAAATACTCACAAGAGTTTGAACTTATTGCTTCATACGGAAAAGTTATTGCAGATTTTGATGAGAAGCATACTGGAAACGGTGTTGGCTTTTTAGAAATACCTCAATCCGATTGGGATAACTACGGATCTGATGGAAATAACAATAATGAAGTTACACACGAAGACTTGTGTGATAACTATTTTACCCTTTCAAATATTCTTTCAGCATATGATGGTGATGCTGAAAAGAAGATCAACCAATATTCGTATCCGAAGAAAGAAGAAGTCTATGAGCAGTATCAAATGTATGTGGGACTCATGTACATCCCTTACGGAAATCCAATTGGCTTAAATAGAACTGATTTAGTTACAGTTACTTCTGGATTTAATGTAGTTCGAGTTATTGATGGAGTTAAAAACGTGCATAAAGGAGTTGATATTGTTCCTTCTTCAAAATGGTATCAGGAAAATCCCGGTAAAGGTTCAACTGATTCAATTAATAGAGCAATTCTTACTGGAAAAGTTTCAAATTTCAAAGATGGTTACGGTGCTTTGTGTTCATATATCACAAACGATTATTACAGAGTCCTGTACTGTCATTGTGATGCCTTTATAGCTCAAGATGGTTCAACAGTTAAGTATGGAGATCCAATCTGTTTTATGGGTAATACAGGTTTCTCTACAGGTGTTCATACACATATTGGAATGTACGAAAAGAATAGTCAGGGAGGTTGGAATCTAATTGATCCAACACCCTTTTTATTTCCAACAAATTATTATGACGGAAACGAATAAAGAAACAATTGAAATACTTGATACAACACTTAAACAGGGATTTTCTCAGATCCCTAGAACTGTATTAAGAGCAAGTAATCTTAGTATGCAAGCAAAGACATTGTATGCCTTACTACTAGATTATGCTTGGCAAAAAGGAAGTTGTTTTCCAGGTCAAAATCGACTTGGAAAAGATCTTGGAGTACATAGAAACACTATTCAGAAATATCTACTAGAACTTCGAGATTTTGGGCTTATTAAATGGGATCGTAGAGGATTTAAACAAACCAATATTTACTACATTTTGTCATTAGATTTTTTAATTGATCAAACGAGTGATGCACAAGAGCGTGTGCATCAAGATGCCCAGTCCTGTGTGCAACCAGATGCACAAGGGAGTGTGCATAAAATAGAAGAAGTTGAATATAAAAAGAAAGAATATAAGAAGCCGTTAACGTTAAGCCCTTCGACAAGCTCAGGACTAGACAACGACAACGGAGAAATTAATCTTCATTCTTTTGACTCAGAAGCTATCGCTTTAGCAGAAGAATTCAATGATCTAAAAAGCATTAAGTTCTATCAGGGAATCATCAATAAACGTAATCGTGGAGAAATCTCAGATGAGGATATCCAATCTGCTCTTGAAGATACCAGACGGGTCATCAGAACGGATCAAGTTGATGGTACAGATTTCCTCAAAAATCCAGCAGGTTGGTTTGTCTCAGTACTCAATAAGCTTATTGGGAAAAGACAGGAAAATGATCAGAAAGCAAAAGTGAATGAGATGTTATCTCAATTTAAAGAATCATTTATGAATAAAACAAAAATATGAATCAATTACTAAACAATCAATTTGTACAACTAGCGATAATTATCTCAATGAGTATTTCGATACTTTGGGCGATTAAATATTTCATTGTTTTGTTCATTGAGAAAAGAAAAGCTCAAAGTGAAGAAGGCTTCACTATGCAGATAATCCCTCCCAAATATCAACTTGATGAACTGAAAAACAAACAAGGCGAAAGATTCTCTCTGCAAAGATTTATTGATAATCTTACCGCCTCTGTAAAGTATTCCAGAATATCGTTTGAGATATTTTCAGATCATGATGGAATCAGGTTTCTGGTATGGACTCCTACAAAACAGATGCAGGACTTGGTGAAACTAAACCTTTACAGCACTTACAAAGACAGAGTAAAGATTAAAACCCTTGATAGCGATCCTGTTAAATCATTTCGCACAGAGTTAGCTGAAATACATGAATATAAGAGTCTCAAGCATGATGTTTATATGCTTATGGATGTAAGAGATTTTGAAAGCATGGATCCGATTAATGATCTACTGACTGCTTTGTCAGGGCAAGTGAAAGACTCTCAAGCACTATTTCAAATCGTTTTAAAGCCCTCCCAGATTGACAAGGAGGCTTTGAATATGGCAAAGCAGAACTTTCGCCTATTAAGAAATGAAATTACATGGTTAAGCCTGTTTCTTAACCGTTTTGAGAGTTATCTAATCTACGCAATACCTTTACTACCATTAGCTTTTTTGAAATTAGTGTCAGCTCTCAGTAAATCATTTTCAAATCAAACAAATTCAGTTGATCCACTAGCAGTTTTACCTGATAGTGATCCGAGAAAGTTTTTCGTAGATAAAGATGAATTACAGAACTTTTACAGCAGGATGGATGAGAAATATAAAACTTCATTTACATCGTATATCCGAGTTGTAGCTCAGGGAGATAATTCAGAAGCGAGACTTAACGCAATTGAACAGGCACTTGAATCAATGAAAAGCGAAACTCAAAATCGACTCATTCGCAAACGAGTAAATAAACTAAACGATGTATTCTCCAGATTTATTTATCCAGAAGATAGATTCTTTCCTTTCTATAGAGAGATCTTTACCTCACAGGGCAGATTGTCATCAAGGGAAATCTCTATGCTTTATCACTTACCGAATAGAATTAATGACCCACAAATTGATCATTTCATAACACCTGATATCGCCTCTAAAAAGGTCTATCGAAGTAAACAGAATATTGATGACTTAGAACTTGGAATAAATTTTTCCAGAGAGAAAAGCTATAAGGTTCACCTGCCTTATGAGAATAGGAAACGACATATCGTTGTTACAGGGCAAACAGGCACAGGTAAATCGACAATTCTAAAGCGATTTATCTTGCAGGATATTGATAACTTGGTGAATCGAGGGAATAAACGAGGCTTGATGCTAATGGATCCGCATGAAGATTTTTTCTTTGATATTCTGCAAAGATTACCAAACAACTTTGAGCAATCAAAAAGAATAATCGCTTGGGATACAAGGAGTGAAGATTATTATTTTGGATTCAATCCTTTATACGCAATAGGACTCTCCGAAAGAGAAATTGATTTAATCGTTGATTCAAACTTCAAACTGATTGAGAAAGTTGTCAAACGAAGTAACCCCGATAGCGGAATGGGAATGACTGGAAAGCCAATGTTAATCAATGCCATGAAAACATTGATGATATTTCAGAATGATTGGATTCAATCATTTGGTTCAACCCCAGAAGCAATTCAATTCATGAGTTCACATGCCCCTACTTTGATTGACGTACGCAATCTATTTTTTAGTGACAAGATGGAATCAAGTGTACTCAAAGTTATTGATCTGAATAAATACGAGGGACTGAGAGCCTTTTGGCAAGATACATTGCCCAACTATAAAACCTCTCAGAATTGGCAAGAAATACGGCAAGGTTTTGATAATAAACTGTCTCAAATACTCACAGGAATTCTGATGTACACTTTCGGGCAGTCACGAAATGCAATCAGCATTTCAAACATTATCAGACAATCGAAGGTACTACTTGTGAATCTCTCATCAAAGAATATCGGTGAAGAAGGGATGAGCTTACTCGGTTCACTTTTGATGTCCAAAGTATGGTTTGAGGCAAAGAAGGTTAATCAGGAAGATAGACGACCTTTTGTTGTATATGCCGATGAGTTTCAAAACTTTGCAAGTTCTGATTTTTCTCAAGCATTATCAGAGGCTAGAAAATTTAAGCTTGAATTAGTCCTCGCTCATCAATTCTTTAAACAACTTCCTGACGATGTATTTCATTCAGTAATTGGAAATGTAAAGAACAAAGTCTACTACAGATGCGGCTTAGAAGACTCAGAAATCATTTCTAAGGAGTTACAGGGCAAAGTGCTTGAACAGGAGGTTATGGAAGTACCTGAATTCAATGCGAATGTTAAGGCAGGTGAAGATGTTTTCTCAATCTATATCCCACAGGAGAGAGAAACATCTTTTAGCAAGGAGTACGTAAATAATTTTATTGATAACTCATATCAGAAATATGGAAAACATAAGTCAGAAATCGAACAGGAAATCAAAAACAGAAGGACTTGGATCGTTGACGGATGCAAGTTTGCGTAGTTGCACACCTGTTTCAGCTTGGAAATCAGAAGCAACTACGCTCTTTTACTTACATAAATTAATAATAATGTGTTCCGACCGCCTATTTCAGTCTCGGTGTTGAGTGATTGGGTGGACTCCTTCGGACTCCACCCAATCACTCCCTCGACTACGGTCAACATGTGTATGTTTGACCTACACAGAGTGTGAAAATACAGCGGTCGGAACAGGGATAAATTTATGAATAAAATTAGAATTACATACAATCAAATAGGGTTACTGGATATTATTGAATCATTCAGGTACTTACCAATCAAAGTATTAAGAACAATAGCAAAACAAAAGGGATTATATTCTCATAGGCAGTCATTGGAGAAAGCTATTATTGGTTTGGAGAGTAAAGGATTATTGAAATCTTTTTACTATGGTAATAATTGGAAAGTTGTTTATCTTACTAAAAAAGGTGGTGAATTGCTTGCAGATGTTAGAGGTGTTGAACTTGAAAATATTTCAATTCCCAATCAAGGGCAGAAAGTGCAGTTTGCAATGTTGGAACACTCAGTCAAAATCGGTGAAATTTATGAGCAATTTGTGATTGGGCTTAAATCCTTTCCTCATATTCAATTGAATGACTGGATTGGTGATCAACGAATGGTACTTCAATATGAATTCAGATCAGATAAATCTGGACGAACGATAAAACGAGTTTTATCACCTGATTCATATTTTGAGTTTACGGTTGATAACAAAGTATTTAATTACTTTCTTGAATACGATACTGGAAGTATGGATATTGAGCAGTTATCAAGAAAATTCTTACGCTACTTTGAATACTTTGTTTATGGTGATTGGCAGAAACGATTCAATCAATACCCAAAAATTCTTTTTCTTTCAGAAAGAACCAAACAACGATTGGATAATCTACAGATTGAACCCGAAACAGATCCCCAATCAGCCATTGATGCAAGAGGACTACTTGAGAAATCAAAGAATTTACTTTGGATGAGTGTCGGTAGGTGCGAAAACATCAAAAGCATAACCTCAACCGAAATTGAATCGTTCCTCACCATGCCTATTTTATTTAATCAATTGAATGAATCATGGGTAAAAGACTTATTAAATCAATACTGATAATTATTTCAATCATTTTGATTGGTATTGGCTTATTTATTATCTATGAAGTTTTCTCTCCTGAGATTGAATACAAAATCAATCCACCGAATGAAGCGAAAATTATTGAAATGATTGAATCAGAAGAAGATCTTTCAATCAACAGACTTATTATTCCTTCAATTGGTGTTGATATGAAAATCGGACAAGATAAAGAGTTTTTAGATTATGGTGGTTGGATTCAAAGACTTGATTCAGATAATCTTCCAAATTTGATTGCAATTCATCGTTTTGGATGGTCAACTCTCAGTCCCGAGCAAAAGATGAAGCAAACACTTTATCATGTGAATAAACTAAATGAGGGAGATAAAGTGTTTGTTATTTGGAATGGTAAGAGGTATGAATACCAAATCAAAGGAATTACTAATGGAACGAATAATCCCAGTGATGAATATATAACGATTTATACATGTAAGTTTTATTCATCAAATCAGAGAGTATTCGTTAGCCTAAACGATTAAACGCTTTTTTCTTTTGTCTACTGAAAAGCATAAAGCTGTGCAAAAAAGAAACAGTTCTTAAATATGGTCTGCTAACGCAGGCTTATTTTGTTTTGATTATTTCCCTTTCTTCTGAAAATACTAGCATAAAAATCCTTTGATAGCTTCGCTTCTGCTATCGCATACGCTCGCTACCCTCTGGGTTTGCAAGGATTGGCTTCTGCGAATTCCTCCTTGTCAAATCAGTATTTTTATACTGCCTTCTCTCCCTACGGTCGTTTCGGCTCGCTTTTTCTCTGTTAAGAAAGGGAAAACATCCTTGACTTGAAAGAAAGCTCTTTGACAACTGAATAGCCTTAACTAATAGCTAATAACCGTATTGCATAGCTTACGAGGTGAAAGGTTAAGGAGAGTTTTATATCTAATTTTTTATTTATCTAATTATGGTCTTACTTACTGAAGAGGTATTAAAGAAATTACCTCCGCTTTATTCACAGGAAGAAAAAGGACTTGATGCGGTTGCAGTAGTCAAGTTTTTTACTCCCGATAGTAACTGGACATGGTACGCAACAGAGTTTGATGGTGAAGATTTATTTTTCGGACTGGTTGACGGTTTTGAAAAAGAAATCGGTTATTTCAGACTTTCAGAACTTAAAAGCGTAAAAGGTGCTTTAGGTTTACCGATTGAAAGAGATATGTATTTCAAGCCTAAATCACTAAAGGAGCTAATGGACTGAAGGAAAACCTTTGAAGGTGGGATGGTTAAACCTTCAAATATAAATTATTACAAATTTTAAAATGGTTACTACTTTATCACTTGATTGGATTAAAAAAATCAATCCTTATTATTGGGATACTTTACTAGAAAATGAGGAAATAATGTGGAATACATTATGGTGTTTTGATGAAACACAATGGACAGAGCGAAACGCTCAAATCGTTAGAGAGTGCGGAATGATACCTATTGAGGTTGATGGATTGATTTTCTGCGGTCTTGGAGGTTGTGGAATGGATTTAACAGCAACTGTTATCTATACACAATACAAGCTAACAGGCTTTATTGAACAAGACCACGCCTACTACTTAAAACATCAATCAAAAGAATTTGTTGAATATGTTATTGGAGATAAGGCAAGAAACGAATTAATCCAATGCGTAAATAAGTTTTTTAAGGACATCGAACTATGAAAAATTACTTAATACTAAATCGCTTGTATAGGTTCATCAAAGAAATAAACGAAAAGACCTTCATCGGATTGATTGAAGGTGTAAGAGATGAAAATGAAGCACTCAACAGAGCAAAAGCAAAATTCAATCTTGGACAGGCTGAACAGCTATTCGCAGAGGAGTGCTTCACACAAGTATAACAGGTTAAGGGCGGAGGTTAATAGCTTCCGCCCTTGCAAAATATTAAATTATCAAACAAATAAAAATGGACTACATTAAATATCCAATAGCAAAAACATTAATTGAATGTATTGAACACCTAGAAAAAGGCGGAGAACTATGGCAGGAATTGAGTACTACACCAGATGATGGCGAACTTGCTCAGATTGAAAATTATGATGAATTAATGGATTTAGTCGATTATGAAGAAGATGTTGAAGATTGGCAAATCCATCTAGTAAACTAATTTTCTTGACCTTTGAGGGTTGAAAGGTTAAACCCTCAAATTTTGAGTAAGTTAAACTTACTTTCTTTATCTTTAGCCGAAATAGAAAGTAAGCAAAGAAAGTTGGCTTTATTTCTTCTACGCTTTATGGTAGATTATTTGTAACCTTACTTTGCTAGGAATACAAGAATGAAAAAGTCTCAACATATTGGTGAGATTATACAAGAGTTAAGAAAAAAGAAAGATATGACACAAGAAGAACTTGCTCAAAAATCTGGTGTTTCTTATACGACATTGATTAAGATCGAAAGGGGTAGTGTTCAAAACCCAACGGTTAAAACTATCAAGCGGATAGCTGATGCATTAGATGCATCGGTGGATTTGTTGTTAGGCAAGATTAATTTAGATAACAACCCAACCTATAAAAATGAACAATAACGACTATCAAAATGACATTTTAAAACTAAAAAAACAAGTTGAGCGGCTTAAAAAGTCTGTTAAGAAACAAAAGTATGGACTTGTATGGATGGATGTTCCAGAGGCATTTGAAGATGATGTTGAAAACAAATTACCAATACTTAAGGAAGTACCTGAATTAGCGATAAAAAACGATGACGGAAAACCTACACATATTTTGATTGAAGGCGATAATTATCATGCTCTTACTTGTTTGAATTACACCCATAAAGGAAAAATTGATCTCATATATATTGACCCTCCCTATAACACTGGAAACGATGGCTTTAGATATAAAGATAAACGTATATTGTCTAGTTATCCTGATGGAACAGAAGTTCCAAGAAATCATCCCTTTAGACATAGTTACTGGCTTTCTTTTATGAGTAAACGCATAGAATTATCTAGAAACCTTCTAAGTAAAAGAGGTGTAATTTTTATTTCCATTGATGATAATGAATTTGCCCAATTAAAGTTACTATGTGACAGTATTTTTAACGAGGAGAATTTTGTTATAGATGTTATTTGGAACTCTAGAAAATCTGTTTCAAATGATACCATTGTTTCTTTAAACCATAACCATACATTAGTTTATGCGAAAGATATTTCGGTTCTACAGGAAATAAAGCAGGAATTTAGATTGAAGATGGATAAAAATAAATTCTCAAATCCTGATAATGATTCACGAGGTCCTTGGACTGCTGATCCTTTTGATGCACCAAATATTAGACCAAACCTTACATATGAAATTAAAAATCCTAATACTGGTAAGAAATTTATGCCACCTAAAGGAAGGTGTTGGAGAACTACAGAAAAGGATTATTTAAAATACTTAAATGACGGAAGGATTATTTTTGGTAAATCTGGAAAATCTAAACCTCAACTAAAGCGATTTCTGTATGAAGTAGAGGCTAAAGGCTCGACTGCGAAATCAATTTGGGATGATGTTGGAACAACAACTAATGGAACAAAGGAACTTGAAAAAATTCTTGGAGATAAGATTTTTAATAATCCTAAACCTACTTCCTTACTAAAGCGAATAATTGAATTATCTACAGTAAAAAAGAGCTATGTCTTGGATTTCTTTGCTGGCTCAGGAACAACAGGTCATTCAGTAGTTCTAAAAAATATTGACGATAACGGACAAAGAAAATTTATTCTTGTTACAAATAACGAGGCTAATATTATGAAAGATGTTTGTTATCCTCGAATTTATAAAGTTTTGAATGGAAAAGTTTCAGATATGCAAGATACTAATGGGAGCCTAAAATATTACAGAACTTCCTTTATAGGAAAAAGAAATATTACGAACATTAAAGATGAAGACAAGGTACTCATAGCCCACAATGCAGGAGAATTACTTGCATTATCTGAAAACACTCTAGATTTGATCAATAAAGATGATTGGATGCAATTTTACGAGAGTAACGATAGATATACAGCTATTTATTTCAGGGAGGAAATGACTAACTTTGAGAAGTTTAAGAGTACCGTTAAAAAACTTGATAAACCTGTCTCAATCTATGTATTTAGTTGGGGTGATAACGAATTTCCAGATGATTTCGCAGAAATAAAGGATGCTAAAGTGAAAACAATACCCGCACCAATTCTCGAAATTTATAAACAAATTTATAACTTGAATACGAAATAACTATGGCACAATTCAATTTATTAGAATTTCAAAAATCTGCAGTAGAAGAACTCCTAACTTCACTTACAACGATATGGGGAACTCCTAAAAGACAACTTCCTTTAGTCTTCAAATCCCCTACAGGTAGTGGAAAGACTTTTATGATGGCACATTTTATCAAAGGATTGAATCATCTACCAAATTGGGATTCCGATAAAGCTTTTATCTGGATCACTTTTAGTGATGAGTTAGCGATGCAGAGTAAGGAAAAATTCTTCAAATATTTTGAAAATACCCTTGAAAATGAATTATTAACCGTTCAGGATATTGATTCCAGAGGGATACTTTTGAAAAACGATATCTTATTCATAAATTGGCAGAAAGTTGTTTCAAAAAGTGCTGAGAATAGAGTCCTAAGGAGACCAGAAGATGAGTTAATGCAGAAAGAAAGTGGAAAATATTTTGAAGATATGATAGATGCGACTCATGAAGCCAAGAGAGAAATCATTCTCGTAGTTGACGAGTCGCATAAAAATAGTAGAACACATCTGGCACAGGAAATAATTGATTATATTAATCCGAAAGTAATTGTTAAAGTTTCCGCAACACCAGAAGAGGAACCTTCTTTTTCTCAAGTCAAGAACAATGAGGCAGGATATATTGAAGTACCAAGACAAAAAGTTATTGAGGAGGGGCTAATTAAGGAAAAGATTGTTGTTCAAACAGATGAAGATTTACAGAAGTTCAAAGGACAGGATTTAGATGAAGTACTTATTGATTTAGCGATTAGGAAGAGATCTGAAATTATCGATCAATATAAAAAGATAAACAAAGAAATCAATCCACTTATATTAATCCAACTACCTAATGACGATAAAAAGCTAATTGAAATCGGACAAAAAACTAAAGAACAGGTTGTTTTAGAAACGCTCAACAAAAAAGGGATTAAAGAAGATCGTGTTGCAATGTGGTTTGATGGAAAACAGAAAAACATGGAATTTATTACTGAGAATGATAGCGATGTAGATTTTATGCTCTTTAAACAAGCCGCAGGAACAGGTTGGGACTGTCCGAGAGCACACATTTTAGTTATGTTTAGGGAAATTACTTCTCCTACATTTTATACTCAAACAATCGGAAGAATTCTAAGGATGCCTGATCCTGAAAACAACGAGGATTACAAGGACTATTCTGATCTAAGAACTGGATATCTATACACAAACTATAAGAGAACTGAGGTTACAATTCCAGATCAATCAACATTTAATAAGCCACTAATTTATGTCGCTAAAAGGAAGAAAAATATCACAAATGTTGAAATTCAATCTGCTTTTGTTACAAGGGTTGATTATGGGGACTTGAGCAATTCATCAAAGTTCCAAATGAGTTTTCTTGGTTCGATGAATAATTATTTCGGAATCACTAATGACGATATTTTAGGGAAAGCGAAGGATAAGTTACAGCAAGAAGGTATTGAATTAAATCCAATACTTACAAATAAGATCATAGTCAATGCTGAATTTACAGATTTTGACCAAATTAACCTTGAATTTGCTAATGCAGGTGAAGATGTTGACCTTGAAATGTCTCATCAAGACGTAGAAAAAACATTCAACTATCTATGCTTTGAAATATTAAAGGAGCAAACAGAGAAAGACGCCAAAATAACTAATATAGCAAGGTCTTGGAGTCCATTAAAATCAGCAATAAGAGTTTGGTTTAAAGGTATTTTTAGTGAGGATAGCTCATACTACTACAAAGTATTTATTTACGATGTATTAAAGCGTGAAAGTAGTGTTTTTAAACAGGCAATTACTCAAGCATTAAAGGAGTATCGCCCTATACTTCAAGAGTTATTAAAGGAAAAGATAGCCAAAGTAGAAAAAGATGAAACCCCAGTTTTTTCTATTAAAGAGGAATATGCTTATACAGAAGACTACGAGGAATTGGAACAAAGGCTTTGCGTATTGGACAAGTACTATATCAGAAAGGATTATGACGGTAGAGAGAATGAAGAAAAGTTTATGAAATATCTCGATACGAAAATGGATTATCTTGAATGGTGGTTTAAGAATGGAGACAGCGGAAAAGACTATTTCGCAGTTAAATATTTCAATACCTCTAAACAAGAAGATGCGTTGTTTTATCCAGATTGGATAGTTAGGTTTAAAGATGGCAGAATCGGAATATTTGATACCAAAGCAGGAAGAACGGCTACCGATACAGAAGGGCGAGCTGAGTCACTAGCTAAAAAATTGAAGGAGCTTGGTAAAGACTATATTGGTGGCATAGCAATATTTGAGAATGGTACATGGTATTACAACGATAATGAAGATTATCAAAATACTGTAGGCAATCTGGATGGTTGGAAGAAGATGGAAGGACTATTTTAAGTTTATTAATTAATCTTATGAGGCATATAGAAAAAACTGAAAAAGTATCATTACAAAATTTACTCTCTCAGATTCACAAAGGGGAATTTGTAATTCCTGATTTCCAACGAGAGTTTGAGTGGAATCCTTGGGATGTAGCAGATTTGTTAAAGTCCATTTTCATGGACTACTATGTAGGTACTCTTCTTTTTTGGAAAGCTTCTGATGAAAATATCAAAATACTTAATTGTGAGCCAATATATGGCTATAGAAGTAATGGTGATCCTAGACACATTGTACTAGATGGTCAGCAACGTCTATCAGCCTTGTATTACGCCTTTTTTGCAAAGGACATTCCTTTCCCCAAAAGAAAATCAAGTTGCCATTTCTTTATTGATATTAACAACTTGTTAGATTCCGATTTCGATGAAGCCTTTTATTATGAATGGGAATCTAAAAGTATAAAAAGTCTATTAAGTAATCCAGAGCAACAGTACAAGAACAACATTTTACCAATCTCCGTTCTAACAGAGACTTTTGCTTTCTTCACTTGGCTTAACGGATATAAGGAATCCCTTATAAAACAAGGCGTAGACGCTGAGAAAGTAAACGAGATATATGATGCTTTAAAGCAAATAGTAGAAGTAACGCTAAGCGAATACAGCATAAGCTACATTGAATTGGACAGGAATATGCCTATTGAAAAAGTATGTGATATCTTTACAAAGATTAACAGCAAAGGAGTACCATTAAGTATATTCGACCTTCTCAATGCAATTTTACGCCCTCATGAGATCAATCTAAAAGAAAATTGGAGGATTATAAAAGATGAGTTAATGTTTGTTGATGAAGCAAGAACAAAAGTTCACCTTTTACAGAATATGTCTATAAAACTACAAGACTATTGCTCTCCAAGATATTTGTACTATCTTGTTCCTAATGCAAAGAAAACAATTCGGTTAGAAGACAATACTAAGGAAGAGAAGATACTTGTTGCAGATGCATTTACTTTTGAGAAGGAATGGAATGCTTCAATTGAAGCATATAAGAATGCTGTTAAAACACTAAGAAACCCTCGTGAATATGGAGTAATCGATATGAGATTTCTCCCTTACAATGGAATATTACCAATATTTTCGGCACTTAAAGCCTACATTGATAATAATTTAGAAGAGAATCATCTTTCGGCAATCAAGAAGCTTAGACAGTGGTATTGGGCATCAGTTTTTACACAAAACTATTCTAGTTCGGTTGAATCACAGTCTGCAAAAGACTACAAATTGATGATTAAGTGGTTTGAAGACGATAATGCAATACCAGAAATCGTACAGAGATTTAAAGATTCATATCAAAATTTAGACCTAACCCGAGAAACAAAACAAAATTCAGCGATTTATAATGCAATTTTTAATCTCTATATCATTAATGGAGCTAGAGATTGGAAAACACTTGATTTACCTGACTATTCACAACTTGATGATCATCATATTGTTCCACGCTCATGGGGAAAGGATGTTGTTGGTGAGGATATAAATTCAATACTTAATAGAACGCCTTTACTACCTACAACTAACAGACACATAATTAGTGATACATTACCTAATGAATACTTGCCCAAATTATTTAGTAGTAATAATGCAGATGAAATTTATAAACTTTTTGCCTCTCATCAGATTAGCAAAAAAGCAATAGAAATATTATCTAAAGAGTCCTTTAATAAAGATGATTACTATGAATTTTTAGAGGAAAGAAAGAAACAAATCCTCAGTCAGATACAAACCATATTTGAAGACCCAACAAATGATTCAAATCCAGATACAATTGAAGAACTTATTGCACTTGGCGAAAATTCAAAGCTTGAGTTTAAATCCTCTTATAGATGGGATATTGACAGAGATATTCAAGATAAGAAAATGGAAGAAATCATTTTTAAAACAATATCAGCTTTTAATAACGCTCATGGTGGAACATTAATAATTGGGGTTGATGATAACGGTGTTGCATTGGGTCTTGATAAAGATTATTTGACCTTAAAAGATGGGAACAAGGATGAGTTTGAAATACATTTAAGAAATCAACTTAATAAAACGTTTGGCACAGTTTTTAGTACAACTAATTTAATAGTTACATTTCCTGTCTTGGATGGAAAAGAAATTTGTAGAATAGATGTAGAAGCAGGTAAGGAGCCTGTTTTCCTAGAAGTTATGGATGAACATGGGCGGAAGTTTGAGAGATTTTATATCAGAAGTGGGAATACATCACAGCCATTAGAGAAAGGGAGTGAGATAACTGAATATATAAGAAAAAGGTTTTAAAATGAAAAAACTTGACTATACAAAAGAAAACATTAGATTACTTGCATATATTATTTCAAAGGCTACTTCTGGAAGCCAATTCACAAAGTTATTCAAAGATTCTGGCTGGATTCCAGAAAGTACAGCTTCTGAGGATTGGAAGATTTCTAAAAAGTCTAAAGAGGAATACCTTTACGATGAGATGGTAAAAATTGGAGAACTTGGTCGTTTGGATGTACTGGATTATGTCGTTGAAAAGGTGATATCTAAGGACTCAATTTACTTTAAAAAGAATGATAAAGATTACAAGTTCCCAAGACAATCGTTTTCAGATCTAAAGGCGAAGTTAAAGATCGTTACGATTGATCATGTAAAAACTAATCAGAAAGCCTTTAACGATAGAAAATTACATAGTGCTGTTGTATTTTCAAGTCAAAAGCTGTTTAAAGATGGACATTATTCCCAATCAATCTTTGAAGCCTGCAAAATATTAAATAAAAAAGTACAAGAATACTCAAAATTGGAATTGGATGGTAAGTCATTAATGTCGAGTGCTTTTAATCAGACTAATCCTAAAATTAAGCTGAATGACCTTAAATCTCAATCTGATATTGATGAACAAGAAGGATTTATGCATATTTTTATGGGAGTGATGCAGGGAGTTAGAAATCCCAAAGGACATGATATTGTAGCTTACGGGATATGCAAAAAGCATTAGATTATTTATCTTTAATTAGCCTTCTACTAAAAAGACTTGAGGATAAAAAATGAATAAACTATATAAAACAAAACTAGGAGAATATTATATTGGTGATTCCATAAAAAACATTAAAGGGGCTTTTGGGAAAAAGTTTAAAGGCAAGGTACAACTTATACTTACCTCACCTCCTTTTCCGTTGAATAGTAAAAAGAAGTATGGGAATAAACAGGGCGAAGAATATAAAAAATGGTTTGCAGAACTTTCACCTCTTTTTGCTGATCTTTTAGCTCCAAACGGATCGATCATAATAGAATTAGGTAATGCTTGGGAGCCTGGGCGACCTGTACAGTCATTGTTACACCTTGAGTCCTTACTAGCTTTTGTTGGAAGTAAAGATGCAGACCTAAGATTGTGTCAAGAATTCATTTGTTATAACCCTTCCAGATTACCTTCCCCAGCACAATGGGTCACAGTTAATAGAATTAGGACAGTTGATAGTTATACTCATGTTTGGTGGATGTCAAAATCGGATTTTCCCAAGGCAGATAATACTAAGATATTGAGACCATATAGTCAAAGCATGAAACGACTGTTGAAAAAAAAGAAGTATAACTCTGGGAAAAGACCATCAGAACATGTTATTGGAGAAAAGAGTTTTCTTTCTGATAACGGAGGAAGCATAATGCATAATTTGCTAGAATTTGAACAAATTGATCCTGAGAGGGATTTAAGACTACCTCAAAATATTATGAGTTTTGCTAATACTAGTTCAAATGATTACTTTTTAAAGGCATGTAGGCAAAAAGAAATTAAACCCCATCCTGCGAGAATGTCATCACAACTGGCTTCATTTTTTATAGAGTTCTTAACTGATAAAAATGATCTTGTTTTTGATCCCTTTGCAGGTAGTAATACTACTGGTTATTGTGCTGAGAGATTGAATCGAAAATGGGTTAGCATCGATATCTCAGATGAATATAGTGAACAAGCCAAAATTAGATTGCAAGATCCAGAGTTAAAAACAACAAAACTTAAATTATTAAATTAAAAAGCATGGCATTAATCGAAGACAAAATTGATCAAATATTATCAATAGATATTCTAAAGAAAGGAATAAACGAGAATTTTTTAGTTGGGAAACCATATTATTTAGATTATTCAAAGGCTCAAATATTAATCTCAGATGCTTGGAAGCATAGAGCAGGTGGTATTCCTCATGGTTCTTTTTTATTAGCTTTTTATACAGGTGATTCTGATCCTGACAGGAAAGAAGCTTTACTTTTAAGAGCAATAGCTCCATCTAAGCTACCAACAGATAATGATGTCGTTAGTTCAATGATTGAGTATTACAAAGATAACGTTGATATTACGAATGGACAACAGAGCAAATTAGATACTTTTACACGATATGAATTTAGTTTTTCAGGTCTTGAGTGTAGGATTTTAGGTACATTTTATAAAATTGGTGAAGAGGGTAAAGAACGAATAGAGTTTGGTGCAGATGTTGAGAACTTCTATTCAGCGAACAACTATGTTGTTTATAAGGCAAGTGGTGACGTGCTTCGATATATCGTCAACCTAAGAAGCAAGGATGATATTGTCGGAAGTCAATATGACTTTCCAATTGGAAAGGTAAGATATAGTTCTAGTAGAAGATTTCAATATGATCAAGAAGATGTTGAAGTCTATATTAACCCAAAGGACTTCTTAGGCAAGAGAACTGCATTATTCGGTATGACTAGAACAGGAAAATCTAATACCCTTAAGAAGATAATTGAAGCAACACAGGAAATATCATCAAAAGCTAAAAATACTCAAGATGATAGTGATTCTGGTACAGATAATTTTGAGGGGTCAGCTCCACGACAAAAAGTCGGGCAGATTATTTTTGACATTAATGGGGAGTATGCAAATGCTAATCAACAGGATGAAGGTACTGCCATTTATGAACTTTATAAGGAACAAGTAACTAGGTACAGCGTATTAGAGAAAGAAGGCTTTAATGTAATGAAAGTCAATTTTTATACAGAAGTTTTATCAGGATTTTCTTTAATTCAAAGGCATTTCAAAGAAATTGGTGAAAGTTCGGATTATCTTAACGGTTTTCTATCTATTAACTTGGAAAAGCCAGAGGATTATGATCAAGATATGAGCGTGAAGGTAAGGTATGATAGAAAAGTTGCTGCATATCAATGTTGCTTGTTTCAAGCGGGATTTTCTTTACCATCTAATTTCAAAGTCTCCTTTAGTGGACAAGCGGATATAAATAAAGCTGTTAGGGAATCTAGTCCTATTGATCCATCAAAAGGAATCTCACTTGATGATGCAGTTATTTGGTTTAGTCAACTTTGGGATAAATATGACGAGATTGATTACCTAAAAAAATATAAGACTGAAAAAGGGAAAGAATGGGCAGATGAAGAATTGAAGTCGATAATCATATTTCTCACACGTAAAAAACAGGCTGGCTCATCCAGTTTTGTAAGTGGATATCATAAACTAAAACCACTAATTAAATTACATACGAGTGTTGCAGATAAACCTTTCGAGGATAAAGTAATAGAAAGCCTGCGAAAGGGTGAGATCGTCATTGTTGATCTGTCGCAGGGAGATCCAGAAATACAAAATCTTTATTCAGAAAGAATATGTAGGAAGATCTTTGAGGATTCAATGAATAAATTCATTGAAAGCAAACTAACGAATTTTATCCAGTTCTATTTTGAAGAAGCACATAATCTATTCCCTAAAAAAGACGAGAAAGATCTTAGCCAAATCTACAATAGAATTGCTAAAGAAGGTGCAAAACTTAACTTAGGTTTAATATATGCTACCCAAGAGGTCAGCTCTATTAGTGCAAATATTTTGAAAAATACTCAAAATTGGTTTATCGCACATCTTAACAATGAGGAAGAAATAAGGGAGTTGAGAAAATATTATGATTTCTCGGATTTTGCTGATTCTCTTGTAAGATTTAGTTCAGATAGTGATAAGGGCTTTGTAAGAGTAAAAACATATACTAATCCATTTGTTGTTCCTGTCCAGATTGATAGGTTTTTAGCAGATAAGTAATATGTCATACACATCAAACTCTAACAGACCAAATGAATATGCGAGTAAAAGTTCACACTCACATGTGATAAATGATCCTACAGTTTCAGATTATTTATCAACTTGTGCTTTGCCAAAAGAGCAAACTGAGGTTCTCGAAACCGATGTTACTCCTCTAATTGACATTGGGGGAGTTGCAAGTGATCTGCAACATGTAATTGCAATTGATGGAGGATACACAGAAGCAATTGTAAAGAAAAAGTTTCCTTCTTCTAAAATAGCTTTTTTTCAATTCGGGGCGTTGTTTTTTGATTTGGAGCATCTTCAAGAGATAAGCGATTCTGAATTCATATTCCCAGAAGATATGGCGAAATTTAAGCAGTTAGAACGGTTCAAATTGGTCTTACCTATTAAGAATATGGTTTATTCTGATGCAGGTTCTCTAACTGATTCTATCAGAAAAACAATTCATCAGTTCTTTCTTCTCAAACGGGATAAGCGTGATTTTTATACGACATTAAAATGGCTTGTATTTGAAGAATTCCTTGAAGAACCAAAATCGAATTATGTTCTTGCTAATTGCCCTCATTGTTCGACTAGAAACATTAAAATTGAACGAGAAAAAATCGGAGATGATTTTTCTTTTAAATGCAACAATTGTGATAACGAGCTATTCTTAATCGATATATTTAGATTACATGAGGCAGTTGATGATGAAATAGGTGCTGGCGGAATATTAGGCTATGTAACCACACTAATTGAACAAATAGTGATGGCTCACTATATAAAATATATTTTGGAGCAACAACCCTCCTTATTGAACAAGCTATTCTTCTTAAAAGATGGGCCTCTCGCTTTTTTCGGGCAAACAGCCAATATGCATAAACCATTCCGATCTTTGTGTAATTATCTTGCAGATAAGCATAACTTGTTTATTGCAGGTTTAGAGAAAAGTGGAGCATTTGTAGAACATGCCTTAGAAATTACAAAAGATATTCAGGATTACAATTCGTTATTGAAAAATGGTCAATGTTTACTTTTAAGTAATAAATATATTTACAAATATATACTTCCTAAAAGTGGTGATAGTATTGAACCATATGCTAGAACATCATATTACGGAGGTAAGGTTATTTATAAATCTCAATCAGGTCGTGTATATGTGGTTACAATACCAGTCAAAAATGAACGTATTGTGCTAGACCCTCAGGAAAATGATTTTAAAAATCTTAAGTCAATATTGAGTACTATAGATAAGCTTAAATGCGATATGTTTGACAATTCACTTTTACCAATAGCACTTGCGAATAAATTAGTATCGCTTGCATATCATCCAAGCGGTGTATTACTTGAAAAATTTGCTAAAGAAAGAATAACTCATTGAGGATTTTTCCTGTGAGGTTTTATAACATAAAGCAACGCATATAGAATTATCTGAAACGGTAAGAAAATCATACTCGTTAAGCACCCATAATTCCTAAACCCAGAACTATAATAAACACTAGCACCTTTCCCTCTTTTATAAATCATAACAATCGCCCTAACAATTTAAATCCAAGGTAGGAAGCTCTAATAAGAACTTCCACTTATACTCAAACTCTTTAAAACATGAGATAATCTTATCAATAGAAGGAAGTAGTCGTTCGTACATAGTACGATCGCCCCGATTTTGATTAACGAGACGAAGAAGCCTGAGCAAGAACAGTTTGATTCATTAGATAGATTCTTATACTATTAGTGAATAAGCTAAATATTGTCTCCTATGAGCACTGTCACAACAAATACTTCATGGTTTTCTAGAATAGGATCCTCAGTAAAGGGGGTTATTCTCGGAGTGCTCTTCATTATTGGAGCTATCATTTTTATCTTCTGGAACGAAGGAAGAGCTGTACAGACATACGAAAGCCTAATAGAGGGATCTTCCGTAGTGAATTCTGTCTCGGCAGAAAATATAAACTCAGCAAACGAAGGAAAACTTGTTCATTTTTCAGGCAATACTACAACTTCAGGAGTCATTTCTGACGCTGAATTTCTAATATCCTCTGAATCTTTACGATTGAGACGAATTGTAGAGGTATATCAGTGGTCAGAGAAATCATCAAGCAAAACAACGGAGAAACTTGGTGGCGGAACAGAAACAACGACAACATATTCATATGAGAAAAAATGGTCTGACCAAGTTATTAGCTCGGCGAATTTTAAAGAAGCAGAAACACATCAAAATCCAAATGAGAAGTTGTTTGAAAATAAAGATATCGTTGCTCAAAGTGTTACGGTCGGTGCGTTTTCAATTCCTGAGGATATGATTAAAAACCTATCTGGCTGGACTCAACTTCCTTTAACACAAGAAATGTTTAATGCGCTCTCTTATGAAGAGCAAGAAAAAATTAATGTTGTTTCTAATACAATCTATTACAGCGTTGTAGATCCAACAAAGCCAGAAATAGGCGATACCCGTATTCGATATGAAGTAATCCCTGTTCAAGAAGTAAGCGTTATGGGCGCACAAAGTGGTAATACAGTAATTCCTTTTAAGACTAAAAATAATCAAACAATTTCAATGATAAACGTAGGGAATATCTCTGCAGAGAGCATGTTTGAAGGTGCGATTGAAGGTAATAAAATATTGACTTTTATCTTTAGAATAATTGGATTTCTTGTGATTTTTATTGGGTTTAATATGATATTGCAGCCATTGAGAGTATTTGTAAGTGTAATTCCATTATTTGGCAGAATTGTCGGCTTCGGGAATTCTATTATAGCTACTATATTTACTCTCACTACTGGAACTGTTGTTATTGCAATTGCCTGGATAGTTGCAAGACCGTTACTTTCTTTTGTATTGATAGGATTAGTTGTTGCAGGCTTTATCGGTATTGCAATGGTTGGTAAAAAGAATCCTGTTGTGGAGAAGGTTACAAAAGAAGCGAAACAATCTCAATAGTTGCCAGATCACTTTTTCCGCGCTAAACTAAAGTAGACTAAATAATTTCTCAAACTGCCCTCATGCAAAAAGAGTACCTTTTTCTCGGAGACGAATCCGTACACAACGACCGATATCTGTTAGCTGTCTATCGTGCTATCCCACAGGATGGAATTGCGTTAGACGATCTTGCAACAGAAATCGCGGCAGAGGCTTCAACAGGCTCAAACCTGAAAGTTGGATCTGCAACTAATTATTCACTTGAGCTCAATGCTCGCGTTTACAAAGTGGACGAAAAGAATCACCTGATTTGGATAGCATTTCCATGGGAAATCTTCGATAGTGATGGAAATGTTCAAAATATCCTCACATTTATTGTAGGAAACATTATGGGTGTCGGCGAATCAAAAGGATGCCGACTGTTAGACGTATATTTCCCACCATCAATGCTTGTACATTACGATGGTCCAAGAACAACGATCGACGATATGCGAAACTATCTCGAAGTTTTTGATAGCCCAATTCTTGGAACAATTATTAAGCCAAAGATTGGTTTAACACCAAATGAATATGCAGAACTTTGTTATGACTTCTGGGTTGGTGGTGGAATGTTCGTTAAAAATGATGAACCGCAGGCGAACCAGCATTTTTCACCGTTTACACATATGGTAGATGCCGTAAGAATGGCAATGGATCGTGCAGAAGATAAAACTGGAAGAACAAAAGTTCACTCATTTAATATTTCTGCTGTTGACTTCGACACAATGATTCGTCGAGCAGAGTATGTTGTCAGCAAAATGAAGCCAGGTAGCTATGCTTTCCTTGTTGATGGTATTACAGCCGGATGGACAGCTATTCAAACAATTCGCCGACGATATCCAGATGTATTCTTACATTTCCACCGCGCAGGTCACGGAGCAATTACCCGCGAAGAAAATCCATTTGGAATGACAGTTCCTGTTCTTACAATGTTTGGACGTCTTGCAGGTGCTTCAGGAATGCACACAGGTACTGCGGGTGTTGGGAAAATGGCAGGAACACCAGATATTGACATGATGGCCGCAAAGCAGGCATTAAATGTTCGGGCGGAAGGCCAGTTCTTTACGCAGATTTGGAGCAAAATTCCTCATGCTGACAGTGATCTACAGAAGATGATCAAAGATGAAGAAACAAAGGCTGCAATGAATCTACGATCATTTGTAAAATCTCAAGCTGATGTTACCCACCTTGACACCATGGAACATGATTGGAGAGTTGTCCGAAAAATGGCACCAATTATTTCTGGCGGACTTAATCCAGTCTTGCTTCCGGAATTTATTGAAGTAATGGGAACAATTGATTTCATTGTGACAATGGGTGGTGGAGTTCATTCTCATCCAATGGGAACACAATCGGGTACAACTGCGGTTGTTCAGTCATATGAAGCATGGAAACAGGGAGTTTCTCTCGAAGAATATGCAAAAGACCACGAAGAACTGAAAGTTGCCGTTGATTTCTATAATGCGCATGGAACCCAGGCACACAGAATCAAGGGACACGAGGGTGTATAAACACTATAGGATGAAATTTTGTCTAAAAAGTAGTATAATACTGAGTTAATTATTTATATACTACGTATGCCTGAAGAGCAGACAGAAAAACAGCAAGAACAACCGAAAGTGTCAGTCATTAAAGAAGGAGTTGACCGTTATAAGAGCTTTATCTTTGGTATTCAAGTTATATTGTTTTTGATTATTGTAGCCTGCGTTATTACCGGTATTTTGGCACCGCAGCTTCTCTTGATATTTCTTAATTTCTTGTGGATCCTGACCTTATTCATTGTTATATTGTTCTTGGTGCTTGGTGGAATGGTTATGCTTGGCCTTAAAAATGAGGCAAAAGGCATCCTTGATGTATTCATGGAAGGAACACTCAGTGTCGTTGATTTCTTTGATTTTCTTAAGCTTGTTGCGAAAAATTTTGTCCAAATAGTAAAAGACCTTATTTACTTCCTGGTTCCATTTTTCTCGTATGTGCTAGCATTTCTCATTTATATTGCATTGCTATTACTCTTTAAATGGGTAGGAAGTTTTTCTGATGTAACTGTTATTACAATCATCTTAACAGCAGCATTAATGGTTGCAATTGGGCTACTTAACCGTCCTGGAAAAGAAGACCCTTCTACCGAAGAAAAATGGGGTAAAAAGCTTGGACGACGATTCAAAGATGTGTTTGGTGATGCCATGGAAGTTGTGATTTTTATTTTCTTCCTGACAATGGATAGTACAAACCTCTTTTTTCTTCCTAAAAGTTTAAATGTGGAGCTTCACGCGTCTCTTTTTGGATATAACTTGATGGAACGTGGATTTAATATTCAAGCAGGCTTTGATATTACCATGACACTGATTATGCTAACAGTAGGACTTGAGATTCTACGCTTTGGCATGAGAATTGTATGGGGAGGTGTTTACTTCTATAGAGAGATTAATCAGTATATGGGAAGCGATAATCCGCAGTTTGGGCCATCAAAACAAATTAAACATGCATTACGACAAAGTTTTGATTCAAGCAAAGACGATATTATCAAATTTATTACTTATTTAACGGTACTCATTGGAGTATTCCTTCTTTTCCCAAAGCTAAAACTCCTCTCCATGGCTGTAACAAGTATCACAACATTTACGCTTGACCTTATTTTTAGAGAGCGCTTGAGTGTTCGACGCAGCAGCAATGACCTTTTTGGAAAGATTATTGCTAAAGTTTTTAATGTCTAAAGCCTAGTTTCCCTGTACAAGTTATCACATTATGATTTATTATTAGTTTCGTTGCTCTATGGTGTACTATAATAGAGGTAATATAAGTTCATTTTTAGTGATACATGGCAAAAAGTAAGCAGCTAACAGACGAAGTTATTGATGCATCTGCCGTTCCAACAGAGGAAAAGCAAAAGATTATTGATTCTGCCGTTTCTTTAATTGAAAAGCGATTCGGAGAAGGAAGTATTATGCGCTTAGGATCACGAAAGAAGCTTAAAATTGAAGCAATCCCAACAGGTGCATTAACATTGGATGCCGCACTTGGCGTGGGTGGGGTTCCAAGAGGACGCGTTGTAGAGATCTTTGGGCCAGAAGCTTCGGGAAAAACGACATTAGCATTGCACGTCATTGCAGAAGCCCAAAGAATGGGAGGAAAAGCGGCATTTATTGACGCTGAGCATGCACTAGATCCAGCCCGTGCAAAGGTTATCGGTGTAGACATTAATGATCTGTATATTTCTCAGCCAGATTTTGGTGAGCAGGCATTGGATATTCTTGAAACATTAGTACGGTCAGGAGCGTTTGATGTAATTGTTGTTGACTCAGTCGCAGCACTTGTTCCAAAAGCCGAAGTAGATGGTGAAATGGGCGATGTTCATATGGGATTACAGGCACGTTTGATGTCTCAAGCACTTAGAAAGATTACACCAGTTGCAGCAAAATCAAATACAGTAGTTATTTTCTTAAACCAAATTCGTATGAAAATTGGCGTAATGTTTGGAAACCCAGAAACAACAACAGGTGGAAATGCCTTAAAGTTTTATGCGAGCTTACGATTAGATATTCGTCGTCGTGAAGAAATTGCCAAGGATGGTGAAGTTCTTGGACACGCCCGAGAAGTCAAAATTGTGAAAAATAAAGTTGCTCCACCATTTCGTTCTGCAACATTCGATATTCTCTTAAAAACCGGTATTGATAGAGTTGGAAGCGTCTTTGAGGCTGGCGTAAAGTATGGAATTATTGATAAAGCCGGTGCATGGTATAGCTTTGGAGAAACAAAACTTGGTCAAGGAAAAGAAGCATCAATTGAAGTATTAAAAGGTGATGAAAAGCTCCAAGCAAAGATTAAGGAGCTTGTTCTTCAGAAAATTCAGTAGTCATGAGAAAATACGTTTTACCTGAACATATTAGTGCGGATTCTTTTCCAGATCTTCTTGAGTTTACACAATCAGCCGCAATTGTTCAGTTTCTTGTTCGCAGAGGTATTACTTCTGTTGAAGAGCTGCAACGGTTTCAAAAAGGAGCTGAATCAATTAATCATAAAGATATCTGGGAAATAGAAAAAGTTGGCGAACTTATTTTAAAATATGTTTCTGAAGGCAAAAAAATCTGTGTATATGGAGATTACGATGTCGATGGAATGGTTGCTGCCAGTATTTTGTGGAGGTATCTTTCGAAAGAACTTGGTGCGAAGTCAACAATATATATTCCTAACAGACAAGAAGAAGGGTATGGGCTGAATAATGAGGCTCTCGAAGATATTGCATCCCAAGGGTACGATGTTGTTATTACTGTTGACTGTGGTGTCAGAGATGCAGACCTTATTGCGCAGTGGCAAAGTAAGAAGCTTGAAATAATTGTCACTGATCATCACCAACCTGGTGAGAAAATTCCTGAGTGCCCAATTGTACATCCGTTATATCCAGACAAAGAAGCTGCAAATAAATATACGTCGGGAACAGTTGTTGCATGGAAACTTATTCGCACTATTGAAGAGTTGAGAAAAACAGAACATACATTCTCTGATTCAGTTGTTGATCTTGTCGGACTCTCTCTTGTCACAGATATTATGCCGTTACTTGAAGAAAATAGGGCAATTATTATAAAAGCGCTTGAAAAGGCACGTACTGATCCCTCATTACCGATAAAATTGATATTACTCTCGCAGCAAATTCAGCCTGAGCAATGTGATATTTATCATTTTGGCTTTATCATCGGGCCAAGATTGAATTCGACTGGAAGGGTGGGAAATGCGTATCAGACAGTAAGGCTTTTGGCTACGGATAAGGAGGAGTTTGCATTATCGCTACTACGAGAGATTGAGACGACGAATATACAGCGACAGTCAATTATGAAGCGCGTATTTGAAGAGGCGGATCAGGCAAAAACGCTTGTGCGGGAAAGCCTTATTGTTGCCTATGGCGAAGGGTGGGAAGATGGCGTGATTGGTCTTGTTGCAGGGAGGCTATTACAACGTTACGATATGCCAGCAATTGTTATGACAAAAGAGAAGAATTCCGGTCTACTGAAAGGCTCAGCAAGAAGTATTACAAATCTTAATATTACAGAAGTATTGGAAGGTATTAAAGAAAATCTTGCGAAATATGGCGGACATCATGCCGCTGCGGGATTTACTGTAAAAGATGAATCTTTTGAAAACTTCATTGCTGCATTAGAAAAGCACTTAGCAGAGCAATATACAAACTACGTTCCTGAAAACACTCGAACAATAGATATTTCGATAGCTCCAAGGGATGTATCAGAAGATCTTATGAAAGGAATTGAATTGCTTGAACCATATGGTCAAGGAAATTTTGCTCCATTGGTTGCAATTAAGGGGCAAATTCATCAAATTAATATGATGGGAGCAATGGGAGAACATGCACGCATCCATCTTTCAAGTGGAGATGCCGTTGTTACCTGTGTATTCTTTAATGCAAAATCAGTGGTTGGGAAATTTTTACAAGGAGATACAGTAACATTTGTAGGTAAAGTAAAACGAAATACATTTAGAGGCAATACAGAAATACAGTTTTATATTGACGACGTTATTGATTATTCTCCTTCTGAAAAAGACGGATTCTAGCTTCTGTTTGAAAGTGAATACAACAAGTTTTATTGTCCAAAGGAAGCAATAGCAGGGATATATACTCCAATATTTCCGACTTTTCCGTTATTAAATGTTACTTCGCCCTCGGCAACATAAATTGGTTGAAGATAATCCTGTCTTTGGAATGTTTCTAAGTATGCAAGCTCTACAGTAAATATGTTGACTTCAGTAATCGGAGGCATCTGTAACTTTTGAATACGGTCACCACCTCTTTCTGTAAGATAGACAACCTTACCTTGACCCTCTTTGATCAACCGAAGAGCATCAGCGGCTTCGATAATTGGATATGTTCCACATGGGAATGTCTCTGTTACCCAATTTCGAACAACGATTCTAAAAGCTTGTTCCTGACCGTCGGCTCGTTTTAAAGATTGAACGTACACTTGTACATTTCCAACAACCGGTGTTTGGGCAACTCGGGGGAATGTATATCGAACAAGGTTTTCATCTTGGATATTAAATTTTGTTGAGTCTAGAAAATCAATAAAATTAACTCGTCCCTGTTGGCCAAATTGGTTAATTTTTGTCTTATCATATTGCAATGCTACAGTCGCTTTTTGAAAATCTACTCGTACTAAAGATGCTTCCTGCAATGAGCGAGCTTCTGCAATGGTCTCTGTATTTCCTTGCCTTGTAATGTTTACAGGATATGCAAAAGTCTTTCCTTCGCGAAACTCTCGGGAGTATAGCCCAACAGCGCTTAGTACATCAGATGCAATTGACGGCGCCAGTGGCAATGATGGTAAGTTTAAGTTAGGAATAACTGGTGCTCGAGTAATATCGTATCCATAGTCGAAGTTGAGTGTTGCTGTATCAACAACAAGAGTTCTACCAAGCAAATCATCTCTCCAGCGATACTGTGTTGGTGCCGGACGATCAGGAGAAACATTTCTAAAGCGTAGAGCATCTGCAAGCTCTGTCGCCTGTCGTGCTGTTCCAAAGTTCTGACCTGAAATATCGAGTCTATACACGTATACAATCGGTGGGAATTTTGGTATGCCACCAGTTGTTGTTTGTAACGCAGAAGTCGCTGTTTCTACGGCTACTTCAATTGAAGTGAGGTCAACATCATAAAAATCAGTTATTGCAGGTTCTGGAAGTACAGCTTCGCATCCATATGCAGGTTCGAAAATCTTCTTAGGGTCGGGATTTGTCCAAGTAATCAAAACATATCCATAGTAACCGCCAACAACAAATACAACCGCGATTATCGCGATTCTCATGACAATTTTTGTCCAGAAAGCAGCATCTATGAGTGACATAATGGTAGTAGTATAATATGAATGTAATTTATTTTCTAGGAATTATGGCAGTAAGAGTGAGATTTGCTCCCAGCCCAACTGGCTGGATTCATATTGGAAATATGCGAACCGTATTGTTCGGATATTTATTTGCTAAAAAAGAGCAGGGACAATTTATTTTACGTATCGAAGATACTGATCAAAAGCGTAAAGTTCCAAATGGCATAAAAGGAATAGTCGAAACACTTGAAGTTATGGGCATGACCCCTGATGAGGGCCCAGGATTTGGTGGTAAATTCGGCCCATACGTTCAGTCCGAAAGATTGGATATTTACAAGAAGTATAGCCAAGAACTTATTGAGAAAGGCCAGGCCTATTACTGTTTCTGTAGCGCAGAAAGGCTTACAGAATTACGTGAGCAACAAAAAGCTGCTGGCGTTCGTCCTATGTATGACGGCCACTGTAAGAAGCTTACTTCAGAGGAAGTTACAGCAAAGTTAGATGCAGGTGAATCTCATGTTGTCCGCATGATTATTCCAAAAGGAAGAATTGTAGAATTCGAAGATGTCGTGTATGGAAAGATTTCTTTTAATACAAACGATGTTGATGAGCAGGTACTGATTAAATCAGATGGATTCCCAACATATCAATTTGCGGTCGTTATTGATGACCACCTAATGGAAATCTCTCATATAATGAGAGGAGAAGATTGGCTATCAAGTACTCCAAAACAGTTACTTCTGTATGAGTATTTAGGTTGGGAAGTTCCTCGATTTGTTCATGTTCCAAACGTATTAAATGCAGATAGAAAAGGGAAGTTAAGTAAGAGGAAGGGAGCAGTTGCAGCAATTGACTTTATTCGCCAAGGCTATATTCGTGAGGCATTATTTAATTTCTTATGTCTTGTTGGGTGGAATCCGGATCCTAAAGTTGCTCACCAAGATGAATTCTATTCACAGGAATTTCTTACTGAGCATTTTGATATTAATCGTATTAAAAGGTCTGGTGGAGCATTAGATATGCGTAAGCTGGATGCAATAAATACTATGTGGTTGCAATCGTTAACTCCGGCACAGCTATTTGAAAAGGTGATGGTTTGGAAAGACGAAGTCGCTAAAAAATATGTTATTGATGACGTACTTGGCGTTTCAGAAGAGCTTGCTGAACAGAAAAAAGCAACAGAATTATTAACCACTTATTTAGAAAAAAATCCTGCCATTGCGGAAGATCTACTTACCCTCGTACAACCGCGTATAAAAAAGTTATCTGACATTTGGGATTGGTACCGTTTTATATTAGAGGAGCCAACATTCGGCGTAGATGCTATAAAGAGCGTTGTTGGCGACAAGGATATAAAAAATCTTATTACGCAGCTTCAAACAACTATCATGGGCCTTTCCTCATGGGATCAAGAACCATGGGAAGCTGCTATTCGTAGCTATGCCGATTCTTTAGAAATGAAACACGGGGATCTCTTTATGATTTTGCGCGTTATTGTGACGGGACGAAAAGTTTCTCCACCGCTAAGGGAGCTTATGGTTCTTCTCGGAAAGGATTTTGTTACTACCCGTTTTCAAACTCTTCTAAGTATCGTATAATTCACCTAGCATTGCGGGGTCGTCTAACGGTAGGACGGCGGTCTCTGGAACCGTTAGTCTTGGTTCGAATCCAAGCCCCGCAATTTGTTGCATGCTACCTTGAAAAGGTGGTAAGCAACATTTGTGTCTATATGATTCAACCTGCTGTCAGCAAGGTTCGCTCTTGAGTTTTGCCTCTTTACGGTTGTAACTAAACGAAAGCACCATCCAAGCCCATATTTTATGGAGCCTAGTTGCCCTTCAACTCCCTAATTCTGAGTAATCATTTTTATTCTCTCTATTGCCATTGGCAAATTTCGCATGCCTTGCCCAACAGGATAGTATGTAGGAAAAACATCATAATTCTGATTTTCTATTGTCAGTATTTCTTTATCTAAATGATCGTATGTACTTACAGAAATGCTTTTTTGCAGCAAAATGCTACTGACCTGATTACCAAATGAAATAATGTATTTTGGTTTAACTAATTCAATTTCTCGGTACATCAATGCAAGGTAATCTTTAAAAATATTATTTGAGAGAGGTCTTGCATCTTCTTGTGTGCATTTCGCTAAATTTGTGATGTACATATTATTTTCTGCTACATGACGATATACTTCTTCAGCAAATAAAGTTGTCCATTCTTCAGGGCGAATTTTAGCGATTATTTCGTAAATATTCGTGCTTAGTTTCCCTATACTGTGAAAGATTTTCCATACATGCTTTGTTCCAAGCCAAGGGGTTCGTATTCCTGTCCATGAGGGAAAAGATGCAATATTTTTTGCAGTAGGATTCATAAATATAAACATCATGTCAGGATTCTGAATTTGTCCTCCTCCAATAATAGGTTCTAAACTGCTATTTCCATATATTTTGTGGAGGCGATATGCTTCGTCTTGAAGCTCTTGTCGAATGATAGGTAATTGCATGAATGATCCTAACACATAAAATCACAATCTGTCATATTTTGTACGGAGGCATGGTTATTTTGCCTTGAACTTTACTCAATAATATGTCCCGTATACTAGGAGCAATGAACAAACAATTTTTTTCTTTTTTCACATACATTCTGATGTATGGTGACGTAAAATCCTCTTCTATCACCAAATGGTGGAAATCGCTTTCTCAAAGAGAGCAGGAAGTATTACTTCGGGATCCTTACTCATTAGAAAGTCGGACGATATTCAGAGAAAAAGTAAGAATTCACGATTTACCGGACTCTGTAATAGTACTTTTGCACTCGGCCAGCATATGGAAGCACAAAGCAGATGCAATTTACGATTACTTTATTAAAAAGCAGGTTGGGTATATTCATATAACGGATGAAAAATACCCTAAAGCGTTGCAAGTTATCAATGATCCTCCTTTTATCTTATTTTACAGCGGAAATATTAATTTATTATCTTCAACTGACATGACTATTGGTATTGTCGGTACGCGCCACTCATCCTACTATGCCCAGGCAATGACTAAGCGTATGGTGTGGGAGGCATCTTTATCAAAAACAATTACTTGTGTCAGTGGCTTAGCCAGTGGTATAGATGAAGAGGTTTGGAAAAGTGCCGCAAAACATAATGTAAATACGATTGCAGTAGTTCCCTTTTGGAAGCAGACAGTGTTTTCAAAGCGAGCAGAAAATCAATTAATTATTTCAGAATATCCTTCTAAGCCAATAAGTGGAAATGTAAAATGGTGTTATGTCGCGCGGAATAGAATAATTGCCGGATTATCAGAGTTTTGTATCGTTGCTGAAGCGCCTGTAAAAAGTGGTGCATTAATAACGGCTGCATTTGCAGAAAGCTACAATAGGGAAGTCTACTATCTTGTTCATAACCTAGCGAACCGAAGAGCTCGCGGTAATGTACTGCATCCTCCAGATATACCGTACAATCCGTATATCACCACACTTACCGACGCGATATTAAGGCATAAAGAACGTATTGCAATAACTATCATAAAGAGTTACTTAAAGCATATAGGCTCGTTATTGGGACGAACAATGTCAGGAAAAGGATTAAAATTGCCAGGATTGTATAAACTGTTCTTTACAGACTTTTCGGAGTTTCTATGGCATGCTTGTAACAAAGATGTGAAAGAGTTCTCTTCGTGTGTGATAGAATTAAAACGTCTTAATGTCATTCAAGAATGGCGAAGTGTATTATTACCTAACTTATTATATGTTCCCGACTCATGGCAAAACATTTAATGATTGTAGAGTCACCATCAAAGGCAAAAACAATTCAGTCTTATTTAGGCAAAGACTATAAAGTCATCGCAACTGTTGGTCACATTATTGATTTACCAACAAGTAAATTGGGTGTGGATGTCGAAAATAACTATGAGCCTGAATATACTGTTATCAAAGGAAAGGATAAGGTTATAAAAGAATTAAAACAGGAAGTTAAAAAGACAGAAGGAAAGATTTATCTTTCTCCTGACCCTGACCGTGAAGGAGAATCCATTGCATGGCAAGTTGTGAGAGTATGTGATTTGAAACCTAAAAGTTACGAAAGAGTCGTTTTTCACGAAGTAACTAAGCCTGCAATCCAGGATGCTATTGATCATGCAAGAAAAATTGATGAAGACTTAGTTCAGGCACAACAGGGGCGAAGAATTCTTGACCGCTTGGTAGGATATCCACTGTCTCAGTTACTCTGGAAAAAAGTTAAATACGGATTATCTGCTGGACGAGTGCAGTCTGTTGCGTTACGTTTAATTGCAGAGCGAGAAGATGAAATAAAAGCATTTATTCCCCAACCATATCTTCTTCACGATGTTACCTACACTGAAACAGGCGAGGAATTAATTTTCAGGCTATCTACGAAAAAGGGAGATCTTTATAAGATGACGCCAGAATTCCAGAAAGAAGTAGGCGAGCACTTGCAGAGCCAGGATAAACATACAGTTGTGGGTTACTTTGAAAAAGATAAATCTTCGACTCCGTCCGCTCCTTTTACTACTTCAAAGTTACAACAGAATGCTAACAGAAGATTTGGTTTTACAGCAAAACAAACAATGTCTATCGCACAAGAACTGTACCAGGGAATCAACATTGGCGATTCTGGTATGCAGGGATTGATTACCTATATGAGAACAGATTCTACAACTTTTAGCGAAGTTGCAATTGAGCAAATTAGAAAGTGGGTAACTAAAGAATACGGAAAAGAATATTTGAATGATACCGTTCGACGATATAAAACAAAAGCGAAAGTCGCTCAGGAAGCGCATGAGGCTATTCGACCGACTCACATAGAATATGCTCCTGAAAAGATTGCAAAGTTTCTTACCCCACAGCAGTTAAAGTTATACACAATGATTTGGCAGAGAGCAGTTGCAACACAAATGAAGCCTGCAGTCATTCGTGAGAAGAAACTAATAACAGTTCCGCAAGATAAGAAGTTAAATGAAGTCTTTTCCAAAGAAAAAATACAATACCAGGTAAGCGCGGAAGAAATTATCTTTAAAGGATATTCCCTTGTTGAAAAGTACTCAAGTGACAAACCGGTACTTGTTATTCCACAATTAAAATCGGGTGACTCGCTTACTGTTGAAGAATATAAAGTTCAGGAATTAATGACAACGCCAAAGAGTAGATATAATGACGCTTCTTTGGTAAAAGAACTTGAAAAAAGAGGGATCGGAAGGCCTTCGACATATGCATCTATTATTTCAACGTTGGTTACACGTGAGTACGTAAAGCGAGAAGAAAAGTCGCTATGGCCAACAGATACGGGAATGCTTGTCGCAAAGTTTTTAATAGAATTTTTCCCACAAATTGTTGACTATGATTTTACTGCAAAGATGGAAGATGAGCTTGATAAAATAGTCAGCGACAAGATTGAGAAGGAAAAGATGCTTGATGATTTTTACCCGGCATTTATTAAAGATATTGCACAGAAAGAGAAAACAATTTCAAAAGACAAGCTTACAGATCTTGGAGAAACAGAAAAGCCTTGTCCAAAATGTGAAAAACTCCTTCACATGAAAATTGGGCCGTATGGCAAATATTACGCATGTTTTACTCCAGATTGTGGTCACACAGAGCCGTTTATTGATGAAGAAAAGTATCACATTCCAGAGGAAGTTACCAAAGAAGGATATGTTCTTAAAAAGAGCCGATTCGGATCATTTTGGGCACACCCGGGTTACCCGGAAATCAAAAAGACTCTGCCATTGTTACTAAAAGATGTTTGTCCAGAATGTGGAAAGCATTTAGTAGAAAGACGAGCAAAGACTGGTAGATATTTTGTCGGATGCTCAGGATATCCTAATTGTAAATATATCGCCAATGCAAATAATGGCAGAATACGTAAAGGAGCCAAAACTAAAAAGGTCACTACTCGTACGAGAAAAAAGTGATTCTTTTGGATTTGACGCACTTTCGCAGACTGAGCTTGTTGCATTGATTTTAGGATATGGAGTGAAAGGCGCAAATGTGCTTGATGTCGCTCGAAAGGTCAACAAAAAAATTACTGCTCACATTGAAGGGCAACTCTCTTTCGCTGAATTCGAAAGAGAGTTGTCTCATATAAAGGGAATGGGAGACGTAAAAATCAAAGCAATACTTGCGGTTGTTATGTTGCTTTCCCGGTACGTTTCAACAAAACGATTGACCTTAAACTCGCCTCAAAAGATTATTGCGCAATGTCAGGACATGCTTTCTTCTAAGCAGGAAAGAATAGTGTGCTTTTTTCTTGACGCCTCTTTGCGAATGATAGCGAAGAAAACAACATTTCTCGGAACTTCTAGGAGTGTATTATTTTCTCCGCGGGAACTATTTATTGAAGCATTGCGATACAAAACATCAAATATTGTTATTGCACATAACCATCCATCTGGAAACAGTGACCCAAGTCCGCAGGATATGAAAGAAACACAAAAGCTTTTTGAAATTAGCAATTTGCTTGGTATTCCTTTACTTGATCATATAATTATTGCGAATGCGGGCTACTATAGCTTTCGAGAAAAAGGTGCTTTATCGCTTGATTGAGGGATAACGAGTGTGTTACAATCATCAAGTATATATTTTAGTTATGAATTATCAGGCTTCCTGTTCCTCCTGCCGAAAGGTCGGAAGCTTAGGTAAAAGGAGTTATTATGAAAGAATCAACAAATTCTATTGTTCTGCCTACAACCGACGATTTATTAAAAGTCGGAGCACAGTTTGGACACTCAGTTCAACGATGGCACCCGTCCTTTGCTCAATATATTTACAAAACAAGCAAAGGTATTCACATTATTGATGTTCGTAAAACCGTTCCAGCATTGGAAAAAGCTGTTGAGTTTCTTGCTTCTCAATTGAAATCAGAATCAGCAAGAATTATCATTGTTGGAACTAAAAAACAGGCCGCACCTATTGTTTCCGAAGTTGGAGAAAAGTATGGAATATTCTACGTAAGTGATAAATGGCCATCAGGATTATTGACCAACTTTAAAGTTGTATCTCAATCAATCTCAAAATTGGTCAAATTGAAAGAAGCACACATTAAAAAGCGACATATCTTGACGAAAAAAGAATTACTTTCGATGTCACGCGAAATTGAATCACTCGAAAAGCGATTCAAAGGTGTTATGTTTATGGATAAAGTTCCAACAGCAATGATTGTTGTTGATACTAAGTTCGAACGAATTGCAGTAAAAGAAGCACGCGCATTGAAGATCCCTATTATTGGAATTGTAGACTCTAACTCAGATCCACGATTAATTGATTACTCAATCCCAGCAAACGATGATGCAATCAAATCAATTCGTTTATTCTTTGAAGTATTCAGCGAATTATTCGCAGCACATGGCTCAAAGAGAATTTTGACAATGCGTGAGCAGTTTGTAAAACGAATCGCAGGATTGGAAGCAGAAATTGAAGAAGAGTATCGTATTAAACAGGCAGCACAGCTTGGTTCAATGGCAGCACAGAAACAGCGAGCAGTTATTCAAGAGGCTCCAACAAGCACTGCAGATGGAACACGTGTTGTTCGAGTATCTTCATATCGCCCAATTAGCGACTTAAAGCTTGCAAAAACAGTGGAAGAAAAGCTTGTTGCAGCAGGTATCACTTCTGTTGAATTGCTAGAACAGAAATCACTCGAAGAGCTTAAAGTTATTAAAGGAATTGGAGAGAAAACAGCAAAGAGAATAATTTCATTGGTAAAGAAGAATGACTAATGCACAAATGATTGTAGAACTCCGCAAGGAGACTGGCGCAAGCTTTGGTTTGGTTAAAGAAGCAGTTGAAGCTCATCCAGAAGATATGGCAAAGGCTCGTGAATTCTTAATGGAAAAACTTCGAAATACAGTATCAAGCCGTGGAGAAAAAGAAACCAAAAACGGTATTATTGAAGTATATTCACATGCTCCAATGAAAAATGTTGCATGTATGGTAGAAATTCTTTGTGAAACAGACTTTGTTGCAAAAAATGAAGAGCTTCACAAGTTTGCAAGAGAAATTGCATTACAGATTGTTGCAATGAATCCTCTATATGTTGACCGTGAATCTATTCCTCAGGAAGAGTTGGATAAACTTACAGCACAATGGGCAGCAGAAGTTGCGGCAGAAGGAAAACCTCAACAAATTGTTGATAAAATCGTTGAAGGAAAACTTAATAAATATCTGCAGGAAATTTGCTTACTCGAGCAACTTTCTTTCAAAAATGATACAATGAAAATGAGAGATCTTTTGAAAGAAGTTACAGGAAAGCTCGGAGAAAATATTAAAATTAGCAAATTTTCACGATGGCAGATATAGCCACATTGCAACAGCAAACAACTCAGGAAATGACCGAGGTTATCGAGTCATTTAAAACTGAGATGCAAAAAATCCGTATTGGTTCAGTAAACATTGAAGTTGTAAAGAATATTTCTGTCGAAGCATATGGCTCATATATGCCAATGTATCAGGTCGCGACTATTACATCGCCATCTGCTGCGTCTATGGTTATTACACCATGGGATAAAGGCTTGTTAAACAATATTGCTTCTGCAATTGGCGAAGAGTTCAAAAAGGAAATTAACCCGAATATTAAAGATAATAGCGTCTTTATTAATTTCCCACCGCTTACGCAGGAAAAGAAAGAAGAATTCGTAAAAGTTATAAAAGAAAAAGGTGAACAGTTCCGTCAGAGACTTCGAGATGTTCGTCAAGAGATTAAGTCTGATATTGAAGCACTAAAGACTAACGGAGAAGCTCCTGAAGATGTAGTGTTTAAAGCATTGGAAGCACTTGATGAAACAACAAAAAAGTTCACTGAGCAAATTTCGGAAATTTACGAAAATAAGAAGGAGCAATTGCTCAAATAACTATGATAGCTATCATTATTTTTCTGCTGATTCTTAATGTCTTGATTATTGTCCACGAGCTTGGACACTATATTCTTGCGAAACGAGTCGGAGTCGAGGTGAAAGAGTTTGCCATTGGTCTTGGCCCAGCAATTTTTCAAAAAGAATGGAATAATACTGTTTGGAAAATTAATATATTCCCGATTGGTGGATATAACGCATTAAAAGGAGAAAGCGAATCAGAGGGTGGAAAAGGAAACTTTGCAACAGCACGCAAGCGAGATAAGTTGCAAGTATTGTTTGCCGGATCTCTTATGAATTTTCTTTTGGCAATTGTAGCATTCTATATAATGATGCCATTTTTCAATTGGCAAGTTCCAGCAATGATTGAGTTTCAACCAGTTGGAGGAAAACTAACAACTGTTGGAAAGCTAACTGAAGGCCCAATCATTTATGAAGTTTCAGATAATTCTTCACTGAAAAATGAAAGCATTACATTTCCTGTTGAATTAGTCTCTGTTAGTGGTGAAAAAGTAAGCTCAACAGAAGATGCTATTGTAAAAATTACAAGTCACGCAAAGGAAGGAAATACATCGGTGGAGCTTGAATTACGAGATCTTAATTCTCAGGAAGTAAAATCATATACCGCAAGCTATTTTGACTCTAACAAAATTGGAATCACGATTGCCGATACACAAGATACATATGCAATTGACTATGGTGAGAATCTTGCAACTAAAGCATTCAGTGGCTTCTCTCATTCAATAAATATTGTAAAAGTTACAGGAACATTTTTTTATCGAATGGTTGCATATGTAAATACAACAAAGGATTTTTCACCGGTTTCGCAAACAGTGTCTGGCCCTGTTGGAGTATATGCTGTTGTTGATGACATTGTTGCTTCTTCGGGTGCAATGTTACGCGACTTAGGTCATTTGACAGGACTTATCAGCTTAAACCTTGCTATTTTTAACCTGCTTCCTTTTCCAGGCTTGGACGGATGGCATATTCTTATTGTTGCGCTGGAAAAAGTCCGCAAAAAGAAGTTTAATGAAAATACTTTAGGAATAATTTCTCTCATTGGCTTAGGACTCTTGCTTGCGTTTTCATTTTTAATTACGATTAAAGACGTATTTCTTTATATAATAAAATAATTGTCGGGGTTATGAATGGACTTCCATCTATGTCAGAAAACTTCGGAGAATGGTATCAGCAGGTGATTCTTCGAGCAGGGCTTGCTGACTACGGCCCCGTAAAAGGGACAATGATTTTTAAAGGATACGGCTACACCCTTTGGAAAAATGTACAAAAATACTTAGGCGAGATGATCGAAAAGGATGGTGTTGAAGATGTCTACTTCCCGATGTTTATTCCACAATCGTATCTTTCAAAAGAAAAAGAACATGTTGAAGGTTTTGCTCCTGAAGTTGCAGTTGTAACTCATGCAGGGGGCGAAAAACTCGAAGAGCCGCTCGTGATTCGCCCGACATCTGAAACCATAATGTATAAGACGTTTGCAAACTGGATTCAATCGTATCGTGATCTTCCGTTGAAAATCAACCAATGGGCGAATGTTGTTCGTTGGGAAAAGAGAACGACACTATTTATGCGAACTTCAGAGTTTTTATGGCAGGAAGGTCATACTGCTCATGCAACAAAGGAAAGCGCAGATGCGGATGTATTTGAAGCTCTTCATCGTTATGATGACTTCCTTCGTACATACATGGCAATTCCGTCTATTAAAGGATATAAAACCTCAGGCGAAAAATTTGCAGGCGCTGACTATACTACAACATTAGAAGTTCTTTTACGAAGTAACAAAGCTTTGCAAATTGGAACATCGCACCAGCTTGGGCAAAACTTTGCAAAAGCATTCGATGTAAAGTTTGTTGATGAAAATAATCAGCAGCAATATGCATGGCAAACAAGTTGGGGATTCAGTACAAGAAGCTTAGGAGGCATGATCGGTGTTCACGGTGATGATAAGGGACTACAATTGCCACCACGTATGGCAGCTGTTCAGATTGTAATTATTCCGATTTTTAAAACTCCAGAAGGTGCTGCAAAAATTAAAGACATGGCAGACAAGTTAATTGAAAAAGGAAAATCTGTTGGAATTCGTATGCAAGCTGACTGGTCAGAAAATACAGCTGGTTGGAAGTTCAACGAATGGGAGCTTCGTGGCGTACCGCTTCGAATAGAAATTGGTGAGCGCGAACTTGCAGAAGAAAAATTAAAGGTTGTTCGTCGTGTTGATGGCAGTAGTGTTGTACTGCAGTATGCAAATGATATTCATAAACAGTTGCAAGAGTTGTTAGATGAATCGCAAGCAATGTTATTCAGGCGAGCAGAGGAGTTCCTAAATGAGCATACCAGACAGGTGAATTCAGAAGCTGAACTGGTACAAGCTCTTGATGAAGGCATGGGATTTGTCGTATTCTTCTTTAATGATGACAAAAAGCAAGCAGATATCTTGCAGGAGAAATATAAAATTACTCCACGAGTCATTCCGCTTGCAACAGAAAATGAAATTGGAAAAGATATATTTACCGGCAAAGAAGGAAAACTGACTTACTTTGCAAAAGCATATTAATTAGGATATAATTCAGCATGGCAGTTATTGTTGTACACAAAAACGAATCTATTGATTCAGTGCTTCGACGTTTTCAGCGTCAAGTTATTAAAGAAGGAATTATTTCTGATGTTTTGGAAAAAAGATTCTTTGTATCAAAGAGCGAAGCAAAGCGAACAAAGAAGCGTGAATTAGCACGCTCCCGAAGCCGCAAGCGAGCACGAATGGCAAAGAAACCAAAGACATCACCAAAGCTAAAAGCGAAGATCTTCTAGTCTTCCATTATGTTTGAAATATCCGGTAAAGATATTCTTAGCACAGAGTTTTCTTCTGTTATTGATTTCATTGCCGAATCGAAGCTTATTGATTTGTTGCTTCCGCATATTCCTCAGTCATTACAAAAGTTTACAGATGTTCACTTTTCTTTTGTAACTCCTTCAGAAAGTCAAACATTCAATAACCTTTACAGACAGATTGATAAGCCGACCGATGTCCTTTCGTTTGAAATTCAGGAAGAAACGTTGTTGGGAGAATTGTACATTTCAGAAGATGAAATACGCGCGAACGCGTCATATTTCAATAATAATCCAGAAAAAGAATGTATCATGATTATCGTGCATGGAATGTTGCATTTGCTTGGTTATGATCATTCGGATACTATGTTTGCAATACAGGATAAAATCACTGCTCAACTGTGGAATGACTACCAAACTAATTATCGGGCTGGGCAATCCAGGTGATAGATATAAAAATACTCGTCATAACGCTGGTTTTATTGCGTTAGATAGAATTGCGGAGTGGTTACCTGAAAAGTACGACGAATGGTCATCTGATTGGCAGCTTTCTAAGCGATCTACTTACGAGTATCGTGAGTTCCGTAAAAACGATAGGCGAATTATTCTTGTTCGGCCATTAACGTATATGAATCTCTCTGGGAAAGCTGCAGCTCAGGCAAAACACGATTTTTCAGTTACTTCAAACGAAGATGTACTACTTGTATGCGACGAGCTTGATTTGCTTATTGGTAAGGCAAAAGTAACAAAAGAAAAGTACTCAAAAACTCATAATGGGGTAACTTCTGTCTTATCAACAATCGGTAAAGGGTGTACGTTTTTACGCCTTGGTATTGAAGCTCCTACACAGCGAAAGATTCCGGGCGATGCATTTGTTTTGATGATGCTTACCCAGGATGAAGTTATTCAATTGAAAAAGAGTATAGAGTCAAAGCTTTCTGATGTGCAAGATTTTATTCTTGCATAAAGAGTACGCTATAATATAGGTAAACATAAATTAATTGCTCCATTTTTATGAACCAAGTCCAATTTTCAGCACGAGGAATGTCTATTACAGAGGGCATGAAGGCGCATATTACCGAAAAGCTTGAGAAAATCACTTACATTGATGACGCACTCTCAGTAAGTTGCGAAGTTGGTAAAACTGTCAGTCACAGAGGCTCAGACAGTGACTTCTATATAAAAGTACTTGTTTCTTATCCAAAAGCAGTTATTCGTGTGAAGAAAGAGGGTAACGACATCTATCCAATCATGGATATGATTGCAGAGGCATTACAGAAAAAGGTAAATCAGTACCACGATGGAAAACGAAAATGGGAAGGACAGGAAAATTGGCCAAAGTATGATCTTGTTGATGAGATTGTAGATGATGAAAGCATCGAAGCAAGTAAATACGCAACATACACACCAGCTGTTCGAAAAAAGGTTATATCAGAACTCGCACCAATAACTGTTTCTCAGGCTATTGAGCATTTAGAATTGTTGGGGAAAATGTTTTACTTGTTTAAAGATATTGAAACAGGTAAGCTCAGCGTCATCTATAAAGATGACGCCGGCTATACACTATTAATTCCTGCCGAATAATTTACCGATAAGGTTGATACTCTGGAAGAATTTGTACTGCTTGTTTGCAGTAAGGGTAAGATTGTTATCAGCACTCAATGCTGTTAACTTTCCGTTGAGCCACTCATCACCTTTAGTGCTGAGTTCTGCATCTTCAAGACTTTTACGAATTGATTCTTTTGACTCTTCAAATGTCTGACCTTCGTAAAGCTGTTTATTTTGGTCATAATATGACTGAATACTTTCGTCTGTGATTGGAGTCATTGAAGCTCGGACAATTTCCTGCAATCCAAGTTGTAGGCGAATTCGTGCTTTGACTTCTTCTTCAGTCAGGTTTTCTGCTTTCAAAATTTCCTGAAATTCCTCTTCGCCTGAAAACTGAGATTTAATACCGTCGAGCTCTTGTGTTACGCGCTCTTCGTTAACAGCGATATTCTGAGTTTTAACTTCATTTGCGATAATCTTTTCAACAATAAGATCCTGAATAATTGCTTGTCCATATCGTCTTTCTAATTCTTTTTCATAGGAGTTACGTGTCACTTGTGTTTGACCTACAAATGCAGCATATCTGCCGATAATCGAGAACTGAATTAAAAGGTCGAGCAAAGGAATAAGAACGAGCAATGCAATTGCTACGATCAGGATTTTTGTCAGATTGGTCTTTTTGAACGCAATCTTCACAGGAGCTTTTTTAGTTGCCGATGCGGCTTCTACAACTGCTTCCTTTTTGGCGGGTGCCTGAGCCACGGCTTTCTTTTGTGGCTTCGATGGTTTTTTTGCCATTGGAACGAAGAATTAAAATTATTTTAGGTGGAAGTAGAATGTTAGCAGATCGTTCCCATGATCAATAATGATATAGTTTGATCCCCACTTATCTACATTGCCTCTATATATTGTACCAGAAAGCATTGCGCGTACTGGTGCGCCTTCTCCTCTCAGTCCATGATATGCAGGGCCATACGATGGAGAACATTTTACATCACCCGGTCGGATCAAATATCGTTGGCCGGTTTGATTTCCTTGTGTTGTGCTTAACATATCGAGTGCGTATCCTTCGTGGAAGCTTTGTGTCATAAGCGCGCCTGCAACAGGTGCTTGTCCTGACCCAGACGAAATATAGCTGCCGCTTTGACTAAGATATCCGGCGGTAAACGGATTAACATTTGCTCGAATATAGGTAAATCCTTTTCCTTTAATGATTCCAAAGTGAAGGTGAGATCCGAACGCACAGCCTGTGTGTCCTTGAAATCCAATGATATCACCCTTGCTGACCGGTGCACCTGCACCAAGACGACCTTCTTGGAATAACCGAATGGCAATTGCTGTAGATTCAGCATCATACTGGTTTTGCTTTTTCTGAAGCTCAGCTTTTTGTGCTTCTAATTGTCTTTCCATTGCTTCAAGCTCTGCAAGAAGTTTTGCTTTCTTTTCTGAATCAGCTTTTAATTCATTATTTAGCTTCAATAGTTCCAAGTTTGCCTTTTCAAGTTCGTTACGCTTATCAATAATTTCACTTTGTGCTGTTGTTAGAATTTGCTCCTGAGAAGCAAGTTGAGATTGCAATTGGTTAAAGTGATTCAAGCGGGATTTTTCTTCTTTAATAATGTAGTCCATGTACCGCATCATTTCGAGTGCTGTAATAAGATCATTATTTGCAAAGAAGTACCATGTCGGCACAGCGCTGACCTTATAAGTTAGCATCGAAGTTGTGTTGATTTGTTCAACTGATTTTTGTGCTTCTTGCTTCAGTGTATCAATTCTTGTTTGGGTGGAGGTAATCTCATTACCAACGTTTCGAATTTCGATATTAGTAAGTTCCATTTGAACCTGCTTTTCGGTGATTTCGATTTCACGCTGTTTGATTTGTGCTTCCAGCTGATTAATCTGTGCTTGAATATCTCCTTCCTGAATACGAACATTCTTTAAAGAATTATCAACATTTTTCTTTTGGCTATTGAGATCGTTCTGTTTTTTCAATAAATAGTCGTAACATTGCTTGTCGGTGTATCCTGACGGACAAAGGCTTGCAGAGACTGCAGGCATGAGGGCAATAAAAAGAATTGAGAGTGCAACGGCAATAGAAAAATAGAGGCTTTTTTTCTGTGTCATATGCATTAATTATATTTTAATATATCTCTTTGTCGCAAAATAGGAACAGACGACACCTATGAATATACCTATGAGCTCCAAAATGGCTCCAAAAACGAAGTATAAAGGAGTGATAGTAAAAAGAGCCCCGAGTCCAACTTCCGTGACGATATTGCGTATAAATTCAAAGAGAATATTGCTTTGTAGTACTGCAATAGCTGCTGCCCAGAACACAACAAGCGTAATATATGAAATCAGTGCAGCAATTGCGCCATAGAAAGCTCCCTGCAGGATAAATGGTGTCATAATAAGCTTTGATTCTGCACCAACCAATTGCATAATATCAATCTCTTGAGCAAAACGATTAATTGTAAAGCCAATCGTTAAGTAAATAAGTACCAGTGAAATAACAATTAAAAAGAGAGTAATGATTCCGCCACCAATACGAACTGTATTGCTAAACTCTCTAATTCTGTCTACGATCTGCTGGACAAAAATTATGTCCACAATGAGCGCTCCGTTATTTTTTTCTTCATTGACGAGCGCAATAAACTTTTGATAATCCTGATTCGGCTCAAGTTGTAACCTGAGCACATGCATCTGATTTCCATCGAACGCATATTGATTTTGCTGTTCTGGAGGTATTCCAATGCTATTTAAATATTCACGCTGAATTTCAGAAGAATTATTGTATACAACATTCACAACACCAGGCTGATTCTCTAAATATGATTTGAATTCCGAAATATTTTCTTCTTTTTCTTTGGGGTCGTATAACACAGAAATTGTGGGTTGACTTTGTAAATAATCCACCGTTGCCGAAGCAAACATATTAAGCATAAACAATAGAGTTCCCATTGCAAACGTAATCGTAATAATAACGATAGTTGCAAGCGAAAGCCCTGGGTTACGACGAATATATTTCCACGTAGTTGAAATTAATAATTTCATGCTTCTGATTGTAGTAATTTCATTTTTCCAATAAGTTCATGAATTTCGTTATCATTCATTTTTAAGCTATCCCTCAAAAATGACGGAGTAAGCGAGAGAATATCTGCCTCGCTGTCAGGAGAGAGAAGAGAAATCTTTTTAAAGACATCTTCTGACAAAAGGTTTTGTAATTTGCTAATAAACCTTGTGTGACCTGTCTGAGAAGCTCCTGTATTCAGTTCTCCCGCAACAATTCTCCAACGTTTATGATCTGGGTAACGCTCAAGTAATTCCATATTGTGAGTTGTCATAATAATACTTGTTCCTGCCTGGTTAATACGGCGAAGAATTTCGATAATTCTATAAGTATTGTCGTCGTCGAGGTCACCGGTAGGCTCGTCAGCAATGAGGAGTTTTGGTGCATTTGCAATCGCTCGTGCAATAACCACACGGCGCTTTTCACCGCCAGAAAGCTGTTTTGGAAAAAGGGAAGCCTTGTTGTCCAAATTTACAAGTTCAAGTAGTTTATAAACAGTGTCCGCAACTTCTTTTTGCTTTTTGTCGAGAATTTCAAGTACAAATGCAATATTTTCAAAAACTGTTTTATGCTCTAGAAGTTTATAATCTTGAAAGACAACACCAACTGTTCTACGGTACATTGGAATAAGCTTTTTAGGCAGATTCTCAATAGGGACATTTTCAAATACAATTTTTCCTTTAGTTGGATACTCTTGTAAGATTAAAAGTTTAATCAATGTGGTCTTTCCTGCACCCGATGGCCCAGTTAAAAATACAAAATCTCCTTGATTAAGAGAAAAGTTTATATTTTTGAGGACTGGAACTGTTGCATCCCCCACATTGTATAACTTTGACACTTTTTCGGCAGTAAGCATACCCACATTCTATAAGCTCTGTAGGGAAAGGTCAACCTATTTCGCTGAAAGTAACCTGCGTACCAGCAGAAATCCAAGTTCTCCATTAAGAATAGCAGAAAGCTTTGATGTCTTATATTGTGAGAGGTGATCTTTTACCTGCTGCAACTCAAAGTCGTATGTTCGGATAGTTTGTTCATTTGTATTCACTGCAAAAGAGGACATTTCATTTGCCCGCTTCTTTTCTTCCAGTTTGAGAAGTTCTGATTGCAGCATGATCATAGCATACTGGCGGTTTTGCAATTGGCTTCTTGTTTGAGAGTTGCGTACAACTATACCCGTGGGGGTATGCCGAAGTATCACAGTTGTCTCAGTTTTGTTAACATTTTGCCCTCCTGGCCCGCTGGATCTTGCCATTTTTATTTCAATGTCTTTTTCGGCGACTATGATTTTGTCCTGTGATTGAATAAGCGGAGTGACTGTTACAATTGCATGTGAAGTCTGCATTTTCCCTTTGTTATTAAACGGAGATTTTCTTTCAAGACGATGCTGACCTTCTTCGTGAGCAAATACTTCGTATGCACCATTACCATTTATTTGTATTGCTGCATGAGTAATTCCGGCGACATCATCGGGAACATATTCCAGGACGGTAAAGGAAATACCTAATTTCTGCAGAAACTTTGTATACATTGAGAAAAGTATATCTGTCCAATCCTGTGCATCTAAGCCTCCTTGGCCGGGTCGTAAGCTGAGAATACATGATCTTTCACCATATTTCTGTTTACTTTGCGATTTAATAATTACAGGTAACTGATTTTTTACTTCTTGAATAGCTTGATCTGAGTCGCTATCAGCGAATAAATCGTACATTTCTTTTAGCTCTTTGCCTTTTTCTGCTTCAAATGCTGGCAAATCAGATTGAATCAATGTTTCTGTATCTCGATTCTCGAGTGATTGTATTATTTGTGAGAGTATTGTCATTGCGTTATAATGTCTTTGATGAGACCAACTGCCCTAATTATAATGGATGGACTCGCTGTAGGCAAAGATTATGAAGGTAATGCCATACTTCGAGCTAAAACTCCAACGCTTGATCGTCTGTGGACAAGAGCACAAAAAAAGATGTTACTCGGCGCTTGTGGCCCAGATGTCGGCCTTCCACAGGGAGTTCCAGGAAATAGCGAAGTCGGTCACTTGAACTTAGGAGCCGGCACGATTGTTTATCAGATGATTTCCACAATTAACGATGCAATTATTGACAAATCATTTTTTCAAAATGATGTATTAACTCGTCTTGTAAAAGGTGCAAAATCAGCAGGGAAGAATCTTCATATTATTGGACTACTAAGTGCGGCAGGCGTTCACGCCGATATTCGTCATTTGTTTTCACTTATGGAGCTATGCTCGCAACATGGCATTGAACCTGTTATTCATGTTATTACTGACGGTCGAGATACGCCTCGTTACGAAGCAAAATTTTATTACTCAAAGCTTAAGGCAAGAATGGAACGCTATGGCTTTAAGAAAATTGCTAGTATTTCAGGACGATTCTGGGCCATGGATAGAAACAATAAATGGGATCGTATTCAGAAAGCATATAACGCTATGCTTGGTATAGATGGACTAAAGGAAAGTGATTTTGAAACGGCTCTTGAGAAGGCATATAACCGAGGCGAAGATGACGAAACTTTTACTCCTACAATAATGATTGATGACAAAGGACTTCCGGTTGCTCCTATTCGTGACGGAGATTACGCAGTTTTTTACAACTTTCGTGAAGACCGTGCAAGGCAGCTCACAAAAGCATTCGTTATGCCTGATGGTCAGTTTACCCACTTCAAACGAGACTTTTTTATTGAAAAATTTATAACAATGTCAGGTTATGAAGAAGGACTGCCTGTCGAAGTAGTATTTGAGCCTCAGGAAGTGTATTCTACGATGTCAGATCTCGTATCAGAAGCAGGGTATAGGCAGTTTCATATTGCTGAGACGGAAAAATATCCTCACGTCACTTACTTTTTTAATGGTGGACGTGAAGCCCCTGCGCCAGGCGAAGAGTATGGAACGGTGGAATCTCCCGATGTCTTTGATTACTCAGAGCTGCCTGAAATGTCGGCATACAAAATTACTGAGAAGCTTATTGAAAAGATTATGGGGCGTCAGCATGACTTTTTCCTGATTAATTATGCGAATCCGGATATGGTTGGCCACAGCGGCAAACTCTTACAAACAATTCAAGCAGTCGAAGTAACAGATAGATGTATTTATTTTGTTTTAAAGGCGCTGTTTGCTGTCGGTGGACGGGCAATTATTGTTGCCGATCACGGGAATTCAGATATTATGATTAACCCTATTACAGGCGAGCCTGATAAAAACCATACACTTAACCTTGTGCCGTTTATATATGTTGATAATCCCAACATTTTTGAAGACGGACAGTTCTCGGATAACCTCAATTTTGAGCGTTTAGCATTCGACGCGCTAAATATGGAAAAATCTGGTATCCTTGCTGATGTAGCTGTGTCACTTCTTGGGCTTATGGAAATTAAGCCTGCGTCGTCCATGGCGGGCCAAAATCTGCTATTAATGTAAATATGTTACAAAAGTTATTGGAGAGCTCGAGAAAAAATGCCGGAGCAGTCATTATTCTTGTATCGGCCGCCATCTTATCAAAGTTATTTGGATTTATCCGCAATGCGGTACTGGCGTACCTTTTTGGTACTACCTCTGTGGCAGATGAATATAATTTGCTGACATATCCGACAGAATTAATTCTTTCATTTGTTGTTAACAATACAATTATTACTGCACTTGTTTCAATGTTTGGAAATGTTGATGACAGCAAGACGACATCGCTTTTTTGGAAGATTCTTCACTTCTATCAAATGGTTCTCACAGGAGTAACTGTTGGAATTATCCTTACTATGGAGATTCTTTACTCACAGTTATCGTTGCCATTACTTATGCTCAGCGGATTTGCCGCTATTTTGTATGGAATGTCTGGAGTAATACAAAGCTATTTGTATTACCGGCAAAAATTTTATCGTGCATCACTGCAAGATTTATTTTCTCAGATTATTCTGACAGTCGGTATTGGTATTTCCTCAATGCTTGGACTTCAATGGTTTGGGTTGGCGCTCATTGTTTCAGGGCTTATCCGAATTAGTCTGTTGATTCCGGATTTAAAACAGCTTATTGGAGATATTTCATTCCGTCAGTTTATTCCAATGAAAATTGAGAGTCGTAAAGAACTATTTATTGGCGTATTGCCTTTGCTGCTTAGTTTCTTCATGTCTAATATCCCCGGATTTTTACTTATATTCCTTTTTGAGCGTGAAGGAATCGGTTTTATTTCTGCATATAATTATGCATTAAAGGTAACTGCTGTTTTTAATCCGATTTTCATTATTCCGTTAACAACATATGCCATTCCCAAACTTCAGCAATTGGAAAAGAAAAAACAGTACACAGACTCATACTTATATGGAACACTTATTTTGCTTCTTGCAACAGCTGGTGGCATAGTATTTTCGTTCTTTGTCTGGCTTTTTGCCGGAACTATTACCCAAGTTTTATATGCGCGAGGAAGCTTTGATACAAATGCAATTACTATGACAAGCGAAATGCTTCGGTGGTATGTGTTGCCTGTGCCATGTTATGCTGCAATGTATTTTTTACTACAGCGAATTGTGCTAAGTGGTCGCAACAATCTTGTACTTGTTGCGTATATTGCAGGAACAATTGTGACGATAGTAGGATTTGTATTTCCGCTTCCTATACTTCAAAAAGGAGCGGTTTCTCTTGCCATAGGTACTTTAGTTTCGATTCTCATACTATTTTATGGACTCTTTTCCACAAAAAAGGAGTTGTCATGATTTGGTAATAATTTTTCAGCGATAATATACGTAGGGGGAGTAAATCATTTTACTCTTTCTAACCATGAACAGTGTTCTTGTTGCGGTGGGGGACAAGATAATCCAAAACAACTGTTCGCTCTTTTTCGAAAGCAGCGGGCTGTATTGTACGTTTGCTCATAGCAAACACAGCATTCTTAGCAATGTTGAGAAACATCGTCCGGCAGCGATGCTTATAGAATGCGAGCTGCTAAAGTCTTCCGGCATAGAGATTGTGTCTCAGTGTCGCCGTCATGTTCCCAATATGAAAATAATTGTTATCGTTGATTCTGGAAAGTTATCAAAACGAATTGGTCTTTTTCAAATGGGGGTGGATGATATTTTAGTAAAACCCTTTTCATACTATGAATTACTTGTAAGGGTTACGCGCCATGCTGAGTTATTCTTTTCTTTAAAGGAAGTCGCGTCGGAAATACTGTGTTGGCAGAATATGTTGTGCTTAGCAAATAGCCAACTCTACGAAAAATCACGACCTCATTTTCGGTTAATGCTAACAAAGCAGCAGGAAGCTGTAATGTCGCAACTCATGTCAAATAGACTTTTGCCATCGGATGCTTTAATGCTCAAAGCAGATATTTCTAATACAAATGCATTGGCAGTTATCGTATATCGGCTGAACCAACTGATTAAGCAATTATGCTCCTCTGTTGTGATCCGTTCATCTTATGGCAGAGGATATATGCTTACTCGGACACATCAGGCAACTTTTGCTGGAGAGACGCCAAAACGCTTATCGCCTCAAGAGGAGTCATTGTCTCAAGCTGAAGAGAAGCCACCTCGCTCATAAAGGCCTTAACATTGTCAGGAATGACTTCCTGCGGCTCTACAGGAGCTTGTAGTGAAAACATTCCCAATTGATCTGCCGGTGGCTGATTCTTTTGCTGAACAGGCCTTTCATGCTCAAAACGATCGAGCATTTTTTGCGCTGTTTTAATAATCTCCCCCGGCAGGTCAACTAACTTTGCAACATGAATACCGTAACTCTTGTCACTAACTCCAGGAGAAATGGTGTGTAAGAAGTAAACATCATTATTTTCTTCTTTAATATTTACCTTAAAGTTGATATACGGAGTATCTTCTTTTTCAAGCAATGTGATTTCGCGGAAATGTGTTGTAAATATTGTGGTACATTTTATGTGCTTTGCAATATACTCTGAAATTCCCCAAGCAAGGGCAATTCCTTCGTAAGTGCTGGTGCCTCTGCCAACTTCGTCGAGAATAACGAAGCTTTTTTCAGTTGCATGGCGAATGATATTTGCGACTTCGCTTAACTCAACCATAAATGTGCTTCGCCCCGATGCAATATCATCAGATGCGCCAATTCGTGCAAAGAGCTTATCAATAATCGAAATATTACATGCTTGTGCAGGAACAAAAGATCCTGCTTGCGCCAAAATATGAATCAGTGCAATCTGTCTAACAAACGTAGATTTACCTCCCATGTTCGGGCCTGTAAGAATAATAAAGTTTTTATCTTTATTGATAGTCAAACTATTTGGAACAAAGTCGGGAACAAACTCATTAACTACTGGATGGCGTGCGTCAGTAAAGACGATTGATTCACCTTCTTTTACAAAGGAAGGTCGGGCATATCCTTTGGTGATCGCAACACGAGCAAAGTTAAGTAACACATCTATTGCAGAAACAGCCGCCGCGGTAGATTGAATGTTTCCAATAAATCCTTGCAGTTCTGCAACCAATGCCGCATATACTTCTTGTTCTTTTGTAGCAAGGCGATCCTGCGCGTGGAGTACTTTTTCTTCCAGATCCTTTACTTCCTGCGTTATAAAACGATCAGTATTTACAAGTGTTTGTTTCTTTATGAAGTGTGATGGAATAAGCTTTTCATTAGCTCTTGAAGTCTCAAAATAGTAGCCGAATACTTTATTAAATCCAAGTTTTAAGTTGGTAATGCCTGATTGCTCTTTTTCTCTTGTGAAAATATCTTTAATAAGCTTGTTGCCATCTGTAGAAAGTGTGATAAGCTCATCAAGCTCCGCATTAAATCCTTTCTTAAACAGTGTTGAGGATGTTTCATCCAGCCCGGGAAGAGCTGTCGAAATTTTAGACTGCAGCTCTTTAAGTGGTGAGTCCTCGATCGTTTCAAGAGCACTGTGTAAAAGGGGAATAAGCGTATCGTTTTGTGCGGAAGAGAGAAGAGATTTTAATGTCAAAACATGGGAAATACTATACGCGAGAGCTGATAGCTGTCTATGATGAATTCGTCCAAGGCCGAGTAATCCGGCGTATCGCTCAATATCGTGAATTTCCTCAAGTTCGCTAATTGCAGTGTTAATCTGCTCCTGATTTTCAATAAAAAATGAAACAACATCAAAACGTTTTGTAATCTCTTCCTGCTCAGTTAAAGGAAATGAAATCCACTCAAATAGCTTTCTATGTCCCATTGGGGTTATTGTTTTGTCAATAACTCCGAAGAGAGATCCACTGAGTGAATGTGTTCTTTGGTTAGAAAAGATATCTAAGTTCTTTTGGGTAATAGAATCAACAAGGAGGTAATTATAGGGATTCCATAGTTCAATCTTTTGAATATGCTTTGGGGTAACTTTTTTAGTATCGCTGACATACGCGATTAGAACTCCGGTTGCTATTGCTGCAAGCATCTTATCGTGCAATCCAAGAGGGTCAAGGTTGGGGACATTAAAATGAGATGTAACAGTTTCTATAGACTTCTTTACATCAAAGAAAACATCTGAAAGAGGTTGTTTTACTGTTGTGGAAAGAGGCGAAAGCTGCAAATTAAACGAGTGTTGGTGCAGAATTTCTCTCGGAGCAATTTTATCTATAAGTGCAGCCGTTTTATCTGGAGCGTATCTATCTTCATACACTTTAAGCTCTCCTGTTGTAACATCAACAATTGCAAGTCCAAAAAGATTTTTATTTACCACAATTGCTGCAAGGTAGTTTTTATCTTGTGATAACAGAGATTCCTGCTGTGTAATTGTTCCCTGAGTAATTACTTCTGTTACTGCGCGTTTTACAATGCCTTTACCACCGGTCGGGGGTTCCATTTGCCTTGCAACTGCAACTTTGTAACCAGCATGAACAAGCTTTGGAAGATACTCGTCGAGTGCTTTTTGCGGAAATCCTGCCATTTGTGGAGCATCTGCTTTTTTCTCTCTTTTTGTAAGGACAATGCCAAGTACTTGAGAAATTGTCACAGCATCTTCACCAAAACATTCGAAAAAGTCACCCATTTGGAAGAGAAGAATTGCGTCTGAATACGCACTCTTAATTTCCTGATATTGTTGCATTAATGGCGTAGTGGACTGCATGACTGATTTTACTACGCAAAGAATGCATACACAACAAGGTACAAAATTTTGAGCCTACTACAAGTGTCCGAAAGCCTTATTCTTTTGTGAGAATTGCAGATTGGTATGCGCTTGAGAATTCGACTATTGTATCGTTGGAGACGGATTTCTTGCCGCTATTGACGATAATCGAATTACATCCTGATTTGGCGATGGAGATAATCTCTTTTGATAATGGTGTTGTAATAAACTCGGACGGAATTGCGCAAGCAAGAATGTGAAGTTGTTGCTGCTTTACTTTTTGAATATTTGATTGAAGCAAGAGCAGCAAATTGTCATCAATTGTTGTTGCTCCATTACCGTACGTTGCACTCAGTTTTTCGAGATTAAAGACAAATCCATCAATATTTAAGCCGATAAATCGTTCAAGATTTAAAAGAGTAAAGAAAGAACCGACTTCGAGAATGATTCTAATTTTTCTTGAGCGTCGCAGGTTATATGCAGAAAGTTTTCTCTTTTTCTCCATAACTGAATCAACTGATGCATTATCTTCTAAGACAAGATATAGTGCACCGGAGATATTATGCTTTAACTTTTTAAATTTCTTGGAACTTGCTGCTGTGATTTCTTTAACGTTTACCAAAACTCCAGAGTAATCAAGATCCGGATCAGCCTTTGACTGGTCATCTACGAGAAGGTAGTGTGAGTTACCCAAATAGTTTGGTACAAAAAGCTTAAAGACGTCATTTTCTGGTGCATCACTCAACCTACTTTTCGTCGGTAGCGAGTATTCATTTGTTGTTACCTGACTCGCTTCTCGTGATGCTTTTGATAAAGAAGGAGCCTTTTTTGTATGTGATCCGTCTCCTTCAATTTCAGGAAGCGCGTCAATTCTATATACAGTGCCGGACGCTCCATCAATCTTTAATAATGTGCCATTCTGAATAAAGACAGTTGCAATACGTGTTCCTACAATTGCCGGAAGATTCAGCTCGCGGGATGTAATTGCAGCATCACTATTGATTCCGCCGTAGTTTGTGATAACACCACCTATTTTGTAGAAAAATGGCTCTAGTTTGCTTGAAAACTCTTCTGTAACAAGAATTGTTTCCTTGGTCGCTTCTGCGAGTAATTCTTCTAAAAGCATATCCTGCTTTAATACTTCTGCTGAAAGAACAAGTGCACGTCCATATGCGGTTCCGGGACTTGCTGCATTTCCAAGGAAGAGCAATGTCTCCTGAATTTCGGCACTCTTCTTCCTCTTTTTTATTTCCGGTACAGGTTCTTGTAATGACTCGTCAATTCTTGCACTTTTTTGCTCAACTTCCATTGTAGAAATTCGCTGATCCTGAGTCGGAAGTTTGTCTTCGGAAAGCAGTTTCGTAGAAACTGCTTTAATTTGTAATATCCAAATATTTCCACCTTCCATTGTCCATTCGACAATTTGGAAAGGATCAATAATAGATTCTACGCGGCTTCCAACATTCGCAAGATCCTTAATAAGGTTTTCATCAAGTTTTTGTGAATATTGCCAAACTTTCGAAATTTTAATTTTTTGTACATGTTCTAGCGAAGAGATGTCACCAATACGGCGAACTTTCATCCATTCTTGTGGCACAATTTTCTTTTCAACAACTTCGTATGAATTCTTTGAAACAACATAAATGTCAGGATTAATTGTTCCGTCATTCAATACGTCTCCAAGTCCGAAAACTGCTTCAATCGAAACATTATTTCGGTTCATTGTGATTGGATCAAATGTATACATGATTCCTGATACTTCAGATTGAATCATTTTTTGCACAATGATACTGACGGAAACATCGCTATAAGGAACATTATTCTTTCTCAAGTATTCGTAGACACTTTCATTAAAAAGCGATGCGTAAATCTCTTTGATTGCAAGCTCAATTTCATTAACGTCACGAATATTCAAAAAAGTATCTAATTGTCCTGAAAAAGAAATATTGGGATGCTTTGGAGCACTAATTGAGCCACGCACAGCAACCCAAGCTTTGCCAAAACCTGAAAGTTTGCGATAAGAATCTGCGATACTATCGTGATATTCTGGTGGCAATGGGGTAGAAACAACTTCTTTGCGTAATTCTTCAATTGTTCCAATATTTACATTCTTTGATATACGGGAAATGTAGTCTTTGAATACCCCGGTGGGTATAATGAAAAACGGAGGAACGGGTAATTTGAACTTCGTAAGCAATGCAAGACTTAATCCTTTTCGACCGAGATGTTCCTCTCTAAAAGACACTGAATTTTCACCAATATCTTGGTAAAAAATAATACTCTCCATGAAAGCGGGCAGCTGTTTATAATTAAAGTAGGTTTCCTTAAGGAAATCTAATGTATTTGAGAGTTTTTGTCAATCAAGGTATAATTACATGCGGTATGTCGGAAAATATATATAAAAAGGTATACGACCTGAATTCTTGGAGCTTTAAAGTGTTAAGCATTGTTCCTGGGGTCATTACAATATTCTTGCTTTCATCTCCTATTTGGGCGTCTTTGTTTGGATTTCCTCAATTAGTATTGTATTACATCACATTTCTTGCCGTTTTTTGGGTTTTTAAAAGTGTTATGTCGAGTGTTGGCAATTTTATCGCATTTTCCCGCATGCAAAAAACGCTTGCGACCGATTGGAACGATAAAATAGAAAAGCTTTCATTTGAGCAAGATCTCGCATCTGACTATCTTCCAAAATCATATAAAGACTTTTTTCACGTTGTGATGATTCCTTTTTACAAGGAAGACTATGAAACATTGTCAGCAACGGTGAAAGCGCTTGCAGACTCAGAATACGATAACAAAAATAAAGTATTTGTAGTTCTTGCTGTAGAAGAAAGTGGTGGCCCGGAAGCCGAAGAAAATGCAAAGAAATTACAGGCAGAATTTGGAAAGTCTTTTAAGTCTCTTCGATATTATATTCACCCTAAAGATATTCCTGGTGAAGTTAAAGGAATTGCCGGAGCAAACCTACGTTTTGCCGCACGTGCTTTTGTTTCTGAAATCTCTAAGGAAGGATATGAAATTGAAAACTTTCTCGTTACAAAGTATGATTCAGACCTAAAAGTACATCCTAAGTTTTTGTCAGCATTAACATTTAAATATCTTGCAACTCAAGATAGATACCACTGCTTCTTTTCTCCTGCAATAATGTTGTATTCGAATAACTATTGGAGCGTTCCTGTTTTGATGCGTGTTATTTCAAGCTCAATTACGCTTGCAACAATGTCTGAATGGATCACAGCTAAAAATACAAAGCAAAGCTTCTCCTGCTATAGTTTTAACCTCCACCTTCTTGACCGCATTGACTACTGGGATCCTCGAATCGGTGTTGATGACACGTCGTTTTATTGGAATGCTTACTTACACTTAGATGGGCGTTTCCGTGGAGAAGAATTTTATGTTCCAACATATATGGATGCTGTTCATGCCGGTGATTTAGTAAAAACTCATGTTGCTCAATATAAACAGCTTCACCGTTGGGGATGGGGAGTTATTGTCTTTCCTATGACCTTGCAGGGATTATTGCGCAACAATCGAATACCTCCACTTGAAAGATTAGGCAGTATTATGAATCTTTTCCAGGTTTATAATATTTGGGTAACAATTGCCTTTTTGCTAACCTTCGGTATTCCATTAATTGCGTTAATGAATCGAGATTTTGGACTTCTCGGCATTGCGCACGTTTTGCCGCGAGTAATCAGTTATCTTCTCACTTTTTCACTTGTTGGTTTATTCCCATCACGCTTTATCCTTGAAGAACTGTATGGATCTCCTCCAAAAGAAAAAGGTTTCTTCTTTTTCCTCTGGCACTTCTTTGAGCAAATTCTGTTGACAATTACTATGCTTACTTTTAATTTTTTGCCATATATTCAAGCTCAGCTTGAAATGATGATGGGTAAAATGAAAAAAGAGCATATGGTCACTCCGAAGGCTCGGTCGGCTGCATAGAATACCCATAACCATAAAGATTTTTAATCGCTATTGGAATTTTTAGTCTATGAAATAGCATTCGAATTTTCATGACTGCTGCAACAATAGTATTATCCCGAACGTCAAATGTATTCCACGCAATGAATGCCAGTTCACGTTTTGAGGCAACTTTGTTGCTATCAAGCATATAGCTAATAATTCGTTTTTCATATACGGATACATGGTGTGCCTGATCTTTGTAACGAAGAAACCATCGCTTCTTTTGTGCCGGAAGAAATTCTATATTAAATTTGCGTAATCCCTGTTCTCCATGAACGTGGTACAGCGTTTCCGGCTCTGAAAGATACCCTGAGCTTACTTTTTGCTGAGAGTAGAGTAATAGTTGGTTTCGAAGAGTCTTAGCAATGACATCTGACACAATAGGGAATTCAAAACAATCACAGCATTTTTCATTTAATAGTTTTAATTTGGTTTTGTAGTCTTTGCGCATTATGAGTGCATACACGGGTTTCTTCTCTTCAATAAGCAATTTTATTGCGGATGTTTCTGTAGATGCTGTAAGTAATCGTTCGCCATCAATAAGAAGAAAGTCTGTTTCATCTGCGGTAATTTCTTGTATGTACGAATGAAATCCTAAATGAATATCATGCTGTTTTAGCTGCAACGGCAGCATTGTTTGAATGATAGGGTGAGTAATATTTGAAATGCCTTTTAGTTTGCTCATACTACAATTCTAATGATGAATTGTGAAGAGAAAATTACAAAGAAAATAGCCGTTTTGCGTTATTAGTTGTTTCAGTAATTACTTGGTCAAATTCTTTACCAGTTATTTTGGCAACTATCTTTGCAATCCAGTACACGCTTAACGGCTCGTTTTTAGTTTTATCTTGCAGGAGGTTTCTATCTGCATTGCTTGGGATAAGAAATGGGGAATCTGTTTCTAGCACATATCTATCGGCTGGAACAAATTGCAATGCCTCTTTAAGGAGAGTACTTCCTGAATATGAAATAATGCCATTTATTCCAATGTACCCTCCGATATCGAGCATTTTTCCCATTAATTCTTTGCTGCCGCCAAAGCTGTGAAAGTAGATGGGGACTTTGTTTCCTCTTTTTCTAAAATACTCAACAGTGTATTCATGCATTGTCATATCACTAATATCTCGGCCTCGAGCGTGAATAACGATCGGAAGCATAAATTTTTCTGCAAGCTCCATGTGGGCGTCGAGTAGTTCTTTCTGCAATTCAATGGTTTTATTTATTTGTGATTCTTCACAACGATATATATCAAAACCTGCTTCCCCAATTCCTTTTAAACCGTTATTAGCGAGTTCTTTCATCTGGGCAAGTTCTACGCTAAGTGTCTTTAATTGCTCGCTAAGAGAACGCGAAGTATCAGCGTACGCACGTTCAGGATGAATGCCGATACAGTAGGACATTGTCTCTGGATTACGCTGGAATGTATCTAATGTTGATTGCAGCTCTTTTATTTCGGTAACAATATCAACAATGTGTTTCCCACCCTGTTTAACAAAGCTTGCGATAACTGCGTCAGTATAAGAGGGCGGAAAATCAAAGCTAATATGCGCGTGAGAGTCAATCATGACTGTATTATACAATCATGAAGATGAGGGAGAAAATACCTGCCGCGATTATTCCTGCAAAATAAAGGCTTAATCGCTTGTTAAAATACTCATTTCCGATGAAAAGTGTCATGATCAACTTGAATATAAGGTTGACGACAACAGCTCCCATAAGTGTCAGAGCTCCAAATTCAAGCCCAACAAGTCCTGGAATGGCATTTGCCGTGTTAATTGCAACAGCATCAAGACCAGACGCAGAAGCAAGTAACGTGCTAAATACAAAACCGGTTTTTCCAAAAAGAATTAATCCAAACTGGGTGAGTATTTGGACAGAAACGAATAATGCAGCAAAAATAAGTGCAGACTTTAGAGCAAGCGGAGACTTATACAAAATACCTGCCTCGACTGAGTCATTATTCTTTCGTACTGAAATAAGGCTCACAGCAAAGCCGATAATTGTCATTGCAACCATGCTAATGAGAATCACGCCAAAAAGATCTTTATTTAGAGCCAAAGTCAAAATAGGAATACGAATGAAGCTTGTCGAGTTGGCAAGAAGCGCTGTTGCAACCAATAAATTTCTTGTATCCTTGCTTTCTGTTTCCTTACTTTTCATTGCCATAAGCTGTGTAACTGTCGTGCTAGAGACAATTCCTCCAAGAAGTCCGGTGAGAAGAAGGCTTTTACTGCTTTTAAAGATCTTTACAAGGAAGTAGCCAATAAAGTTCAATGTTGTAACAAAGATGACAACAAGCCACAGGCTTTTCGGGTTAAACAAAATGATGTCGTTATATGTGGGGTTGGAGTACTCAAATAGTGAGAAGATTCTGGAAAGCGTAATGTCTACATCGGGCAGCCACGGAAAAATAACGGCTGTCATTAATACAAACTCGAGGCTTTCGATAATCTCACGTTTTGTAAAACTCGCGACTGCTTTGCGTAGTTCAATCTTCAAAGAAAGAATCAGAGAAATGATCACGCCGATTCCCAGAGCGATTTTTATATCAATGAGGTGTGCTCCCATCAAAAATGTGAGAACGAACAAGATAAAAATGGAGATTTCTGTTGTGAGTCCAAGTGTGTTGCTGCCCAAATAATTGAGTGCGTATGCGCACACAATAAGTAAAATGATGGCGGCAAATGCTGCGACACCAAAATAAATAAAACCTTTATCAACAAAGAAACTATATCCTGATAAAAATCCAAGAATGGAAATAAGCGTGAATGTTCGTACGCCACCTAATCCTCTTGCAGGTGTTCCGGGCTTTATAAAAGTGAATCGAGAATGGGCGAGTGTTTTCTTTTCTCTCCAGCTTTCATCGCGGTCAATGCCGACAATAACCCCGAGAAAAATAGAAAGAAGCAGGTGGAGCAGTGTATCCATACTGAATTTCAGATATGTTAAAAAGTACTATATAATTAGGTTGTTACTTATAACATCGTAGCATGATTTTTTTATTCTATCTAGCATCTGAAATATTCTTGATTCCTGGGTATGCTGTTGCCTCATTAGTCGCACAAAGACGGTTTTCTTTGATCTTCTATAAATTCTTTGGAATGGTTGTGACGATGCTTGTTGCCTGGGGTGTAGCATCACTTTTTTCTATTTCTGCGACATACAGCTTTTGCATATGTTTTACACTGCTCAGCGTTATTCCGCTTCTTATTTTGCGTAAGCAAAAAAAGCTTGTGCCTATTTCTTCAAAATCTATTCGCTTTTACCTGGCGATCTCGCTTTTTTCGCTATTTTTATATTTATTCTTGGCGTATATTCGAACATTCAAAACCGATATTCTCGGTACTGAAAAACTTATGGATGTCGCGCTCATTACAACTATATTAAAGCAAGATAAACTCCCAATTGAAAATCCGTGGCTCTCTGGCTTCTTAATGAATTATTATTACCTTGGCCACTATTTGCTTGCGATGCTGCAGAAACTTTCAAGTGTTCCGACCCATATCGGCTACAACCTTGCAATCGGATTAGTTGGTGTGTGGATTTTTCAGACAATTTGGATGCTGATCTTTAGAATATCAAGGCATGTGTTTTGGACGTATTTGTTTGCACTTACTGCTACATTTGGCGGAAACTATTTTATGTTTTACGAACTGTATATTCAGAAAAAAGAGTTCGCTTGGTTTGCGAGTGCAACCCGCGTTATTCCTTATACTATTAACGAATTTCCCGCATATTCCATCATCTTAGGAGATTTACATGGACACTATCTATCCTTACCGTTTTTCATAACAGCACTGTACTTTATGCTGGTATTGTGGAGTTGGGTAAAGAGAAAAAAAATAGTATCACTCGCAAGAGGTGGCTTGTTGCTGGGCACTATTTTGGGATTTTTATATCTGATCAACTCCTGGGATGTTATAACGCTTGCAATCGTTGGAGCTGTGTTAACTATCGGTTTTGTCATGCTAGAGACAAAATCACTCGCAGAAATAAAGAAGCTACTTTTGCTAGCAAAAAAATATGGAGCAATTATTATCGGCACAGCGATCCCAGCGCTCGCTGTATTTTTGTATTCAAGGACAATGTTTCTTCCTCCCGTTGCAGGAATTGGTATAAATACTGCCTTTACTCCATTAGAAAAGTATTTTGAGTTATTCGCACACTTTATGGTTGCCGCATGTATACTTGTGTTCGGTATGTTTTTTGTCAGGCAATATATTGGCAAAATTCAAATTAAGAGAAAATATCTTGTAGGTCTCACATTGGTAATTGTAAGTGTAATACTTATTGTCGCTGTAGAAATTTTCTACGCAAAAGATATCTTTCATATTCTTAACCCTCCGTATAACAGGACAAATACCGTATTCAAGTTTTACTACCATGCGTGGATTCTCTTTACCGGAGGACTATTTTCTATGCTTATTGTGACAATGTCCTTGCTTGAGAAGCACTTTAAGTCGTTGCTTTTGAAGTTTGGCTACATGAATGTACTACTATTTTTTAGTGTTTCAATGATTGCGTACTCTTCTATTGCGATTGGACAGTTTCTGGCTCCAAAATTCATAGGCGCGTCTCTCGATAGATTTTTCAACGCTCAATATCAAGACGGATACAAATACATTGACACAGCACGTGACGATGACCGCGAGATTATTAATGTTTTACTGCAAAAAGACTATGCTGTCATTTTAGAGTTTTCCGACTATGAATCATATTCATATAACGCGAGAATCTCGGCGTATACAGGTCATACCAGCATTCAAGGGTGGCCACTCCATAACGTTCAGTGGTATGGTGGGTATGATTCTAGCGGGTTGCTTGTTCATACAAGGAAATCGGCAAAAATGCCGATTGCAGAGCGAGTTACTGATATTGACACCATGTATCGCAGCGCAGATGCGAGTACCGTAGAATCCTTATTGAAAAAATATGGAGTAACGTATGTTGTTTTTGGTGAGCGCGAAAAAGCCTTTGCTGAAAAAGCAGAGCTAACAAATAGATTTGCGGTATATGATAATCTTTGTTCAATTATTTGGAGTAAAAATGATTCAAGAATCTATCAATGTAAGTAAAAGAATTATCGCTGGCGTGTATGTTGTGATCGCCGGATTAAATACAATGCTGTTTTTACCGGCAATTACCTATAAGCTAGGATTTGGGTGGCTCTCAAAGCAAATGTATAATGTGCTGGGCTTTCTCTGCCATCAAATGCCGCAACGTAGCTTTTTTCTATTTGGAGAACAGTTCATGTATTCCCAAAACGAGCTTTTAAAAGTTATGAACTGGAATAACATGTTTACTGTCAATATTCAGAATAGATATACCTGTAGTGATTCTCTCGGCTGTAAATTCGGTGTATGTAGTAGATGTACCGGGCTATATACCGGAATGGCGGCTGGATCAGTAACAGGTTGGATGATTCATAAGAAAAATATTCCGCTATGGATATTTGGCATATTACTTGTTCCTATGGCAATTGATGGGGGAGTACAACTCATTGCATCGCTGGTAACGCCCAAAGATCCATTTTATGAGAGTAATAATGCACTTAGGTTTGCTACTGGCTTTTTATTTGGTATGGGATTTGGAATTTATACATTCGGAAGAATGCATCGAGAAGTTTTTAATGCAGAGCAAGAGCTTGAAGCAGAAGAGCAAAAAGCAAAACAAAAGAAGAAATTGACGTAAATTAGGAAAGTCTTTAGAATTACATATGACAGAGCGACAGCGACAAATATTAAAAGCACTCATCGAATCGTTTATTTTGAGTGGTGAAGATGTCAGTTCATTCGAGTTGCTTCGCAACCACGAATTTGATGTCAGTTCTGCAACACTCAGAAATGAATTTCTCTCACTTACAGAATCAGGCTATTTAACAAAAAGCCACTTTGCATCGGGGCGTATTCCAACAATTAAAGGACTGTACTTCTATATTAATAACCTCATGAATGAGGAGCAGGTTAACTTTTTGGAAATTGTCCGCATTGGCCAAGAGCTTTACAATGAACGTTTTGACATTCAAACATTGTTACGACAATCAATGAAAACAGTTCACAAACTTACAGGTGAGCCGGTCTTTGTTATTTACAATAATGTAATTCAGTTTTACAGGATTTCACGATTGCTCAGCTCATATACGCACTTTCCAAAGAAAATCCAGGCAGACTATCTGAAAGGGCTTATAAAATTCTGGGATGTTATTGAAGATCCAGAAGTATTTTCATCAATTCTTGGTTCGCAGGTAGAGTATCCTCGTGGTGGAGTTGGGTTGTTTTCCGGTACCGAGCTCGGACTTGAAGAGCTCGAAAACTTTATTGCAGTGTTTGCTCCATTTAAACTATTGCAAAACGATACAGCTCACGGATACATAGGAACAATCGGATATATCAATTTGAATTATAAATCTGCTGTGCCTGCACTAAAAACAATGGCAGATATGTTAAATAATATGTTAAAAGGCTGGTAAATGTTGACTCGAGATGAAGCGTATAAAATCGTAACCGATTTAGTAAAAAATCAGAACTTAATAAAGCACATGCTGACGGTTGAAGCAGCATTAGAAGATTACGCAGTGAGGCTTGGTCAGGACAAAGAATTATGGGGTATCACCGGCTTGTTACACGACGCAGACTGGGAAGCATATCCAGATATTCACCCAAAACATATTGTTCAATTGCTTCGTGAAAGAAATAAAACAGAAAATGACCTCAAAATAGAAGAAATGGCTCATGCTATTGCTTCTCATGGCAATGGAGACGACAGGTTTGAAAAGCGAGAGTCCTTGCTTGATCATTATCTCTATGCTTGCGATGAATTATCAGGATTTGTGGTGGCTTGTGCATTAGTGAATCCCGAAAAACTTTCGGGAGTAAAAGTTTCGAGCGTTGTAAAAAGATTGAAAGATAAATCTTTTGCCCGCGGAGTAAATCGTGAAGATATTACGGAATCACTCGCAGAAATCGAGTTACCAATAGAAACTCATGTTGAAAATGTACTCAACTCATTGCTCAGAATAAAAGATACGCTTGGATTATAATGCTGAAAAAATTATTGGGATCGCTTTTAGATAGAAAAAGACATTGGAACTACTTTACCCTTTACGAAAATATTACCCGTTGGAATTCTTCTCATGGTTTTCCTGACCCAACATCTCTGCCTGACAAAATGTCACTTCCATCTTCTTTTTGGTCAAGTGTAAAAGATTTGCATGAGTTAACACTTCAAGATGAGCATGAACGTGCTGTCAGTGTATGGTGGATAGATGGTGATATTTGTGTTACTCCCACACTTCGTGGAGATAGATCATCGGTAACTTCAAAATATTCTTTAAAAGTTCAGTATATTCCACATACACATGATACAAATTATACAAAGCAAGTCGAAGTTGACGGAAAGACTATTTTCAAAAAAACCTTACAGGAAAGTGAAGTGCCTCATCAGAGCACTATTTCACCATTGTTTAACTTGCATACACATCCTCCTCATTATCAGGATGGTCGGCGATATTATCATTATTTTTCGCGAACAGATATAGTTAGCTTAATTATGGGAGATTCGACATTTTCAGGTGTTATTACGGACGAAGTTATTCTACTGTGTAAAACGAATCGAACTCCCAATTTTGTGCCAGATATCGTAGACGACCGCTCTATTTCACAAGAGCTTTTATGGCAACAGCTTGGACTTGTTCAATTTAAAGGAACCTGGAGAACTGCAGAATTCGAAAAGTCCGAAAACATTACTTATGTTTAGTATTTATGATTTGGCAAGAAGAAAAACTCAATGCTAATGTTATCGTTGTAGATAAACCATATGGTTTACCAAGTTATGCGGTTGTTGATTGGTATAAAAAAGTGTTTCCCGGCAAAGTTGGGCACGGAGGAACGCTTGATCCACTCGCAACTGGAAAGCTTGTTATTTTAACTGGCAATGCAACAAAACAGGCGAGTGACTTCTTAAATAATACTAAGCAGTACGAAATGACTATCCTGCTGGGAGCAGAGACATCTTCAGCTGATCTTGAGCAAATGGTTGAAATAGCAGAAGCACAAATGGTATTTCCTGAGCAATCTAAGCTTGTACAATCACTTAAAACATTAGAACAACATTACGTTCAAGAGGTTCCTCAATACAGTGCAGTAAAACAAGATGGGCAAAAGCTGTATGATACGGCCAGAGCTGGCGAGGAGGTTGCTTTGCCAACACGAGAAGTAAGTATTACGTTTGAAGATATTTCTGAAGTCTCGCAATGCACAGGAAAGGAGATCTCCGGCAAAGTGGGTGAAATGAAAGAAACGCTTGCACAAAACTATCAAAATCTTAGTAGCGAATGGCAGCAGAATTTTAACAGAACACTATTTCCAAAATATGAAGATATTGGTCACCGTCTTGCCGTAATGCTCGAAAAGCAATCAGAAGCTTTTATGCAGAGTTCTGCGACATTTGGGCTACTGACTGTCACGGTAACAATTTCAAAAGGTGGATATATGAGATCACTTGCAGAAGATGTTGGAAAACTTTTAAATACGACAGCTCTTGTCTTAAATTTACGAAGAACAGGTGTTTGACATTAGCCCAACCTCATTGTAAAATCCACTTATGACCGATTACGCAATTGTAAACAGAGGAAAGCATCAGTATTTTCTTGTGAAGGGAAAATATATTGATATTCCAAAAGTTAAAGCAGAAAAAACTGAAAAATATACATTTGAAGAAGTCCTTTTGACTAACGTAAAAGAAAGCGTACAAATTGGACAGCCACATGTAAAAAACGCAAGTGTTGTTTGTACAGTTGTAAAACACTTCAAATCAAAGAAAGAAGAAGCCTCCAAATTTAAGGCAAAATCACGTTACCGCAAACAGTGGGGATATCGCCAGCAATTGACAAGATTGATGGTTGAAGATATCGTTGTTAAGTAATATGCATTTGTTTTTCTTCGGTTCTCATCCGAAATTTTCAAAGCTTGAAGTAGATTCTCTTGTATCTGATTCTGTATATATCGGCAATGTTGGTGCACTCGCAAACTGTGATGAAAAAACAGCAATGCAGGCATTTCAGAAATCAGGAGGCATCCCCAAATTCGGTAAAGTAATTGCAGATATTCAGTCAACCGATATTCAAGAGTTGGAAAAAGTCATTGCAAAGACACTTGCAGATACTCAAACTAAAAAATATATTCTTTCGTTTTACACGAATAGATTTTCTTTTCCACAAATTGGACGATTAATTGTTTCTTTAAAGCAGGTTGCGCATCGTCCCAAATTTATGGGAAAGTTCAATAAAAAAGTGCAGTCTCCGGCAACCGTATTTCATCTTTTGAAAAAAGGTGGAGCAGAAATTAATGTTATCGAAGTAGGAAATTCATTATTAGTTGTGCAAACAACACAAGTGCAAGATGCCAATTATTGGACGCTTGTTGATTTTGAAAAGCCACATAGAGAAAAGCACGTAGGAATGTTACCGTCGAAGCTAGCAAGGATGATGGTTAATATCTCAAATCCGCAGCCTAATACGTATATATGGGATCCGTTTTGTGGTCTTGGAACTGTACTTATGCAATGTGAACTATTAAATATCCCGTCTGTTGGAAGTGATGTTTCCGGACAGGCAATGACTTTTACTGAAGAAAATCTCCAATGGCTACAGCAGAAAGGGCTTGTACCTGAGTTACAGTCAGAAACTTTCATATATGATATTAAGTATCCTCGATTGCCTGACGAAATACGTCCTTTGTCTATTAGTGCCGTTGTGACAGAGCCATTTTTGGGAAAAATGAGATCGCGACCTTTCGACAACATGAGAGACGCGATTCATGAATGGGAAAGAGAAGTAAAACCTCTTATAAAAAGTCTTTTACAAGCTGCGTATCATGTTCTTCCTGCAGGTGGAATGCTGGTCTATGTAAAACCTGTGTATTCGTATATTGATAATAAAAGGGTGAAATGGTACAATCCCAGAGTTGAGTTTGATGCTAAGAAATGGCAACAGCTCATCCCTTCCGATGGATCTTACATTTGGAATAATGAAGAGGGCACAATCCTCAAAGAATTAGGGCTTCTTATGAAGCATAAATAAGTTGAAAGAAGCGCACAATGGCGCATGTCAAAGCTGGGTCGTCCAGTGCAAACCAAAAAGCGAATGTTGTAGGAAAAAGAAGAGGTCTCAAAGTAAATGATGGACAAATGGTAAATGGCGGACAGATTCTTGTTCGACAGACCGGTGTTGTGTATCATCCTGGAGAAAACACAAAACTCTCACGTGATCACTCAGTTATCTCATTGGTAACAGGCAGAGTACGATTTGGATATATTCGACGTCCAAACGGATTGAAGACCGTTGTCAGCATTGTTCCTGAAGCAGCAGTAGTGAAAGAAACAAAGACTTTTGAGAAGAAAGTGACAAAGGCAAAATCAGCAAAAGCGTAATTTTCCAAGTTTCTTACACCGCATAGAATCGCCGGGATGGCGGAACTGGCAGACGCGCTAGTCTTAGGAACTAGTGTCCATTACGGACGTGGAGGTTCGAGTCCTCTTCTCGGCACTAAATATTCTTTATTATCCTTACTAGAGCTTCCGCTAACGTAGGGTGTGACTGTTCGTCAAAGTGTATACCATCTGTTCCGGCCTTTGCCACAGTGCTTGCATCAAAAAATAATGAATTCGTTTCTTCTGAGATACGTTTAATTTCTTCTGCTAATAACCTTGATTTCTCTGCAGAGAATACATCATAAATCCCCTCATAATAGTCTAAAAACTTAGGAGCAGCTGCATTAATATGAATTGGGCTCACTAATAATACTCTTGCACTAGGAGTATTTACTTTCACCTCATCAATAAATAGCTTTAGCGTATTAGCGATATCTGCCGTAGTCCTATTATATTGTAACTTCAAGTCATTAGTCCCTAACATTATAATAACAATGTCTATGGGTGAATGACTGATCAAACATGGAGTAAAGTAAGTTAGACCATTACGCGATTGCTTGTTTGGATTATAGTGTTCCAAATTGGTTGTTCTACCACCCAAACCTTCTTCAATAATATAATAATCATTCCCAAGCAATTCTTGAAGCCTACCAGGCCAACGAATGTCTCGGGCATATCTAGGAAGAATACTTTTATCAGGACTTTGACCATGGGTATTACTATCTCCATAGCATAAAATTACTTTTGCCTGTGGGTTAACGATCATATTTTGGATTTTACAAATTTATCTACCACACTACTATTTTTCTTTCCCAATCTTTCCGAGATGAGTATCTTTAAACCCTGACGAAAGCTTTAATCCATACCCTAAGGCGCGGTCAAGGCCAATGTGAGCGAACCACAAACAGGCTAGTCCTAACAACATATTGTGCGGAAATAGTAGGAAGATACATGCCACAATAGAGGGCAATATCAAGTTATGCACGAAGTTATATATTTCTGCTCCAAATTTTTTGTTCACTAAATATCCGAGCATAGAGATATCAAATGAAAAAAGAAGCAATAGGTACGCGAGCCAGTTTAATCCACTGTAAAAATACACTGCTGTTGCAAGAATAAAGAGAGCAATTCCTTCTGCACGTTGGTAAAAAATAACTCTGTTCATAGTACAGTTAAAGGTTCACAACGATTGTTCCAACGAAAATCACGAGAATTCCAATAACTTTCTGTATCAAGGCAGGTTTGGAAATATTTTCTTTTCCAAGCTTAGGAAAAAACAGAGTAATAATAACTCCATAAATAAATACGAAAATAGGCTGACTGCCATTTACTATCCAAACAAGTGTAACAGGAACAAGCAAAGAAGCGATATTAAATGATACTTTTGCGAGAATATTTATAACTTCGTTTATACCATTGGTTGCTAAGACAACTTTGCTATTTGTCTTCAACACGTCTAAAAACTCTTGCCTATACTTCTTTACCAGTAATAAACAGAGAGCGCATAACACAAATCCAACGTACTCCCAGAAGCTAGTAACAAAGAAATTTGCTTCAACAGCGAAAAGCTTAAAGAATATGAAATTCAAAGAGAACAACAGTGATGAAAGAGCCATGAGCAAGAAAACATTCAGCTTGAATTTGATCTTTTTAATGTTTGTAATATCAAGAGCAATAAATACTGATGCTGTAACAATGATGAAACCTCCAATTAACTGTGCAACTGAAAGTGTTTCTCCAAGAATTAAAAATCCTAATATAAAAGAGTACACCGGGATAAGCTGAAACAATGGAACTGCAATTGTTGCTTCATCTTTTTGTAGTACATAAAGGTAAGGAAGAATTGCCAAAACATATAAAAATCCATTTACGACAATAATAAGATGAGAAATTGTGATACTTTCAAAAACTGCCGGATGGATAATATAAATAATTGGCAATAGGAATGCCCCAATAAGTGAGGAAAAGATCATCAATGCGCCAACTCCACCTCCTTTAAAGTACTTAGAGAGCAAATATTTATCTATATGATTAGTAATGCTCCAAAGAGCAGGTGGAAGAAGAGAAATGAGAAACCAGTTCATTGAAGATTATACTTTTTCCTGTATGTGGCGGCAAGGAATATTGGTAATTTCTACGTTTTTTGTTACACTAAAATACCTCTAATCACTTCACTGTGAACTATGACCTTGTCATAAGAGATAAAGTTATTTGTAATTTTATTCTTATGATGAGAAATTCTTTGCTACTCATAGATGGGCATAATCTATTGTTTCGTTCATATGCTGTGCCTTTCAAATTTTATTCCGCAAATGGAAATCCGTTACATGTTGTTACGACGTTTCTAAGCCAGTTACGAAAGTCAGTGGATTTGACGCAACCGTCGCATATCGCTGTTGTGTGGGATTCACAATCTCCAACGATAAGAAATACTCAAAGCGCTGAGTATAAAGCAAATCGAAAGGAAGACTATTCGCAAGAGGCAGACTCGCCATTTCATCATTTGGGAATTATCACCCAAGTATTAGATTTTCTAAATATTAAGCACTTTGAATTTTCCGGGACTGAGGCAGATGATGCCATAGCTACATTTACAGAGCTTTTTTTAGCTAAAAATAAGCAAGGGCGTAATAAAGTAACAATTTTTTCGCTTGATTCAGATTTTTACCAGTTGTTATGTCCGCAGGTACAGATATTGAAAATAAAGAAAGGTGAAGTAATTATTTACACAGAAAAACAACTAAAAGAAGATTTTTTGATTACTCCTGGTCAATATATTTTATATAAGTCTCTTGTTGGAGACGCTAGTGATAATATTAAAGGGGTAAAGAGGATCGGCCATAAAACTGCTGCGAAAATAATAAATCAGGAAATAAGTGTAGATCTAAGCATGTATGAGGAAGTATTGGCAATGAATAAGAAGTTAATAACACTTAATAGAAATGCCGATATTCTGGCAGAAATAGAAGATTGTCAGTGTGAGATATCATCAATTGCCAAGAAAAACAATGAGATATTTTCTGGTTGTTGCCTTTAGAACAGTTGAAAAGTTTCACGTTTTCTGGTTAAATACATAAGTATTTGCCGCTATCGTCTATCGGTTAGGACGGCGGGTTTTCAGTCCGCAAGGCGGGGTTCGATTCCCCGTAGCGGCACTTTAAAAATTTAGAAGTGAGTTCGCAAGGATTCGTAAAGATTCTTAAGCTGTGAAACGGGCAACCGTCACAGATGTACATATAAATAATTGCCTCATAAGTGACAAATATCTTAAAAAAGATTCTCGATTCAATCGAGTTTTACGTTCTTGCCGGAGTACTATTCATAGTTATCTGGTATTTTGTTTTAAGTCCCCGAAAGATTGATGGAATATCAATGTTTCCGTACCTTCACAACAATGATTATATTCTCATGTACAAGCTGGAGTATCTTGCATCTACGCCAAAACGTGGAGATGTCGTTGTATTTAAACACTCGATGACACAAGATTACATCAAAAGAATTATTGCACTTCCAGGAGAAACACTGATGATTCGCGATGGGAAAGTGTACATTAATGGACAGCTTTTAGATGAGAGTAAATATCTTGCAAATACGGTAACAACATTTCCTTCAGACGCAGTTCGTGAAGGAATTCCTTACGTTGTTCCAGATGGAAAGTACGTTTTGATGGGTGATAACAGAGAAAGAAGTACTGACTCCCGAGCATTCGGAGCAGTTGAAAAAGATGCAATTGAAGGACGAGCCGTCCTACTTTGGTTTCCGCCCCAAAACATGAAATTAATACAGCGTGTTACATATTAAAATTTTGAAATGGCGTTAAAAATTTCGTTAGTACAAACACTTGATAAAAAATATGCGGTTGACCAAGCTCTCTCAACACTTCGGGTCTATGCGAAACTTCCCGTAAAGAATGTTCCTGTCAGCCAAATGTTAGAATTGGCAGAAGAAGTTCGCCGCGATGGACAGCGATTGCCTCTTGTGTGTTTCAGAACACCAACCGGCCCAGAAGTGATTCTCGGCGAAATGTATATGCGCGTTCTCAAAATGGCATCTCTCGATAAATGCACAATTGTGTATATCGAAGATATTCCAGTAGAAATGCTACAGCTTATCATTCTTGCCTATATTGACGAAAAGTTCATGTCACTTGCAGAGCAGATTGTTCTCATGCATTATCTTTCAAACGAGAAAAAAGTTCCTCATGCGCAGCTTGCATTGCGATTCCGATTAAGCCGAACAGTTGTTACCAATAGAATTCGATTGTTTGCACTTCCTTACGAAGTTATGTCAGGACTGGTAAACGAAGAAGTCACAGAAGGACACGTCCGAAGCTTGCTTGGACTCAAGAAAGACGATTTGATTATTAACGCATTTGAAATTATCAAGAAAGATGAGCTTTCTGTTCGTGAAACTGAAGAATTAGTTCGCCGTTTGCAAGGACGTTCAAAGCGATTGAAACAAACTGTGAACAAACTTAGCTCGGAATTTGAGCAAATGACCTCAATTCTTGAAACAGAGCTCGATACAAAAGTGTATATTCAGCCACTCATTCGTGGAGGACGATTAATCGTTTCCTTTAAGAGCAAAGAGGACTTGAAGAGGATTTTGAGGAAGTTGGGTCTCGAATAAGACATCGCTCGACCTCACAAAAGTAGTACTCGGTTATTAATGTCAAGCTTTTAACGATTTTCCTTTTTACAAATGCAAAAGCTCACTAAACCTGCGTGACTTTTATTCGGTCTCGCTCTGTATCAAGAGTTTGCAATTTTTGCTTGTGGTTAGGAGCCTTCAGCAAGCTTTTTATGCATCTGCCGCAATGTTCTTCAAAGATCCGCGGATTTTGAAATATCCACGTTCTTGTTCAGGGGCATTGGCTAATGCCTGTTCCTGTGTAAATGTTGGTTTTACTTCATCTTCGCGTAACACGTTCACAATTCCTGTTACCTGGGTTGTTTCGGGTACGTCTTTTGTGTCAACTTCTCCAAGCTTTTCAACATATTCAAGAATTGAGGTAAGCTGTGGTGTAAACGTATTTCGCTCTTCGTCAGAAAGGCGAATCATTGAGATTTTCTCTAAGTGTTTAATGTCGTCCTGTGTGATAATTGTGCTCATTGTTATAACTGTGAAAGTTTATCTTTGAGTAATGTCTGAACGTCGCCGGGTTTTGCTGACCCACCTGATTTTCTCATAACCTGACCCATCAGAAATCCGATTGCATTCATTTTTCCTGATTTATAATCTGCAACGGCATTTGGATTTTCTGCAATTGCTTCGTCAACAAACTTTTCGAGTGCTCCAGTATCATTAAGTACTTTTAGTCCTAGCTTTTCTACGAGTTCTGATACATTGCCTCCTTCGTTCAATAGTTTTTCAACAAGTTGTGATGCTGCATTGCGGGTAATATCACCGCTGTGAAGCAGTGTAATGACTTCAATAAGTGCTTTTGGCTGCAGCGAAGATTCAACGATTGACTTGCCAGCGTTGTTGCTCCAGCTTGCACCGATTCCATTTAAGAACTTTACTGCGTCAGTAATAATTTCTGTAGTATTATTCGCCGCAGCAAAAATCTGCTCAACATATTCGGCTTTTGCTTTATCTTCGACAAGAATTCCTGCATCATATGCTGAAATTCCAAAATCCTTTTCATAGCGCCAGATTTTCTCGTCTGGTAACTCAGGCACTTCTTTTTTAATAGAGTCAATCATTTCTTCAGAAATTTCGAGCGGTGGAATATCTGGATCAGGGAAATAACGATAGTCCTGCGCGGTTTCTTTGTAGCGCTGAAATTCTGTTTTACCTTTTGCTGGATTCCAGCCTCGTGTTTGCTGACGGATTTCTTCTCCTGCTTCTGCAAGCTCGACAAGACGGTTAAATTCGTAGTCAATTGCGTTCTTCATAAAGCGGATAGACCCGATGTTTTTTACTTCGACACGCTCTAAAAGTGGAGCATCAGTCGTTGGAATAATTTCACCGTTCTCATATTTCCATGTACCTTTCTTCTGAATAGAAATGTTTGGCTCGCAGCGCATCTGACCTTTTTCAATGTCTGCATCAGAAACGCCAAGGTACCGTAAAATCTGCTGGTACTTCTTTGCAAATTCCCATGCTTCGTCGCTGCTGTTGATAACCGGCTCTGTGACAAGCTCAAACAATGGAACTCCTGATTTGTTGTAGTCAATTAATGTGTATTCTCCGGTTGCATCTTTTGCGTGTAATGCTTTTGCAACATCTTCTTCCATATGAATTCGTGTAATTGCAATTTGCTTCTCGCTACCATCAACGCCAGAAACCGAAATATATCCGCCTTCGCAGATTGGCTCGTCGTACTGGCTGAGCTGGTATCCCTTTGGAAGGTCTGGATAAAAGTAGTGTTTTCGGTCAAATTTTGTTTTTCGTCGGATTTCTGAGTGCAACGCTAAACCCGTTTTAATCATTAATTCAACGGCTTTCTTATTCACTAATGGCAATGCTCCAGGCAATCCAAGACATACTGGACATGTTTGCGTGTTTGGCTCTTTTTCCCAGAAATCTGCACTGCATGAGCAAAACATTTTTGAGTTTGTTTTTGGCTCGACGTGAATTTCCAGACCAATAATTAAGTCATATTTTTCGTGGCCTTCTGCCATTTTTAAAGATTTTCCATTCATTGCGTTACTCATAGTTCGCTGGAACTAATTTATGAAATTCTGTTGCTGTTTGATATACGTGTGCGACTTGTGCAATTCGCTCTTCTGCTTTTGCAGGGCCGATAATCTGCATTCCAACCGGCATATTTTCTGTGAGTCCAACTGGAACGGAAATACCAGGAATTCCTGCCATTGCGCTTGCGCAGATAAGCAAGTCTGCCATTTCTCCAAAGAGTGGATTGTTTAATGCATCTCCAATGACTTCCGCAATATTTGGTAAGGTAGGAGAGATAAAGACATCAACATCTTGAAATATTTTGTCGTAATCTTGCCGAATAAGCGTACGAACCTGCTGTGCTTTTCGGTAATATTTGTCGTAGTATCCTTTAGAAAGAACGTATGAGCCTGTCATGCTTCGGCGTTTTGCTTCAAAGCCAAAAATTGAGCGGTTGTTCATGAATACGTCATATACTGTTTGCACTGGATCGTTTTTGAATGTTCCGTATCGTGTGCCAGTGTAGCGAGCAAGATTGCTTGAAACTTCCGATCGGCAGACGATTGTATATACTGCAACTGCATATTCAGGGTTGAGCATTTCGACTTCCCGGATTTCTGCACCGAGTGATTTCATTACTTCAAGTGCTTCTTTTACTCGTGCGGATACTCCCGGCTGAATTGCACCAGAAAAATAGTCGTTGCTAATACCGATTTTGAGGCCTTTTAAGTCTTTGCGTGCTGACAAATCAATGTTTAGTGCAGATTCTTGAATAGAGGTGCCGTCATGTGCGTCGTGCCCGGAAATATATTTCATAATTGTTGCGGCATCTTCTACGGTTCGTGTTAATGGCCCTGGAGAATCCAAGCTTGAACCCATTGCGATAACTCCGTAACGAGAAACGCGCCCGTATGTTCCTTTAAAGCCGGTAATGCCGGTTGCTGCTGCTGGGCCTCGAATTGAGCCTGCTGTTTCTGTTCCGACCGAATAGGGAACCTGTCCACCTGCAACCGAAGATGCGCTTCCACCGGAAGATCCACCAGGATGGCGGGTAATATCCCACGGATTATGTGATGGGCCATAGTCAGATGTTTCTGTCGATGATCCATGTGCCCATGCATCCATATTTACCTTTCCTACGATAATTGCGCCTGCATTCTTTAATCGGGAAGTAACAGTTGATTCGTATGGAGCAATATAATTGTCCAAAATTTTGGCAGAAGCGGTTGTTCGTGTTCCTACCATGTTGAAAATGTCTTTTACAGAGCAGGGAATACCTGTTAAATCTGTGGCTTTACCTTCATCAATCGCTTTTTGTGCTGCGTCAATTGCGGGAGAAAGTTCTTTTTCGGAAAAAATTGTTAAAAATGACTTTAAATCACCGTCTTTTTGTTGGACTTGCTGCAAGATGGAATTGGTTAGCTCGCGCACGGAAATTTCTTTCGAGTCGAGCATAGTGCGTAGTTCTGGGATCGTTTTTCTTGCAAGATTCATGCTTTATAGCTCATCAAGTGAATTAATTTCTTCAAAGTCATCACTGAACGACATTGTATCATTGGCGGTATCTTCGGTCAATTCTAGCTTTTTGGTCTCTGCAATCATGTAATATGTGCCTCGACCAATGCCTACAGAGAGCGCAAGCCCCTTCTCAACCATGTCTCTAAGGTCACGGAAGGCCGTTGCAATAGCGACATTGTTCATAATGGCATATTTACGCCTTGAGAGTTTTCGTTTGCGTTTTAGGACTCCTAGGGCCTTTAATTGGCGTTCGTTGAGGGTTGATAGAAGCTCATCAGGGATCGTGTGGCGCTGTTCAAGAGCCATATCTATACTTTGCATATGTGACACGTAACTCTTTAGAAATACGGCCGCACAGGAGCTTACAGAGACATTCTGAGTGCTGTTTTCAGACAGTTGCAGCTTTGACAACGATTCCCATGCCACAGACATCGTAGAAACTAACCCCTTTGCCGCATACGGAGTATTTTTAATAATTGCATAAATGCCCACAAGCGCAGTTTGCAAGTTAAAGTGAGAATATGGATACGCCTTAAGAAAGTGAAAGAGAAAATAGCTAGCTTTCAAGAGCGGATGATCAATGTCTTCCAATGCGTGAATGTACTTTACATAGTTAAATGACTCTAATGAAAAGGTGGTGGGGCGGTTGCGAAATCCATCGTTATCGAATGAGGGAGACTCTTTCGGCGTACGAAGCTTACCTTCTTCCCAAAACTCAGTATATCCATCGCAGAGCAACTTGTTCACCTGCTGAATTGTCGAAATTGTGAAGGGCAGATCTTTCTGTGCATCTATATAGCGCAGCGCGCTGATTGTGTTGCGAACGCCACGGATTGGGTGCTGATGCATGTTAATTTCCTGCCCCATGTAAATCTTGCGTAACTCACGATCGGTAAAGGACAGCTCCATTGAAAGAGAAAGTGCGCGTAGGTCTGAGAGTAGGGTACGTTTACGCTGACCGGTAATGAACGGCTTATACTGCTCCGACGACGGAATGGATGAGATGAATCGCTCGATAAGGAGTAAATCGTGGAGCATGTCTTTTGTGATGGTCATGGTTGTTTCTGGTGGACTCGACATTATTTATCTTGCGGGGCTGTATTTTTTATTTAGCTTGAGGATTTTTACGTATCATGTAATGATACCATAAATAAATGAACGAATTACTTTATTTATTGACTGGAAACGAATAAAATAAACGCAATATGAGTAACACAAGAACAAAAGAACAAGAACGGGCAGAATTACATCGTGCTATATGGCAGATCGCAAATGACCTACGAGGAAGCGTTGATGGGTGGGATTTTAAATCATATGTACTCGGAATGCTCTTTTATAGATTTATCAGTGAAAATCTTACAAAAGAGATCAATAGGCAGGAGATTAGAGCAGGAAATAAAGATTTCGATTATACAAAAATTGCAGATACACAAGCTGAATTTGGACGAGCGGAGACGATTAATGAAAAAGGATTTTATATTTTGCCTAGTGAGCTTTTTGTTAATGTTCGAAAAGATTCACGTAATGACAATAACCTGAATGAGACGCTTTCAAAAGTTTTTACCAACATTGAGAATTCTGCCAAAGGATTTGAAAGTGAAGATGACCTAAGAGGACTTTTTGACGACCTGGATGTTAATTCAAATAAGCTTGGTAATACAGTTGAAAAAAGAAACCAAAAGCTAGTAAAACTTCTTGATGCTATTGGTGATTTAAGACTTGGTGACTACACAGACAATACAATTGATGCTTTCGGTGACGCATATGAATACCTAATGGCAATGTACGCTTCTAATGCAGGGAAGTCAGGAGGAGAATATTATACCCCACAAGAGGTAAGTGAGCTTCTTGCACAAATTACTACGGTGGGAAAGAAAGAGGTGAACAAAGTTTATGATCCAGCATGTGGTTCTGGTTCTCTACTCTTAAAGTTTGCAAAAGTACTTGGGAAAGAAAATGTCCGACAAGGGTTCTTTGGTCAGGAAATTAACCTGACAACATACAACCTTTGCCGTATTAACATGTTTTTACATGATATCAATTTCAATCACTTTAATATTGCTCACGGAGATACACTTATTGATCCAAAGCATTGGGACGAAGAACCTTTCGATGCGATAGTTTCTAATCCTCCATATTCGATTAAGTGGGAGGGGGATAGTAATCCACTTTTGATAAATGATCCCCGATTTTCTCCCGCGGGTGTACTTGCACCCAAGAGCAAGGCAGACCTTGCATTTACTATGCACATGCTATCCTGGCTTTCTACCAGTGGAACTGCAGCTATTGTTGAATTTCCTGGAGTACTTTACCGTGGCGGGGCAGAACAGAAAATCAGAAAATATCTTATTGAAAATAATTATATCGACACTGTTATACAGCTTCCTTCTGATCTTTTCTTTGGAACAACGATTGCTACGTGTATTCTGGTATTAAAGAAAAGTAAAAGTGATAATAAAATCCTCTTTATTGATGCCAGTGCCGAGTTTGTAAGGGGTGGAAATAAGAATAAGTTAACCGAAGAAAATAGAGCCAAGATTTTAGAGGCATATGCTTCTCGCGAAGATAGTGAGTACTTCTCAAAACTAGTAGAGAATAGAGTGGTTTCCGGAAATGACTACAATATGTCGGTATCAAGTTATGTTGACCAGAAGAGTACAAAGGAAGAAATTAATATTGAAGAATTGAACGCGGAGATTGAAAGGATTGTAGCAAAGCAGCAGAAACTTAGAATTGCGATTGAGGAAATTGTTAAAGATATTGAAGGTAAGAAATGAGAATATAAGCTTAGCTAGAATGGAATGTATATATCAAAAATAAAACTCCATAATTTTAAAGGATTCACTGGAGATCATGAAATCTCTTTTGATAAGGGGATTAATTTTTTTGTTGGGGATAACAACTGTGGAAAATCATCAGTTTTTGAGGCAATTGAGTTTATACGTACAAAAAAAAATAGAGACGAGGTTATTACTAAAACTGCTGATACCGGTGATTATGTCTCGGTTGAAATAGAGCTAAAGGGGGATGATCTCGAAGAGTTGCTTGAGGCTGATGAATTGAAAAAGTATAGATCAGCCCTTATTGAAAAGGACGGTGAGAAAATCTTACAAATTAAGCGTTCAAGTGAAATAGATATTGGTAAAGTGTATTTTTTTACTGATAAGGGGTACACCAATTTAACCGGTGCAGATAAAACAATAGGAGCGCTATTTGATGCGCAATTTATCTGGGCGGATACTGACTCTGGAGAAATAACGGATTTCTCAAAAACAAAAATTTGCGGGAAAATTATAAATACAATTATAGGAAAGACCGTTGCTGAAAGCTGGCAAAGATTTGAAGAATCTCATAAACAGACATTTGAAGAAATTGCGAATAACCTAAAACCGATTGAAGATCAGATCCAAAATAAATTATCTGATCAATATGGAGAGACGCAAGTAGAGTTTAATTTTACTCTTCCCGAAATAACTGATTTTTTGAAATCTGGAAATATTGTCTTGTCGGACAGTGGTATTCCAACCACCAGTGCTGAAAAAGGCACAGGTATGCAACGGGCATTGGCATTAGCTATTATTCAGATATATGCTGATATTTCATCTCAAAATGAGGAGGGAATATCAAAGCCAATCATATTTTTTATCGATGAACCTGAAACATTCTTACATCCACGGGCACAAAATAAGCTTCTTGATGCACTTGAAAAGATTGCAGAGAACTCACAAATTTTTGTGATTACACATTCTCCATATCTATTAAAGAAATACAAGAAAGCAACGCACTCTATGAATGTATTTGCTAAAGAGAAAGGCTTTAATAAAACCTCTTCAAGTATAGAGTTCGATTTGTTTGGAGTTTCTAGCCCAACGTGGGGGGAAATTAACTATTATGCTTTCGGAGTACTATCAGTTGAGTTTCACAATGAATTATATGGCTTTATTCAAGCAAGAGCGATATTACAGGATGAAAAATATTATCAACCTAAAGATTTTGATGATTACTTGGTAAGTGAGAATGATCAAATTCTAAAAAATCGAAGATATAAGCATTTAAGAGCTGATAATTCTATTATGGAATATGATACAACTCTACCTACAAAAATTAGAAATATCATTCATCATCCAGAAAATACAAATAATAGTTTTTCTGAGACTGATTTAAAGGATTCTATAGAATTGTTAATTCCATTGCTACGATAACGTGGAAGAAAAGATAAGAAATAAAATTGAAGACCTAATTGAGAAGCTTTGTCCTAATGGGGTAGAGTTTAGGGAATTGAGCAAGCTTGGTTACTTATTCGGTGGTTTGACTGGCAAAAGTAAAGTTGATTTCACTGATGGCAATGCAAAGTTTATAACATACATGAATGTTTATTCGAATATTGCCGTTGATATAAATGTTAATACTTACGTAAAAATAAAAGAGGGCGAACGGCAAACAAAACTTGAGTATGGAGATATACTTTTTACCGGCTCATCAGAAACACCAGATGAGTGTGGAATGTCATCTGTTTTGAATACAGAAATAGAAGAGGCAATTTATTTGAATAGTTTTTGTTTTGGCTTGAGATTTAATGATAGAGATTTATTTTTACCTGATTTTTGTAAATATTTGTTTCGCGATGAAAAGATTAGAAAGCTAATAGGGAAAACAGCAAATGGGGTAACGAGATTTAATATTTCTAAAAAACGTTTTGAAAAAATTAGAATTCCTATCCTTCCTCGCCCCATCCAAGAAGAAATTGTTAAAATCCTCGATACTTTTACTGAGTTGGAGGCTGAGTTGGAGGCTGAGTTGGAGGTGAGGAAGAAGCAATATGACTATTATCGAGACAAGTTGCTAACATTCAAAGAAAAAGCTTAATTATGAGAATGTCTCTCGCATGGGTCAAATATCTGACAAAATGATATAATTCTCCATGGAAAAAGATACATTCCGCTATGATCTTGTCGCGCAAAACACAGAGAGTACCGTTGTTTCACATTTCTTTTCAGACAATACTCCACGATATGAAGTAACCTACCAAAGCGAAGCTGATCTTGAAAAAGCATTTATCAAGCAATTAGAAAGTCAAGCATACCAATACCTTAAAATTTCTGCAGAAGTAGATCTTATTACAAACCTTCGAGTACAACTCGAAAAGCTTAATAGTCTTGTGTTTACAGATACAGAATGGGAGCAATTCTTCAAAACGGAATTAGCGAACCCCAATCAAAGTATTGAAGAAAAAACGACAACTATTCAGGAGGACTACATTAAGAATCTTGTAAGAGATGATGGAACAGTAAAAAACATTTACCTTTTGAAGAAAGAGAATATTCATGACAATTCATTACAAGTAATTAACCAATACGAAACAATAAAAGGGAAACGAGCAAATAGATACGACGTGACTATCCTTGTAAACGGCCTTCCTCTTGTTCATGTAGAGCTTAAACGACGCGGAGTTGCAATTCAGGAAGCATTTAATCAAATAAATCGTTATCAGCGGGAAAGTTTTTGGGCTTCATCCGGTCTTTTTGAATATGTGCAACTTTTTGTTATTTCGAATGGCACTCATACAAAATACTACAGTAATACAACACGATATCGGCATGTCAAAGAATCTCAAGAAGGCAGTATTAAACGTGGAAAAAGAACAAGCAATACTTTCGAGTTTACGAGTTGGTGGGCAGATGCAACAAATAGGCCCATTACAGATTTAATCGACTTTACGAAAACCTTTTTTGCAAAACACACATTGCTTAATATTCTCACCCGGTACTGTGTATTTACCTCAGAAAAGGATTTATTAGCAATGAGACCATATCAAATTGTTGCAACAGAGCGTATTCTTAATCGAATAGAAATCAGCACGAACTATAAAAAGCTTGGAACCATAGACGCTGGAGGGTACATCTGGCATACAACAGGATCAGGAAAAACTTTGACTAGTTTTAAGACGGCTCAGCTTGCAAGTAAACTCCCATACGTTAATAAAGTATTGTTCGTAGTTGACCGTAAAGACTTGGACTATCAAACAATGCAAGAGTATGACAAGTTTGAAAAAGGAGCTGCGAATAGCAACACGAGTACGCGAATTCTAAAAAAACAGCTCGAAGATCCAAATGCTCGAATCATCGTTACGACTATACAAAAACTTGATAGATTTATCCATAAGAACACTGGTCACACTATTTTTGATGGACATATTGTACTTATTTTCGATGAGTGCCATCGTTCACAGTTCGGTGATATGCATGCGGCTGTGGTAAAAGCCTTTAAGGATTACCACCTTTTTGGATTTACAGGAACTCCAATTTTTGCAGTTAATGCATCTTCTAGCGGACGTCCCGATCTGAAAACAACAGAGCAAGCGTTTGGAGAGAAGCTTCATACATACACAATTGTTGATGCTATAGCAGATAAAAATGTCCTACCGTTTAAAGTTGACTATATCTCAACGATTAAAGAAGCAGAAAATATTGAAGATAAAAAAGTTAGTGATATTGATCGCGAAGGTGCACTTATGGCACCAGAAAGAATTAGTAATATTGTTGCGTATATTCTTGAACATTTTGATCAAAAAACAAAAAGAAACAGCTTTTACAAAGTAAAAGAAAGACGACTTGCCGGTTTTAATTCAATATTTGCCGTTGCATCTATAGAGGTTGCTATTAAATATTACGCAGAGTTTAAAAAGCAAATGGTAAATCTTCCAAGCGATAAAAGGCTTAAAGTGGCGATGATTTATAGTTTCGGAGTGAACGACGAAGATGCTGACGGCATGATTGACGAAAACTCAGAAGATACGAGTGGGCTTGACCAATCTAAACGAGATTTTCTTGATAGTGCGATCAAAGATTACAATACCATGTTTGGAACTTCTTATGACACATCTTCTGATAAATTTCAAAACTATTACAAAGATGTTAGCCAGCGAGTAAAAGATAGAGAAATAGACCTACTTCTTGTTGTAAATATGTTTCTTACTGGATTCGATGCAACAACACTCAATACTTTATGGGTAGATAAAAATTTACGATTACATGGATTGCTTCAAGCATACTCTCGCACCAATAGAATTCTTAATAGTGTTAAAACATTCGGAAATATTGTTTGCTTCAGAAATTTAGAAAAAGCAACAAATGAAGCAATTTCCTTGTTTGGAGATAAAGAAGCGAGTGGTATTGTTTTATTAAAAACCTATGCAGAATATTACGACGGATATGTAGATGGAGAAAAAGAAGCCCGAGGCTATAAAAGCCTTGTCACTGAGCTTCTTGAAAGATTTTCTATAGGCGAAAGAATTCTTGGAGAGCAGGCGCAAAAGGACTTTATTAAACTCTATGGTGGAATATTGCGGGTTCGTAATATTCTTGCGACATTCGATGAATTTATTGGTAACGAAATTCTCACAGAGCGAGATGTACAAGATTATCACAGTATGTATATCGATCTTTATAATGAATTCCGAAAAGGTAAGGAAAAAGACAAGGAGAATGTCAATGATGACTTAGTCTTTGAAATGGAGCTTATCAAGCAAGTCGAAATAAATATTGATTATATCTTGGAACTTATCAAAAAGTACCATGAAGACCACACGAAGAACAGAGAGTTGCTTCTTGACATTAATAAAGCAATTGACTCAAGTGTTGAGCTCAGAAATAAAAAGGATCTCATTAACCAATTTATAGAGTCTTTGGATGTTCAGTCACGTATTGATGAAGACTGGCAATCCTTTGTAGAAGTTAAGAAGATTGAAGAACTTGAAAGGATTATTGAAAGCGAGAATCTTGATAGAAATGCAACATATGCTTTTATAAACAATTCCTTCCGTAATGGAAATATTGCAACCACAGGAACGGCGCTTTCAAAAGTCTTGCCGCCTATTTCACGTTTTACTCCAACTGGTGACCGAACAAAGAAAAGAGAATCAGTATTAGACAAATTAACAAGCTTTTTTGAAAGGTTCTTTGGCATAACCAGCAGGACTCAAGAATAGCCCCTGGACAGTAAAAGCAGTATAATAGGCAAGTTATTTCTCATTGGAGAGGTGTCTGAGTGGTCGAAAGAGCTGCACTCGAAATGCAGTATACGGTCTCCGTATCGAGGGTTCGAATCCCTCCCTCTCCGATAAAAGCATTGTTACTTTAGTTTTTATATGAATGTTATGGATATAGTAGGAATAGTAATTGCGGGAGTTGCACTGCTAGTAGCATTTTGGCAAGGATTTTTATCAAAACAGCAACTTGAGCAAGCAAAAGAAACTAAAACTGAAGTAGAGAGACTCTTAGATGAGATTAAAGAAAAAGTTAGTAAGGTTGAAACTCTTACTGATGAAACCAGAAGAGATGTTAAAGAACAAATCAGTAAATTGATTGATAAGCAAGATGAAAACATGAAAACTCTCTTGAGTAACCCTGCTAAGTCTGAACAAAATCAGATGATTATGCAGTTTATTACACAAGCAATGCAAAATCCTGATACGTTTAAGACTATTTTGGAGATGAGTAATAAGAATAGAGGTAATCAATAATATGCCTTGGTTAGTATTACACTCTCCCTATATAACTTCACTTCCTCACACCATGATCGGATTTCACTCCAACATCGAAGAGCTCACGCTCCAGAATACCAATTTCCGCAAGGTCTTATATACCTCCAAGCATAGTCAGCTTGTGCTGATGTGCCTCCAGCCAAATGAAGACATTGGCGAAGAAATTCACAATGAAAATGATCAGTTTTTTCGTTTTGAAGCAGGGGAGGGCAAAGTAGTCATTGACGGCAACGAATATATCGTGAAAGATGGTGATGCAATCGTTGTTCCTGTTGGTGCAACGCACAATGTGATTAATACTTCCAGCACAGAGCCGCTAAAGCTTTACACCATTTACAGTCCTGCACATCATAAAGATCAGATTGTCCGTGCAACAAAGGCCGAAGCAATGAGCAATGAAGAAGAATTTGATGGTAACACAACCGAGTAGTCCTTCAGAGGAGATTAATGTTACTGTTTTCCCAAGGGAGTTTGGTGATGTGCATGTATTTCATTCGTCGGCAGATTTTCGCAACTGGCTTTCGCTAAACCATCATACTGTAAAAGAGTTGTGGGTTGGATATTACAAAAAGGATTCCAAGAACGTGTCGATGACCTACAAAGAAGCAGTGCTTGAAGCACTCTGTTTTGGCTGGATAGACGGAATTGTAAAAAGTGTCAGTGCTGAGGTATATGCGAATAGATATACTCCTCGAAAGCCAAAGAGCAACTGGAGCAATGTGAATATTGCGTCTGCACATGAGCTTATCAAACAAAAAAGAATGACTCCTGCAGGGCTGAAAGCGTTTGAATTGCGTGACAAAGCTAACAATGGGGCATATTCATTTGAACAAGCAGTTGTAACGTTTTCTAAAGAATACGAAACAAAACTTAAAGCGAATAAAAAAGCGTGGGAGTTTTTTGAATCACAATCTGCGTATTACAAGCGGACTGCTATCTGGTATGTTATCAGTGCAAAGAGGCAAGAAACTCGTGATAAACGACTAAATGAGCTAATTACAGATTCTGCTGCTGGACTAAAGATAAAGTCGTTGCGTGTATTGTGATTGTAGCAAAAATTTAACATTTTGATTGACAAGAATATTTAACATAGTGTAAGATAAGGAAACTAATTTATAACTTGTCCAAGCATGATTGGACGTTTCATTCAAAAGCAACGCGAAATGCAGAATCTATCCCAAGAATATGTTGCCAAAAAACTTGATGTATCACGTCCTACCTATATAGCAATTGAGCAAGGAAAGCGTGACCCAACGAGTTCAGAAATTAAAAAACTAGCAGCGCTGTTTCATATTACTCCCTCTGAGCTTCTTGAAGAAGAAATTTCCCATGACATTGAGGTTGTTGTCACGAGCAAGAAAGGTAAGCAAAAAGAAATTGCCCCGTTAAGAATTAATGTTCCTCAAAAGAATCTTGATAAGTTCCGTGAAGTTTTATTGTATATCCTTGTAAAGGTTGGTGCAAAACCGAATATTGGGGAAACCGTTTTATATAAACTTTTGTATTTTATTGACTTTGATTATTACGAGAAATTTGAAGAGCAGCTTATTGGTGCAACGTATATTAAGAACCATTTCGGCCCAACGCCAGTAGAGTTTAAAATGCTCGTCGAGGATATGGTCGAATCTGAGGAATTAGAAGTCATTAAAAGTAAGTATTTTCAGCACAACCAAAAGAAATATCAAGCGGTACGCAATCCTGACCTATCAAAGTTGCTCACGGCTCAAGAGATCAAGCATATTGACGAAGTGCTTGCCCGCCTCTCAGATAAAAATGCAAGTGAGCTAAGCAATTATTCTCATCAGGATGTCCCATGGGTAGTTGCAGAAGAGGGAAAACCGATTGAGTATGAATCTGTATTTTATCGAACTCCAAAAACTTCGGTACGCAACTATGAATCAGATACTATATAGTACAGTTCCTGAGTTTGATAAAGAGTTTAAAAAACTGTGTAAGAAGTATCGTACATTGCCTGAAGATTTAGCAAATCTGAAAAAGTCATCAATCAACTTGTTCCATATGTCAGATTTTGATAATGGAGGCATGTTTGCAATACCGGGTTTTTGTAATAAATATCTGCAGTCGTATAAAGTTAAGAAATTTGCTTCGCGATCATTTAAAACAAGTGGAGCATATTCCGGCTTTCGTCTCATCTATATCTTTTTACCTAAGACCGGCAAGGTGATTTTTATTGAGATTTACCACAAAAATGAAAAAGAAAATGAAGATAAGGTGAGGTTAAAAACGTATTTTAAAGAGCTAGCAGAATAAATCCCTATTTTTTCTTTTCCAACTTAAAATGTACTTTGTATGTGTAGAACTCTATATCTTTGGTAACAGACAATGCTCGTTGTATTCTGACATCATCATCAAAACCGATAATAACACCTTTTACCCTTTGTCCGTTTGTTGCCAATTCATCCTTAACATACCCCATATATCTTTGAATTTGACCGACAACAACATCACTTACTCGACCTTTTTTTAGTTCCACAACGAGGAGTTCTTTTTTATCTTTGCTGATGGCCAGTATATCTATTGGCCCAGTATCACTTCCATATTGCTGTCCAATAACCTCTCCATTTTCCTCATAAATATCATAGTCCTTGCCGAGATGTGTTTGACGCCAGTTTTGGACAAGAAAATCTTCTAAATGTTTCTCGAGAGCAAACTCACTTGGATCTTCAACTCTTTCGTCGGTTGTAGTAATAATGACAGGATCATCACCTAGTAAAAGTTTTTCAATTTCAGTGGCATATTGAGTAACATTACTTACTGTCCCCACCGAGCCCATGGAGTTTCTCAGGCGTTCGCTAAATACTTCTTTCGAAAGAATTTTGGGAAACCATTTTACTGCTCTACGATGCGGAAGTATTGCCCCTTCTTTATATTCATAACTACCAATAACCTCTCCGATGTAATATTCTCCCTGTCCGTTAGGGCATAAGACAATGTGACCACTTTGAAGTCCTTTTCCAACTGTCCAAAACATACCGCAAGCTAATCCTGCCCCAATTTTAGTGTGGTTTGGATTAACCTCAAGAAATTCAGGAATATACTTTTTGTTGAAATCATGCCAATTATCAGGAAATAAGCCGGTAAAATCCCTCTTGATTCCAAAATCTATACCAATGAAATTACCTTCGAATGCTTCTTTAGCATACATGCTCTTTTTGCCAAGCATAATTCTGTAATACTTTTTCATAGTGAAAAGTATAGTTAAAAAGTTGCCATTTCACAATTCATCCCGCATAATAACTCTATGATAGCTGCCCTCGCTCTTCTGTTTGGTCTGATTGGAGTGTTTATTGGAGGAGATTTCCTTGTAAACAGCGCCGTAAAGATTGCACAGCGTTTAAAAATTCCTGATGTTGTGGTTGGTATGACTATTTTGTCTGTCGGTACAACATTGCCTGAAATGAGTGTCAATGTATTTGCAGCAATTGGCGGTCATACGGATCTTATCATTGGAAATGTAATTGGCTCGAACCTTACAACCTTATTGCTTGTTGTTGGCGTTGGCGCAATCATTTACCCAATTGTCGTTCCAAAAAAAGAATTAGACTTACACCTCATGTTTGTACTGTTTGCTCACTTTTTGCTTATCAGTGCAATTACATTTTCACTAAGTGGTAATTTTGCAACAATTTCCCGCCTGGAAGGCATTGCCTTTCTTTGGATTGGCTGTTGGTATCTGTGGACACTCTTTTTTCACCGAAAAAAGGAGCATGTTGCAGAAGAAGTCGTCGAGCAGGTTGGACTCAAAGGAATTGTTGTCGGTTTAATCGTTGGAATGGTATTTCTATTAATTTCTGCGCGTCTTGTTGTGTATGGCGCAACTGGAATTTCTGAACTGTTTGGAATCTCGCAGTCGGTTGTTGGATTAACAATTGTTGGGCTTGGCACATCTTTACCAGAACTAGTAACGGCGATCATGAGCGCAATGCGAAAGAAAACAGAAATGGTATTCGGCAATGTAATTGGGTCAAATACGCTGACAATTTTGTTTACACTGGGAATCAGCAGCACAATTCGTAATGTCCCAATGTCTTCAACGCTTGTTGTTGATGTTGGAATTTTGATAGTTTGTACGCTCTTCGTGATTATGTACTTACACCATACGCATCCCAAAGCGATCACGCGTTGGCAGGGAGTTCTATTAGTACTGGTATTCCTCGCGTACTTCCTATTTACCGTCTATAGAGGATAGGCGAGTCTCCTTTGTTTGACCCAACTTTGGCAAGAAATACTGCGGCGATTGTTGTTATCGGTACAGCAAGAATAAGTCCAATGCTGCCGATAAGTGCACGAACAATCTCTTCTGAAATAGTTTCCCGGTTCACAATATCCAAAAATGAATTTCCGGCAAGGAAGATAAGAATAATCATTGGCAGAGAAGCCGCGGTATATGCGATAACAAGCGTGTTTACCAGTGATGAAATATGATCACGTCCAACATCCATTGCTTTGAAAAATAATTTGTCTGCTGGCATTTTTGGATTTTCGTCTCGTAACGCAAATACTAATCCAGCCTGTGTAACAGTTGCATCGTCTAAAAGTCCAAGGGTTGCAAGCAAAATAGTGCTGGCAATAATGGCTTTCATATTAATTGGTACGTCGGAAAAGCTCAAAATGAATACTGCTTCTTCGCTGGAATATCCGGTAATTGTGGAAGCATTAATAAAAATCAAAGAGAGAATATATGTTACCACTAACGCAACAACGATTCCAATAGATGCTGACAAAATCTTTCGTGTGAATCCATGAATAACAAACATCGAGCTGATAAGCGTAATACCAATAATACCGAGTGCAAGAATAATTGGATCGTAGCCGCGCGCAATTCCTGGCAGGAACAAAAAGAAAATGGCGATAATAGAAACTCCCAAGCTGAGTAATGATTTTGCTCCCTGGATTCCCGCAACAGCGAGAACAAGTACAACAAAGATGCCTACCAACCATAACAATGAATTATGACGAACTGGCCCGACAAACACATAATCTCCAGTCTCGAGCTTTTCAAGAATGACTTGTTGACCTTCTTTCACGTTCAGCTGACCCAATGCAACATCTTGATTTGACTGATACGAAAATGAAAAAATCTGCTGCTGAGAATGCTCAATAGTAATCTGTTGACATGTTTCTTCTGGAAAGTTTGCACATTGCTCTGAAAGAACTTCAGTTACTGTGCCGATAACGCTGTCTCCGTCGTGATTAAAATCTTGTGAAATACCAATACCTGCCGCTGCAAACATGAAAATAAGCAGCGTAATCGTAATAAAATTCGAAGCTTTCATACGCTAAGTATAATTCACAGTAAAAATAATGTCACACAATAATTAATAACTGAAAAAACGCGAAGAAAACTTTTTTGTTTTCTGAACGTCTTTTGAAGTTCTTTACGGATTTCTCTTGAGATTATTATGCGCGGAATTGTTTTACTAACCACATTCCTGCAGACGATGCTGCATATGTCAGTAATCCCATTGCGGCAAATGCAATCAAGAGATAGTTTCCAAAGATTGTCTGGAACGCTCCTGCAATTGAACCTGCTGAGTTTGGAAGTACCGATGGAGTAGCAGTAATGCTCACACCAGATGTAATTGATGGTACTGCATATGCAATTGTTGCTGTTTCTGTTCGGCTTTTATTGTTTGCATTATCAACAGCATATACTGCAACAGTGTTGTCTCCTGTATCCAGTTTTACTGGTGAAGAAAATGTTCCATCCAATCCTGTGTTAACAGTTGTTTGAATGCCTTTTACTTCAATTGTAACTTTGCCT